>CANJQN010000007.1 GCA_947476465.1 Comamonadaceae bacterium | reverse complement strand
TACAGCAGCTTGGCGCCGTGCTTGATGATGCCGCCGTACTCCTGGCTGGTGCCGGGCATGAAGCCGGGCACGTCGACGAAGGTGACGACGGGGATGTTGAAGGCATCGCAAAAGCGCACGAAGCGCGCGGCCTTGATGCTGCTCTTGATGTCCAGGCAGCCGGCCAGCACCAGCGGCTGGTTGGCCACGATGCCCACCGTCTGGCCTTCCATGCGGGCAAAGCCGATGAGGATGTTCTTGGCGTACTCGGGCTGCAGCTCGAAGAAGTCGCCGTCGTCCACTGTCTTGGTGATCAGCTCCTTCATGTCGTAGGGCTTGTTGGCGTTGTCGGGCACCAGGGTGTCGAGCGAGTAGTCCATACGGTCGACCGGGTCGTTGCTGCGGCGGATCGGCGGCTTCTCGCGGTTGTTCAGCGGCAGGTAGTTGTACAGGCGCCGCAGCATGATCAGCGCCTCGACGTCGTTCTCGAAGGCCAGGTCGGCCACGCCGCTCTTGGTGGTGTGGGTGATGGCGCCGCCGAGCTCCTCGGCCGACACCTCCTCGTGCGTCACGGTTTTCACCACCTCTGGGCCGGTGACGAACATGTAGGAGCTGTCCTTGACCATGAAGATGAAGTCGGTCATGGCCGGCGAGTACACCGCGCCGCCGGCGCAGGGGCCCATGATCATGCTGATCTGCGGCACCACGCCCGAGGCCATCACGTTGCGCTGGAACACGTCGGCATAGCCGCCCAGGCTGGCCACGCCCTCCTGGATGCGGGCGCCGCCGGAGTCGTTCAGGCCGATGACTGGCGCGCCCACCTTCATGGCCTGGTCCATCACCTTGCAGATTTTCTCGGCATGCGCCTCGGACAGCGCGCCGCCGAAGACGGTGAAGTCCTGGCTGAAGACGAACACCAGGCGGCCGTTGATCATCCCGTAGCCGGTGACCACGCCGTCGCCGGGCACCCTGTTGTCCTGCATGCCGAAGTCATGGCAGCGGTGCTCGACGAACATGTCCCATTCTTCGAACGTGCCTTCGTCAAGCAAAAGCTCGAGCCGCTCACGCGCGGTGAGCTTGCCCTTGCCGTGCTGGGCCTCGATGCGCTTGAGCCCTCCGCCCAGGCGCGCGGCTTCGCGCTTTTTTTCCAGTTTGTCGAGGATGTCTTGCATGGCTCTTTGGGTGTTGGACGTTCTCAGGATGGCAGGCGCGCCAGCAGCAACTGGCGCGCCGCGCTCGAGGCCGGCAGGCGCCCCGACTCGACTTCGATGGTGAGCTGCGGCAGCAAGGCCTTCACCGCGGGGTGCTGGCGAAACTCGTTTTTCAGGCCGGCTTCGATGCGCTCCCACATCCAGGCCAATGACTGATGGCGCCGCCGCGCGGCCAGCGAGCCGTCGGCGGTGGAGAGCTCGCGGTAGCGGCTGACGCAGGCCCAAAAGCGGTCCAGGCCGGCGGACTTCAGGGCACTGAGCTGAATGACCTCGGGCCGCCAGTCGCCGTGCTCGCGCCCGTGCTGGGTAAACAGGCGCATGGCGCTGGTGATCTGGGCCTGGGCGCGGGTGGCAGCGTCGGCGTCGATGTCGGCCTTGTTGATCACCACCAGGTCGGCCAGCTCCATCACGCCCTTCTTGATGGCCTGCAGGTCATCGCCGGCATTGGGCAGTTGCATCAGCACGAACATGTCGGTCATATTGGCCACGGCGGTCTCGCTCTGGCCAACGCCGACGGTCTCGACGATGACGATGTCGTAACCGGCGGCCTCGCACACCAGCATGGCCTCACGCGTTTTCTCGGCCACGCCGCCCAGCGTGCCGCTGGAGGGGCTGGGCCGGATGTAGGCGCGCTCGTGCACCGAGAGCATCTCCATGCGCGTCTTGTCGCCCAGGATGGAGCCGCCCGACACGCTGCTGGACGGGTCGACTGCCAGCACGGCGACCCGATGGCCGAGCGCGATCAGGTCCAGGCCCAGGGCTTCGATGAAGGTGCTTTTTCCCACGCCGGGCACGCCGGAGATGCCCAAGCGAAACGATTTACCGGTGTGCGGCAGCAAGGCGGTGAGCAGCTCGTCGGCCTGCGCGCGGTGGTCGGCGCGGGTGGATTCGAGCAGGGTGATGGCCTTGGCGACGGCGCGGCGCTGGCGCGTGGCAGTGCCGTGGAGGACATCGCTCGTCAACTGGTCGGGCGGAGCGTGCATCTCCCGCTCGGGCTGAGCCGTCCCGTCCCGTTCGGGCTGAGCTTGTCGAAGCCCCTGCGCCCCTTCGACAAGCTCAGGGTGAACGGAGGGGGGGCGCGCGGCCTGAACGGAGGGGGGGTGCCCGGCCTGAACGGAGGGGGGGTGCCCGGCCTGAACGGAGGGGGCGTGCCCGGGGTGAACGGAGGGGGCGCGCGCGGCTTGAACGGAGGGAGGTCGCGTGGCCTGGAAGGATGTAGCTTGCGCAGGAGCCGCCTCTTCCCGTTCGGGCTGAGCCTGTCGAAGCCCTCGCACACCAGCCCCCCTCGATGCGGCAAGCGTGCGCACGCGGTCCCAATCCCCCGCCATCAGCGCCTCTTTCTTGGCCCGAGACCACCCCTTGACCTGAAGCTCAAAAGCCAACGCACCTTCACGCGTCTCGAACTCACCCTGCCACACCAGCTCAACTGGTTTGCGCGACGAAGTGAATCCGATGCCGCCAGCATGGTGCTGCTGCATCCGCACGTCCATATTGTCGGTGTGGCCCGTGTAATACGAGCCGTCACCGCATCGCAGGATGTAGACGTGGAACGGTTTCATCAGGCGCAGGCTTCGACAAGCTCAGCCCGAACGGTTGGGGGTGGGGCAGCCCGAACCGTTGGGGGAAGCTCAGCCCGAACGGTTGGGGGTGGGGCAGCCCGAGCGGTTGGGGGAAGCTCAGCTCGAACGGTTGGGGGTGGGGCAGCCCGAACGGTTGGGGGGAGCTCAGCCCGAACGGTTGGGGGTGGGGCAGCCCGAGCGGTTGGGGGAAGCTCAGCTCGCACGCCTGCAAACCCCGCCCGTTCACCCTGAGCTTGTCGAAGGGCTGCTGGGGCTTCGACAAGCTCAGCCCGAACGGGAGAGAGTGGCTCAGCCCGCACAGTTGGACTGCGACGCATTCCCGGATCAATGCGCGGAGCGCCCATCAGCCCTGCGCCTTGCGAATCTGCTCCAGCACGTCCTTCGCGCTGGCGGGAATGGGCGTGCCCGGGCCGTAGATGCCCTTGACGCCGGCCTCGTACAAAAAGTCGTAGTCCTGCCGCGGGATCACACCGCCGACGAACACGACGATGTCGTCGGCGCCTTGCTTGCGCAGCTCGGCGATGATGGCCGGCACCAGGGTCTTGTGGCCCGCCGCCAGGGTGGAGACGCCCACCGCGTGCACGTCGTTCTCGATGGCCTGGCGCGCACATTCCTCGGGGGTCTGGAACAGCGGGCCGATGTCGACGTCGAAGCCCAGGTCGGCAAAGGCGGTGGCCACCACCTTGGCGCCGCGGTCGTGGCCGTCCTGGCCGAGCTTGGCGATCATCACGCGCGGGCGGCGGCCGTGCTGCTCGGCAAAAGCCGCGATTTCGGTCTTGAGCTTGTCCCAACCTTCGGCGGAGTCATAGGCGGCTGCATACACACCGGTCACCTTTTGCGTATCGGCGCGATGGCGCCCAAACACTTTTTCCAACGCGTCAGACACCTCGCCCACGGTGGCCCGTGCGCGCATGGCATCGACGGTGGCGCCCAGCAGGTTGCCCTGCCCACTCTGCGCGATCTGCGTGAGGGCGGCAAGGGTCTGCTGCACCCGCGCATTGTCGCGCGACGCCTTGATGGCGTTCAAGCGCTCGATCTGCTCGTCGCGCACCCGCACGTTGTCCACCTCAAGGATCTCGATAGGGTCTTCCTTGTCCAGCTTGTACTTGTTGACGCCCACGATCACGTCGCGGCCCGAGTCGATGCGGGCCTGCTTCTCGGCGGCGGCGGCCTCGATCTTGAGCTTGGCCCAGCCCGAGTCGACCGCGCGGGTCATGCCGCCCATGGCCTGGACCTCTTGCATGATGGTCCAGGCGGCGTCGGCCATGTCCTGGGTGAGCTTTTCCATCATGTAGCTGCCGGCCCAAGGGTCGATCACGCTGGTGATGTGGGTCTCTTCCTGGATGATCAGCTGGGTGTTGCGGGCGATGCGCGAGGAGGTCTCGGTGGGCAGCGCGATGGCTTCGTCGAAGCTGTTGGTGTGCAACGATTGCGTGCCGCCGAACACGGCGGCCATGGCCTCGATGGTGGTGCGCACCACGTTGTTGTAGGGGTCTTGTTCGGTGAGCGACCAGCCCGAGGTCTGCGAGTGCGTGCGCAGCATCAGGCTCTTGGGGTTCTTGGCGTTGAAGCCCTTCATGATGCGGCACCAAAGCAGGCGGGCCGCGCGCATCTTGGCGATCTCCAGGTAGAAGTTCATGCCCACC
The DNA here is from genome assembly GCA_947476465.1 of Comamonadaceae bacterium. Classification (GTDB taxonomy): domain Bacteria; phylum Pseudomonadota; class Gammaproteobacteria; order Burkholderiales; family Burkholderiaceae_C; genus Ramlibacter. The sequence continues at coordinate 137,724 of CANJQN010000007.1, read as the reverse complement.
GCCCAGAAGAACGACAGCCGCCCCGCGAAATCATCGACATCCAGGCCTTTGGCCAGCGCCGTCTTGACGTACTCCTTGCCGTCGGCCAGGGTGAAGGCCAACTCAAGCGCCTGGTTGGCCCCGGCTTCCTGCATGTGGTAGCCCGAGATGCTGATCGAGTTGAACTTCGGCATGTTCTTGGCCGTGTATTCGATGATGTCGCCGACGATCTTCATCGACGGCTCGGGCGGGTAGATGTAGGTGTTGCGGACCATGAACTCCTTGAGGATGTCGTTCTGGATGGTCCCGGACAGCTGGTCCTGCGCAATGCCCTGCTCCTGTGCCGCCACGATGTAGCCGGCCAGCACCGGCAGCACGGCGCCGTTCATGGTCATGGACACCGACACCTTGTCCAGCGGGATGCTGTCGAACAGGATCTTCATGTCCTCGACGCTGTCGATGGCCACGCCGGCCTTGCCCACGTCACCGGTGACGCGGGGGTGGTCGCTGTCGTAGCCGCGATGGGTGGCCAGGTCGAACGCGACCGACACACCCTGCCCGCCCGCCGCCAGCGCCTTGCGATAAAACGCGTTCGATTCTTGCGCGGTGGAAAAGCCCGCGTACTGCCGGATGGTCCAGGGCCGCACCGCGTACATGGTGGCCTGCGGGCCGCGGATGTAGGGCTCAAAACCAGGCAGCGTGTCGGTGTGGGGCAGGCCCTGCAGATCGGCCGCGGTGTACAGCGGCTTGACCGCAATGCCGTCAGGCGTGAGCCAGTTGAGGGCATCGACATTGCCGCCGGGCGCCGACTTGGCGGCGGCCTTGGCCCAGGCTTGGAGGTTGGCGGGCTGGAATTCGGGTGCTTGGCTCATCGGTGTCTTTTCGGAAGATGCGCGAGTTTACATCATCATTCATAATTATGAATCACAAAATCGCCTAGAATCGCCGCATGTCCGTTGTGTCGCTTGCTCCCCGTGCCCTGTATGAAGAAGTTGCCGAACTCCTTCGGCAACGCATCTTCCAGCGCGAGCTCGAGCCGGGCAGCTGGATCGACGAGGTCAAACTCGCACAGGAATACGGCATCAGCCGCACCCCCCTGCGCGAAGCGCTGAAGGTGCTGGCCGCCGAAGGCCTGGTGACCATGAAGATGCGGCGCGGCGCCTACGTCACCGAGGTGTCTGAACAGGATCTGGACGAGGTCTACCACCTGCTCTCATTGCTGGAGAGCGACGCGGCCGGCGTGGTGGCCGAGCGGGCCAGCGCCGCCGAGTTGAAGGAACTGGCGGGCATCCACGCCGAGCTCGAAGCCGCCGCGGCCAACCGCGAGCTGTTCTTTCGAATCAACGAGCGCTTTCACATGCGCCTGCTGGAGATCGCCGGCAACCGCTGGCGCAACCAGATGGTGGCCGACCTGCGCAAGGTGATGAAGCTCAATCGCCACAACTCGCTGCTCAAGTCGGGGCGCATCGAGGAATCGCTAAAGGAGCACCGGGCGGTGATGACCGCGCTGAAGCGGCGCGACGCTGCGGCCACGGTGCGTTGCATGCGCGAGCATTTCGCGAATGGGTTGGAGGCGGCGGCTTAGGGCGTCTGCGCACACGCCAGAGGGCGGGCCCGGCATCCAGGTAGCGGTGAGCCCCGCTGCTACCGTCAATCCGCTTGGTTGCGGGCCATCATGCGGGCGAGTGCTTCAGCGAGCGGTGGCAGATCCTGATCGACGACAAGCCAGACCGCCACGAGGTCGATCCCAAGATACCCATGCACGATCACGTTGCGAAAGCCGGCCAACTCACGCCAGGGCACCTGTGGCTCGGTGGCCTTGATGTCGTCGGACAGGCGTTGGCTGGACTCGGTGAGCGTCTGCAGGTTGCGGATCACCGCATCCTGCACCAGGCGAGACGCCTCGAAGCGCGAGCGATCGCCTGCGGTGTACTCATGGATCCGCTCGATGCACTCGCCCATGTGTGCGAGCAAGACGTGGTCTGCCTTGGGACCCGGAGTCACAGTGGAACCGCGTCGGCAAGTACCCGGTCGCGCAGCGCAGGATGCAGGCTCGCTTCGGTGACGACGTCGACACGGCGGCCCAGCAATTCCTGGGCATCCAGCAACAAGCCACCCAATGCCAGACCGCTGGTGCCGGGTGCCAGTGTCACCAGCAAATCGACATCGCTGTCCTCGCGCTCACCGCCGCGAACCATGGAACCGAACACGCGTAGGCTCGTGATGCCGCGGCGGCGGGCCATCGCCAGCAACTCGTCACGATGGGATTCGATCAGCGCATGCATGTGCACAGTGTAGCGGCCGTCATCCAGCCATGTCGACCGCAAACGAGACCGACCCGCTCCTTCGGCCGTGTCGCAAGCGCCGCTCAGGCATCCAGCAGATGCGCCTGGCGCTGGTGCGCCAGCGCCATCACCTCGCGCGCCGGCAGCGCCTTGAGCCGATGGTCGCTCCACACCTGCCGCCAGCGCCTCGCGCCAGGCTGGCCGTGGTACAGGCCGAGCATGTGCCTTGCGATGGAATGCCAGGGCGTTGCGTGCGCAGCGGCCTCGCGCTCCATGTAGTCGACCATGCGGGCCTCGACCGCCTCGCGGGTCAGGTCGCCCTCTGCCGCGCCGAAGAAATCATGGTCCCACGAGGCCAGCCAGAACGGGTTGTGATAGGCCTCGCGCCCGACCATCACGCCATCGAGCAGGGACAGTTGATCGTGCACCTGCGCCGCATTCGTGAACCCGCCGTTGATGGCAATCACCAGGTGAGGAAAGTCCTGCTTGAGCCGGTGCACCACCTCGTAGCGCAGCGGCGGCACCTCGCGGTTTTCCTTGGGCGACAGGCCCTTGAGCCAGGCGTTGCGCGCGTGGGCGATGAAGACGCGGCAGCCGGCGTCGGCCACGGTACCGACGAAATCGCGCACGAAGCCGTAGTCTTCCACGCGCTCGATGCCGATGCGGTGCTTGACAGTCACCGGCACCGAGACCGCGTCGACCATGGCCTTGACGCCATCGGCCACCAGGTGCGGCTCATTCATCAGGCAGGCGCCGAAGGCCCCGCGCTGCACCCGCTCGCTGGGGCAGCCGCAGTTGAGGTTGATCTCGTCGTAGCCCCAGCGCTCGCCCAGGCGGGCCGCCTGCGCCAAATCGGCGGGCTCGCTACCGCCCAATTGCAGCGCCACCGGATGTTCTTCAACGTTGTAGTCAAGGTGGCGCGGCACGTCGCCATGCAGCAGCGCGCCGGTGGTCACCATCTCCGTGTACAGCAAGGCATGTTGGCTGAGGAGGCGATGGAAGTAACGGCAGTGGCGGTCAGTCCAGTCCATCATCGGGGCCACCGATAGATGCCACGGCATACGCTCTTGATTCAAAACGACTTTTCCGTATTCTTATATCTGCCGCGAAACGCGCCGGGCCGAGACACCGCTGAAGTGAAGTGACTTAACAAGGCAGACGAGGCCAACATGAAGGTTGACGCTGCCGGCCTTGATGGTGAGGGCGACACAGCCCGCCCCACCGACGCCCCCCCGGGGACAGTGTAGCGGCGCGATGCCTAAAATCGGGCTTCGCCGGGCAGGCCCCGGTGGACTACTTTGTCACAGCGCCCGTGCTCAAGATGACCGGCCGCCACTTGTCAATTTCGCTTTGCACCAGCGCCCGCGTGCCAGCCTGGGTCGAGCTGCTGTCGGTATCGATGCCCATGGCATGGACCCGGGTGGTGAATTTTTCGTCCTTCAGGATGGCATTGAGCTCGCGGTCCAAGCGGTTGACGATGGCCGCTGGCGTGCCCTTGGGGGCCGCGACGAAGAACCATGAATAGGTCTCCATGCCGGGTACACCCGCCTCGGAGCCGGTGGGCAGCGCCGGGGCCTGCGGTGCCCGCTTCGGCGATGTGACCGACAGCGCCTTGATGGTCCCGTCCTGCAAGCGCGGTGCGCAGGTCGTGACGGAACAAAGCATGAAACTCACGTGCCCGCCGATCAGGTCGGTCAGGGCGGCACTTTCTCCACGGTAGGGCACGTGTATAGCTTCAGTCTTCGTGATCTGTTTGAGCAGCTCCCCGCCCAGATGCATCGGTGTGCCGACGCCGGCCGAAGCGAACTGAAGTTTGCCCGGCTGGCTACGCATCAAGCTGACCAGTTCGCCAAGGTTGCCCACCTTGAGTTGCGGGTTGGTGATCACGAAAAAGCTCAACTGACCAATCTTGCCGACGAACTCGAAATCGTTCACCGGGTCGTAGGGGAGATTGGGGTTCATGGTGGCATTGAGCGAATGCGCCAATGTGCCAAATAGCAGCGTGTAGCCGTCCGGGTTGGCGCGGGCGACCTGCCCGGTGGCCAGCACGGCAGCGGCACCGGGCCGGTTCTCGGGCACCACACGTTGCCCCAGCCGGGTGCTCAGATGCTCGGCCAGGATGCGTCCGAGGACATCTGTGGCCCCGCCGGCCGTGTACGGGATCACCAGCTGGACTGCCCGGGTGGGGTAGTCCTGGGCCAGGGCGGGCGACAGCGATGCACACGCAAGCACCAGGGCGCAAGCGATGAAGTTGAAGGCACGTAGCATGAAGTCCCCCGGTGCAAAAAAAGATCAACCCCAAAAACCTGGCGCAGCCAGATGCACCGCCGCTGCGTCGGGCATGCGCCAGCAGTGCCCGACAAGCCTGCGTGCGGCCTCATCGCCAAGCACATCCTCTGCCTGTTGCAGAAATTTGGCCTCGATCTGGGCATCGGACATGGGACGCTCTGCAGACCCCAGGCACGGCCCGACCGCGGTATGCAGCCGACGGCCGTTTCGCAGCAGCACCGTCGCACGTGCCTCGTTCGCGCCGAGTTCGTCGACCACCTTGACGTTCACCCGCTTGCGCAATGCCACCACCGCAGGATCCGTGACGCAACTGTCCGCCGCCTCGGCCAGACCCGCCGCGCGGCGCGACAGCACGGCTGCGGCCCAGTGGTAGACGCTGACCTGTGCATCGTAGGCATGGGCCGGCTGCGGCTTTCCGGTCAACCCGATCGCCAGCTTATGGACCTCGAGTTCCACTGCCTCCACATCTGCGCTGTCGAATTGATGCGCCTCTGCCAAGTCGAGGCAGGCCTCGATGGACGGGTGGATGAAACAGCCCGCGGGAAACGGCTTGGCGGCGATGTTCATGCACTCGTACTGCTCGCCCAGGCCGGCGGTCAGTGCGGGCAGGTTGGCCGGGGCGCCAAAGACGTCCAGAAACCCGTTGCGGGTCTCCAGCGCGTTGTCGTTGCAGGTGAAATCCTTGGCCGCAAGCAGCGCCGCCAGCAGACCATTGCGCCCGGCATTGGCCGGTATGAAGCCGCTGCACATCGACGCGTGCGACGCCCGAAACCCGCCGCCCTGGCAGGCCCCGATACCGATCGCCCAGACCAACTGCCGCACATCGAGCCCAAGCAGTTTTCCGATGCCGGCCGCGACGCCCGCCGCGCCGGTCAGGCCGGTCATGTACAGCCCCACATGACAGTTGCCCGGGTTCTCCGTGAGTGCGCGGCTCAAGCGGGTTTGCACCTCGTTGGACAGGATCAGCGCATGCAGAAAATCCTGTCCCGACACCGGATGGAGTTCGGCGTACGCCAGAAGCGCGGCCACCGTGGGCGCCGACGGATGACCGATCGAACTCAGATGCGTGTCGTCGAACGCGTGTGCGCTCGCGCTGAGCCCGTTCACGAGTGTGGCGCCCAGAAGGTCGAGGCGTTGGCCGAGACCGAGGGCTGTCGCCTGGGGCGGCCCGTTCAATGCCTGCACCATGGCAAGGCAACTCGAGACAGCAGGATGGCGCGCACCGCCGAAGGCGCCGCCGACCCAGTTCACGAATACGCGCACCGACTCGTGTCGAACCGCCTGCGGAAGCGCCTCCCATCGCGAACGATGGACAAACTCCGCCAAGCACCTGGTTGCGTCCATTAGGTTGTCTCCGTTGAACTGGCGTCTGAAAGCACCAAGTCGTTTGGTGTCGCTGCGATGATTCTATGGGCCGCGCCGGTCATGTCAATCGGCGTCCACACGGCCGCCAACTACTTCCTGCGCATCCAGCAACAAGCCTCACCCCTGCGGCGCCCAGCCCTGGATGCCCTTGATCTCCAGATACTCAAGCAGTCCGAACTCCCCCCACTCGCGACCGTTGCCCGACTGCTTGTAGCCGCCGAACGGCGCGCCGCGGTCCACCGGCGGGTAGTTGATCTGGATGTTGCCCGCGCGCAAGCGGCGGGCCACGGCGCGCGCGCGCTCGAGGTCGGCCGATTGAATATAGGCAGCGAGCCCGTAGCAGGTGTCATTGGCGATGCGGATGGCATCCTCCTCGTTCTGATAGCCGATCAGGCACAGAACGGGGCCGAAGATTTCCTCGCGCGCGACGCTCATGGCCGCGTCGACGTCCGCAAACACCGTCGGGCGCACAAACCATCCGCGCTCCATTCCCTCGGGGCGGCCTGGCCCGCCGACGACCAGGCGCGCGCCCGAGGCGATGCCCTCGGCGATCAGGCGCTGCACCTTCTCGAACTGCGCCTGCGTGGCGACGGGACCCAACATGGCCTGCGGGTCCGAGGGGTGGCCGACACGGGCGGCCCGGGCCGCCTGCGCGGCAAGGTCGGCGGCCTCGTCCATGCGCTCGCGCGGCACGAGCATGCGCGTGGGTGCCACGCAGGACTGCCCGCTGTTGTTGAAGCAACGATTGGCCCCGAGCGTGACGGCGCGCGGAAAGTCGGCGTCGGGCAGCAGCAGGTTGGGCGACTTGCCGCCCAGCTCCTGCGCCACCCGCTTGACCGTGTCGGCCGCGGCCTTGGCAATGGCGATGCCCGCGCGTGTGGAACCGGTGAAGGACACCATGTCCACGTCCGGGTGCGACGCCAGGGCGTGTCCGGTGACGGCGCCGTCGCCGTTGACCAGGTTGAACACGCCTTCCGGCACGCCGGCGTCGTGCAGGATCTGCGCGATGATCAAGGCGCTGAGCGGTGAAACCTCGCTCGGCTTGAGCACCATGGTGCAGCCGGCGGCCAGCGCGGGCGCGACCTTGCACACCACCTGGTTGATGGGGAAGTTCCAGGGCGTGATCAGCGCGCACACACCGATCGGCTCATGGGTGACCAGGGTCGTGCCGCGCAGCTCGTCGAAGGCAAAACGCTCCAGGACGCGGATCGTCTCCTTCAGGTGGGCCGGCCCGCTGCCGAAGTGAATGGCGGCCGCCGCGGTGATCGGCACGCCCATCTCCTGTGACATCGCGCGGCACAAATCGTCCTGGCGCGCCTGAAAGCCTTGTTCGATTCGCGCGAGCAGTTCGATGCGCTGCGCCACTGAGGATTGCGACCAGGGTTCGAACGCGCGGCGCGCGGCCGCGACGGCACGGTCGACGTCCGACGGGTCCGCCGCCGCGATGGTGGCCACGGCTTGTTCCGAGGCCGGGTCGATGACGGCGAGCGTGCGGGGCCCGGCGGCCGCAACCCACTGGCCGCCGATGTAGAAATCGCGCAGATGTTCATGCATGGTCAAGCGCTCACTCGACCTTGATGTTCAAGGTCTTGATCAAGGTGCCGTAGCGGTCGAAGTCTGACTTGATGACCGACGAGAAGAATGCGCTGCTGGTGTCCTCGGAGGGCGTTGCCCCGGCGCCGAACATGCGCTGGCGTACATCGGGACGCTTGATGGTTTCGGCCATGGCCGCATTGAGCTTGGCGATGACACCCGCTGGCGTACCCTTGGGCGCCACGAGCCCATACCACAGGGTGGGGGCCTGGTAGTTTGGCAGCCCGGCGGCGGCCGCCGCTTCGGACAAGGAGGGCACCCCCGGCAGGTCGTCCAGCCGCTTGGGCGAGACGGCCAGCGCGCGCAAGGTTCCGCCCTTGACCTGGCCAATGGCGGACGCATCGGAGAACACCACGGTGAGGTTCGAGCCCATGACGTCGGCGAGCGCGGGCGCGATGCCTTTGTACGGCACGTGGAGCAGCTTCACACCCGCCTGCTGCTGCAGGGCCTCGCCGGCCAGGTGCTGCACGCTGCCAGCACCAGACGAGCCATACGAGACGGCATCGGCTCGGGTGCGCGCCTGATCGACCAGGTCCTTGAAGCTCTTGATGTTGCTGTCGGCCTTGACGACGAACAGGTTGGACGTGTTGACGATCTGCCCGATGGTGACGAAGTCGACGTGCGGGTCGTACTGCACGTTCTTGTACAGGTGCGGGTTGACGGTCAGGATGCTCGCAGTGGGCAGGAAGATGGTGTAGCCGTCCGGGGCGGCCTTGGCCACGGCGTTGGCCGCGACGATGCCATTGGCACCCGGCTGGTTGGTCACCACCAGCGGCTGGCCCAGCTGCTTGCTCATGCCCTCGCTCATCATCAGCGCGACGGCATGGACGAAGCCGCCTGGCGCGAAGGGGACCACCAGCGTGATCGGCTTGTTCGGATAGTCGGCCGACTGCGCCGAGGCGGCGGTCACCAGCAACAGTGCAGCGCAGGCGCTGAGAAGTCTTTTAACGTTCAACATGGCAATGGCTTCCTGTGGGTTGGGGATAAAAAAAGACGCGAGGACTCAAGCGGAAATGTCGGGCCGGGCGGTGAAGGTTTCCGAGAACAAGCGCATCCAGTTGCCGCTCATCATCTGGGCGATCTCGTTTGGATGGAAACCGCGGCGCGCCAGTTCCGGGATGATGTTGTGCAGACCGGCCGGCGTCTTGACCCAATCAGACCAGCCCTCATGCGGGGCCATCGTCATCTGTTCGGCCGGCGCGCTTTCGCGCGACCAGCGGGCATAGCGCCACCAGGTTCGCACCGCGCCGGTGTGGCCGGGGCAGTAGTCGCTGCCCAGGCCGATCGCGTCGACGCCGATCAGGTCGGCCGTCCACGCCACCATGTCGCCGAACTGCTCCAGCGTGGTGGCCGCGCCGTACTGCGTCATGTTCCGGTTCGGCGACAACCCGATCACCCCGCGGCGGGCGGCCAGCGCCTTGATCGCTTCGGTTGTCTTTTGCCGGCCCGATCCATAAACACCCTTGCCGACAAAATCGCGCGGGTTCGCGTGGGTGATGGCCACCGGTTGGGCCGAGGTTTCGATGGCCTCGAGCGTCGTGCGCTCGCCGCAGTGCGACAGGTCGATCAAGATGCCCACGCGGTTCATCTCCTGCAGCGCCTTGCGGCCAAAGCGCGAGGAAATGCCCGTGTCCTTTTCCTCCCAGTAGCCGCAGCCAATGTAGTTTTGCAGGTTGTAGGTCAGCTGCATGATGCACACGCCCATGCTGCGGAACATGGCGAACAGGTCGAGGTTGTGCTCCACCGGCGCGGTGTTCTGAAAGCCGAAGACGAGCGCGGTGCGGCCCGACTGCCGGATCGCCTCGATCTCTTGGACGCTGGTCGCCTGGGCGACGATGTCGCTGTTGGCGGCCAGCACCTGGCGCCACTTGCCCAGCAGGGCCAGGGTTTCGGCGGCGTTCTCCCAGACCGAGATCGTGGTGTTGACAGCCGCCAGCGGCGCGCCCCGGTACTGCTCGAACCATCGCCGCTCGGGCGTGGGCATCGACAGGCCGTCGACGATGCTGTAGGACTTGCCTTCGTACTCCACGCCTTCGGGGCGGATCACCAGTTCGGACATTGTTCTTTCCTTTTCAGAAACCTTTGAGGGGGTCGAATCCGGGCGCGAGAAACCGGCGCTCGTCTTCCTGGGGTACGAGCAGCGACTGACCCGCCCGGGCCAGCGCGTCGAAGTCATTGGCACTGAGCTCGACGCCGCGCTGCTGCCACTGGCGCTCGAGCCTTTCCCGTTCGTCGGCGCTCCCATAGCCGGCCCGAACGTTGCGGCGCTGCAAGGCCGCCAGCAGATCGTCGGCGCTGACTGCCGCGGGCACCGGGGCGGCCAGCAGTGCGAAGCCCACAGCGTCGGCTTCCTCATGCGCGGCAGCGCCGTGCGGGCCCGCTGGAGGGTCCACCGGGGCAAGCAGCCCTGCGACCGCGTCGGGCCAAGTGCCCTGCGCCGCGTCGAGGTTCGCCAGACGAGCCTGGCTGCCCGGGTGTGCGGCGTCCGTCAAGAGCGCCAGGTGAACGGCGGCGATGGCCGGCAGCTCGCCCTTGATCCACGCAATGCCACCGCCGCTCGGCCATGCGAGCGCGAAACCGCTGCGCGCCGCGCCTGCCCGGTCGTGCGATTGCCAGCACAGCAGGCCAAGCCGGCCCTGCTCCGCGCAGCGCAGCGCAAGGCCTTCGGCCAGCCAGCCATCGAAGGCCCGCACCGCCAGGCAGGCCGCCACGCCGTCCGCCCTGCGTGCCGCGCGGGCCAGCGCCAGATCCGCCGCAGCTGCGGCGGCCAGCAGTGTTGAGCCACCCTGGACGCGCAGCACGTCCCGGTCAGGCCGGCTGGACGCCGGATCGCGCAGATCCCACTGCCCCAGTGAACGCCCGATGTGGCTGCCGCAATGCGCCAGCACCGATGCGATGACCGGCTCGCCAGCGCAGTGCGCCATCAGTGCCAGCGAGCCTGCGTCTTGCGCCACGCCCAGGCTGGCGCCGTGCCCCTGCACCGCGACTTGCACCATGCGCGCGAGTTCGGCCGGCGCCAGGCGCAGCGTGCGCGGCGCCTGCGCCTGAAGCGCCGCGCCATTGCGCACCAGCGCGCCCAAACCCGCGGCCGGCAAGGGCGCAAGTTCGACGTCGGGGCCTTGCTCACTGGGAATGAGCGGGAAAGGCCATGCGCCATCTTGCCCGGCGGCCACGTCTTCCGCGATCGGGGCGCCCTGCAGGAAGACGCCGCGCACCGACTTCGGTGGTGCCGCCTCGAGCTTGTCCATGCCGAAGAAGGTCAGCGGAAAACGGATCGAGGCGAAGGGCGAGTAGCGCTCGCCGAGGTAATCCTCATGCAGCTCGGCGTAATCGAGTCCGGCCAGCGACTGCACGCGCTTGACGATGTGGCGCAGGTCGGGCCTGGCGCAGACGATGTCGGCGGCCGGCAGGTCCGGGGCCACGGTGGCCAGGTGATCGCGAAGCCGTCGCACTTGCCGCTGCGTATCGAAGGTGGTTTCGTGTTCGAGCTCGGGCGCCGGGCCGCGTGGCCCGCGGCGCACGTCGCGCGGCGCCGAAGCGCAGCGATACCAGAAGTAGTGACCGGCGCCCGGGGCGTCGCTGCCTTGCAGCGCCCATCGGTACTGCCGGTCCACCAAGGCCGCCAGTTGCGCCGCGGGCATGGCCGGCTGGACGGCCAAGCGCTCAGACGCTTGGAAGGCCTCGGAAAAACTCTGGACGATGTGCGGATGCACTTCGAGCGCGATGGCCCGCAAAACCTCGACCGCGTCGGCGCGCAGATGCGCACCGGCCCACTCGCACAGCGCCGCCCATGGCCGATCCACCCGCCGCCCGAAGAGGGTGCCCGATTGCCGGTAGTGCGCCAGCACCGCCTGCGCTTGGGAGAGCTCGGCGGCGAGCGCCTGCGGCGGCAGGAACACGCCATCCTCCGGGCGGGCGCCTTCGGTGAAGTGCTCGATGGCCTTGTCCAGCAACGCCGCGAAGTGCCTCACGGCGGCGTCGCCCGGCGCTGCCGCCGCGTCGCGGGCCTGCGCGATGGCGGCCTCGTTGGCCAGCGTCCACTGGTGCATGAGGTGCGGGTGATTGGCGGCGAAAGCGGACAACCCGGTCGCCGCCGAGTTGCCCAGCCCAAGATAACGCCGCCAGGCCGGCGCGAGCCGCACCGCGCGCGGGCTGCGGGCCCTGGCGATATGGTCGACCAGGTCGAACACGTATTCGCGCAGCATGAAGCCGGAGCAGAACTGCGCGTGATAGGGCCGGCGCAGCGGATGATCGGGCTCAAACCCGGCGAAGGCGCGCGTGCCCAGCTGGCCGTTGCCGATGAAGGCCGTGGTGCGCAGGATGTAGCCCACCGGCGCGATCACGCGCATGTCGGGTTGTTCGCCACGGGCCAGGCTGTCCACGACATGGTCGAAGATGCGCGCGCTGCGATTGCCGCGGGCATACATCAGGGTGTCGTAATCCGCGAAGCCCGCGCGTTGCCTGGGCACCTCGCGCCGCAGGTGCGCCTCTCGCTGCGCAGTCCACTCGCCCTGGCACAGAACGCCCATGGCATCCCAGCTCGCCGCGTAATTTCGGTCTGTCTTCTGGGCCTCGTCCAGCTTGAGCGAGACCAGGAAAAAGTGAAACAACCAGCCGCCGCCTTCCAGCTGGTAGAGCACCTCACCGCGGCCCTCTTCGTCCAGATCGAAGCGCAGCTTGCGAACCTGCCAGCGGCCGTTGACAAGCTCGCGCATGGCGGAACGGGGAAAACAGAGCGGCGTGGAGACGATGGCCGCCATGCGTTGCGGGCTCATGACCGCCTCTGGCGGACGCAGCGTCGCGCGGTGGTTCATGCCGCCCTGCCCTTCCCGCCGTGCTGCTGGAGCAAGGCTGCGCCATTGTCCTGAAGGATGCGCGCCAGCAGCGCGGGCGTGACGCCATCGAGCTGCTGGCGTGGCTGCGACAAGCCCATCGCAAACGGCCAGTCCGATCCGAACACGATGCGCCCAGGGCCGAAGGTGGCGGCGGCAAGCTCCAGGGATGCGGCGTCGTGGGTGATGCAATCGACGCAAAAGCGGCGCAGCGCCACGCGCACCTTTTCGCCGCCCGCCCAGGCGCCCTCGCGGCCAGTGTCCTGTCCGCGCTGCAGCCGCCCTGCCACGGCGGCGAGCGTGCCGCCGCCATGGGCCAGGCAGAACGTGATGTCGCCATAGCGCTCGGCAACGCCGCTCATGGCCAGGTGAGCGCCAGCCAGCGCCGTCTCGCCGGGGCCACCCAAAAGATTCATGAGCGAAAGCTGGCGCAAGCGCGGGTCGCAGGCGCGGCCCGGGTGCAGGAACAGGAATGCGCGGGCCGCGTGCAGGGCCGCCCACAGCGGCTCGAACTCGGGGCTCGACAGCGTGCGCAGGCCCACGGGGTCGCCGGCCGCCATGGCGAAGCGGCGGTGTCCGGCGCCCACCGCGTCCGCAACGATGCGGCTCGCCTCCTGTGGGTGCTGGATGGGCAGGTGGTGCAGCGCCTGCAGGCGAGTGGGATGCCGCGCCACCACGGCGTCCAGCGCGGCGTTGAGCAGGCGGCACCAGCGTAGCGCCGACGCGGCGTCCAACTCGGCCCGGTACAGCGTGGGGGGCACGGAAACCCAGGCGATATCCACGGCGTGCTGGTCCATCCAGGCCAGCAGGGATTGCGGCTGGTACACCTGCGCGCTCGACAGCTCGACGCCGTCCACGACCAGGCGCCCCTGGGGCGTCCAATGCGCGCCCGCTTCGTCACCGGGAAAATTGTGCGGCGTCAGCGGCACGAGGTGGGCATGGACATCGAGACGGATAGGCGAGTCGGGCATCAGCGTGTTCCTGTGGGGCTCACTGGCCTGAAGACGCGCGCACGATCAGCTGGCGCGGCAGCAGGATGCAGGGCGGGTCTTCGGGCAACGTGGGCGAGTCGTCGCGCACAAGCTGCGCCAGATGATCTGCGGCCTGCAGCGGGCTCGAACTGAGAGTGGTCAGCGCCGGGCGCACGAAGCCGGCAAGGTCGATGTCGCCGAACCCGACCACCGCCACGTCTTTCGGCACGGCCAGGCCGCGGTCGTGGAGTGCGGCGATCGCGCCCAAGGCGATCTCGTCGCTGCCCGCCTGCAGCGCTGAAAACTCGCGCCCTTCGGCCAGCGCCTTGGCGACGGATTCATAGCCGGCGGCGTAGCGAAACGACATGTCCCACACGAGCGCGGGATCGAATCGGTTGGCCTTGCGCATCGCGTCGCGGTAGCCGGCGAAACGCGCGCTGCCGATGGCCGAGCCACGGATGCGCCCCACATAGGCAATGCTTTGGTGACCGAGCGACACCAGGTGCGTGACCGAGCCGCGCGTGGCCTGGTGCTCCTCGTGGACGACGGAGGGGATGCCCTGGCGGGTGAGATCCTGCCCCAGCGAAATCACCTTGATGCCGTCGGACAGCAGCTTGCGCGCCGCCTCGAACACCGGACGGGTGAGGGTATCGGTGGTGGCCACAACCACGGCGCGCAGCTTCATACGAAGGGCGCGCTCGAGGAAGTCCTCGAGGCGCTTTTGCTGGTGGCCAAGGTTGAACAGCAGCAAATCGTTGCCCTGCGACTCCAGCGCCGCCTGAACGTGCTGGGTGAGCTGCGCGAAATGGCGCTGCGCGATGTCGCCGACCAGCAGCGCCACCGCATTGGTCTGGCCCCTGCGCAACCCCTGCGCCATGGGGTCGGGCTGGAACTTCAGGGCCAGCATCGCCTGCTCGACCTGCTGGCGCTTGTCGGGCGACACCACGGCCGTGCCGTTGATCACGCGCGAGACGGTCGCGAGCGACACGCCGGCGTGCCGGGCCACTTCCACCACGGTGATGTGGCGTGCGCGCATGAGCAATCCAACCTTTCAAGAAAACGTTTTCAGAGAGTTTGGAATGGAAGGGGCAGGAGTGTCAAGACTGTTTTCACGGTAAGGACTCACCCGCTTGGCCGGCACGGGCGGCCCAGCGGCAGCACTTGCCCCGTCGCTCCCATTTGACCTGCGTCAACCCTTTCATCAAATACTTCATCGACACACAATATATTTTTAGATAAAGTGTGTTCGCGCCAGCCATTTACCCGATTTCACCGCACCCGCCCATGAACAACACCCAGATCAACGTGTCGCTGACTCAGCAGCGCGACTACCAGTTTTCCATCGACTTCGGTGCGCCGGTGCCGCCGCTGCTCGGGGACGAACCGCCGCCCCTGGGCCAGGCGGCCGGGCCATCCCCGGTGCAGTTGCTGTGTGCGGCCGTGGGCAACTGCCTGAGCGACTCGCTGCTGTTCGCATTGAGAAAGTTCAAGCAGAACCCCGAGCCCATGCGTTGCACGGTCCAGGCTGAGGTGGGACGCAATCCGGAAGGCCGCCTGCGCGTGCTGCGGATCGAGGCGACGCTGCACCTGGGCGTGCCGGCCGCTCAGCTGGAGCGGCTGGACCGGGTGCTCGGCTCCTTTGAAACGTATTGCACAGTCACGCAAAGCGTCGGACAGAGTCTGCCCATCACCGTACGCGTGCTGGACGCCGACGGCGTCTTGCAGAAGTAAATCCAATCACCACGAAAGCCAACATGAAAACCATCCATTTCGCCATTGGCTCATTGACCCTGGCCGTAGCGTTCGCGGCCACCGCGGCGGATCCCGTCACCGACGCGATGACCGACGCCTATGGGCCCTACCGCGCCGTCCTGTTCCGCACGAACAGCAAGGCGCAGACCGAGTCCGAGCAGACGATGGCCGAGGCCCGCAAGCGCTGGCAGGCGTTTGCCGACCGCTACGGCGCCAAGCCCGGCGCCCCCTACGACCGGGATCCGGCGTTTTCCACCACGCTGGCGGCCGTGGCCAAGGTCTACCAGAAGGCGGACACCCAGATCCGCGCCGGCAAACTCACCGAGGCCCATGAGACCTTGGAGGAGGCGCGCGAGCTGATGGCTCAGCTGCGCCGCCGCAATGGCGTCATCACCTACAGCGATCACATGAACGCCTATCACGCCCAGATGGAGCATGTGCTGAACGACGGCGGCAAGCTGCTCGCCCAACCGGGGGGCACCCTGCATCTCATGGCGCAGGTCGGCGCGCTCGAGTTTCTGGCCGGCAAGCTCAAGGGCGAAGCCCCGAAAGAGGTTGCGGCATCCGCCGAATTCCCGGCGATGCTGCGTTCGGTCGAAGGGTCCGTCGAGCTACTCAAGAAGGCGGTTCTGGCGCAAGATCAGGCGCAGATCAAGGACGCGCTCGGCAAGCTCAAGGGGCCCTACAGCAAGCTGTTCTTGAACTTCGGCTGATCGGCCCGCGCACCCCGGGCGCGGCGGCTGTTCTCGTTGTGGCGAATGCGCGCCGGCCAGGCGCACCGTCGTCGGCACGACGGGCTTTCGGCACCGGCGCCGCATATTGGGTTCATCGGCCGGCTCACAGGCCTGACCTGGCCAGCCCTGCTGGACATGGTGATGTACGTGGCGGCGGCGGCCACGTGGTCTACCGCGATCCCCTGGCGATCCACGTGCTCTCGATGCCCTAGGCGAGCCCACACGAGCGCAGCGTCTGAAAGGCAATGGGCACCGACGCAATACACTTGGTGCCGCTCGGTCATCAACATCACGGCCACCGCCTGGTTGCCCTGAGCAGGCCTCTAGAGCCCAACTCGCCGATGCCTTTGGTCGGCACGGGAGCCGACACGGTGCGCAAGCTGGTCTCACTGGCGGCGAATGGCCACTGGGGTCTGCTGGTGCATGCATCACATGCTGGCAGCACCGCCCTCGCACGAAACCGTGCCCCGGATCAACCCATGTGCAAGCCGCCGTTGACCGAGAAATCGGCGCCGGTGGAATAGCCGCCGTCTTCGGAGGCCACCCACGCGATGATGGAGGCAATCTCTGCGGGCTGGCCCAGGCGCTTGACCGGGATGGTGGCGATGATCTTGTCGAGCGCGTCCTGTCGGACGGCCTTGACCATGTCGGTGCCGATGTAACCCGGGCTGACGGTGTTGACAGTGACGCCCTTGCCGGCCAACTCCTGCGCCAGCGCCATGGTAAAGCCGTGCATACCCGCCTTGGCCGCCGAATAGTTGGTCTGGCCGGCCTGGCCCTTCGCGCCGTTGACCGAGGAGATGTTGATGATGCGGCCCCAGCCCCGGTCGACCATGTCGGCCACCACCTGCTTGGTGACATTGAACATGGAGTTGAGGTTGGTGTCGATCACCGCGTCCCAGTCTTCACGCGACATCTTGACGAACATGCGGTCGCGGGTAATGCCGGCGTTGTTCACCAGCACATCGATCGGGCCGTGCGCGGCCTTCGCCTTGGTGAAGGCGTCGCAGGTGCTCTGCCAGTCACCGACGTTGCCGACCGATGCATGAAAGGTGTAGCCAAGCGCCTTTTGCTCGGCCACCCACTTGTCGAAATCGCGCGTAGGGCCGCAACCGGCGATGACCGTGAAACCCTCTTTGTGCATCCGCTGGCAGATGGCGGTGCCGATCCCACCCATGCCACCGGTGACATACGCTACTTTCTGGCTCATGGTCGTCTCCTTCTATTTAAAAACACGTCGGCCGATAACAGTGTGCGGGTTCAAGTGCGTTCGACAGCGAGGGAGACCCCCATGCCGCCGCCGATGCACAAGGCCGCAAGGCCTTTGCGCGCCTCACGCCGCCGCATCTCGTGCAGCAGCGTGACCAGCACGCGGCATCCCGATGCCCCAATGGGGTGCCCGATGGCGATGGCGCCACCGTTCACATTGACCTTAGCAGGATCAATGCCAAGCTCCTTGTTGACCGCGCAGGCCTGTGCCGCGAACGCCTCGTTCAGCTCGAACAGGTCCACGTCCTGGACGCTCCAGCCGGCGCGTTGCAGCGCCTTGCGTGAAGCCGGCACCGGCCCCATGCCCATGGTGGCGGGGTCCAGGCCCGAGGTGCCGAAGGCGGCGATGCGCGCCAGCGGCTTGAGGCCCAGCGCGGCGGCCTTGCGTGCGCTCATCAACACCACGGCGGCGGCGCCGTCGTTGAGGCCCGAGGCATTGCCGGCGGTGACCGAGCCGGCCTTGTCGAAGGCCGGGCGCAAGCCTGCCAGGGCTTCGGCGTTGGTCTTGCGATTGACGTATTCGTCGGTGTCGAACACCAGGGGGTCGCCCTTGCGCTGTGGGATCAGGACCGGGACGATCTCGTCCTTGAAGCGGCCGGCATCCTGGGCCGCGGTGGCCTTTTGCTGGCTGGCCAGGGCCAGGGCGTCCTGCGCGGCGCGGTCGATGCCGTAGGCCTTGGCGACGTTCTCGGCGGTGACGCCCATGTGGTACTGGTTGTAGACGTCCCACAAGCCGTCGACGATCATGGAATCGATCATCTTCCAGTCGCCCATGCGCTGGCCGTCGCGCGAGCCCATGAGCACGTGAGGCGACGCGCTCATGTTCTCCTGGCCACCGGCCACGACGATCTCGGCGTCGCCCCAGGCGATGGCCTGCGCTGCCAGCATGACGGATTTGAGGCCCGAGCCGCACACCGCGTTGATGGTCAGGCCCGGCACCTCCTTGGGCAGGCCGGCCTTGAGCAGGGCCTGGCGCGCCGGGTTCTGCCCGGCACCCGCCGCCAACACCTGCCCCATGATGACCTCACCCACCAGGGCCGGGTCGAGCTTGGCGCGAGCCAGGGCTTCCTTGATGGCGATGGCGCCAAGTTCGGTCGCGGGGATCTTGGCGAGCGAGCCGCCGAACTTGCCGACGGCGGTGCGCGCGGCGGAAACGATGACGATGTCTTCCATGGTGTCTCTTCAGGAGGTTTGTAAAACGGGGGTTGGCTCAGGCCTTGGCTTTGGCCTTGACGTAGCGGCCGGGGGCCGGTTCGATCACCTTGTGCTTGCCGCGTCCGAACGCCTTGGGCGCGGGAACCTGCTTGCCCGCCATTGGCTTAAGCCAGGCGGACCAGTCAGTCCACCAACTGCCAGGATGCTCGGTGGCGCCCGTGATCCACGCATCAACGGACTTGGGCAAGCGATCGGAGGTCCAATAAGAACGCTTTTTCTTGGCGGGCGGGTTGATCACGCCGGCGATGTGTCCGGAGGCGCCCATGACGAAGCGCTTCTTGCCGCCCAGGTGCGCCACCGAGGCATAAGCGCCGCCGATGGGCACGATGTGGTCCTCGCGTGAGCCATAGATGTAAGCTGGGATGTCGATCTTGCCCAGGTCGATCTTCTGGCCGCACACCGTGAGCTTGCCGGGCTTGACCAGGTTGTTCTCAAAGTAGGTGTTGCGCAGATACCAGGTGAACATCGGACCCGGCAGGTTGGTCGAGTCGCTGTTCCAGTAGAGCAGGTCAAAGGGGGGCGGCGTCTCGCCCTTGAGGTAGTTGCCGACCACGTAATTCCACACCAGGTCGTTCGGGCGCAGGAAGCTGAAGGTGGAGCCGAGCTCCTGGCCCTTGAGCAGGCCGCCTCGGCCCAGTTGCATCTCGCGGTACTTGACGAAGTCCTCGTCAATGAAGAGGTCGAGCACGCCGGTGTCAGTGAAGTCCAGCAGGGTGGTCAGCAGGGTGAGCGAAGCGACCGGCTTCTCGCCGCGCGCGGCCAGCACGGCCAGCGCCGTGCCCAGGATCGTGCCGCCGACGCAAAAGCCCAGCGCGTTGATCTGCTCGGTGCCCGCGATCTCGCGCACCGTCTCGATGGCGCGAATGGCGCCGTCGCCGATGTAGTCGTCCCAGGTCTTTTGCTGGCTCGACTCATCGGGGTTGCGCCAGCTGACCACGAAGGTACGGTGGCCCTGCTCGACCAGAAAGCGCACCAGCGAGTTGTCGGGTTGCAGGTCGAGGATGTAGAACTTGTTGATGCACGGCGGCACCACCAGGAAGGGGCGCTCGTACACCTTGGCGGTGAGCGGCCGGTATTCGATCAGCTGGAACAGATCGTTCTCGAACACGACCGCGCCCTCGGTCGTGGCGACGTTGCGGCCGACCTCGAACAGGCTCATGTCGGTCATGGAGACGTGGCCCTGCTGGATGTCCTTCCACAGGTTTTCCATGCCCTTGGCGATGCTCTCACCCTTGGTTTCCACGGCCTTCTTCTGCGCCTCGGGATTGAGTGCCATGAAGTTGCTGGGCGCCGAGGCCGCGAGCCACTGCTCGACGGCAAAGCGCAGGCGGCCCTTGGTCTTCTCGTCGCTCTGCGCGGTCTCGACCATGCCCAGCAGCGTGCGCGCATTGAGCAGGTAGACGGCGGCAGAGAACGCGCTGACCGGGTTGTCTTTCCAGGCGGGGGCGGCGAAGCGCCGGTCGGGGGATGGCTCCAGGCCTTTGTTCCAGAGGTCCGCCGCTTCGCGCAGGTAAGCCTGCTGCAATTGCTGCATCTGCTCGGCGTCGAACTGCACTTGCGGCACACTGCTCGCCGATGGGTTGGCGTTGCGCGCCATGGCCTCGAAGGATTCGGCGGCCTTCTTCCAGCCTTCTCCGAGGTCTTGCTGGAATTGCCCGGCAAGCCGGCTCCAGTCTGCTTGAGAATGCATATCGTTTCCTGTCGTCCTATCGCGGTTCATCGTGAGTATCACCTTGATATCGCGGCCCGCCAAAGCCCAACCGCTGAAAAAACTTCATGTATATCGTCGCCATCGGCTGGCTCTACGTCGCCCTGATGATGTCCGTGGTCGAGGCCACGCACATCAACGGAAGCATCTTGGGTGCCATGGTTACTTTTGTACTCTACGGCCTGTTGCCGATCGCCCTGGTGATGTATTTGCTCGGCGCCCCGGCGCGCAAGCGCGCGATCAAGGCGCGCGAGGCCGCCGAGCATGCGGCATGGCAGGCGGCGCAGGGCGTGACCACAGCCGCTTCAGTCACGCCAGACGCTGGCCGCGAAGCGGCCGGTGACGCCGTCGCGCCGGAACGAAAAAAACTGTGAGCGGTTGCTGACCGTGCACCACGGGGCGCTGCCGTCGTTGCCGTGAATGCGGTCCACAGCCAGGGCACGCAGCCGGCGGCGGGCCAGGGCCGCAAGGTCGGCAAGCCACTTGCCCTCGCGCAAGGGCTTAAAGCAAGCCACCGCGGCCGCATCGGTGGCCGTGAAAGCCGCCAGCACGTCCGGCCCCACCTCGAAGGCGGTGGGGCCGATGCAGGGGCCCAGCCAGGCGATCAAACGCGGGCCGGCGGCGGCGGTGCCGAGCGCCAGGGCCTGCGCCATCGCTTCAACGGTGCTCTCCGCCACGCCCCAACCGCCCTCGCCCGCCAGCCCGCGCCAGCCCGCGTGGGCGGCGCCAACCACATGGCCTTGGTCGTCACACAGCAGGATCGGCAGGCAGTCGGCCACCATGATCGTGCAAGCCACGCCGGGCTCGATGCTGATGCAGGCGTCGGCTTGCGTGCCGTCGGGCGTTTCGTGGGTGAGCCGGGCGACGGCCGTCGCGTGAACCTGGCGCAGATAGACCGGGCGGGCCTGCAGCGCCTGCCCATGCCGGGCGCGGTTGGCCGCCACCAATGCCGGATCGTCGCCCACGTGGTCGCCCAGATTCAGGCTGTCGAAGGGCGCGCCGGACACACCGCCGTCGCGCGCGCTGCACAGGGCCCGCACCCCCGGCGGCGCGGGCCATTCGGGCCGCAAGGCAGGCACCTTTACGCCTCGTGGTCTGGGCAGGCCGAGGGTTGCGCCTTCTGGAAGGCCGGCAGCTTCATGCAGGCGTCGAACACGGCCATGGTGCGCGGCAGCCCGGCAAAGTCGACGTTCAAGCGCTGGCCATTGAAGATCTGCGGCACCAGCAGGCAGTCGGCCAGCGTGGGCGTGGCGCCATGGCTGTAGGTAGCGGCGGGTTGCAGCGCCAGCTCGGCCTCGAAGGCCTCCAGGCCCAGGCGCACCCAGTGCCGGTACCAGGTGTTCTTGTCGTCTTCACTGACCTTGAGCTCGCGGGTGAGGTACTTGAGCACCCGCAGGTTGTTCAGCGGATGGATCTCGCAGGCGATGGCCTGCGCAAGGGCCCGCACCCGCGCGCGGCCCAGCGGGTCGGCGGGCAACAGCGGCGGCTGCGGATGAACTTCATCAAGGTATTCGATGATGGCCATCGACTGGCCGATGCGCTCGCCGGCGTCGGTCACCAGGGTGGGCACCAGCTGAGCGGGCAGCACGCCCGCCAGCTGCGGCTGGCGGTGCTCGCCCTTGACCAGGTGAACCGGCACATATTCGTACGGCAAGCCCTTGAGCTCCAGCGCGATACGGACGCGAAACGAGGCCGAGGAACGGAAGTAGTTGTACAGCTTCATGGCGGCAAGGATAAACCGCCTGGGCTTCACCTTCGTGACACTCCGCGTGCGTGACAGAGCCGGCGAACCCTGCCCTTGCGCCGGACGCTGCGCCCCGCGCTCGGGCGGTTCGCCATCGGCCCGTTACCGGTTCGCCGCAACGTTCGAGCGTTCGCCCAGGTAGATCTCGACACGGCGGTTGCGCGCCCGGCCGGCTTCGCTGCTGTTGTCGGCGATGGGTTCACGCTCACCGCGGCCGGACACGGTGATCTGCTGCGCGCGAACGCCGCGGGCGGTGAGGTAATCGCGTGCGGACTGTGCGCGCTGAACCGACAGGCGATCGTTGAGCTCGTCCGAGCCCATGCTGTCGGTATGGCCGACGATGCGAACGTCGGTGGTCGGCTGACTCGACAGGCCGGCGGCGAACTGGTCGAGCACGGCCCGGAAGTTGGGTTTGATATCGGCGCGGCCGCTGTCAAAGGAAATGTCGCTTGGGATTTCCAGCTTGAGCTGGTTGTCGGCGGTCTGCGTCACTGCCACGCCGGTGCCGGCGGTGGCGCGCTCCATGTCCTGCTTTTTTTGCTCCATGTGGCGCGACCACACATAACCACCGAGGGCGCCCACGCCGGCGCCGATGACGGCGCCGCGCGTGTTGCCAACCGCGGCGCCCGCCAATGCGCCGACGCCGGCGCCGATGGCCGTGTTGCGTTGGGCGGGCGTCATCTGGCGCGGGTCCATCGATTCACAGCCTGCCAGCCCGAGGGCCGCCAGCAGGGCGGCGCACAAAAGGGCGCGCGGCATGGGCGATTGCAAATTTGTCATGACTGTCCTTCTTCTTTCAGCAAGCGACTCGACCCGTAGTTCAACGCGGCAGCGTGGGATGGGGTGGACAACACCGGCGGAAAATGTCGTAGGACGATAACCCACAGGGTACGGTTGAGCTGGTCAAGGGCGCCTCTATGATCAGCAGCGCTCGCCATTGCGCATGCTGATCGCCAAAGGAGTTTCCATGAACTATGTCTTCAATCCGCCCGCCGTGGTGTCCGCCCCGGTCGTGGGCCGCAGCGAGCGCTTTCCGGTGCACCGCATCTACTGCGTCGGCCGCAATTACGAGGAGCATGCCAAGGAGATGGGTTTTACCGGCCGCGAGCCACCCTTCTTCTTTCTCAAGCCCGCCGACGCGCTGGTGGCGGTGGAAGCGGGCCAGATGGGCAACCTTCCCTACCCCAGCCAGACAACGAACCTGCACCACGAGATCGAACTCGTCGTGGCGATCGGCAAGGGCGGGCGCAATATCAAGGCTGCCGACGCCGCAGCGCATATCTACGGCTACGCCGTGGGCCTGGACATGACCCGGCGCGACCTGCAAAACGACATGAAGAAACAGGGTCGTCCCTGGTGCATTGGCAAGGCCTTCGACCACTCGGCGCCGATGGGGCCCATCACGCCGGCGCAGCAGGCCGGCGACGTGGCCCAGGCCGCGATCTGGCTGCGGGTCAATGGCACCGACCGCCAGCGCAGCAACGTGCGCAACCTGATCTGGAACATCGGCGAGTCCATCGAAGCCCTCTCGGCGGCCTGGCAGTTGCAGGCCGGTGACCTCATCTTCACCGGCACACCCGAAGGCGTCGCGGCGGTGGTGCCCGGGGATGTGCTGTCGGGTGGCGTCGACGGGCTGGCGCCACTCACCCTGAAGGTGGCGCCAGCCTGAGGGGCGCCTCGGGCCCCGGGCACGGGACTCAGGGGCTTTCCCGCCCGACTACACTGGCCCAATGCACAGCCCCATCAAACACTGCAGGAACTGCGGCGTCGCCGTGGTCTACCGCATCCCCGACGATGGCGACACCCGCAAGCGTGCCGTGTGCCCGGCCTGTGACACCATCCACTACGAGAACCCGCTCAACGTGGTGGGCACCGTGCCCTACCTGGGCGAGCAGGTCTTGCTGTGCAAGCGAAACATCGAGCCACGCTGGGGCAAGTGGACCCTGCCGGCAGGCTTCATGGAGCTGGGCGAGACCACGTCGCAAGGCGCGGCCCGAGAAACCGTCGAAGAAGCCGGGGCGCATTTTGAGATGCAGGGCCTGTTGTCGATGCTGAGCGTGCCCCGGGTCGGGCAGGTGCACATGTTCTACCTGGCACAGCTGACCAGCGACCAGTTCGCCCCCGGCCCCGAAACGCAGGAGGCGCAGCTGTTCACCGAGGCCCAGATCCCCTGGGACGAGATCGCCTTTCGCACCGTGCGCGAAACCCTGCTGCGTTACTTTGATGACCGGCGGCGCGGGCACTTCGGCCTGCACACGTTCGATCTGGAGTGAACGAGCCGCCTGCGCCCGGTGCCTCGCAGCCCAAGGTGCTGGTTCGTGATGTGCTTGGCGGCGACGGCCTGAAATGCAAACGGGTCAACTCCCTATGAGAGCTAACCCGTTCAAATAAATGGTCGGCGTGAAAGGATTCGAACCTTCGACCCCTTGCACCCCATGCAAGTGCGCTACCAGGCTGCGCCACACGCCGTCAAGCCTGAAATTATAGCCTGCGTTTGCGCCCCTTCCGCCACCTCAGCGGGTCGGGGACAAGAGATCGCGAATCTCGAACAGCTCCTGGCGCACCTGCAGCAGCTTCTGTGTGAACTCGTCGGCCAGCTCGAGCGGTGCCGCGTCGTCGAACTCATCTTCGAACCCGGTTTCTTCGGCGGCATCGACCTCGATCACGTCGACCGCCTCGACGTTGTCCAGCAGTTGGTCACCGCCGCGCCGGCGGTCGCGATCGCCCTGGCCGAGCTCCTGCAGGCGGTTGCGCGCACCACTGATGGTGAAGCCCTGGTCGTACAACAGATCGCGAATGCGCCGGATCATGAGCACCTCATGGTGCTGGTAATAGCGGCGGTTGCCGCGCCGCTTCATCGGGCGCAGCTGCGTGAACTCCTGCTCCCAGTAGCGCAGCACATGCGGCTTGACGCCGCACAGCTCGCCCACCTCACCGATGGTGAAGTAGCGCTTGGCGGGGATGTTCGGGAGAGGTTTCTCCATTGAAAACAAGCTTGTACGCAAGAAACCTCAGAGGTTACTGCAACAACTCTCGCCTGCAAAGCGAGATCTGGAACGATCGTAACCGGAGGTGACGTGCCGGCGCCCCGGGACGGCGTGTCAGCTGCTCGCCTCGCCCCCGCCCCCCGTTTGGATCTGTTCCTTGAGCTTGTGGCTGGCATGGAAGGTGACCACCCGGCGCGCATCGATGGGAATGGATTCGCCGGTCCGCGGATTGCGCCCGGGCCGCGGCGCCTTGGTGCGGATCTGGAAATTGCCGAAGCCGCTGATCTTGACGTCCTTGCCATCGACCAGGCGCTCGGACACCAGGTCGAAGAAGGCATCGACCATGTCCTTGGACTCGCGCTTGTTCAGACCGATCTGGTCGAACAGCAACTCCGACAACTGCGCCTTGGTGAGCGCCGGCGTCTCAAGGCTCTCGACCGTGAAGTCCAGGGCGGCGTCGCTCGCGGAGCGGTTGTTGTCGGGGTCGTCCATTCGGTCAGGTCCTCAAGCGGCCACCCAGATCAGCGGCGATGCGCTCCACCACGGCCTTGACGGCCGTGTCGATCTGGTCGTCTGTGAGTGTGGCGACCGCGCTGCCCAGCGTCAACCGCACGGCCAGACTCTTTTCGCCCGCGGCCACGCCGCCGCCAGGCTGTTGCGGCTTGTACACGTCGAACAGGCGGGCGTCCTGCAGCAGGCCACCGGTGTCGGCCGCGCGGACGCTGGCCAGCAGCGCCGCATGCGTGACGGCGTCACCCACGATGAGCGCCAGGTCGCGCTCGGCCGGCTGGTGGCGGGGCACCGTCTCGAAGGCCGGAACGCTGCGCGCCAGCACGGCATCCAGGCCGAGCTCGAACAGCAAAGGTGCGCCGGGCAACTCCCAGCTTTGCCGCCAACGCGGGTGCAACTCGCCCAAAACGCCGATCTCGCGCCCATCGACCCAGACACTGGCGCAGCGTCCTGGGTGCAGGGCTGGGTGCGTGGCGGCACGGAACTGCGGCGCCAGCGGTGACAGCAGCGCCTGCACGTCGCCCTTGAGGTCGAAGAAGTCGGCCGCGCCCTGCCCCTTGCGAGCCCACTGAACACCGTCGGCCGGGCCATAGGCCAGAGCGGCAACGCGCATGGGCTGGTGCACGCCATGCACTGTGGTGTCGGTGGTGGCCACATCAGCGTCGCGCAGAAAGACGCGGCCCAGTTCGAACACGCGCACGCGTTCGGCCTTGCGGTCGAGGTTGTGGCGCAACACCTGCAGCAGCGAGCCCATGAGGCTGGAGCGCATCACGCTCATCTGGCTGGCGATGGGGTTGAGCAGCCGCACGGGTTGCTCGTTGCCTGCGAGCTCGCGCTCCCAGTGCGCTTCGACGAAGCTGAAATTGATGGTTTCGAAATAGCCCAGGTCGGCCAGCAGGTGACGCACGGCGAAGCGGCTGCGGCGCGACTCGTCGGCCGGCCGCGCGACGATGGGCGCCAACGGTGGCGTGGTGGGCAGGTTCTCGTAGCCGACGATGCGCACCACCTCTTCGATCAGGTCTTCCTCGATCGCGAGGTCGAAGCGATGCGGCGGCGGCGTGACGGTGAGCAGGTCGCCGTCAACGACCGCGTTTAGGCCCAGGCGGGCCAGCGCCTCCTGGCACTGCGCCACGGACAAGGGCATGCCGATCACCTTGGCCGCCCGCGAGGCGCGCAGCACGACCGGCTTGCGCTCGGGCAGCGAGACCACTTGGTCGTCCATCGGGCCCGCCTCGCCACCGCAGATCTGCTGGATCAGGCCGGTGATGTGCTCGATGTGTTCGACAGTCTGGCTGGGGTCGACGCCCCGCTCGAAGCGGTGGCCGGCGTCGGTGGAAAAGTTAAAGCCCCGCGAGCGCCCCTGGATCGCCTGCGGATACCAGAACGCGGCTTCGACATACACATTGCGCGTGCTGTCCGACACCGCGGTCGAATCGCCGCCCATGATCCCGGCCAGCGACTCGACATGCATGTCGTCGGCGATCACGCCGACCCGGTTGTCGAGGTCGACCGTGTTGCCGTTCAGGAGCTTGAGGCGCTCGCCTGGGTGGGCCCAGCGCACATGCAGTCCACCGTGGATCTTGTCGAGGTCAAAGATGTGCGAGGGCCGGCCGAACTCGAACATCACGTAGTTGGAGATGTCGACCAGCGCGGTGATGCTGCGCTGGCCGCAACGCGCCAGCCGGTCGACCATCCACTTGGGAGTCTTGGCCTGGGTATTGACGTTGCGCACCACCCGCCCGGAAAAACGGCCGCACAGGTCGGGCGCGGTCACCTGGACCTTCACATGCCCGTCATGGGTGGGCTGCACCGGCTCGAAGCGCGGCGCCTTCAGCGGCGCGCCGGTCAGCGCCGACAGCTCGCGGGCGACGCCATACACGCTCAGCGCGTGTGCGAGGTTGGGCGTGAGCTTGAGGGTGAACAGCGTGTCGTCGAGGTCCAGCACCTTGCGGATGTCCTGGCCGATCGGCGCGTCGGCGGGCAGTTCGAGCAGACCGCCGTGGTCTTCGCTCAGTTGCAGCTCGCGGGCTGAGCACAGCATGCCCTGGCTTTCCACGCCGCGCAGCTGGCCCAGCTTGATCTCGAAGGGTTTTCCGTCGTCGCCGGGCGGCAGCTGCGCACCCACCAGGGCGCAAGGCACGCGAATGCCGGCGCGGGCATTGGGCGCGCCGCAGACAATATTGAGCAGCGCGCCCTGCCCCACGTCCACCTGGCACACGCGCAGGCGGTCGGCATTGGGGTGCTGGGCGGCTTCCTTGATTTCGCCGACCACGATCTGGGTGAACGGGGGCGCGACGGGCCGCAGGTCTTCGACCTCCAGGCCGCCCATGGTCAGGGTGTCGGCGAGGGATTGGGTGCAGAGCGGCGGATTGCAGAACTCACGCAGCCAGGACTCGGGGAATTGCATGTTCTTTGGGCTTCGGATTCGGTGGGCGGCGGATCAACGGAATTGGCGCAAAAAGCGGATATCGCCGTCGAAGAATAGGCGCAGGTCGTTCACGCCGTAACGCAGCATGGTCAGGCGGTCGGGGCCCATGCCGAAGGCAAAGCCGATGTAGCGCTCTGGGTCGAGCCCCATATTGCGCACCACTGTCGGGTGCACCTGGCCGGCGCCCGCCACTTCCAGCCAGCGGCCGGCCAGCGGGCCGCTCTGGAACTGAATGTCGATCTCGGCGCTGGGCTCAGTGAAAGGAAAGAAGCTGGGCCGAAAACGCAGCGCCAGATCGTCGCTCTCGAAGAAGGTGCGGCAGAAGTTCGTGAAGACGACCTTGAGGTCCTTGAAGCTCACATTGCGCCCCAGCCACAGGCCTTCGCACTGGTGGAACATGGGCGAGTGCGTGGCGTCGCTGTCGACGCGGTAGGTGCGGCCCGGCGCGATCACCCGAATTTCGGGAATCTCCGCGGCGTCTCTGTGCTTCTTGATGTGGGCATGCGCATAGCGCACCTGCATGGGGCTGGTGTGCGGACGCAGGTTGTAGGGGATGCCGTCGTCGCCGTTGAGGTCCACGTAGAACGTGTCCTGCATCGAGCGCGCAGGGTGATTAGGCGGGTTGTTCAGCGAGGTGAAGCTGTGCCAGTCGCTCTCGATTTCGGGGCCGTCGGCCACATCGAAACCCATGCTGGCGAAGATCTGCTCGATGCGCTCCATGGTGCGGCTGACCGGGTGCAGGCCACCAGGTTCGCGCATGCGGCCGGGCAGTGTGACGTCAAGCGATTCGGCGTGCAGCTGCGCCTCGAGTTCGGCGTCGGCCAGGGCACGGCGGCGGGCGCTGAGGGCCTCCTCGATCGCCTGCTTGGCCTGGTTGATGGCGGCGCCGCGGCTCTTTTTGTCTTCCACGCTCAGGGCGGCCATGCCCTTCATCAGCTCGGTGAGGCGTCCGGCCTTGCCAGTAAAGCGCGCCTTGGCGTCTTCCAGCTGGGCGGGGGTGGCGGCGCCGGCGAACGCCTGACGCGCGCTGTCGACAATGGAATCGAGTTCGTTGGTCATGCGAAAAAAAACGGGGCCAGTGCCTTGCAAGCCCTAGCCCCGTTCAAGTTGGTTGCACCGGGCGCCGCCGAAATGGCAACACCCGATGTGAACTCAAGCCGCCAGCTTGGCCCTGGCTTGCTCCACGATGCCGGCAAAGGCAGCTTTGTCGTGCACGGCGATGTCGGCAAGGACCTTGCGGTCGATCTCGATACCGGCCTTGCGGATGCCGTTGGCAAACTGGCTGTAGGTCATGCCCAGTTCACGCGCGGCGGCGTTGATACGCGCAATCCACAGCTGACGGAAGACGCGCTTTTTGGCACGGCGATCACGGTAGGCATATTGCCCAGCCTTCATCACCGCTTCCTTGGCAACGCGAAAGACATTGCCGCGGCGGCCGCGGAAGCCCTTGGCGAGGGCGAGAACTTTCTTGTGGCGGGCGCGTGCGGTTACACCACGTTTAACGCGAGGCATAGGAGACTCCTTGTTCGTCCGGGTTGATCAGAGGCCAGCGAACGGGAGCATCTGTGCCATGTGACCCATATTGGTCTCATGGACAGCGACCGACCCGCGCAGATGGCGCTTGTTCTTGGTGGTCTTCTTGGTCAGGATGTGGCGCTTGAACGCCTGACCCCGCTTGACGGTACCACCGGGACGCACGCGGAAACGCTTTTTCGCGCCGCTCTTGGTCTTCATCTTGGGCATGTGAATGCTCCTTCTTGATTGTGCTCGTGAGGCGCCGCGAACCTTCCGCGGACTTGCTGGCCCCGAGCCACTTGTTACCTGGGAGCGACCAACCCCCAGGCGACTGAACTGTCTGTCTTTGTCTAAGCCCAGGCGCTGTGCGCCCGGAATCTCATCAAGCCGAAGCGCCTTGCGCCTCGAATCTCATCAGGCCGATGCGCTCTGCGCCTCGGTTGGCGCCTTGGCGACCGGCTGCTTCTTCCTGCCCGGCGCGATCATCATGATCATCTGCCGGCCTTCGAGCTTGGGGAACTGCTCGATGAGGATGGTGTCTGCCAACTCATCGCGGATGCGGTTCAACAGCGCCATGCCGATTTCCTGGTGCGTGATCTCGCGTCCCCGAAAGCGCAGCGTGATCTTGCACTTGTCACCTTCGGCCAGGAAGCGCCGGATGTTGCGCATCTTGATGTTGTAGTCACCATCGTCGGTGCCCGGCCGGAATTTGACTTCCTTGATCTCGATGACCGTCTGCTTGGCCTTCGCCTCAGCCGCCTTCTTCTGCTCCTGGTACTTGAACTTGCCGTAGTCCATCAACCGGCAGACCGGCGGAATGGCGGTGGCGGCGATCTCAACCAGGTCCACATCAAGCTCACCAGCCATGCGCAGGGCTTCCTGCAGACTGACGATGCCTAGGGGCTCGTTCTCCGGCCCGGAGAGACGGACTTCCGGGGCCATGATTTCACGGTTCAGGCGGTGCTTGCGTTCCTCGCGGTGGCGACGGTCACGAAATTCAGTAGCGATGGTGGCTTCCTTATGAAATCAGGTACGGCTGGCGATGTCCTGGGAAATGCGTTGGACGAAGGCCTCGACGGGCATCACGCCCAGATCTAGGTTGCCTCTGGCGCGAACCGAGGCAGCGCCTGCAGCCTTCTCCTTGTCGCCAACGACCAGGATATACGGCAGCTTCTGAAGCGAATGCTCTCGTATTTTATACGTAATTTTCTCGTTTCTAAGGTCAAGCTCAACCCTAAGCCCTTGATTTCTCAGCATTTTGGCGACTTCCGTGGCGTATTGCGCCTGTGAATCGGTGATGTTGAGCACCGCGACCTGCACCGGCGCGAGCCACGCGGGCAAGGCGCCGGCGTGCTGCTCGAGCAGGATGCCGATGAAGCGTTCCATGCTGCCGACGATGGCCCGATGCAGCATCGCCGGCCGGTGGCGGGCGCCGTCTTCGCCCACGTACTCGGCGTCCAGGCGCTCGGGCATGGAAAAATCCACCTGCATGGTTCCGCACTGCCACTGGCGGCCGATGGCGTCCTTGAGGGTGTATTCGATCTTGGGGCCATAAAAGGCGCCGTCACCCACGGCGATCTCGAACTCGCAGCCGGAGGCGCGCAGACTGTCCATCAGTGCCCGCTCGGCTTTGTTCCAGCTCTCGTCGGAGCCGATGCGCTTTTCCGGGCGGGTGGCCACCTTGTAGATGATGTCCTTGAAGCCGAAGTCCTTGTAGACCTGCTGCAGCAGCGCCGTGTAGGCCGTGCATTCGGGCAGGATGTGGTCTTCGGTGCAGAAGATGTGGCCGTCGTCCTGCGTGAATCCGCGCACCCGCATGA
The DNA here is from genome assembly GCA_947476465.1 of Comamonadaceae bacterium. Taxonomy (GTDB): domain Bacteria; phylum Pseudomonadota; class Gammaproteobacteria; order Burkholderiales; family Burkholderiaceae_C; genus Ramlibacter. The sequence goes on along the minus strand of CANJQN010000007.1, from coordinate 106,728 downwards.
TGCCGTGCAGGCCGCCGGTGGGCTCGTTGCGGTGGCATTGGCCGAACTCGCCATAGCGCAGCGGCAAGTCGCGGTAGCTCTTGACACCCTGCTTGAAGATCAGGATGTGGCCCGGGCAGTTCATCGGCTTGAGCGCGTAGTCGCGCTTTTCCGATTCGGTCGTGAACATGTGCTCGCGGTACTTCTCCCAGTGGCCGGTCTTTTCCCATAGCGTCTTGTCCAGCAGCTGCGGGGCCTTGACCTCCTGATAGCCGTTGTCGCGGTAGACACGGCGCATGTACTGCTCCACCTCCTGCCAGATCGTCCAGCCCTTGGGATGCCAGAACACCACGCCAGGTGCGTGCTCGTCGATGTGGAACAGGTGCAGCTCGCGGCCGAGCTTGCGGTGGTCGCGCTTTTCGGCCTCTTCCAGCATGGTCAGGTACTGCTGCAGATCCTCCTTGCTGGCCCAGGCCGTGCCATACACCCGCTGCAGCATTTCGTTGCGGTGATCGCCGCGCCAGTAGGCGCCGGCCAGCTTCATCAGCTTGAAGTGCTTGAGCTTGCCCGTGCTGGGCACGTGCGGGCCGCGGCACAGGTCTTCGAAGGCGCCCTCGCGGTACAGGCTGACGTCCTGGCCGGGCGGAATGCTGGCAATGATCTCGGCCTTGTAGTGCTCGCCGATGCTCTTGAAGTGGCTCACCGCCTCGTCGCGTGGCAGCACCCGGCGCGTCACCGGCTCGTCCTTGGCCGCGAGTTCGGCCATACGCTTTTCAATGGCCGCCAGATCGTCGGGCGTGAAGGGCCGCTTGTACGAGAAGTCGTAGTAGAAGCCGTTTTCGATCACCGGACCGATGGTCACCTGTGCCTCGGGAAACAGCTCCTTGACGGCGTAAGCCAAGAGGTGGGCCGTGGAGTGGCGGATCACCTCCAACCCGTCGGCATCTTTTGCCGTGACGATAGACAGCGGTGCGTCGCGATCGATGACGAAGCTGGTGTCGACCACCTTGCCATCGATCTTGCCGGCCAGAGCCGCCTTGGCCAGGCCGGCGCCGATCGAGGCGGCTACTTCGCCGACCGTCACCGGGCCGGGATATTCGCGTTTGGAACCGTCAGGGAGCGTGATTTGAATCATGAGTGAAAGCCTGGGGGGACAAGAATGACAAAAGCGCGGTCGGTTGCCGCGCTTTTCTCTGGGAATCCTGGACCGATTCAGTGCATGCGCGACTTACCCGACCCTCAGCAGGTCGTGAACCCTTCGGTGGTAGTTCGCGGTGTCATAACCGGGATGCCTTTCTCGTCCTTGTGGAATGCCGAGCGCTGATTCTAAACCGGCGCACAAAAAAGCCCGGGGATCGCCCGGGCTCTTGCGCGACGCCATGACCCCATTGAGCAGCCACCGCGGAACCGGCTTTGCCGGGCCGCTGGTGGCGCCCCCTTGTGGGGGGCTGAGTGGCCGCGGCTCCGGGCCTGCCTTCGCAGGCCTGGACGGCTGCGAAGAGCCTCTGCCTCTGGCAGAGGCTCTTCGGCTAGAAGTGAGCCGCTTCGGGGGTGGGCTTTCCCTTTAATGGAACTGCTCTTCTTCAGTCGAGCCGGTCAGCGCCTTCACGCTGGAAGAGCCGCCCTGGATGACCGTGGTGACGTCGTCGAAGTAGCCGGCGCCAACTTCCTGCTGGTGCGACACGAACGTGTAGCCCTGCTCGCGCGCCTTGAACTCGGGCTCTTGCACCATTTCAACGTAGTGCTTCATCCCCTCGCCGCGCGCATAGGCATGGGCAAACTTGAAGGAGTTGTACCAGTTGATGTGGATGCCGGCCAGCGTGATGAACTGGTACTTGTAGCCCAGCGCGGAGAGCTCTTCCTGGAACACGGCGATGGTCTTGTCGTCCAGGTTCTTCTTCCAGTTGAACGAGGGCGAGCAGTTGTACGACAGCAGTTTGCCAGGGCTGGCGGCCTGCACGGCCTGGGCGAACTCGCGGGCGAAGCCCAGGTCGGGCGTGCCGGTCTCGCACCACACCAGATCGGCGTAGGGCGCGTAGGCGACGCCGCGGCTGATGGCCTGCTCCAGGCCGTTCTTGACGCGGTAGAAGCCTTCTTTCGTTCGCTCGCCGGTCAGGAAGCGCTTGTCGTTGGCGTCGTGGTCGGAGGTGATCAGGTTGGCGGCTTCGGCGTCGGTGCGGGCCAGCACGATGGTGGGCACGCCCATCACGTCGGCGGCAAAACGCGCGGAGATGAGCTTCTCGCAGGCTTCTTGCGTGGGCACCAGCACCTTGCCACCCATGTGACCGCACTTCTTGACGGCGGCCAGCTGGTCTTCGAAGTGAACGCCGGAGGCACCCGAAGCAATCATGTTCTTCATCAGCTCGAACGCGTTGAGCACGCCGCCAAAGCCCGCTTCGGCGTCGGCCACGACGGGCAGGAAGTAGTCGACGTAGTCCTTGTCGCCGGGGCCCACGCCGCGCGACCACTGGATCTCGTCGGCGCGCTTGAAGGTGTTGTTGATACGGCGCACCATCGTGGGCACCGAGTCGTACGCGTACAGCGACTGGTCGGGGTACATGGTCTCGGAGGTGTTGCCGTCAGCGGCGACCTGCCAGCCAGACAGGTACACGGCTTCCAGGCCGGCCTTGGCCTGCTGCATGGCCTGACCGGCGGTGATGGCGCCGAAGGCGTTCACGTAGCCCTTGCGGGCGTCGCCGTTGACCAGGCCCCACAGCTTCTCGGCACCGCGCTTGGCCAGCGTGTGCTCGATCTGGACCGACCCGCGCAGGCGCACCACGTCGGCAGCCGAGTAGCCGCGCTTGACGCTCTTCCAGCGGGGGTTCTCGGCCCAGTCTTTCTCAAGCTGGGCGATCTGCTGTTCGCGGGTGAGGTGGGTCCAGTTCGTCATGACAAGGGTTCCGTTCTGAGAAGGTGAGAAAGGGGTGGCGCTGGGGATGACTTTAAGTCTTATAGAAGACATTTTTTTCTCTTATGTCTTATATAAGACAAATATTTTTTATAGAAAAATCAATGACTTAAGTCGACAATTCCACAATGCGAATAATCGCTTCTTATATTGAGAAAAATTGCGGCAGCGCACCACGACACTTTCTCACATTACGAAACGACCGCCCCCATATGAAAAAGCTCATCAGGTCACGCAGGATCCGGGCCATCGTGGCGCGCCGGCGGCCACCCTGGCGCGACCTTCGCCGCGCGTGCGCGAGATCGATTTGGCGCTCGCCGACCCGCCTTCACGGGCCCGTTGGAGATCAACCGGACGCGCAGTCTGGGGCACGCGGGCCAAAGCCGGCGATTTCTCCTCTGGATAAAAACGACATCTCCCAATGAAAAAAGCCACTTTTCGCTTGGAAGCGCGTTTCTTTCCCTTTAGCATCCGCCTTGCCAGTGTGAAAGGCGCTCTCCAAAGGCGTTCTCACTGGCCTTCACGATCTACTTCTAGAAGGAAAGTCAAAAATGGCAACTGCGAAAAAAGCTCCGGCGAAAAAAGCCGCTCCCGCGAAGAAGGCTGCACCCGCCAAGAAGGTGGTAGCCAAGAAGGCCGCTCCGGCCAAGAAGGCAGCTGTGGCGAAGAAAGCCGCTCCTGCCAAGAAGGTAGCCGCCAAGAAGGCAGCGCCGGCCAAGAAGGTCGCCGCAAAGAAGGCGCCAGCCAAGAAGCGCACTCCCAACGCGGCCTTCATGAAGCCCCTGACCCCCGATGCCGCCTTGGCCGCTGTGGTGGGTGCAACCCCCCTGCCGCGCACCGAGATCGTCTCGAAGCTGTGGGCCTACATCAAGAAGCACAAGCTGCAGGACGCCGCCAACAAGCGCATGGTCAACGGCGATGCCAAGCTCAAAGAGCTGTTCGGCAAGCCGCAGGTCTCCATGTTCGAGATGGCCGGACTGATCGGCAAGCACGTCAAGTAAGCCGCTTCGCCGGCAATTGAAAAGGGCCGCGAAAGCGGCCCTTTTTCATTGGGCGTGACCCGCCTCAGGCGTTGAACTGCTGCAGCGGCCGTGCCAGCGGGGTGTGCGCCGCGCCCGTGGCGCCAGACTGAATCTCGCCGGACAACTGGGCGCCCTCCTCCATCACGATCTTGCCGTAGCGGATCTGGCCGCTGACCTTGCCGGTCGAGAAGATCGTGAGCTTGTCGCGCACCACCAGGTTGCCTTCAAAGGCGCCACGGATCTCGGCGATGTCGATCTCCGCCGTGCCCTTGAACGAACCGCAGGCGGCGATCTGCATCAAGCGCGAATCCATGGTCGCCTCGACCGAGCCCTCCACCACCAGCGTGTCGCAATCGGTGATCTCCACCCCTTTGAGCTTGATGTTGGGACCAACGATCAGCCGGCTCTCGGACTCCTGCGGGGCCGTCGCGCCAGCCGCAGCCGCAGTGTTGGCCGCGGTCGCGGCGGAGGAAGCGGCCATTGTGTGGGGTACCGCCTGGGCGCCAGGCGTCACGCCGGTGGGTGTAGCGGCTCGCACAGCCGGCGCATCGTTGATGTTGTCGCGCTGCTTGCCGTTATTGAAAAAGGGAGACTGCAGTGCCATCGGGGTCCTTCAGGGATGGGGATAGAAGCCGCGATGCTAAGTACTGTCGGGCTCAGCTCCCAGCCGCGAAAGGCAAGTTCCGTAACCAGTTGCCCTCGGGGAGCCGGGGCGCAAGCCGGCGAGCGCGCCCGCGCACATCGTCGTGACCTGCCCACCACACTGGCCCCAGCGCAACGGTAACCGTGCTTGCCGTCGACCCAGTTCGGTCGCGGGATCGGAGCTCTACAGTGCGGGGGATTGCACATGACGCATCGGTGGCGAGCTCTGTTGGGCAGCGCGGTGGCGGCCCTGGTGATGGCGTTGGCCGGTGCCTTGCCGATGCCCGCCCGGGCCACTGGCGAAGCCATCGAGATCGGCGCGGCGAACCTGGCGGCGGTCCTGCGTCTGAGCAGCAGCTACTTCGTGGACCGCGATTTCTGGCTCGACCAGCAACGGCACCACCCCGGCGGGCTCGTGGCCGCGGTTGCGCTGCACGGCGGCCTGGTGTTCGCCCCGGCCTACGACGTGGTCGCCGTGGAACGCCTGCGCTTTGGCGCCGTGGCCATGTATGCGGGTTCGCGCCAGGCGCGGGTGTCTTCGGCCCTGTCCCTGTTCAAGGACGGCCGCTGGACGGTGTTCCAGCCGCCGCTGCAACGCTCGCCGAACGTCAGTAGTTCACGGTGTAGCGCTGCCCCTGGTAGCGAAGCACCGCGCGATTCGGCGCGATCTGCTCGATGGTGACGCCCGCGACCGGTTCGGCTCCTTCGCCGAACACCTGGCCGTTGACGATGACCATGCGGCTCGCGGCGTTCTGAGAAAACACACCGCCGCTCACGACGGCACGCGGCGCGCCCGGTGGCAAGGCGCTCGAGCGCGCGGGCGGCGTTGTGACTGGCGTTGTGGCCGGCGTTCCTGCCGGCATCGCGGTTGGCGGTGCGGTTGGCGGTGCGGTCGCTGGCAAGGGCATCGTGCGCGCCGCGCTCGGCGGCGGCACGTCGGCCGTAGCGTCGTTTGCCGCTTCGCCCGCAGCCGCCGGCCCAGTCGACGCCAGTTCAGGCGGCCGACGCCGGCTGCTTCGGATGGCCGGTGCCGCGCTGGTCTGCGCGACCGCGGTCGGCGGCGGCAGCACCGCATCGGCCGGCCCCGACGGCGCCGGGGCGGCCACCGTGGAGACTGGCGCCAACGTCGGCGCGGCCGTTGCAACCGGCGTGACCGGCCCCATACGCAGCGCTGGCCGCAGCCACATCAGCAGCATGGCCGCCGCCACCGTGGCGGCGAGCACCGCGGCCAGCACCAGTGAACGGGTCGGCCAGCGTGGCGCTGAGGGATCATCGTCCGGCAGCGCAATGGCCTGCGCATGCAAGCCGCCACCGGCCTGGTATTCGCGTTGGGCATCGGCGCGCCGCAGCGCATCGAGGATGAACGACATGGCGGCTACTCAGGGTTGCGTGATCAAGCGCGGCTCGTCGACATCGGCCGCGCGATTGAGTTGCATGTAGGTCAGCGGCGTGAGCGTGCCGGTGGCCGGCAGGCCCTGCGCCACCTGGAAGGTGCGCAGGCGCTCGCGCATTTCCTTGCCCGAGCGAACCATATCGGCGCGCGCCTTGGCATTGCCGTCGGCCAGCTGCGTGGCGGCCCAGCTCAGCACCGGGCCACGCCAGCCGTCCTCGGGACTTCCGGTGTAGCCCGGCGGCACGCGCCAAATCGTGGCGAAATCACCCTTCCAGCGTGCTGCCAGCGCGCGCAGCGTCACGGTCTGTTCGGTGCCAGCGGCCCGCAGGGTGGCGCTGTCGTCGGTCAGACGCACCAGCAAGGCATAAGACGGCGCCGCACCCGGCGCGTCGAGCGTCACGATACCGGGGCGGTTCAACGCGCGAATCAGCGGCAGGCCAAGGCTGCGGTTGAAGCACTGCAGGTCGTGGTCGGCCAGCAGGGAACATGCGGCGCCGCGTTCGGGAAGCTCCACCTGCCACAGGCCCGAAAGTTCGCGCCAGGCCAGATCCAGCTCGCTCAGCAGCCGGACCGGCCCGGCGGTGGCGGGAACAGCCGGCGTGACCCCGGCCGGGCGCACCGTCGCCCGTGCGATGTCCGAAGCCGATGCGTCCGGCGGCGGTGCGACGCCAAGCGATGAAAGGGGCATCAGGGCCAGGGCCGTCGGGCCACCCCCCCAGCGTGTTCCACTGACGGCATACAGCGCCAGCATCACCGCCCCGACCCCCATCACAGCGGCGCCGCCGATGACCGCGAGCCGGGTCCGCGACCGTGCGGGCCGCTCGCCAAACACTTCGCGTGCGGCCTCATTGACCGTGTCGACATTGACATTACCGCGCGAGCGGGCAAAGGCCCCCAGCAGCGCGCGGTCGCACAGCAGGTTGATGCGGCGCGGATTGCCCCGCGCCAGCCGGTGGATGCGCCGGATGGCGCGGCGCTCGAAGGGTCCGACGCGGCTCAGGCCCGCGATGTCCAGCCGGTGGCGCACGTACTGCGCGGTCTCCCGCGCATTGAGCGGCAGCAGGTGATAGCGTGCGATCACGCGTTGCGCCAGCTGCTCCAGTTCGGGGCGCGCCAGCATGTCGCGCAGCTCGGGCTGCCCGATCAGGATGATCTGCAGCAGCTTGCGCTCGTTGGTCTCCAGGTTGGTCAACAGGCGCAGCTGCTCCAGCACCTCAGGCGCTAGGTTCTGCGCTTCGTCGATGATCAAAACGCTGTTGCGGCCACGGGCGTGCGCCTGCAGCAAGAAGGTGTTGAGCGGGTCGATGTAGTCCTTGACGGTTCGTGCAACGCCCTCGCGCGGCGGCAAGGGGACGTGGAACTCTTCGCAGATCGACTGCAGCAGCTCCAACGCGGTCAGCTTGGGGTTGAAGATGTAGGCAAGGTCACAGTCCGGCGGAACCTGCTCCAGGAACGAGCGGCACACCGTCGTCTTGCCGGTGCCGATCTCGCCGGTCAGCAGCACGAAGCCGCCGCCGCAGGACACGCCATACAGCAGGTGCGCCAGTGCCTCGCGGTGGCGCTCGCTCATGAACAGGTAGCGTGGGTCCGGCGCGATCGAGAAAGGCGCTTGTCGGAGCCCGAAATATGGCGCGTACATGGGCGCGAGGATACGCCGCCGGCGAGCGCCTTGGGGCGAGGCCGCTCAGGCGGTCACGGCGGCCGGCGTGCGGCGCACCGAGCTGATCTGGAATCCGCTCACGATCAGCAGCAACTGAAGCACGATCAGGGCGATCCACACGCCCTGGTATTGCTGGCGGTCCATCAGCACGCCGAAGATCACCGGCGCCACGGCCTGGCCGATGTCCAGCCCCGAATACACGACGCCGTAGACCCGCCCCGATGCGTTCACCGGCGTGGAGCGTTTGACCAGCAGGTCGCGCGAGGGGCCGGCCAGCCCGGCCGCCAGTCCCATGACCCCGAACAGCACTGGCACCGCCAGTGCCGGCACAGGCGCAAAGCCGATGATCGCGGCCACCACCGCGGCGCCACCCACACCCCCCGCGACGACGCGCTCGCACCGCGACGGGTCGGACGCGAGAAAGCCGCCCACCACCATCCCCCCCGCGCTGCAGACCATATAGACCGTGACGCACAGGGCGACCAAGCCGGCCGGCACGCCATGCAGTTGGCCCGCGGCCAGTGGCGCGAAAGCCTGCACCCCGGCCATCACCATCGCAAAACACATGAAGAACCAGAAGCACGCCCACACCGCGGGAATCCGCAGAAAGGCCAGACCGACATCGGTCACTGCCGCACCGGCCTTGATGGCGACCGGCGCCAGCAGCAGACGATCACGGTTGAGGCACATCAGCAGCAGTACCGCACAGACCAGCACACCGGCCGCCACCAGGGCCACGCGCCAGGAAAACGCGATCGCCAGGGGTACCAGCATCGCCGGCGCCAGGGCCCAACCAAGGCTGCCGGCGATGCCGTGGAAGCTGTACGCATGACCCAGCCGGGCCGCACTGACGCGACGGTTGATCAGGGTGTAGTCGACCGGATGGAAGACGCCGTTGGCGACACCCGCCACCACGGCCCAGCCGAGCAGGGCCGTGTAGCTTGGCGCGCTGGCGAAGCCGAAGGCGGCCACGGCCAGCAGGGCCAGGCCGCCCAGGAGCACGGGCCTGGGGCCATGGCGGTCCACCACGAAGCCGGAGGCCGCCTGCACGGCGCAGGAGACGACGAAGAACACTGTCATGACCAGTCCGAGCTGGGTGTAGCTCACCCCGAAGGCGTCCTTGAGCCAGGGAAACAGCGGCGCCAGCAGCAACTGGCTGAAGTGACTGATCATGTGGGCCACGCCGACAAGACCGATGACGCCGGCATCCTGGCGCAGGGCGACCGGGACCGCTGCGCTCATTTGCGGCCCCTGGAGGGCACGCAGTACTGCTGGTACAGCACTTCCATGACGGCCAGCGCCGGACCGCTCGCCAGGCGGTAGTAGATGTTCTTGCCGTCGCGCCGGGTCTGCACCAGGTTTTCTTCTCGCAACACACCCAGCTGCTGCGACAAGGTAGGCTGCACCACACCCACAGCCTCCTGGAGTTCGCCGACGTTACGCTCCCCTTGGGCCAACTCGCACAGCAGCATCAGCCGGTCGGGGTTGGACAGCACCTTGAGCAGGGCGCAGGCTTCATGCGCCGCCGCGCGCAGGGCTTCGAGGTCGATGGTGGGCGGATGGGGCATATAGGCAGCGAGGACGTGACCTTATATTGTTCCATACTGAGACGCCAAGCACGACCGTGGTGACCTTCTTCAAGCGCAGGCAGGTGTGGGCCGTCGAGGACCCATGGGACGGCCGCACGCGCCACTGGCTCAAGGCGCTCCCTGAGCAGGCCGATGCACAGGCGCGGCTTCGCGCCGAGTTGCGGGAATTGTTTGGCGAACGGGCCCGGCTGATCTCGGCGCGCCCGGCCACGCCCGAGGAAGAACTGGACTGCGTGCGGGGCAATCTGCCGCGAACGCCTTGTGCCCCACGGGCAAGGTGCGCCTGGCGGCGGCGCCTGAGCCTGCGCTGGCGCCGCCCGGCGGCGATCCGGCCCCGGCGCCGCGCCGCCCATGAGGGGCGGCGTGACGGCGCGTCAGGCGGTCAGCCCTCGGTCGTCTCGGCCGGCGCGGGCCGAGCGTTGCCGAACTTGAACACGCCGGGCTCGAGCACCGGATCCACCTCGACGGGAATCGTGCTCTTGGGCGGGAAGCGCCCTTCGAGGATCAGCCTGGACAACGGGTTTTCGATGCGTTGCTGGATCGCCCGCTTGAGCGGCCGCGCGCCGAACACCGGATCGAAGCCGACCTTGGCCAGCTCCTTGAGGGCCGCCTCGGGCACCTCCAACCTGAGGTCCATCTTGGCCAGCCGCTGCTCCAGCACCTTGAGCTGAATGCGCGCGATGCTGGTGATGTGGGCGGCGTCGAGGCCGTGGAAGACCACCGTCTCGTCGATGCGGTTGAGGAACTCCGGCCGAAAGTGGTTCTTGAGCTCACCCCACACCACGTCCTTCACATCCTCGTAGGGCTTGCCGACCATGGCCTGGATCATGTGCGAGCCGATGTTGCTGGTCATGACGATCACCGTGTTCTTGAAGTCCACGGTGCGGCCATGCCCGTCGGTCAGGCGGCCGTCGTCGAGCACCTGCAGCAGCACGTTGAACACGTCGTGGTGAGCTTTTTCGACTTCGTCGAGCAGGATCACACTGTAGGGCTTGCGACGCACCGCCTCGGTGAGGTAGCCGCCCTCCTCGTAGCCCACGTAGCCTGGGGGCGCGCCGATCAGGCGGGCCACCGAGTGCTTTTCCATGAACTCGCTCATGTCCACCCGAATGAGGTGCTCTTCGCTATCAAACATGAAGTTGGCCAGCGCCTTGCACAGCTCGGTCTTGCCGACGCCGGTGGGGCCCAGGAACAGGAACGAGCCGGTGGGCCGGTTCGGATCGGACAGGCCCGAGCGGCTGCGGCGGATGGCGTTGGCCACCACGCTGATGGCCTCGTCCTGGCCCACCACGCGCTGGTGCAGCTTGCCCTCCATCTGCAGCAGCTTCTCGCGCTCGCCCTGCATCAGCTTGGACACGGGGATGCCAGTGGCGCGCGCCACCACCTCGGCAATTTCCTCGGCGCCCACCTGCGTGCGCAGCAGCTGGGGACGGCCGGCCTTGGCCTTGCCAGTCTCCTCCTCCTGAGCCTGCTTGAGCTTTTTCTCCAGCTCGGGGAGCTTGCCGTACTGCAGCTCGGCCACCTTGTTGAAGTCGGCCTTGCGCTTGAATTCCTCGATCTGGAACTTGACCTTCTCCATCTCCTCGCGGATGTGGGCGCTGCCCTGGGCGGCGGCCTTCTCGGTTTTCCAGATCTCCTCGAGGTCGGCGCTTTCCCGGCCCAGCTTGGTGATCTCTTCCTCGATCAGGCCCAGGCGCTTGCGGGATGACTCGTCGGTCTCCTTCTTCATGGCCTCGCGCTCGATCTGCAGCTGGATCATGCGGCGGTCGAGCCGGTCGATGGCCTCGGGCTTGGAGTCGATCTCGATCTTGACCTTGGCGGCCGCCTCGTCGATCAGGTCGATGGCCTTGTCCGGCAGGAAGCGGTCGGTGATGTAGCGGTGTGAGAGCTCGGCCGCAGCGACGATGGCCGGGTCGGTGATGTCCACGCCGTGGTGGGCCTCGTATTTTTCCTGCAGGCCGCGCAGGATGGCGATGGTGGCTTCCACCGTGGGTTCGCCCACAATGATCTTCTGGAAGCGGCGCTCGAGTGCGGCGTCTTTCTCGATGTACTTGCGGTATTCGTCCAGCGTGGTGGCGCCCACGCAGTGCAGCTCGCCGCGGGCCAGCGCGGGCTTGAGCATGTTGCCCGCGTCCATCGCGCCCTCGGCCTTGCCGGCGCCCACCATGGTGTGCAGCTCGTCGATGAAGACGATGGTCTGGCCCTCGTCCTTGGCCAGCTCGCTCAGCACGTTCTTCAGGCGCTCCTCGAACTCGCCGCGGTACTTGGCGCCGGCCAGCAGGGCCGCCATGTCCAGCGAGAGCACGCGCTTTTTCTTGAGCGACTCGGGCACCTCGCCGGCCACAATGCGCTGGGCCAGGCCCTCGACGATGGCGGTCTTGCCCACGCCGGGCTCGCCGATCAGCACCGGGTTGTTCTTGGTGCGCCGTTGCAGCACCTGGATCGCGCGGCGGATCTCGTCGTCACGGCCGATCACAGGGTCGAGCTTGCCCTGGCGAGCCCGCTCGGTCAGGTCCAGGGTGTACTTCTTGAGGGACTCGCGCTGGCCTTCGGCCTCGGCGCTGTCGACCGCCTGGCCGCCGCGCACCGCATCGATGGCCGATTCGAGCGACTTGCGGGTCAGGCCGTTCTCGCGGGCGATACGGCCGATGTCCTGTTTGGTGTCGGTCAGGGCCAGCAGAAACAGCTCGCTGGCGATGAACTGGTCGGCTCGCTTGAGCGCTTCCTTCTCGGCGCCCTGCAGCAGCGGCACCAGATCGCGGCCGACCTGCACCTGCTCTTGCCCCTGCACCTGCGGGCGCCTGTGCATGGCGGCCTCGGCCGAGCTGAGCAGGCCGGGCACGTTCACACCGGCGCGCTGCAGCAGGGGCCGCGGCCCGTCTTCCTGGCGCAGCATGGCCACCAGCAGGTGCTCGGGTTCGATGTAGGCGTGGTCGTTGGCCAGGGCCAGGCTCTGCGCCTCGCCGAGGGCTTCGGAAAATTTGGTCGTGAGTTTGTCGAGTCGCATGGGTGATGCTCCGTGTTGACTCGCAGCTTAGGCTTGCCCCCGCGATTTCAAGGCTTGTCCGGCAAGGCCGCACTTGATGCGCGTCAAGGTTCGCGCGTGCGAAATGCCTCAACATGGCGCAACTGCCGGGCTGGCAGGTGGGCGGCGCGACTGGCTTCCAGTATTCTCAGCAGGCCTTGCTGGCCTGCCGCCGGCATTTCAACCTCAAAGCACTCCGCCATGACCCGCTCGCCCCTGACCTCCCGCCGCGCCCTGCTTGCCGCCCTTGCCCTGGCCGCCACCGGCCTGCCCGCCTGGAGCCAGACAGCCACGCCGATCCGCCTCTTGGTGGGCTTTCCGCCTGGCGGCGGCACCGACGCCATCGCGCGGGCCCTGGCAGACAAGCTCAAGGACGTGCTGGGCGTGCCGGTGGTGGTGGAAAACCGCGCCGGTGCCGGCGGCCAGATCGCCGCGCAGGCGCTCAAGGCGGCGGCCCCCGACGGAAACACGTATTTCCTCAGTCACGACCATTCCATCTCGATCCTGCCGCTGGTGACCCGAAATGCCGGCTTCGATCCGGCCACCGACTTCATTTCGGTCGCCGGCTTTGCCACCTTCGCCAACGCCCTGGCGATTTCGGGCGGCACCCCGGCGCGGTCGCTCCAGGAGTATGTGAGCGCCGTGCAGGCGGCCGGCGGCAAGGACACCATCGGCGTTCCGGCGCCCGGGTCGATCCCGGAGTTTCTGGTCGGGCTCATCGGCCAGAAGTACAAGCTGGACCTGCAGGCCGCGCCCTACCGCGGCAGCGCGCCCATGATCGCCGACATGCTGGGCAACCAGATCAAGGCCGGGGTGGGTTCGATTCCCGACTTCATCGAAAACCACCGCGCCGGCAAGCTGCGCGTGGTGGCCGTCATCGGCGACAAGCGCCAGGCGCTGCTGCCGGACGTTCCCACCTTCACGGAACTGGGCTTTGCCAACCTGGACGACCTGCCCTACTACGGCGTGTTCGCCCCGGCCGGTACACCGGCGGCGGTGACCGAGCGCTTCGGCCAGGCGCTGCAGCGGGTGGTGGCCATGCCGGACGTGCGCGAGCGGCTCACGGCCATGGGCCTGACGGTGGGCTACCAGCCGCAGGCGCAGTTCGCGGGGGTGGTGCGCACGTACACGCAAACCTGGGATCGGATCATCAAGGCGAGCGGGTTTCAGGCTAAGTGACGCTGGGAACGAGCGACACGGGCCGTCGCGGCGCTCGGCCTGGGGCTGGACCCCCGCCTTCGCGGGGGTGACGCATTGGTTGTCACCCCCGCGAAGGCGGGGGTCCAGGAGCGACGTTCATCCGGCGCGAGACCGCGACCCATCGTCACCCGTTGCGCGCCTCAATCCCCCACCGCGCCAGCGCCGCATCGTCGGTGACCCGCGCATCCACCCAGCGCTCGCCCTCGGGCGTGCGCTCCTTCTTCCAGAACGGCGCCTGGGTCTTCAAGTAGTCCATCAGGAATTCGCAGGCGCGAAAGCTCTCGCTGCGATGCGCCGAGCTGACCGCCACCATCACGATCTGATCCTCCACGGCCAGCGGCCCGACCCGGTGGATGACCCGCGCCGCACGGATGTCGAAGCGACGAAAGGCCTCGTCGACCATGCCCTCGATCGCCTTTTCGGTCATGCCGGGGTAGTGCTCGAGCTCCATCGCGCTGACCGATGCCCCGTCACTGCGATCACGCACCGTGCCGACGAAGGCGCAGACGGCACCGACGCCGCCATCGCCTGAGCGCAGGGCGGCCACCTCGGCGCAGAGGTCGAAGTCCGCGGTCTGTACGACCACCCTCGGCGTCGCGCTCATGGCTCAGCCCCCCGTGACCGGTGGAAAGAAAGCCACCTCAGAGCCGTCGCGCAGTGGTGCAGAGTCGTCGGCCATGACCTGATCGAGCGCCATGCGCAGGGCCTTGCCGCGGGCCAGGGCCTGCGCATGCTCGCCGCCGCGGGCGATCAGTTCGTCGCGCAGTGCGCCCAGCGTGGCGGCCCGGCTATCCAGCGTCTCGCCCGGGCCCAGCGCTTCACGGATGGAGGCAAAGTAACGAAGCTGGACCTTCATGACAACAGCTCCGAAAACGGCGTGAACGCGACAAGATCGCCGCGCCGGATGGCTTGGCCTGGCGGGTTGTCGACGAGCCCATCGCCCCAAACCGCCGAGGTCAGCACACCCGAACTTTGATTGGGAAACAGCGCGAGCGAACCATCGTCCGACCGGCGCACCCGCAGGAACTCGCGGCGCCGGTCAGGGCGCGGCCAGTCGAAGCCGGAGGGCAGTTGAATAGGCGCCGGCGCCACCCGCGAGGCGCCCTGAAGCCGCAGCAAGAACGGCCGCACCAACAGCAGGAAGGTGACGAAGCTGGAGACCGGATTGCCCGGCAGGCCGATGAAATGCGCGGCGCCCACCTGCCCGTACGCAAAGGGCTTGCCGGGCTTGATCGCGATCTGCCACAGCGCCAGGCTGCCCAGCTGCTGCACAGCGGGCTTGACGTGGTCTTCCTCGCCCACCGACACGCCGCCGCTCGTGAGGATCAGGTCATGCGCCGCAGAGGCCTCGCGCAGCGCCCGCACGGTGGCCTCGCGCTGGTCGGGCACGATGCCCAGGTCGCTCACCTCGCAGCCCAGGCGCAGCAGCAGGCTGCGCAGGAAGAAGCGGTTGGAGTTGTAGATGGCGCCCGGCGCCATGCGCTCGGGCGGCACCTGGCCAGGCATCACCAGCTCGTCCCCCGTGGAGAACAGCGCCACGCGCGGGCGGCGGGCCACGTCGAGACGGTCCAGGCCGATGCTGGCAGCCAGGCCCAGCGAGGCGGGCGACAGCCGCTCGCCGGCCTGCAGCACCACGGCACCGCGGGTGACGTCTTCGCCGCTGCGGCGGATCCACTGGCCGGGCTGCGGGGCGCGCAACAGGCGCACCCGGCCCTCGCCCGCCGCTTCGGTGTCTTCCTGCATCACGATGGCGTCGGCGCCGGCCGGCACCGGTGCGCCGGTGAAAATGCGCGCCGCCGTGCCAGGCGCCAGCGGCTCGCCGGCGCTGCCGGCCGCAATGCGCTGGCTCACCGGCACCGGCAGGCCGGCCAGCACGGCCTGCGCGGCCTCGGCGCTGCGCACCGCATAGCCGTCCATGGAACTGTTGTCCTGCGGCGGCACCTGCAGGGCCGACAGGGACTCGCGCACGAGGACGCGGCCATCGGCATCGAAGGTCGAGACGCTTTCGCTGCCGGCGAGCGGCCGGGCCTGCGACAGCAGCTCGTCCAGCGCCTCATCGAGCGGGCGCAGCGGGGCGCGGGGTGCGTTCATGGAGAGGTTTTCATCGTTTCCCTCGCCGATTGTGGCGAGATTCAGCCGCAGTGCGCCGCGATGTAGTCCTTGACCCTGCCGGCGTCGGCCGGCAGCAGCGTGACGCGCTTGGGCAGCAGCTCGATGCCCTCGAACTGAGCGGGGCGCTGCGGCTCGCGGCCCAGCGCTTCAACGATGGTGGCGGCGAACTTGATCGGCAGCGCGGTCTCCAGCACGATCATCGGCACACCCGGCTGCTTTTGTTCACGCGCGACCTTCAGGCCGTCGGCGGTGTGGGTGTCGATCATCACGCCAAAGCGGTCCCAGGTGTCGCGGAGGGTCGCCAAGCGGTCGGCGTGGGTGCTGCGGCCGCTGGCGAAGCCATAACGATCGCGCACCTCACCCAACCGGGCCGACAGGTCGAAGCGGCCCGCGCGGGCCAGTTCGTCGCCGAACAGGGCCGTGACCTTGGCACCATCGCGGCCCAGCAGGTCGAACACAAAGCGCTCGAAATTGCTGGCCTTGGAGATGTCCATCGACGGGCTGGAAGTCTCGAACGTGTCGGCGCCGCCGCGCACCCGGTAGACCCCGGTGCGAAAGAACTCGTCGAGCACGTCGTTCTCGTTGGTGGCGGCCACCAGCGCGGCGATGGGCAGGCCCATCATGCGGGCCACATGGCCGGCGCAGATGTTGCCGAAATTGCCCGAGGGCACGGTGAAGCTCACCTTGTCGGCGTTGCTCTTGGTGGCCTGGAAGTAACCCGCAAAGTAGTAGACCACCTGGGCCATGAGGCGCGCCCAGTTGATGGAGTTGACCGTGCCGATGCGCCACTTGCGCTTGAACGCCAGGTCATTGGAGACGGCCTTGACGATGTCCTGGCAGTCGTCGAACACGCCTTCGATGGCGATGTTGTGGATGTTGGCATCTTGCAGGCTGAACATCTGGGCCTGTTGGAACGGGCTCATGCGGCCCTGTGGCGAGGTCATGAACACGCGCACGCCCTTTTTGCCACGCATGGCGTACTCGGCCGCGCTGCCGGTGTCGCCGGAGGTGGCGCCCAGGATGTTGAGTTCTTGGCCGCGCCGCGCCAGCTCGTATTCGAACAGGTTGCCCAGCAGCTGCATGGCCATGTCCTTGAAGGCCAGCGTGGGGCCGTTGGACAGGGCTTGGAGGCACAGGCCGTCTTCCAGCGGTTTGAGCGGCACGATCTCGGGGGTGCCGAACACCTTTTCGGTATAGGTCTTGCGGCACAGCGCGCTCAGGTCATCGGCCGGGATGTCGTCGATGTAGAGCGAGAGGATCTCGAAGGCCAGCGCGTGGTAGGGCAGCGCGCGCCAGCGGGTGAGCGTGGCGTCGTCGACCTGCGGGTAGCGCTCGGGCAGGTACAGGCCGCCGTCGGGTGCCAGGCCTTCGAGAAGGATCTCGCAGAATCGCTTTCGATCCGCATGGCCGCGGGTGGAGACATACAGCATCATCGCCCGCCCGGCCGCCCGAAGGGCGATGAGCGCCCCCTCGGGGGGCAGAGAACAAAGTGAACGTGGGGGCTCATGTTTTCAGGCGAGTTCTTCCTTGCGGATGCGTGTGATCGGCGCCAGCACGGTGGGCAAGGCCTGCACCTTGGCCAGCACGTCGTTCATCGTGCCTTCGCGCACGTCGTGCGTGAGGATGATCAGGTCGGTTTGCTTCTCGCCCTCGCCGGCCTCGCGCTGCAGGATGGCGTCGATCGAGATGCCGGCGTTGGCCAGCAGGGCGGCCACCTGGGCCAGCACGCCGGCCTCGTCGGCCACATGCAGGCGCAGGTAGTAGCTGGTGACCACCTCGCTCATGGGCAGCACCACCTGGTCGCTCATCTGGTCTGGCTGGAAGGCCAGGTGGGGCACGCGGTGCGAGGGGTCTGAGGTGTGCAGGCGGGTGATGTCGACCAGGTCGGCAATGACGGCGCTGGCGGTGGGCTCGCTGCCCGCGCCCTTGCCGTAGTACAGCGTGGTGCCGACGGCGTCGCCCTGCACCATCACCGCGTTCATCGCGCCTTCGACGTTGGCGATCAGGCGCTTGGCCGGCACCAGGCAGGGGTGCACGCGCAGTTCGATGCCCTTGGCGGTGCGCTTGGTAATGCCCAGCAGCTTGATGCGATAGCCCAGTTGCTCGGCATAGCGGATGTCCTGCGCGCCCAGCTTGGTGATGCCCTCGACGTGGGCCTTGTCGAACTGCACCGGCGTGCCGAAGGCAATGGCCGACATGATGGTGGCCTTGTGGGCCGCGTCCACGCCCTCGATGTCGAAGGTGGGGTCGGCCTCGGCATAGCCCAGGCGCTGCGCCTCCTTGAGCACCACGTCGAAATCAAGGCCCTTGTCGCGCATCTCGGACAGGATGAAGTTGGTGGTGCCGTTGATGATGCCGGCGATCCATTGAATGCGGTTGGCGGTCAGGCCCTCGCGCAGCGCCTTGATGATCGGGATGCCGCCGGCCACCGCCGCCTCGAAGGCCACCATCACGCCAGCCCGATGGGCGGCCGCGAAGATCTCGGTGCCGTGCACGGCCAGCAGCGCCTTGTTGGCGGTGACCACGTGCTTGCCCGCCTCGATGGCCTCCATGACCAACTGGCGCGCGATGCCGTAGCCGCCGATCAGCTCGATGACGATGTCGACGTCGGGGTTGGCGATCACCGCGCGGGCGTCGTTGACCACGCGCACGCCCTCGCCCACGACGGACTGGGCGCGGGCGGTGTCGAGGTCGGCCACCATGGTGACCTCGATGCCGCGGCCGGCGCGGCGCATGATTTCGGCTTGGTTGCGCTTGAGGACGTTGAACACGCCGCTGCCGACGGTTCCGATGCCCAGCAGGCCGACTTGGATGGGTTTCATGACGGAAATCTAGTGACGGTTTGGAAAGGGGGTTTCAGGCCGTGCCCATGCGGCGACGGTACTGCTCAAGGAACTTCGCGATGCGGCCGATGGCCTCGCGCAGGTCGTCCTCGTGTGGCAGGAACACGATTCGAAAGTGGTCGGGATGCGGCCAGTTGAAGCCGCTGCCCTGCACCAGCATGACGCGCGTTGCTTCCAGCACCTCCAGGAAGAACTGGCGGTCGTCTTCGATCGGGTAGACCTTCGGGTCCAGGCGCGGGAACATATACAACGCGGCTTGCGGCTTGACGCAGGTGACGCCCGGAATCGCGGTGATCAGATCGTAGGCCAGGTCACGCTGGCGGCGCAGGCGCCCGCCGGGGCCGATCAGCTCGTTGATGCTCTGATAGCCGCCCAGCGCGGTCTGGATCGCCCACTGCCCCGGCACGTTGGCGCACAGGCGCATGTTGGTGAGCATGTTCAGGCCTTCGATGTAGTCGGTGGCGACCTTCTTGTCGCCCGAGACCACCATCCAGCCTGCCCGGTAGCCGCAGGAGCGATAGCTCTTGGACAGCGAGTTGAAGGTCAGCGTGAGCACGTCTTGCGACAGGCTGCCCAGCGCCGTGTGCTTGACGTCGTCGAACAGCATCTTGTCGTAGACCTCGTCAGCCAGGATCACCAGGCCGTGCTCGCGCGCAATCGCGACGATCTCGAGCAGCAACTCGGGCGAGTACAGCGCGCCGGTCGGGTTGTTGGGGTTGATGACCACGATGCCCTTGGTGCGCGGCGTGATCTTGCGGCGAATATCGGCCAGATCGGGCATCCAGCCGTTGGCCTCGTCGCACAGGTAGTGCACCGGCGTGCCGCCCGACAGCGAGGTGGCGGCGGTCCACAGCGGGTAGTCGGGCATGGGCAGCAGCAACTCGTCACCATCGTCCAGCAGCGCATTGGTGGACATGGCGATGAGTTCGCTGGCGCCGTTGCCCAGGTACACGTCGTCGAGTGTGACGCCCTTGATGCCCTGCTGCTGGGTGTAGTGCATCACGGCCTTACGCGCGCCGAAGATGCCCTTGCTGTCCGAGTAGCCGGCCGAGTTCGGCAGGTTGCGGATCATGTCCTGCTGGATTTCCTCGGGCGCATCGAAGCCGAACGGCGCAAGGTTGCCGATGTTCAGCTTGATGATCTTGTGGCCCTCTTCCTCCATGCGCCGGGCCGCATCCATGATGGGGCCACGGATGTCATAGAGGACGTTGGCCAATTTGGCCGATTTCTGGATGATCTTCAAAGCCCCTCCGACAGGCGACGCTCGGGTGAAAACCTATAATTTGACCATAGTTGCAACCGTATGAAGCTCCAACCCGATCGCTCCAACGTCCCGACCGTCACCGGCGTGGGCCCCGGGTGGGTCGCCGTCAATGGCGAGCGCATCGAGCACAGCCTCATCTTCGCCTCGGACGGTCAACGCATCGAGTGGCCGGTGCGCAGCTTCGACGAGCTGTCGGTGAGCCACTTCGAGGCGCTGTCGGCGCTGGCCGTCGAGGTGGTGATTTTCGGCAGCGGATCGCGCATCCGCTTTCCCCGCCCGGCCTGGATCGCCGCTCTTGCCCAGCGGCGAATCGGCGTAGAGACCATGGACACAGCGGCGGCGTGTCGCACCTACAACATCCTGGCCCAAGAAGGGCGTAGCGTTGCAGCGGCATTGCTGGTGGAACCGGCCGTTTGACGGCCCGCTCCCACACCCGGGCGCACGCCCGTGGCTCGCCCGTCCCAGCCCCGGGGGTAAATCGGTTAAAATCAAAGCTCTCGCCGGGATACCCACCCCGTGCCGCAACGAGTAACCCCTGTCACACGAGAAATCAATCCATGGCGATCGTTGTCAACAAGCTCATTCCCGAATTTGAATCGAACGCCACCGGTGGCATCAAGGTGTCCAACACCACGCACCTCGGTCACGTGATGGTGCTTTATTTCTACCCCAAGGACAACACCCCTGGCTGTACCACCGAAGCCATGCAGTTTCGGGACAAGTACAAGGACTTCGTCAAGGCCGGCGCCTCGGTGTTTGGGGTCTCGCGCGACAACATGAAGTCGCACGACGAATTCAAGGCCAAGCTTGAGCTGCCCTTCGAACTGATCGCCGACACTGAAGAAAAAATGTGCCACATGTTCGGCGTGGTCAAGAACAAGATCATGTACGGCAAGAAGGTCAAGGGCATTGAACGCTCGACCTTCCTGGTCGGCGCCGACGGCGTCCTCAAGCAGGAGTGGCGCGGCCTGAAAGTGCCCGGCCACGTGGACGAAGTCCTGCAGGCCGTGAAGCTGCTCAAGAAGGCGGCCTGAGGCGCTGCATCGGGCGCTGACGTTTGGTCGCAACAGCCACGGGGCCGTCCTTGCCGCGCTGCAACGCGCATGCATAATGACCTCATGCTCTTGTCTCTGACGCCCTGCGTCACCGCCGCAAGCGATCCCCCAGCCGCCTGGCTTGTCCGGCGGCTTTTTTGTTTCTGGCTCTTCTCAACAGGAAACGCGACTCTTTATGCCCCTGCCACCCGCACCCACCCAGCGCGCCGCCCTGCTCCCGCCGCATGCCTTCGAGGTATCCGCGCGGCCTTCGCACAAGTCGGCTCGAAAATCGGTGGCGCAGGAAACGTCTGGCGGTGCACCCACTGAAGTCACGCGTCCCAAGGCTGACTCGCGCGGCGCCGACGTGCATGCCCTTGCCGAGAGCTTCGTCGACGAGGACGACGATATCGTCGTGATCGAAGACGCCCCGGTCGCGCCCGAAGTGCCGGCCGCACCTGATCGCGCTGCACGCCGCAAGCCTGCCGCGGCCCCGGTGGTTGAAAGCCGCGCGCGCAAGCCCAAGGCCCGCACCACCGGCGTGACCAAATTCTTCGTGCTGGACACCAACGTGCTGATGCACGATCCGATGTGCCTGTTCCGCTTCGAGGAGCACGACATCTACCTGCCGATGATCGTGCTGGAAGAGCTCGACGGGAACAAGAAGGGCATGACCGAGGTGGCCCGCAATGCGCGCCAGGCCAGCCGCTCGCTGGACGCATTGGCCGGCAAGAACGGCGCCGACATCGGCAAGGGACTCAAGCTCGACACCACGGGCCACACCGAAGCCGGCGGCAGCCTGTTCTTCCAGACCCACGCGCTGGCCCAGCCGGTGCCGCCGAATCTGCCGCAGGGCAAGGCCGACAACCAGATCCTGGGCGTGGTGCAGGACCTGCGGGACAAGCACCCCGGCCGTGAGGTGGTGCTGGTGTCCAAGGACATCAACATGCGGGTCAAGGCCCGCGCGCTGGGCCTGGCCACCGAGGACTACCGCAACGACAAGACCATCGACGACCTGGACCTGCTCTACGCGGGCAGTCTGGCGCTGCCGCCGGATTTCTGGGCCAAGCACGGCAAGACGGTCGAGAGCTGGCAGAGCGGCCAGCACACCTTCTATCGCATCAACGGCCCGATCGTGCCGCAGCTGCTGATCAACCAGTTCGTTTACTTCGAGGCGCCCGGCGAACCCAGCCTGTATGCCCGGGTAACCGAGATCCGCGGCAAGACCGCCGTGCTCAAGACCCTCAAGGACTACGGCCACCTGAAAAATGCGGTGTGGGGGGTGACCACACGCAATCGCGAGCAAAATTTCGCGATGAACCTGTTGATGGACCCGGAGGTCGACTTCGTCACCCTGACCGGCACAGCCGGCACGGGCAAGACGCTGATGGCCCTGGCCTCGGGCCTGACCCAGGTGCTGGACGACCGGCGCTACACCGAGATCATCATGACCCGCGCGACGGTGAGCGTGGGCGAAGATATCGGCTTTCTGCCCGGCACCGAGGAAGAAAAGATGGGTCCGTGGATGGGCGCGCTGGACGACAACCTGGAAGTGCTGGGCAAGACCGAGACGAGCGCGGGCGAATGGGGCCGGGCCGCGACCAACGAGCTCATCCGCAGCCGGATCAAGATCAAGAGCATGAACTTCATGCGCGGGCGCACCTTCCTGAACAAGTACGTGATCATCGACGAGGCGCAAAACTTGACGCCCAAGCAGATCAAGACGCTGGTCACGCGGGCCGGCCCGGGGACCAAGATCATCTGCATGGGCAACCTGGCGCAGATCGACACACCCTACCTGACCGAAGGCTCGTCTGGGCTGACCTTTGCGGTGGACAAGTTCAAGGGCTGGCCGCACAGCGGGCACATCACGCTGGCGCGGGGGGAGCGCTCGCGCCTGGCGGATTTTGCGTCCGAGGTGCTTTGAGCGTCGGGCGTCATCTGGGCTGCTGTCCTCGAGTAAGAGCGCGTCGGGCGGCACCGACGATGCTTTCTCCGAGTGAGAGCGCGCCGCGCACCAGGGGCGGGCACACTCCCCCCTGAACCCTTCGGGTTTTTAAAGGGAACCCTCCGTGTGCCCGCCCCTGGCACGCGACGCTGTGGGTGCGCGGACGGCTTCGCGCCGGCCGAATCAGGCCGCTGCAGCGCAAGCCCGTCTCGAACGAAAAATGACCCGCCCGCCTGCGGCGTGAAACCTTCACGAGCGTGTGCGCGAGGCGCGGGTGGGGACGGCCGGCGGAGGGACCCGTCGGTCCGTGCGCGGGAGCGCACTGGACCATCGGGAGGAGCCGGCCGTCCCCACCCGTGCAGCGCGCTTGGCCGGAGAAAGCCTGCCCGCGCGCAGCCGGAGAAAGTGTCTGCCTGCGCGCAGCCGGAGAAAGAGTTCGCCGACGTCCCAGGAACCTAGAAATTGTCGCTGCCCGACGCCAGCGACTCAAACTTGGTCAGCGGCTTCAGGAAGGCCAGCTTGGCGGTGCCGGTGGGGCCGTTACGCTGCTTGCTGATGATGACCTCGGCGACACCCGGCTCTTTCGAGTCCTTGTTGTAGTAGTCGTCGCGGTAGATGAACATGATCACGTCGGCGTCCTGCTCGATGGCGCCTGATTCGCGCAGGTCGGACATCAGGGGCCGCTTGTCGGTGCGAGATTCGACGCCGCGTGACAGCTGCGACAGCGCCATGACCGGGCAGCCCAGTTCCTTGGCCAGCATCTTCAGCCCGCGGGAGATTTCGCCGACCGCGGTGGCGCGGTTCTCGTCGTTCATGCTGCTGGACACACTCATCAGCTGCAGGTAGTCGACCACGATCAAGCCCAGCTTGCCGCCGCATTGGCGGGCCAGCCGGCGGGCGTTGGCGCGCAGCTCGCTCACGGTCAAACCTGGCGTCTCGTCGATGTGCAGCGAAACATTGCGCAGCTTTTCGATGGCCTCGGTCAGGCGCGGCCACTCTTCGTCGGTGAGCTTGCCGGTGCGCAGATGGGTCTGGTCGATGCGGCCGATCGAGCCGACGATACGAACCGCCAGCTGCGACGCGCCCATTTCCATCGAGAACACGGCCACCGGCAGCTCCTCGTTGAGAGCCACATGTTCGGCGATGTTGATGGCCAGGGATGTCTTACCCATTGAGGGGCGCGCGGCCACGATGATCAGGTCGCCCGCCTGCAGGCCCGAGGTCATGCGGTCCAGGTCGTAGAAGCCGGTCGGAATGCCGGTGATGTCGGACGGGTTGTCCGCCATCTCCTGAACCCGGTCGAGCAACTCGACGACCAGCGTGCCCATGTTCAAGAAGCCCTGCTTGTTGCGCGAACCTTCCTCGCCGATGTGGAAGATCTTCTGCTCGGCCTCATCAAGGATCTTGTCCACCGCCTTGCCCTGGGGGTTGAAGGCGGCGGTGGCGATCTCGTCGGATGCGCTGATCAGTTTACGCAAGATGGCGCGCTCGCGAACGATCTCGGCGTACCGGCGGATGTTGCCGGCGCTGGGCACGTACTGGGCCAGCTTGTTGAGGTAACTCAGCCCGCCAGTCTCGTCGGCCTTGCCCAGGTTCTGCAGATGCTCGTAGACCGTGATGACATCGGCCGGCTTGCTGCCGTTGACCAAATCGGCGATGGCCTTGAAGATCAGACGGTGCTCGTAGCGGTAGAAATCAGCCTCGGACAGCGCATCCGCGATGCGGTCCCAGGCGGTGTTGTCCAGCAGCAGGCCGCCCAGCACGCTGGATTCGGCCTCGAAAGAGTTCGGCGGCACGCGAAGCTGCGCCACCTCGCGGTCACGAGGAAAGTCGTCGTCGACGGGCGTAAGTACTGCGGACATGGGTTCCTCGACAACCGGTCATGTTAGGCCCGGCTGCGCTGTTGGTCATTGCACAAACTTGTGGATAAGCCGTGACCAAACGGCGGATAAGCGTGTTTTTCCTGTGCAAAAACCAAGCCGCCCGAAGGCGGCTTTGGTGGGCACGCCCGAAGGCGGCTTTGTGGGGAGCACCCGAAGGCGCGCGTCAGGCGGATTCGCCGTAGACGGTGACCGTGATTTCGACCAGCACGTCCGTGTGCAGGGCCACGCTCACGGTGCTGTCGCCGACGGTCTTGATCGGACCGTTGGGCATGCGCACCTGCGACTTGGCAACCGGAAAACCCAGCTTGACCAGTTCTTCGCTGATGTCGTGATTGGTGACCGAGCCGAACAAGCGGCCATCGACGCCGGCCTTCTGGGTCAGCTTGACGGCGGTGCCGGCGAGCTTCTCGCCCTGGGCCTGGGATTGCGCCAGCTTGGCGGCAGCGGTCTTTTCGAGTTCGACGCGCTTGGCTTCGAACTCGGCCTTGTTGGCGGCGGTGGCGCGGCGGGCGCGGCCGGTGGGGATCAGGAAGTTGCGGGCGTAGCCGTCCTTGACCTTGACGATCTCACCGAGGTTGCCGAGGTTGATGACCTTGTCGAGCAGAATGACTTGCATATTTTCGGCTCCTTAGATGCGGTGCTGGTCGCTGTACTGCACCAGGGCCAGGAAGCGAGCGCGCTTGATGGCGGTGTTGAGCTGGCGCTGGTAGATCGCGCGGGTGCCGGTCAGGCGCGCCGGGATGATCTTGCCGTTTTCGGAGATGAAGTCACGCAGGACGTCGACATCCTTGTAGTCGATTTCTTCGACGTTGGCGACGGTGAAGCGGCAAAAGCGCTTGCGCTTGAAAAGCAGCGACTGGGTGTTGCGCTTCGGACGCTTGTCCTTGTTGAATTTCTTGAACGTGGCCATGAGGGACCTCTTGAAAATTTAATCTTGCTGAAACTGTTGGATGTGCAGTTGCGGGTGCTTGCCATTGCGTGGTGTGGACAGGAAGCCGGCAAATTGCCACTGGCTTCCCACCGCTTGCCTGGCCAGGGTCTCGGCATCGGTGCCGAAGGCCACGGCCTTGATCGCCACTTTCACCTGCCGGGTGCCGCCCGCCTCGGAGACTTCGGACTCGTGTTCGAGCCGCAGATCGAGGGCGGGCAGTCCGGCGGGGGTGTATCGAAGGGCAAAGGCCTGCGCGATACGGGCGCTCAGGACAAGCTGGTTCACACGCGTGGGCAGGCTCCTTAGCCCTGGAACTCCGCCTGCTGGGCCTTGCGCGCTTCTTCGCGCTCGACGGTCCGCATCATGGAAGATGGGCCGGTGTCGGCCTTCTTGCGCACCACGGTCAGGTGGCGCAAGACAGCGTCGTTGAAGCGAAAGGCATGCTCCAACTCGTTCATCACGGCCTGGTCGGCCTCGATGTTGACGCACAGGTAGTGGGCCTTGCCCAGCTTGTTGATCTGATAGGCCAGCTGACGGCGGCCCCAGTCTTCAACACGGTGGATCTGGCCGCCGCCGGCGGTGATCATGCCCTTGTAGCGCTCCAGCATGGCCGGAACCTGTTCGCTCTGATCCGGGTGGATCAGCAAGATGATCTCGTAATGTCGCATGAATGCTCCTTGTGGATAAGCCACCCGGCTGCGCTCCGGTGTGGCAAGGCAAAGCCGAGTATTGTAGCAGCAGGCCCGGCGGCTCAGCCTCAAGAACAAGGCCGGGCACTTTCACTGGCGGCGCGTCGGTGGCACTATGGCGAACCCATTGGAATCGCATGGCCCGACTGCCAACCAACCTGATGAACGCCCGCCTCGCGCAGGGCGTGGCGCGTGTCGGTTTTCGCAAATGGTACGAGCGCGAACTGCTCAGTAGCCATGCGCACATGGTCCTGGCCTTGCTGAGCCTGGTGGCCGCTTTGGCCAGCTTCGAGGCCATGGGGTCGGCCGACGGCAAGGCCCTGAACCTGGTGTTGGCCGCGCTCTGCGCGGTCATCGGCGTGTGGGCCATACGCCGCTACCTGTACCTGCTGATGCGAGCCGAGTATGTCGCCAATCAGGCGACCTGCAGCGAGTGCAAGGCTTATGGCCGGCTCGAAGTCATCGCCGAGGACCAGGCGGCCGCGCAAACCGAGGTGCGGTGCCGCCGGTGTGAACACCGCTGGGTGATCAGCGAGGACTAAAACAGGTCGGCGCCGCCGTCGCCCCCACGCGCACGGGTGCCCGCACGGGTCACCAGGCTCACGAGCACAGTGGCGGTGACGCCTGCCGCGACGCCGAAGACGCCGCCGGCACTGGGCATGATGTCCCACCACAGGCGCGATTCCGGCGCGAGCCGCAGCCAGGCGCGCAGCCATGGCGCGTTGGCCAGAAGGTAGTACAAGGTAACGCTCATCCCGGATACCATGCCGGCGACCGCGCCGGCACGGGTGGCGCCAGACCAGAAGATGCCCAACAGCATCGCCGGCACGAACGCCGAGGCGGCCAGCGAAAACGAGGCGCCGACCAGCGGCAGGATCTCGGCCGGCTTGAGCATGGCAACCGTCGCGGCAACGACGGCCACCCCCAGCAACGCGAACTTGGCCAGGATCACCCGCTCGGCCGGCTTGGCCCGCGACGAGACCTCCTCGAAATACAGGTCGCGCACCAGCGCCGTGCTGATGGTCAGCAGCAGCGCGTCGGCGGTGGACAGTGCCGCCGCCAGTCCGCCGACGGCCACCAGCCCCGAGATCACATAGGGCAAGCCCCCGATCTCGGGCGTGGCCAGCATGATGATGTCGACGCCCAGCCGGATCTCGCCGAACTGAACCAGTCCGTCGCCGTTGACGTCGCGCACGGAGATCAGCCCCGGATCGACCCGCGCCCACTGCACGATCCAGGCCGGCAATGATTCGTAGCGCAAGCCGGTGAGCTGCTGCATCACCTCGAACTTGACCATCACCGCCAACGCCGGCGCGCTGACGTACAGCAAGCCGATGAAGAACAGCGCCCAGGCCACCGAGGTGCGTGCCTGGCCCACTGAAGGCG
Source organism: Comamonadaceae bacterium (assembly GCA_947476465.1). GTDB lineage: Bacteria > Pseudomonadota > Gammaproteobacteria > Burkholderiales > Burkholderiaceae_C > Ramlibacter. The sequence continues at coordinate 79,220 of CANJQN010000007.1, read as the reverse complement.
TGGTGTAAAAGCGCGTGAGCAGATGAGGCAAGCCCACCGTGCCGAGCATCAGGCAGACCATCAGGGCCAGGAAGTTGCGGCGGCTGACGTCGAAGGCCTGCCGCTCCTCGGGGGTGCCCTCGGGGTCGCCCGCGAAGGCCTGGGCCTGCGGCGGCAAGCCGCCGAGCGGACGGGCCCGCTCCTCGCTCTCGTGGACCATGCGGGTCCACAGTTCGCGGGCGCCAGCGGCATCTCGCGGCAGCGCCGCGAGCTCGCGGCTGGCCGCGACGATTTCGGCCGAATCCGCGTTGCGGGCCTTGAGCTGCTGGATGCGCACGCGCGCGGCCTCGCGTTCTTCGCGCAGCGATCGCTCGACGTCGAGCAGCTTGTCACGGTATTGCGCGGCCCGCTGTTGATAGAACGCCATCACCTGCCGCTCGGCGGGAGACTCCTCCAGCAGGCGCTCCTGGGCGGTAATGCGCGACAGCTGCCCGCCATAGACCAGTGGCGCCAGGGGGTTGCCCACCTGCTTGTACGCCAGCCACGACACCGGAATGACGAAGGCCGTCAGCAGCAGGATGTACTGGGCGACCTGTGTCCAGGTGATCGCGCGCATCCCACCCAGAAAGGAGCACAAAAGCACACCGCCCAGCCCGAGCAACACGCCGATCTCGAACTGCACGCCGGTCAGCCGGGAGGCGATCAGGCCGATGCCGTAGATCTGGGCGACGACATAGGTGAACGAGCACAGCACCGCGGCCAGGGCGGCCAGGCGGCGGGGCCAGGCCCCGCCGAAGCGCAGCTGGAAATAGTCGGGGACCGTATGCAGCTTGAGCCGCCGCAGGTAGGGCGCCACCAAAAGCGCGACCAGGCAGAAGCCGCCCGTCCACCCCATGATGTACGCCAGCCCGCCCGGCGATCCGGATGTGCCCGAGAACCCCTGCAGGTACAAGGCGCCCGCCAGGCTGATGAACGATGCGGCGCTCATCCAGTCGGCGGCCGTCGCCATACCGTTGTACATGGCCGGAATGCGGCGGCCCGCGACGTAGTACTCCTCCGGATCGGTGGTGCGGCACCACACGCCGATCACCGCGTACATCATGACGGTGGCGAACAGCAGCGAAGGCCCCAGCCACTTACGCGAGATTCCTGCCACTTCCAACCAATGCAGCAGCAGAAAGACCAGCACCAGGCCGACCACATAGAGCAGCAGGTTTCGGTGCAAGCGGCGCAGATTGAAGGACGGGGGCACGCGATCAGCCATTGAACTGTCCCTTCGCGCCGTTCATGCCCGTGTCGTGCGACTCAGACGGTCACCGGGCCGCGAGCCGCTGCCAGGTCTCGATCACGCTGTCGGGGTTCAGCGAGATCGAGGCGATGCCCTGGTCGGCCAGCCACTGCGCGAAGTCGGGATGGTCGCTGGGCCCCTGGCCGCAGATGCCCACGTATTTGCCGGCTTTCAGGCAGGCCGCGATGGCGCGCGTGAGCATCGCCTTGACCGCCGGGTCGCGCTCGTCGAAATCGGCGGCCAGCAGCTCCAGGCCCGAGTCGCGGTCCAGGCCCAGCGTGAGTTGGGTGAGGTCGTTGGAGCCGATGGAAAAGCCGTCGAAGAACGCCAGGAACTCGTCGGCCAGGATCGCGTTGCTGGGCACCTCGCACATCATGATCAGTTTGAGGTCGTCCTTGCCTCGTTCAAGACCTTGCTGCGCCAACAGTCCGGTCACCCGTTCGGCCTGGCCCAGCGTGCGCACGAAGGGCACCATCACCTGCACGTTGGACAGGCCCATCTCGCTGCGCACGCGCCGCAGCGCTTCGCACTCCATCGCGAAGGCCTCGCGGAACTCCGCGCTGATGTAGCGGGCCGCACCGCGAAAGCCGAGCATCGGGTTTTCTTCCTCGGGCTCGTAGCGTGAGCCGCCGATCAGCTTGCGGTACTCGTTGGACTTGAAGTCCGACAGGCGCACGATGACCGGCTTGGGCCAGAAGGCGGCGGCGATGGTGGCCACGCCCTCGGCCACCTTGTCCACATAGAACGCACGGGGTGACGCGTGGCCGCGGGCCACCGACTCCACCGCCTTTTTCAGGTCGGCGTCGACGTTGGGGTAGTCGAGGATGGCCTTGGGGTGGACGCCGATGTTGTTGTTGATGATGAACTCCAGCCGCGCCAGGCCCACGCCGTCGTTGGGCAACTGAGCGAAGTCGAAGGCCAGCTGCGGGTTGCCCACGTTCATCATGATCTTGGTCTTGATCTCGGGCATGACGCCGCGCACCACCTCACTCACCTCGGTGTCCAGCAGGCCGTCGTAGATGAAGCCGGTGTCGCCCTCAGCGCAGCTGACCGTGACCAGGGTGCCGTCTTTCAGCAGCTCGGTGGCGTCGCCGCAGCCGACGACGGCGGGGATGCCCAGCTCGCGTGCAATGATCGCGGCGTGGCAGGTGCGCCCGCCCCGGTTGGTGACGATCGCGCTGGCGCGCTTCATGACCGGCTCCCAGTTGGGGTCGGTCATGTCGGTGACCAGCACATCACCCGCCTGGACCTTGTCCATCTCGCTGATGCTGTGCACCAGGCGCACCGGGCCGGTACCGATCTTCTGGCCAATGGCACGGCCTTCGGCCAGCACCGTGCCCTTGCCCTTGAGCTTGTAGCGCAATTCGGCCTTGCCCCGCTGCTGGCTCTTGACCGTCTCGGGACGCGCCTGAAGGATGTACAGCTGGCCGTCCTGGCCGTCCTTGCCCCATTCGATGTCCATCGGGCGGCCGTAGTGCTCTTCGATCACCAGCGCGTAGCGGGCCAGTTGCTCGACGTCGGCGTCGCTGAGCGAGTAGCGATTTCGCTGCTCCAGCGGCACATCCGCCGTCGTAACCAGCTTGCCGGTGGCGGCCTTCTCCAGGGCCGAGGAAAACACCATCTGAATGAGCTTGGAGCCGAGGTTGCGGCGGATCACCGAGCGCTTGCCGGCGCGCAGCATCGGCTTGTGCACGTAGAACTCGTCGGGGTTCACCGCGCCCTGCACCACGGTCTCGCCCAGGCCGTAGCTGGAGGTGATGAAGACGACCTGCTCGAAACCCGATTCGGTGTCGATGGTGAACATGACGCCGGCCGCGCCCAGGTCGCTGCGCACCATGCGCTGCACGCCGGCCGACAGAGCCACGTCGGCATGGGCGAAGCCCTTGTGCACGCGGTAGCTGATGGCGCGGTCGTTGTAGAGGGAGGCGAACACCTCCTTCATCTTGTGCAGCACGTCCTCGATGCCCGCCACGTTCAGGAAGGTCTCCTGCTGGCCCGCGAAGGACGCGTCGGGCAGGTCTTCGGCGGTGGCCGAGGAACGCACGGCGAAGCTGGCTTCGAGGTTGCCCGCCGCCAGTGCCTGGAAGGCGTCGCGGATGGCGGCCTCGAGGTCGGCCGGAAAGGGTTGGGCTTGGAGCCAGCCGCGGATCTCGGCGCCGGCCACGGCGAGCGCGCGCACGTCTTCGGTGTCCAGCGTCGCCAGCCGAGCCTGGATGCGCCGTGCCAAGCCGTCGTGGGCGAGAAACTGGCGGAATGCGTGGGCTGTGGTGGCAAAGCCCGTTGGCACGCGCAAGCCTTCGGGCAACTGGGAGATCATCTCGCCGAGGCTGGCGTTCTTGCCGCCAACGGCCTCGACGTCGCTCATTCTCAGGTTTTCAAACGGAACGACCAGTGCGGTCGCGCTGAAAAGGGAGGAAGACATGGGGAAGCTCCGGAAGTTAAAACCTGCGCGGCGCCCGGCGTGGGGCGCCCTTTCCCGAGGCAGGGCCGGCTGCTTTGTTGTTGTTCTAGGGGGCTGCGGCGGTGCATCTGGGAAGGAATTCGGATAATTGACGCGATTGTAGGTGTCGCAGCCCGCGCGCGGCGCCGCTTCCAAAAGAGAAAGCTCCCATGTCCAATCGCACCGTTTTCTTCATTTCCGACGGCACCGGCATCACCGCCGAAACCTTCGGCAACGCCATCCTGGCGCAGTTCGAGTTCAAGCCGCGCCATGTGCGCCTGCCCTTTGTCGACACCGTCGACAAGGCGCACCAGGCGGTGCGCCAGGTCAATCACGTAGCCGAGATCGAGGGCCGCCAGCCGATTGTCTTCACCACACTGGTGAATGTGGAGATCCTGCAGGTGATCGAGAGCGGCTGCAAGGCGATGTTCCTGGACATGTTCGGCACCTTCGTGCGGCCGCTGGAGATCGAGCTGGGCATGAAAAGCAACCACCGCGTGGGGCGGTTTTCCGATGTGAGCAAGAGCCAGGCCTACCACGACCGCATCGAGGCCATCAACTTCAGCCTGGCGCATGACGACGGCCAGAGCAACCGGGACCTGGAGTCAGCCGACGTGATCCTGGTGGGTGTCAGCCGCAGCGGCAAGACGCCGACCTCGCTGTACCTGGCGATGCAGTACGGCCTGAAGGCGGCCAACTACCCGCTGATCCCCGAGGACTTCGAGCGCCAGCAGTTGCCCGGCGCGCTGGTGCCGCACCGCAAGAAGCTCTTCGGGCTGACCATCCAACCCGAACGCCTCTGCGAAATCCGCAACGAGCGCCGGCCCAACTCGCGCTACGCGTCGCTGGACAACTGCCGCATGGAGGTGGCCGAAGCCGAGGCGATGATGCGCCGCGCCGGCATCCGATGGTTGTCGACCACGACCAAATCCATTGAAGAGATCGCCACGACGATCTTGCAAGAGCTGCGGCCCGAGCGGCTCGAGTATTGACCGGCTGAGCCGGCGATAGGTTGGCTGTATGGCGCAAATTGCAGCAATCGAATGGCCTTGATTGACCTGCGCACCTAGGATTGAAATCGTTCGCTACACGGCGTGCGTCATTTCAATCAAGAGGAAATTTTTCGATGTCCCTCATCAATACCCTGGTCGCTCCTTTCAACGCAACGGCCTACCACGACGGCAAGTTTGTGACCTTGACCGAGGAAGCCTTCAAGGGAAAGTGGTCTGTGATCTGCTTCTACCCCGCCGACTTCACCTTCGTGTGCCCGACCGAGCTGGGCGACCTGGCCGACCACTACGACGAGTTCAAGAAGCTCGACGTCGAGGTCTATGGCGTGTCCACCGACACCCACTTCACCCACAAGGCCTGGCACGACACGTCGGACACCATCAAGAAGGTGCAATACCCACTGGTCGGTGACCCCAACCACGTGCTGGCCACCTTCTTCCAGGTCCTGATCACCGACGGTGAAGACGCTGGCCTGGCGCTGCGCGGCACCTTCGTGATCGATCCTGAAGGCCGCATCAAAACCATCGAAGTTCACGACAACGGCATTGGACGCGACGCTTCGGAAACGCTGCGCCGCGTCAAGGCCGCCCAGTACGTGGCCACCCACCCCGGTGAGGTCTGCCCCGCCAAGTGGAGCGAAGGCGCGCAAACACTCAAGCCCTCGCTCGATCTGGTCGGCAAGATTTGAGCCCCGAAGGGCCGCAAAAAGCTACTGCGCGGCCCGATCTTGCGCCGGCGCTTCTCGCCGTACGGAAGTACGGCTGCGATGCTCGCCGCAACCTCGGGCCGCTCGCTACGCTTTCTGCAGCCCTTCTCCATTGTTTCTAGGAGATTCCATGCTGGATCCCAACCTCAAGGCACAGCTCGCCAGTTATCTCGAACGCATCACCGAGCCGGTGGAGATCACCGCCCACCTCGACGACTCGCAAGCCTCGCAGGAGATGCGGGCCTTGCTGGGCGACATCGCGGAGAGCTCGCGCCTGCTCACAGTGACCGAGGCCCAAGGCGGGCCGAAACGCACACCGTCGTTCATGGTTCACCGGCCCGGCCAGACCACCGGCCCGAGCTTTGCCGGCCTGCCGATGGGCCACGAGTTCACCTCGCTGGTGCTGGCCCTGCTGCAGGTCGGGGGCTACCCGCCCAAGGTGGAACAGGCGCTGCTCGATCAGATCCGCGCGCTCGACGGTGACTTCGCATTCGAGATCTACGTATCACTCACCTGCCACAACTGCCCCGACGTGGTGCAGGCGCTCAACCTGCTGGCCATCCAGAACCCGCGCATCAAGACCACGATGATCGAGGGCGGCCTGTTCCAGGACGAGATCAAGGCGCGCGCCATTATGGGCGTGCCCACCGTGTTTCTCAACGGCACCTACTTCGGCAATGGCCGCATGAGCCTGGAGGAAATCGTTGCCAAGATCGACACCAGCAGTGTTGAACGCGAGGCGGCCAAGCTCGCCGCCAAGGAGGCCTTCGACGTGTTGATCGTCGGCGGCGGCCCAGCCGGTGCGGCAGCGGCCGTGTACGCGGCCCGCAAGGGCATTCGCACCGGCATCGCCAGTGAGCGCTTTGGCGGCCAGGTGCTGGACACGATGGGCATCGAGAATTTCATCTCGGTCAAGGAAACCGACGGCCCGAAGTTCGCCCTGGCACTGGAGCAGCATGTGCGCCATTACGACGTGGACATCATGAACCTGCAGCGCGCCAAGGCCCTGGTGCCCCGCGACGGCTTGATCGAGGTGCAACTGGAAAGCGGAGCGTCGCTGCGGTCACGCACCGTCATCTTGTCGACCGGTGCGCGCTGGCGCAACGTCAACGTGCCGGGCGAGCAGGACTACAAGAACAAGGGCGTGGCCTACTGCCCCCACTGCGACGGCCCCTTGTACAAGGGCAAGCGGGTCGCCGTGATCGGCGGCGGCAACTCGGGCGTCGAGGCGGCCATCGACCTGGCGGGCATCGTCAGCCATGTCACCCTGATCGAGTTCGACACCCAGCTGCGTGCCGACGCGGTGCTGCAAAAGAAGTTGCACAGCCTGGCCAATGTGACCGTGGTGTTGAACGCCCAGACCACCGAGATCACGGGCGACGGCCAGAAGGTCAATGGCCTGGCCTACAAGGACCGCGCCAACGGCACCGTGAACCAGGTTCCGCTGGAGGGCATCTTCGTGCAGATCGGGCTGGTGCCCAACACCGACTGGCTCAAAGGCACGGTGGAGCTGTCACGCCATGGCGAGATCATCGTGGACGCCAGGGGCCAAACCTCCTTGCCGGGCGTGTTCGCCGCGGGCGATGCCACCACCGTGCCGTACAAGCAGATTGTCATTGCGGCGGGCGACGGTGCGAAAGCCGCGCTCAGCGCCTTCGACCACCTCATCCGCACCCCGGCCCCAGCATGATGCCATCGGGATTTCCCGCACAATGAACCCAGCCGACCAAGGAGGTTTCGAATGCAAGGCGATCCCAAGATCATTCATCACCTGCAAGCCCAGCTGCGCAACGAGCTCACCGCCACCAACCAGTACTTTCTGCACTACCGGATCCTCAAGCACTGGGGCTTTGGCAAGCTGGCCACGAAGGAGTATGAGGAATCCATCGGCGAGATGAAGCACGCCGACCGCCTGATCGCGCGGATCCTCATGCTCGACGGCCTGCCCCATATGCAGGATCTTGGCAAACTGCTGATCGGCGAGGACGTGCCGGCGATTCTCAATTGCGATCTGCGCAGCGAGCGCGGCGCACAGGTGGCGCTCAAGGAAGGCATCGCCCAGTGCGAGTTGCTGCGCGATTACATGTCGCGCGACCTGCTGCATGACATCTTGAAGGACACTGAAGAACACATCGACTTTCTGGAAACCCAGCTCGACGTGCTCAACAAGGTAGGGCTTCAGAACTACCTGCAGTTGCAGATGGACGATTCGCACGATTGAGTTGACGTTCTTTTCGGACTATTGAGTTGGTTCGTCCGCACATGCTCGCGAAACTCCCTGCCGACATCCAGCGCAACCTTGCGATTGCCGGGGGCGTGGCCCTGCTCCATCTGGGCGTGCTGTGGGCACTGCACAGCGGGCTGGCGCGGCGCCCCGCCGAACAGCTCGTGCTGGTGACACTGGTCAGTGAAGTGATCACGATGACGGCGGCGGCGACGACGGCGAACGTGACAGCGCCCGGTCCCGTGCAACAACGCGCGGGACCGCGCCCTGTGCCGGCACCTCCCGCAGCGAGGCCCCAGCCGCCCTCACCCATAACCGCAGCCACGCCAAAGCCCCAGCCCGTTCCCACGCCGCTGTTCACGACCGCGGCCGCGGCCCCGGCCCCCGCATCGGTCCCCGCCCCAACCGCCCCAACTGCCCCAACTGCCCCAACCGCCCCAACCGCCCCAACTGCCACGCCGACACCCGCGCTCGCTCCCAACGGCCCTATGAGAGCGGCAGCGCCGGGGCCAGCGCCGGGGCCAGCGCCTGCGCCGGTCCAGTCTCCCGTGGTCGCAGCACCCGGCGCTGGGCTCGGCCCCTTGCCCGCGCCCGCGTCGGTCCCTGTCCCTTTGGTGCTTCCGACCAGCGACGCGGACTACCTGCAAAATCCGAAGCCGAACTACCCGCCCGTCAGCAAGCGGCTGGGCGAGCAAGGCAGGGTGGTGCTGCGTGTGCTGATCGGCGCCGACGGCACACCGCAGCGCGCCGAGATCCTCCAGTCCAGCGGCTTTGACCGGCTGGACCAGGCGGGGCTCAGCGCCGCTTTGAAGTGGCGGTACGTGCCTGGCAAGCGCGGCGGCCTGCCTGAGGCTATGTGGTTCAACGTCCCGATCAATTTCGTGCTGGAGTAAGAAGTCAAAATGGAAACGCAATTCGGCCTGGCGCACCTCTGGCAGCAAGGCAACTGGGTCACCAAGGGCGTGGCGCTGCTGCTGCTGGGGATGTCTTTGGCCTCCTGGATGGTCATCATCGTCAAGGCGCTCGAACTGCGCCGCTGGTCGGTGCAGGCGCGGCGCACCGAAGCGTTCTGGCACAGCGCCGACTTCGCTGATGGCCTGACCAGATTGGGCAACGAGCCGGACAACCCGTTTCGCGCGCTTGCAATGGAAGGGCGCGAAGCATCCGCACACCACCATGCGCAGCCGCGGTTGCACGATTCGCTCGACGTCAGCGAGTGGCTCACCCGCACGCTGCGAAACGCCATCGACGAGGCCACGGCCCGCCTGCAAGGTGGCCTGGCGGTGCTGGCCTCGGTCGGCTCGACCGCGCCCTTCATTGGCCTGTTCGGCACGGTCTGGGGCATCTACCACGCCTTGCTGGCGGTCAGCGTGGCTGGCGGGGCGACCATCGACAAGGTGGCCGGCCCCATCGGCGAGTCGCTCGTCATGACCGCGATGGGCCTGGCGGTGGCGATCCCAGCCGTGCTCGGCTACAACGCCCTGGTGCGGGGCAACAAGGCCACGCTGATGAAGCTAAATCGCTTCGCCCACGATCTGCATGCCTACTTCGTCACCGGGGCGCGGGTCGGCGCCACCGGAGCGCCGACCAAGGGCGTGCCGATGAAAAAGGGCGGCTGAGCCGTTCACAAAGGCACCACACCATGGCCTTCGGCACCCAGGACGACACCGACGAGGTGATGAACGAGATCAACATGACGCCGCTGGTCGACGTCATGCTGGTGCTGCTGATCATCTTCATCATCACCGTGCCGGTGATGAAGCACGCGGTCGACATCGACCTGCCACAGGCGAGCAGCCAGCAACAACAAGACCGGCCCCAGACCATCCGCCTGTCGATTGACGCGCAGGGCCAGTATTTTTGGAACGAGAGGCGGGTGGACGACGCCGCCCTGCCCGGCCTGCTGGCCGCGGCTGCCGCGCGCATGCCGCAGCCGGATCTGCGCATCCACGGCGACCGCAATGTCCGCTACGAACGCGTGGCTCAGGTGCTGAGCGCGGCGCAGCAGGCCGGCGTGCGCAAGATCGGGTTCATCACCGAGCCCAAGGGCCCCTGAAGGAAAGTCGGCGAGCGCGCCGCAGCCACCCAGGCAATATCACAGCCCCAGGGCAGCGATGCCGGCGCGGGCGATCTGCGAGTCTTCGGTGGACTTCGCGCCGCTCACCCCGACCGCGCCCAGGCACTGCCCGTCTTTCATGATCGGCACCCCGCCTTCCAGCATCCCGCTGACGCCCGGGGCGCTGAGAAAGGACATCCGGCCGCCGTTGATCACTTCTTCGTACAGCCGGCTTTCGCGCCGCCCCAGGGCGGCCGTGTGGGCCTTGGCGGGTGCGATCCCCGCCGAAATCGCCGGCGCACCATCGAGCCGCTGCAACCACAGAAGATGGCCGCCCGCGTCCACGATGGCGATCGTCACGGCCCATTGATGCTTGCCGGCTTCGGCCTCGGCGGCAGCCGCAACGGCTTTGACATCGGACAATTCAAGGAAAAAAGTGTTTTTCATAGGGACTCAAGCATAGCCTCAGGCACCAAGACCGCAGGAGGGTCATTGAACTTCCCTAGAATACGTCCATCCTATGGCCAACCCATCGCAAGGAATCACCTATGAATGATCAAGTCAAAGCGCTCAACTACGGCGACGCACTGCCGTCGGCCACGCAGCGCAACAAGGTTCTGCGCAACACCTACTGGCTGTTGGCGCTCAGCCTGATTCCCACGGTGCTGGGCGCGTGGCTCGGGGTCGCCACCGGCATCACCCGCAGCCTGGGCGGCGGCCTGGGGCTCATCGTCTTCCTGGGCGGCGCCTTCGGTTTCATCTTCGCCATCGAAAAGACCAAGAACTCGGCCGCCGGGGTGCCGGTGCTGCTGGGCTTCACGTTCTTCATGGGCCTGATGCTCTCGCGCCTGATCGCCATGGTGCTGGGCATGTCCAATGGCACCAGCCTGATCATGACGGCCGCCGGCGGAACGGCGGGCGTGTTCTTCGTCATGGCCACCTTGGCCTCGGTCATCAAGCGCGACCTGTCGGGCATGGGCAAGTTCCTGTTCATCGGCGCGCTGGCCATCCTCGTCGGCGGCGTCATCAACGTGTTCGTCGGCTCGACCGTCGGCATGATGGTCATCAGCACCATGGCCATCGGTGTGTTCAGCGCCTTCATGCTGTATGACCTCAAGCGCATCATCGACGGCGGTGAGACCAACTACATCTCGGCCACCCTGGCGCTTTACCTGGATGCATTCAACGTGTTCCAGAGCCTGCTGGCCCTGCTCGGGCTGACCAGCGGCAAGGACTGAACAGCGCGTTTTCTTCACGCCAGATCAAGGGACCTTCGGGTCCCTTTTTCTTTGCTGACGAGGCGCCGGCATCTTGCTGTGCCGAGCGAACGCAATCGGTGCTTCGGTCACCCACCGCCATGCGCATGCAAGAGCTCATCGACACCCTGGTCACCGCCCTTGGGCTGCCCGACCCTCCGCAGCCCGAGGAGTCGGCCTTCGCGCTCGCGTTCGACGGGCTGATCGTCACCGTCATTGGCACCGCGCTCGCCAGCGGCGACCTGTCGTCTCTGGTGCTGAGCACACGTCTGGGCACCGCTGATGCGCAGCCGCCCGTGGACCTTGTGGAGATGCTGCTGGCCGGCAATGTCGCTGACGATGCCCTGGCCCACCATGGTCTTTGCGCCGACGCGGGCGGCGGCATTTATCTGATGCGCCACCTGGACGCGCAGAGCCTCGACACCGAGGCGATCATCGAAGCGCTGGCGCGCTTCGTCCCCCACGCGACCCTCTGGCAATCGAAGTGCCGGGGAGCCCTCGCCGCATGAACCTCGACCCCCTCCTGGACGATCTGTCCGCCCTGCTGAACCTGCCGCGCCTGCGCCTGGACGAGCAGCACGCCTGTGCGCTGCGGCTGGAGGGACGGGTGCGGGTGCAACTTCATTTCACGCCATCGGCCGACGCCCTGCGCCTGGTAGCCGTCGTCGGCAGGGCAAGCTCCGACGGCCGGCTTGCCCTGCTGTCCAGTCTGCTCAAAGGCAACCTGCGGCAGGCGCTGGACGGTCAGCCGGTGTTCGGCTTCGACCGGCAAACCGAGACCGTCGTGCTCACGCATGCGCTCGACGGGTCGCAGCAGTGCGCCCATGCCATTGCCTGGCAGATCCACCACCTGGCGGATCTTTGCCGCGGTGCCCGGCGAGCGCTGCTCGCCGACGGCGCGCTGCAAGCCTGAGCGCCGGATCCACAACCAACAGGAAATCGCCATGTCCGACATCCCCGGTCGATTCAGCACACCGCCCAGTACGCCGCCCTCAGTCTCCACCGCGACCCCGATCGAGACGAAGGAAGACCCCTTCGAAGTGACGATCCACATACCACCTCCAGCGTCGGCCGAAGGGACGCCCTTGCCGCGCGTCAGGACCAACGCCACCAAGCCGCAAACACTCGTGCAATGGCAAGAGCAAGTGCAAGCGCCCACAGAGGACGACGTCCACGGCTGTTGCTTTCGGGGCTGTTGGAGCTGCGTCGGTTGCGCCTGCTTCGGCGGCTTTCTCGGCGCGCTGTTCTGGGCGCGCGCGGCCGCAGGTCATTGAGCGGCGGCTGGTTGACCCTGCATGCTCACTGGACTACCCTGCGCGCGACGCGCCGCGGGCTATTCGCCTTGGGAACGGCCCGGCGGCTCAGGCCCGATCAAACACCGCCATGCTCTCCACATGCGCGGTGTGCGGGAACATATTCACCACCCCGGCCGCCGTGCACCGGTAGCCGCCCTGGTGCACCAGCAAGCCGGCGTCGCGTGCCAGCGTGGCCGGGTTGCAGCTGACATAGACGATGCGTTGCGGTGGCTGCCAGCCCGGCGCGAGCGTGGCGTCCTCGTGCAGCTCGGCCAGTGCCTTGGCCAACGCGAAGGCGCCCTCGCGCGGCGGGTCCACCAGCCACTTGTCGGCGTGGCCGTCGGCCACCAGCAGGGTGGGCGTCATCTCGAACAGGTTGCGCGCCACAAACCGGGTGGGGGCCAGTGCCTGCGACGCGGCGTTGAGCTCGTAATTGACCTGCGAGCGCGCCACCAGCGCCTGGCTGCCCTCGATGCCCAGCACCTCGCGGGCGCGTGAGGCGATCGGCAACGTGAAGTTGCCCAGGCCACAGAACCAGTCGATCACCCGCTCGTCGGGCTGGGGATCGAGCAAGCGCAGGGCGCGGCCGACCAGCACCTGGTTGATGTCGGGGTTGACCTGCGTGAAGTCGGTCGGCCTGAAAGGCATGGTCACGCCGAACTCGGGCAGCGTGTAGGCCAGCTGCGGGCCGTCGTCGAGCAGGTGCACCGTGTCCGGCCCCTTGGGCTGCAACCACCACTGCACCGCCGGGTGGGCCACGGCGAACGCGCGCAGCTTGGCGGTGTCGCCTTCGGACAGCGGCTCCAGGTGGCGCAGCACCAGCGCGATCACCTCACGCGTGGGGTCCGCCGCATCGACGCCGCCGGCCAGCTCGATCTGCGGGCAGGTCTCGATCGCGTCCATGCCGCCGATCAGCGCGCGCAGCGGCAGCAGCAGGTCGCTCACCTGCGGCGGCACCACATGGCATTCGCGGATGTCGGCCACGTAGCGGCTTTTGCGCTCGTGAAAGCCCACCAGCACCGCGCCCTTCTTGTGCACATGCCGCACCGAAAACCGGGCCCGCCAGCGGTAGCCCCAGGCCGGGCCTTCGATCGGCCGCAGCAGGGTTTCGGCCCGCACCTTGCCCAGGTGCCAGAGGTTGTCCTCCAGTACGCGCTGCTTGATGGCCACCTGCGCACTGGGATGCAGGTGCTGCATCTTGCAGCCGCCACAGGCGCCCGCGTGCAAGCCGAAATGCGGACAGCGAGGTGTCACGCGCTGGGACGACTCGCGGTACACCGCCGTCAGCGAGGCGGCCTCCCAGTTGTTTTTCTTGCGGTGGACATTGGCGCCCACCCATTCGCCGGGCAAGGCGCCTTCGATGAACACCACCTTTCCGTCGGGCCGGCGGGCAACGCCCTGAGCCTCGATGTCGAGGGCGTCGACGTACAGGGCGCTCTCCGGGATGTGCGCGGGGCGCGGCATCGGGGCGGCGTTCGGCGCCTCGGGGGCTTGAGATTCAGTTTCGGAAGACATTGGGAGGATTTTCGCAGGGGCGAGGGGATGGCTCATGTCGATCACGGGGCGCCGCGCTCCTGGATCCCCGCCTTCGCGGGGATGACAACTTTCCTGTCATCCCCGCGAAGGCGGGGATCCAGTCGCAGGCCGAGCGTAGCGACGGCCCGAAGTACCCCTCTCAAGCCCAGGCCGCCAGATACTCCTGCCAGTGCGGCTCCTGCGGCGCCAACGTGCCCAGCGTGGACTTGACCATGTCAATCTCCTGCGAGTACTCGGCCTCCGTCAGCCCGCCGCGCATCTTCTGGAACCGGCAATACACCAGGTAGGTGTTCATCACATCGGTCTCACAGTAGCGCCGGATCTCCTCGAGCTTGCCGTCGAGGTAGGCGCCGTACACCTGCGAGCCGTCCATGCCCAGCTTGCCGGGAAAGCCGCACAGCTTGGCCATGGCGTCCAGCGGCGCGTTGGCGCGGCCGGAGTACATGGCCAGCAGGTCCATCAGGTCCAGGTGTCGGTTGTGGTAGCGGCTGATGTAGTTGTTCCACTTGAACTCACGGTCGTCCTCGCCCAGGTCCCAGTACTTGCTGGCCGTGACGCCGTGGCGCAGGCCACGGTAGTTCAGCACGGGCAGATCGAAGCCGCTGCCGTTCCAGCTGACCAGCTGGGGCACGTGCCGCTCAAGCGTGTTGAAGAAGGTCTGGATGATCTTGCCTTCGCTGGCGTTGTCGCGGTCTACAAAAGAATGTACGCGCAGGCCGTCGGCATTGCGGAACACAGCGCTGATCACCAGCACCCGCTGCAGGTGGTGCGGCATGAAGTCGTTCTGCCCCTTTTCCTTGCGCTCGGCCACCCAGGCCTCGTACACCTGGGCGTCGGTGTCGTCGGCGGCGGCCCCGCGCAGGGCGCGCAGGCCGGCGATGTCGGGGATGGATTCGATGTCGAAGACGAGAACGGGCCAGGCCATGCGGGTTTCCTTCAATCGGTGGTGGTGGCGCTGAGCAGGACGACCGCGCGCGCCTCGATGCTGCGCCCCTGCCCCACGGGGCCCATCTTCTCGGCCGTTTTGGCCTTGACGTTCACCTGTTGCGGCTGCACCTGCAAGACCTGCGCGATACGCTGGCGCATAGCCTCGATGTGCGGCGCCAGTTTGGGTGCCTGGGCGATCACGGTGCTGTCGAGGTTGACGATCGTCCAGCCCTGCTCGGCCACCCGCCGGGCCGCCTCGGCCAGCAGCACGGCCGAGTCGGCGCCGCGAAAGCGCTCGTCGCTGTCGGGGAAGTGGCGGCCGATGTCGCCCAGCCCCGCCGCGCCCAGCAAGGCATCGGTGATGGCGTGCAGCAGCACATCGGCGTCGGAGTGGCCCAGCAGGCCCTTGTCATAAGGGAGGGTGACGCCGCCGATCACCAGCGGGCGGCCGGTGACCAGGGCATGGACGTCCCAGCCCTCGCCGATGCGCATGTTCATGAGCGCACGTCCTTTCGCAGCAAGGCGGCGGCCATGGCGAAGTCGTCGGGCCAGGTCACCTTGAAATTTCGGGCCGACCCCGGCACCAGGCGCGGATGCAAGCCCAGTTGCTCGACCGCGCTGGCCTCGTCGGTCACGCCTTCGCCGGCCGCATCCAGCGCCTGCGCCAGCAGGCCGATGCGAAACATCTGTGGCGTCTGCGCCAGCCAATGGCCCTCGCGCGGCACGGTGGCCAGCACCCGGCCCTCGGGTGCGTGCTTGAGCGTGTCGGCCAGCGGCTGGGCCAGCAGGCCGCCCACGGCGTCATCCTGGCAGGCGTCGATCAGGTGGTCGATCAGCTCGGGGGTGACAAGGCAGCGAGCCGCGTCGTGCACCAAGACCCAGTCGTCACCGCTCGCACCCCGGCGCAGCAGCTCGACCAGACCGCCGCGCACGGTCGCCGCGCGGGTGGAGCCGCCGCACTCGGCCAGCACCACGCCCGGTTGGTCTGCCAGCGTGCGGTCGCCCGGCGCCACGGCCACCAGCACGCTGGCCAGCCGGGGCACCGCCGCGAACGCGGCCAGCGTGTGCTGCACCATGGGGCGGCCTGCCACCGGCTCGTATTGCTTGGGGCCGGCGCCCCCTGCCCGGCTGCCAGAGCCGGCGCAGGGGATGAGGGCGTGCAGCGCCGCAGCGCGAGAGCGGGAGGGTGTATCACTCATGAGGCTCGGCCATTTTAGGGTGGCCGATTCAGACCCGACGATTCCCACGTCCGGCAGGCTCTTAAAATGGACCGCATCACACCCCTCGCCGTCCGGCGCGGGGTGTTTCGTATTGGCACCATGGATCTACCCAAGCTCACTCCCGGCAAGCGCTTCACCCTGCCTCGCCCGATCGGATCGGCCGACGCCCTGCTGCTGGCCCGCCTGGCCGAGCGCCAGGCCCAGGCGGGGCTGCGCACGGCCATCGTCACGGCCGACGCCAACGACGCCCAGCGCCTGCTGGACGAGATGGCCTTCTTTGCGCCCGCGCTGCGCTGCTGCCTGTTTCCCGACTGGGAAACCCTGCCCTACGATAATTTTTCCCCGCACCAGGACCTGATCAGCGAGCGGCTGGCGACGCTGTGGCGCATCTCGCAAAGCGATGCCGACGTGGTCATCGTGCCGGCCACCACCGCGCTTTACCGGCTGGCGCCGCCCGCATTCCTGGCCGGCTACACCTTTCATTTCAAGGTCAAGCAGAAGCTGCAGGAGGCCAAGCTCAAGGCCCAGCTCACCCTGGCCGGCTACAGCCATGTCACTCAGGTGGTGAGTCCCGGCGAATACGCGGTGCGTGGCGGCCTGATCGACCTGTTTCCCATGGGCTCGACCGTGCCCTATCGGGTCGACCTGTTCGACGACGAGATCGACTCCATCCGCACCTTCGACCCCGACAGCCAGCGCAGCCTCTACCCTGTGCCCGAGGTGCGGCTTTTACCCGGGCGCGAGTTCCCGATGGACGATGCGGCCCGCGCCCGCTTTCGAAGCCGCTGGCGCGAGCTGCTCGAGGGCGACCCGACCCGCAGCCGCATCTACAAGGACATCGGCAACGGCGTGGCCACCGCCGGCATCGAGTACTACCTGCCGCTGTTCTTCGACGACACCGCGACGGTGTTCGACTACCTGGGCGAGCGCGCCACGCTGGCGCTGCACGGCGACCTCGAAGCGCCCTTCCAGCGCTTTTGGCAGGACACGCGGGAACGCCATCGCCTGATGCAGGGCGACCCCGACCGCCCCGTGCTGCCGCCAGAGGCCCTGTTCCTCTCCGCCGAGCAGTTCTATGCGCGGGCCAACGCGCACGCGCAGTTGGCCCTGCGCCCAGCCGTTGCCGACAGCGCCGACAGCGCCTGGTTCCAGAAGCTGGGCGAACTGGCCGTGGTGCGCGGTGCCGACGAACCGCTGGCGCGCCTGAAGGACCACCTGCGCGACACCGCGCAGCGCGTGTTGGTGCTGGCCGAGAGCGACGGGCGGCGCGAAAGCCTGCTCGACTTCCTGCGCGCCAGCCACGTCAGCCCGCCGGCCTTCGATTCGCTGGCCCAATTCCAGGCCAGCGACGAGCCGTTGGGCATGGCCACCGCCGCCCTCACCCAGGGTTTCAGCTGGCTCGAAGCTGGCATCGACTTCGTTACCGAAACCGAGCTGTTCGCAGCCGGCCCCACCGCCCGCCGGCGCAAAAAGCAAGAGCAGGTCAGCGATGTCGAGTCGCTGATCAAGGACCTGTCCGAGCTCAACTTGGGCGACCCGGTGGTGCATGCGCAGCACGGCATCGGCCGCTACCGGGGCCTGGTCAACCTGGACCTGGGCCAGGACAAGAACGCCGACGGCACGCCGCAGCTGCAGGAGTTTTTGCACCTGGAATATGCGGACAAGGCCGTGCTGTACGTGCCGGTGAGCCAGCTGCACCAGATCAGCCGCTACACCGGCGTGTCGGCCGACGAGGCACCGCTGCACAAGCTGGGCTCGGGCCAATGGGAAAAGGCCAAGCGCAAGGCCGCCGAGCAGGTGCGCGACACCGCCGCCGAGCTGCTGAACATCTACGCTCGCCGCGCCGCGCGCGAAGGCCATGCCTTCCGCTTTTCGGCGCAGGACTACGAGACTTTCGCCAACGACTTCGGCTTCGAGGAAACCGCCGACCAGAACGCGGCCATTCACGCCGTCATCCAGGACATGGTCTCGCCCCGTCCGATGGACCGGCTGGTCTGCGGCGATGTGGGCTTCGGCAAGACCGAAGTGGCCCTGCGCGCGGCCTTCGTGGCCGTCACCGGCGGGCGGCAGGTGGCGTTTCTCGCGCCCACCACGCTGCTGGCCGAGCAGCACTTCCAGACCCTGGTGGACCGCTTCGGCAAGTGGCCGATCAAGATCGCCGAGATGAGCCGCTTCCGCTCGCAAAAGGAGATCACGGCGGCCACCAAGGGCATCGCCGACGGCACCGTGGACATCGTGGTGGGCACGCACAAGCTGCTGTCGGGCAGCGTGCACTTCAAGAACCTGGGCCTGTTGATCATCGACGAGGAGCACCGCTTCGGCGTGCGCCACAAGGAGGCGATGAAGGCCCTGCGCGCCGAGGTCGACGTGCTCACGCTCACGGCCACACCCATCCCGCGCACGTTGGGCATGGCGTTGGAGGGCCTGCGCGATCTGTCTGTGATCGCCACCGCACCGCAGCGGCGTCTGTCCATCAAGACCTTCGTGCGCAACGAGGGCAACGGCGTGATCCGCGAGGCCGTGCTGCGCGAGTTGAAGCGCGGCGGCCAGGTCTACTTCCTGCACAACGAGGTCGAGACCATCGAAAACCGCCGCGACCGCCTGCAAGAGCTGCTGCCCGAGGCGCGCATTGCCGTGGCCCACGGCCAGATGCCCGAGCGCGAGCTCGAGCGCGTGATGCGCGACTTCGTGGCGCAGCGCCACAACCTGCTGCTGTGCTCGACCATCATCGAGACCGGCATCGACGTGCCCACGGCCAACACCATTGTCATGAGCCGCGCCGACAAGTTCGGCCTGGCGCAGCTGCACCAGCTGCGCGGGCGGGTCGGCCGCAGTCACCACCAGGCTTATGCCTACCTCCTGGTGCCCGACGTCGACAGCCTGACCAAGCAGGCCGCGCAACGTCTGGACGCGATCCAGCAGATGGAAGAACTGGGCTCGGGTTTTTATCTCGCCATGCACGACCTGGAAATCCGCGGGGCTGGCGAGGTGCTGGGCGAGAACCAGAGCGGCAACATGCTGGAAATCGGCTTCCAGCTTTACAACGAGATGCTGTCCGAGGCGGTGCGCTGCCTCAAGGCCGGCCATGAGCCCGACCTGCTCGCACCCCTGTCGGTCACCACCGACATCAACCTGCACGCGCCCGCCCTGCTGCCGCAGGACTATTGCGGCGACGTGCACCTGCGCCTGTCGTTCTACAAGAAGCTGGCCACCGCCAAGACCACCGACCAGATCGACGGCCTGCTCGAGGAGATCATCGACCGCTTCGGCAAGCCGCCGCCGCAGGCGCAGAACCTGGTCGACGTGCACCGCCTGCGGGTGCTGGCGCGGCCCTATGGCGTGGTCAAGGTCGACGCCGCGCCGGGGGTGATCCACATCACCTTCAAGCCCAACCCGCCGGTCGAGCCGATGCGCATCATCGAGCTGGTGCAAAAGAACCGGCACATCAAGCTGGCCGGCAACGACAAGCTGCGCATCGAGCGCGAGCTCAAGGAGCCCAAGGATCGCGTGCAGATGGTGCGCGACGTGCTCAAGGCGCTGGGGCAGCCGAACGTGTCCACCCCCGATACGGCTCACTTCGTGTAGCCGTCCCCCCCTCAAGGGGGCGCACCCAGTGGCCGGGCAAAGCCCGCTCCACGGGTGCCCTGGCCTCAGGCCCGGGTACTCGAGATGTTTAGTGCGGCCACCGACTTGGTCCGATCCGCTGGACCTGCGAAAGCCCCCCAATCGGCAATGAGACAATCGCCTCCGACATGACTGCATCGACCCGTAACTACGCACCCGGCCTGGTGATCCGGGGCTTCACGCCGCCGCTGTCCCTCAAGGACTTCGGCCTCATCGCCTTCGACATGGATTCGACGCTGATCAACATCGAATGCGTGGACGAGATCGCCGCCGCCGTCGGCCGCAAGGACGAGGTGGCCGCCATTACCGAGGCCGCCATGCGCGGCGAGATCACCGACTTCAAGGACAGCCTGCGCCGCCGCGTGGCCCTGCTCAAGGGCGTGAGCGTGGACGACATGCAGGCCGTGTACGACCAGCGCCTGCGGCTCAACCCCGGCGCCGCCGAGCTGGTGGACCGCTGCAAGGCCGCGGGGCTGAAGGTGCTGCTGGTGTCCGGCGGTTTCACTTTCTTCACCGACCGTGTGCGCGACCGGCTGGGCATCGACTACACGCGCTCCAACGTGCTGGAGATCGAAGGCGATCGGCTCACCGGCCGCATGGTCGATCAGCCCTGGGGCGACATCTGCGACGGCGAGGAAAAGCGGCGCATGCTGCTGCACACCTGCAGCACGCTCGGCCTGTCGCCCCGGCAGGCGATTGCCGTGGGCGATGGCGCCAACGATCTGCCCATGATGGGCGAAGCGGGCTTGTCGGTGGCCTTTCACGCCAAGCCCAAGGTGCGTGAGCAGGCAATGGTGGCGATCAACGAAGGCGGGCTCGACCGCCTGCTCGAGCTGCTGCGCGTCTGAGCGCGCCTAGAGCCGGTGCACCTCGCGCCGGCCGGCGCGCACCACGAAGCGGGCCTGGGTCTCGATGGGCGTGTCGATGCGCGTGGCGTCCGTCACCACCCGCAGCGTGGTCGTCAAACCCGCCGGGCTGAACTCGACCACACCATACCCTCGGCGCGAGCCGTCCGCGAAGATGTAATGCGGGTTCTCGGCAAGCCGCTTGGGCACTTGCGCGGCGCCGCTGGCGCGCGAAGTGATGCTGGTGCCGCAGAACTCGACGCCAAGGGTCGCGCTGTCGGGGCGGATGTAGTCGGCCTTCACATGGCCGACCCAGTTCTCGTGCACATCGCCGCCCAGAAACACCGGGTTGGCGACGCGGTGCTGCTCCAGCGAGCGCGTGACGCGCGATCGGGCGGCGGCATAACCGTCCCAGCCATCGTTCCACACGCGCGCGCCGGGGCCGATGCGGGCGTCGCGCCGGCCGAACAGGGTCTGCTGGCCGACCACCGTCCAGCCCGGCGTGGCGGCGGCGAAGGCGGCGTCCAGCCATTGCTCCTGCGCCGTTCCCAGCAGCGTGCGGCCGCCATCGTCCAGCGCCGCACAGGTGTCGGGGTCGACCAGGCCGGCCGGGCGGCTCGGGTGGCCGCAGACCTGCGGGTCGCGAAACTGACGGTTGTCCAGCAAGATCAGGTCGGCGAGCTGGCCGAAGCGATAGCGCGTGTGCAGCCGCACCTGCACGCCCGACAGGGCACGCACAAAAGCCGAGGGCCGCAGCGGCATGTGCTCGTAGAAGGCCTGGTAGGCGGCATTGCGCCGCGCCAGGAAGTCAGCCGCCCCATTGAGGCCCAGCGGGCGGGTGTCGCCGGCCTGCGTGCCGGCGTAGTCGTTTTGCACTTCATGGTCGTCCCAGGTCACCAGCCAGGGGCAGGCCGCATGCATGGCTTGCAGGGCGGGGTCGCTGCGGTGCAGGGCATGGCGCTGGCGGTACTCACCCAGCGTGTGCACCAGGCCCAGGGTGGGAAAGTTGCGCACCGCGGCGGTGGCGTTGGGGTATTCGTAGATGTAGTCGCCCAGGAAGGCGACAAAGTCCAGGCCTTCCTCGCGCATGTGCCGGTAAGCGCCGTAGTGGCCATGCTCCCAGCGCTGGCACGAGGCATAGGCCAGCCGCAGCCGCTGCGCCAACGCGCCGGGCGCCGGCAGTGTGCGGGTGCGGCCGGTCGCGCTGACGGCGTCGCCACTGATGAAGCGATAGAAGTACCAGCGGTCGGGCTCCAACCCGTCCACCTCCACATGCACGCTGTGCGCCAACTCGGCGCTGGCCAGCGCTTCGCCGTGACGCACCAGGCGGGTGAACGCCTCGTCGTGTGCCACTTCCCAGCGAACCGGCACTGGCTCGCCGCCCAGTGAGTCGAGCCAGCCTGGCGCGATCAGCCGAGTCCACAACACCACCGATTCCGGCGCTGGCGCGCCGCTGGCCACGCCCAGCGAAAACGGATCGAACGACCAGCGGCGCTGCGCAAAGGCCCAACGCGGCAGCCAACCCGCCATGGCGCAGGCGCAGGCCAGACGCAGCAGCTGGCGTCGGTCGGCGGGGCGGGGACGGTGGCTCATGGCCGCCGGACTATAGCAACGCCAGCACCGCCGAAGCCACTCAGGCAGTGGTCAGCCACGTTCTAGGGCGGCGCGGGGCGAGTGGACTGGAAATCGCCGGGCTGGGTATCCGACGGGTGCAGCGCCGCGTCACGGATGGCGAACAGCGCCTGCAGATCTTGTTCGAGTTGGTCAGCTTCGGCCGGCGACTGGGGCGTCGGAATCAGCGACGGCGTGGGGTCGAAGCCGCTGTTGGGTGGGGGCTCGGCCGCGGCCTTGGCCTTGGACTGGGCGGCAGCCGCCGGTGCCGCGCTGGCATCGGAAACCTCCCAGCTCACGCCGCGCAACCAGTCGGAGACGCGCGGATCGAACCGAGCCATCGCTTCGCGAAAACTCGCCTGGAATGCCGGGACGTAGGTCAATAGCCGGTCCTGGCCGCCCTTGATCACCAGGGTGATGTAGGTTCCGGTGGTGGCGCGTACCGGGTCGACCAGCTTCAGGGTGCGCCCTTCGATCCAGTCGGCCGGAATGCCGTGCTGTCGCATGGTCTCTCGCAGCACCATGTGCACTGCCTCCCGCCGGCCCGGGCCGCGTGAGGGTTCGCCTTGCACAGAGTCGCCATCGCTGTCCTCGAATCCGGACGAGGATGCGGGCTGCGAGGGCTCCGCCCTGGCCTTGTCACGGAAGATCCTCTTAAACAGGCTCATGCCACCAATTATGGCGGTCCAAACGCTCTGAGGCACATCCGAGCGGTGGTTTGATCAACTTCGCCGCACCACACCAGGCGCCGTGTGAGGCCGCGCGCCGTCGCTCAACGCCGCGCCGCGTGCTGGCGCACCCAGGCCACGATATCGGCCGCGCGTGTCATCGCACCGGGCTGGCGGGCGAGTTCACGGCCCTGGCTGAACAACGCCAGGGTGGGGATGCTTCGGATCCCCAGCCGCGCACCCAGCGACTGCGCTTGCTCGGTGTCCACCTTCGCCACCCGAATGTCCGGCTCAAGCTGGGCTGCCGCCTGTTCGTAGGCCGGCGCCATCATGCGGCACGGTCCGCACCATGGCGCCCAGAAGTCCACCAGCACCGGCAGGTCGCCGCGGCAGACGTGCCGATCGAAGCCGGCCTCGTCCAGCGCCAGGGGATGGCCGGTGAAAAGGACGCCCTTGCAGCGGCCGCAGTCCGGCGCCAGCGCCAGCTGGGCTGGCTGGACGCGGTTGACGGCCTGGCAATGCGGGCAGACGACGTGCAGTGGTGAGTTCATGAATACGATGTGTGGCAGGGGTGCGCGATTGCAAGCCCACCCGCCGTTCCACACCTGTATGGGCGCTTTCCGGGCAGAATTCCGCCACACCCTGATCCACCTTGCCGCTCCATGTCCATGAACCCACCTCGCGCCGCTCGGCCCTCACGGTCCGCCGCCATCGCCCGCGCTCTGCCGACTGGCCCCTTGCGCGACAGTGCCGAGTTCCTGCGGGGCTTCGTGCGCAGCCCGGCCCAGGTCGGCTCGGTGGTGCCCAGCTCGCGGCGCCTCGAACAACGGCTTGTGCGCAGTGCGGCCATCGCGCAGGCCGCAACTGTGGTGGAACTGGGGCCCGGAACCGGTGGCACGACGGCGGCGCTGCTCCGCGCGATGCAGCCCGATGCACGCCTCTTGGCTATCGAGCTCGACGCGCGCTTCCATCGCCACCTCAGTGGCAACCTGAATGACCCCCGCCTTTCACTGGAGCTCGGTGGTGCCCAGCAGCTGGAGGAGTTCCTGGAGCGCCGCCGGCTGCCACCGCCCGACGCGATCGTGTCGGGTATTCCGTTTTCGACCATGCCGCCCGAGGTGTCCGACCG
The DNA here is from genome assembly GCA_947476465.1 of Comamonadaceae bacterium. Taxonomy (GTDB): domain Bacteria; phylum Pseudomonadota; class Gammaproteobacteria; order Burkholderiales; family Burkholderiaceae_C; genus Ramlibacter. Next base: position 55,405 of record CANJQN010000007.1, on the reverse strand, counting down.
TATCGCGGCCGCGGTGGCACGGGTGCTGCCTCACGGCGGACGCTTCGTGGCCTACCAGGTGCGCGCCCACGTGGCTGATTTCATGCGGCCCTACCTCGGCGCCCCGCGGATGGAATGGGAGATGGTGAACGTCCCACCGGTGCGGGTCTTCACATGGACGAAGGGGTGAATAAATCTACTGCGCGACCCGATCTTGCACCTGCGCTGCTCGCCGTACGGCAGTGCGGCTGCGCTGCTCGGCACAACCTCGGGCCGCTCGCTACGATTTCTTCACCCCTTCTACGAAGCGTCCAGGTCAAATTGCCTTGCCCAGGCGGGCCATGCCCTCTTCGATCTTGGCCACGTCGGCCGTGGCGAAGCTCAAGCGCAGGCTGGCCAGATCCGGGTGGGCGGCAAAGAATGGCGCGCCCGGTACAAAGGCCACACCCTGGTCCAGCGCCCGCTTGGCGAACTCACCCGCATCGGCCACGCGGCCACCCGCGCCGGTCAGGCGGGCCCACAGGAACAAGCCGCCCTGCGGCTCGGTGAACTCGATCGCCTCACCCAACTCGCGCCGCAGCGCCGCGGCCATGACCTGCGCGCGCTGCGCATACACCTGCCGCACATGGCGCAAGGTGGCCGGCATGCGGCCGGCCTTGAGGTACTCGGCCGCGGTGGCCTGCGCGAAGGTGCTGGTGTGGGCGTCACTGAACTGCTTGCACATGACGGCGCGTGACAGCAACTCGGGCTGGGCGATGAGCCAACCCACCCGCAGGCCGGGACTCAGCACCTTGCTCAGGCTGCCGCAGTAGGCCACCAGGTCGCGGCTGCCGGGCACCTGCTGACTGAGGGCCAGCAGGGTGGGCGGCGGCGCGTCCTTGAAGTACAGGTCGCCATAAGGATCGTCCTCCACCACCAGCGTCTGGTACTTCACGGCCAGCTCCAGCACCCGCTTGCGGCGCTCCAGCGAGAGCAGCGCACCGCTGGGGTTGCCGAAGGTGGGGATGAGGTAGACGAACTTGGGCCGATGCTCGGCGATCAGCGCCTCGAGCTTGTCCACCCGCACGCCCTGGCCGTCGACCGGCGCGCTGATGACCTGCGCGCCATACAGGCGAAAGCATTGGATGGTGGCCAGGAAGGTCGGCCCCTCGACGATCACCTTGTCGCCGGGCGACACGAGGGTCTTGCCCAGCAGGTCCAGCGCCTGCTGGCTGCCGGTGGTGACGATCAGCTGCCCGGGCGCGAGGTCGGCGATGCCCTTGGCCCGCATGAAGCCGACCAGCTCGGCGCGCAGCGGCTCGTAGCCTTCGGTGGCGCCGTACTGCAGCGCCGGGCCGGGGTTGTCGGCCAGGGCCTTGGTGCTGGCCGCGCGCAGGCCCTCGATGTCGAACATCGCGCTGTCGGGGAACCCGCCGGCAAAGCTGATGATGCCCGGCTTGCCGAGCAGCTTGAACAGCTCGCGGATGGCGGAGGTTTCAACGTTGTTGAGGCGGTCGGCGAATTGCAGTGGCATGGTGGGCAAATAACGTGACGCGAAAACCGACATTGTGTCGTGCCTCGCCGGTCACCGTCGCGTGACCCGTTTTACGAAGCTTCGAGCGCGTCTTCCCAGGGGGCCGGGCCGCCATCGCCGGGCTGCGCCGCGACCTTCTCAGCCGCCCCAGCTGGCGCAGCTGCGGCAGGCACGCCCAGGGGCATCTCGCCACCCAGTGCGTCCAGCAAATCGGGCAGCAGCAGGGTCAGCTCGCCGGTGGCAATGGCCGCGTCGGCGTCGAAGCCGTTGTCCTTGCCCAGGTTGTCGTCCACTCCGTGCAGATCGAGCTTGCGCAGCACCAGGGTCTCGGTGAGCACGAACGACACCTTGCCCTCCCATGTCAGCGCCAGCTGCGTGGGCAACTTGCCCTCCTGGATGTGCTGGCCGATCTCGGCGAGCTCCAGTGTGTGGCGGGCATAGCGGACCACGGATTTTTCTTCGCCCGCGTTCTTGAGTTCCAAGTCGCGGTCAACCGTGAAACCAGCCGGCGCCTCCTGGGTGGTGAGCCACTGCGCCATCGCCACCGAGGGCGAGGTAGCGGTGTTCAGCGGCGCCAGGGGCAGCACATGGCGGATTTCGGCCAGCGCATCCGCCAGCTGCTTGAGCACCGGTTCGGCGGCGCGGGTGCTGGAGGCGCCCACCAGCAGCAGGCGGTTGGCGGTGTCCAGCCACAGCACATGGACGGCGCGCTTGCTGAAGGCGCGCGGCAGGAAGCTGTGCACGATCTCATCCTTGAGCTCGGACTTCTCCTTGCGTCCGGGTTTGCGGCCGTGCTGCGCCTCGATGGCCTTGCAGCGCACCTCCAGTTCGTCGCGCACGGCGCCAGCCGGCACCGCTCTTCGCTCGACGGCCAATTTCATGATCCAGTGGCCGGCAACGATCTCGACCATGGCCGCGTTGTCTTCGCCGCGCGTCGGCACCCAGCCCACCGACAGCGCCTGGGTCGGCCCGCAGGGCTGAAAGGCCAGGCGAAGCAACTCGGCTTCAAGGGTTTCGACTGGCGGCGCGGTCCACTCGGGGGCGATTCGGTAGGCAATGAGGTTCTTGAACAGCGGCATGAAAGGGACGGGAATTGCGAAAAGCGCGATGAAATGAGAGAGGGCATTCTGCCCTGCCGCAGCGCCGCATCCGCAGCCCAGCCAGAGACCGTGTGACAGAATCTTTCTTGCGCGGCCAGAGTTCGCCGCCACAAAACGGAATTAAATGGTTTTACTACTTATAAGTAGTAATTTGACTAATACTTTTTAATTGGGTACTATTTTTCTCTCACAACGAGAGGATTGTTCCCGTGTTCCCCGTCGACACCCCCCTTCAGCTGCGCATCATCTTGCGCTCGCTGCGCATGGCGCGCGGCCTGACCCAGGAAGAACTCGGGGTGCTGCTGGGCGTCAGCCAGAAACGCGTGGCACGCATCGAAGCCGCGCCCGAGCTCACCAGCTACGACCAGATCGCTCGGTATGTGACGGCCCTGGGTGGCCACCTCGTCCTGACCGAACCGCCGCGCCATGAAGCGAACGAACCCGCCATACCCTACGTTGGGGCCGACACATGGTGATCGGGCGCCGCCCTTTCCCCGGCAACGGGCGCCTGGCCGCCTGGTTCAATGGCCAGCGTGTCGGCAGCTGGCACGTCCAGGCCGACGAGCACCGCTTCCAGTACGACCCGGCCTGGCTGTCGGACGCCGCCACTCGCCCGCTGTCGCTGTCCCTGCCGTTCACGCCCGGCAACCTGCCGCACCGCAGTGAGGCGGTGCGGCACTTCTTCGAGAACTTGCTGCCGGCCTCGGAGCGCGTGCGTCAGCGCCTGCAGGCGCAACTGGGCGCCATCGGCCCCAGCGCGTTCGAGCTGCTGCGCGCCAGCGGCCACGACTGCGCCGGCGCACTGCAATTGCATTGCCCGCACGACGGCGAACCGCCCGCTGCGAGTGCCGACCCGCTGGACACAGCCGCGATGGAGGGCTTGCTCGATGCACTCAAAGGCTCCGAGGCGCCCCATGCCAATGCACCGCCGTTGCCGCGCGTGGCGCTGGCCGGCGCAACCCCCAAGACGGCGCTGCTGCTGCACCAAGACCGTTGGTGGCTGGCCCGCGGCCACATGCCCAGCACGCACATTCTCAAGCTGCCGCTGGGCGAGGTCGGCTACATGCGGGCCGACATGCGCCAGTCGGTCGAAAACGAGTGGCTGTGCGCCCGCCTGCTGGCCGGGTTCGGACTGCCCGTGGCCCCGAGCGGTATCGCCAACGTCGGCCACCACACCGTGCTGGTGGTGGAGCGTTTCGACCGCATGGTGGCGTCCACGTCGCCGGTGCCGGCCTGGGTTCGTCTGCCGCAGGAAGACCTGTGCCAGTCCCTGGGCCTGGCCGCCCCCGGTGGCGACCCGAACGCGGCGACGCCAAACGCACGCGACCTGCTGCGCGTCCTGCGCTCGGGCCGCCGGGCTCAGGCCGACGGGCAGGTCTTTGTGAAGGCCTTGTTCGTCCTGTGGATGCTGGGTGCCACCGGCGCGCATGCCAAGAAGTTTTCCGTATTTCTTGAACGTGGCGGCGGCTGGCGCCTGGCGCCGCTGTACGGTATTCGCTCGTCCTGGCCGATCATCGGCCCCGGCGCGCGCCGGCTGCCCATGGACGACGCCCGGCTGGCCCTGCCGCTGGGCCCGGACGGCGGCGAACGTCGCCTGAACCGGATCGGGCCCTCGCAGTGGCAGCCGCTGGCCGTCGAGGCCGGCATGCCACAGGAGGCGCTGGCGCAGTTGGCCCTGGAAGCGCCGCGCTCGCTGGAACGGGTGCGCAGCCAGTTGCCAGCGGGGTTTCCGCTGCCTTTGTGGAAATCGGTGCGCGAGGGCATGCTGGCGCAATCGCGCCGCCACCTTCAGGCCCTGCGTCAACCGGCGCCGTGACCCGGGCTCAGAACCCGGCCACCAGGCCGTCGCGCCGCGCGTCGCTGGCGCACACATAGCCGTGGACCGCCGGGTCGCCGGCACGCCAGATGAACTGGCCGGCGCCGAAGTCCTGGTAGTTGTCTTCGATCACTTCCACCCGGTGCCCGCGCTCGGCCAGCGCCCGCACGACGGCCTTGTCCATCTGGTGCTCGACGTTGATCTCAAGACCGGCGTTGAAGCGCCAGCGCGGCGCGTCGCATGCGGCCTGCGGGTTCTGGGCGTAGTCGACCATGCGCACCACGGTCTGCAGATGCCCCTGCGGCTGCATGTTGGCGCCCATCACGCCAAAGCTCATGACCGGTTGACCACCCTGCGTGAGGAAGGCGGGGATGATGGTGTGGAAGGGGCGCTTGCCCGGCGCCACCTGGTTGGCGCCCGGCAGCAGGCCAAAGCCATGGCCGCGGTTTTGCAGGCTGATGCCGTAGTGCGGCTCGACGCAGCCGGAGCCGAAGCCCATGTAGTTGCTCTGGATGAAGCTGACCATCATGCCGCTCTGGTCGGCGGCGGTGAGATAAATGGTGCCCCCCTTGACCGGATTGCCCGCACCGAAGTCCTGCGCCCGGCGCGCATCGATCAGGCGCGCGCGGCTGGCCAGGTAGCTGTCGTCGAGCAGCTGCTGCGCCGTCACCTCCATGCTGGCGGGTTCGGCCACAAAGCGATAGACGTCGGCGAAGGCCAGCTTCATGGCCTCGATCTGCAGGTGCTGCGAAGCGGCGCTGTCCACCGGCAGCGCCGACATATCGAATTTCTCAAGGATGCCCAGTGCCATCAGCGCCGCGATGCCCTGACCATTGGGCGGAATCTCGTGCAAGGTGTAGCCGCGGTAGTCGCGGCTGATCGGCGTAACCCACTCGGGCCGATAGGCCGCGAAATCGGCCGCCGTGAGGCTGCCACCGTGCTCGACCGCGAAGCGCTCGACGGCCTGGGCGATCTCGCCGCCGTAGAAGGCCGCGCCCTTGCTGGTGGCAATGGCCCGCAAACCGCGCGCGGCGGCCTTGAACTGGAACAGCTCGCCGACCTGGGGCGCGCGCCCCCAGGGCAGAAAGGCTTGCGCAAAGCCGGGCAGCGATCCGAGCTCGGGCGCGGCGGCGGCCCATTTCTGCTGCACCACCACCGGCATCAGGTAGCCGCGCTCGGCGATCTCGATGGCCGGCTCCAGCAGGTCGGCGAACGGCAGCGAGCCAAACCGCTCGGACAGCGCCACCCAGCCGGCGACCGCGCCAGGCACTGTCACCGAATCGATGCCGCGCTTGGGCGGTGTGCGCGCGCCGCCGCCGTAGCGGCCGTGAAAGTACCCGGCCGTCCAGGCGGCGGGCGCGCGGCCCGAAGCATTGAGCCCGTGCAACTGGCGCCCGTCCCAGACGATGGCGAAAGCGTCGCTGCCCAGGCCGTTGCTCACTGGCTCGCAGATCGTCATGGCAGCCGCGGCGGCGATGGCGGCATCGACCGCATTGCCCCCCTTCCACAACATGCGCAAACCGGCCTGCGCGGCCAGCGGGTGCGAGGTGGCCACGGCGTTGCGGGCGAACACCGGCAGGCGCGTGCTGGGGTAGGGATTGCGGAAGTCAAAGTGCATGGTGTGCGGGTCCTTCATCGATTATGGGACCAGGCAACTACACTCCCGGCCCATGACAGCGCAGGACATCGAACCCTTCTTCGCCACGCTCAAGGCGGCCAATCCCACTCCGGTGACCGAGCTGGAATACACCAGTGTGTTCGAGCTGCTGGCGGCGGTGCTGCTGTCCGCGCAGGCGACCGACGTGGGCGTCAACAAGGCCACGCGCCGGCTGTTTCCGCTCGCTCCAACGCCTGCGGCCATGCTCGATCTGGGCCTGCCGCGTCTGCAAGACAGCATCAAGACCATCGGCCTGTACCGCACCAAGGCGCGCAACCTGTTCGAGACCTGCCGCCTCCTGGTCGAGCGCCATGCCGGCCAGGTGCCGCGCACGCGAGAAGCGCTGGAGGCCCTGCCCGGCGTCGGCCGCAAGACCGCCAACGTGGTGCTGAACACGGCCTTCGGCGAAGCGACCATGGCGGTGGACACGCACATCTTTCGCGTGAGCAATCGCACGGGCCTGGCGCCTGGCAAGAACCCGCTGACGGTCGAGACCGGTCTGCTCCAGCGCGTGCCGCCGGCCTATCTTGTCGACGCGCACCACTGGCTGATCCTGCACGGGCGCTATGTGTGCGTGGCCCGCACGCCCCGCTGTTGGGAATGCGCGGTGGCCCGCTGGTGCGACCACCAGCCCAAGACCCCCGCCCCGGGCGCCCAGCGGAGGCACCCGTGACCCCGGTGCTGCATGTCATGGTGGTCTGTGTGGGCGCGAGCTTTGGCGCCCTCGCTCGCTGGCGGCTGTCGCTGTGGCTGAATGCCACGCATCCCTGGGTGCCCTTGGGCACGCTCGGCGCCAACCTGATCGGCGCCCTGCTGGTCGGCGTGGCGATGGCGGCCGTGGAGGCGCACCCCGACATGGACCCAGCCTGGCGCCTGGCCCTGGTCACCGGCTTCCTGGGTGCGCTCACCACGTTTTCCACCTTCTCGGCCGAGACGGTCGCCCTGCTGCAGATGGGGCGACCGGGATCGGCCCTGGCGCTGTCGGCGCTGCACCTGCTCGGCTCGCTGGCAATGACCTGGCTGGGGCTGGTGCTCGGCCGCGTCGCCTTCTAAACCCCTTGGCGTGAGGTGAGCGCCAGCAGCCGAGCCGGATCGACCGGCTTGGTCCAGTGCTGATCAAAGCCGGCCGCCATAGACTGATCCTTGTCCTGCTGCTGGCCCCACCCGGTCAGCGCGATCAACGTCGGCTGGCGCACCCCCGCCAGCTTGCGGATGCGGCGCGCCGCCTCATAGCCGCTGATGTCCGGCAGGCCGATGTCCAGCAGCACCACGTCGGGGCGGAAGCTGCACGTGTGCTCGACCGCACCGGTACCGTCGTGGGCCACATCGACCTCGTTGCCATACAGGGCCAACAGGTCGGCCACGCTGCCGGCCGCATCGAGGTTGTCGTCCACGACCAGAATCCGGCGCGCTGCACCGCCTGCGACCGCACACTCAGTGGGCATCTCTGCGACGGCCGGGCGGTCACTGGGCTCAAGCCGCGGCAGCGCGACGATGAACTCGCTGCCCTGATCCAACCCAGGGCTGCGCACCTCCACCGTGCCACCGTGCAGCCGCACCAGCCCCTCGACCAGCGACAGGCCAATGCCCAGCCCGCCCTGGCGCCGCTCATCGGGATGGGATGCCTGGGCGTACAACCCGAACACGCGGCCGAGCATGTCGGGTGCGATGCCGGTGCCGTTGTCGCGCACACGCACCACCACCTGCGTCGGCTGGGTCTCGGCCCGCACCGTGATGCTGCCGCCACGCCGGGTGTACTTGGCGGCGTTGATCAACAAGTTGGCAAACACCTGAGCCATGCGCGCGGGGTCGGCCAGGATCTCGACCGACTCGTCGGGAAACGACAGCGAGAGCTGGTGGTGAGCCGCCTCGATCTGCGGCCGGCTCATCTCCACCGCGGCATTGATGATGCACACCAGGCTGGCGGGCTCCTTCTTCAAGTCGATCTTGCCGGCGCCAATGCGGGAGATGTCCAGCAGGTCGTCGACCAGCCGGGTGAGCTGGCCCACCTGCCGCTCGATCATGCCGGCGACCTGGGCCACACGTTGGCGGTCGCGAGGAACGCGCTGGATGATGGACAGGCCGTTCCAGATCGGCGCCAGCGGGTTGCGCAACTCGTGGGCCAGCGTGGCCATGAAGACGTCCTTGGCCTGATCGGACTCGCGCAAGGCCCTCAGCAGCTTGGCGTTTTCGATGGCCACCGCGGCGCGGCGCGTCAGATCCAGGGCCAGCGCGAGGTCGTCGCGGTTGTAGCGGCGCGGCGATTCGGAAATGGCGAAGGTGAGCGCGCCGAACGCCTGGCCGTGTGCGACCAGGGGCGCGATGATCCATGAGCGCAACTTCATCGCACGCAGGGTGGCCAGGCGATCAGGGTCGCACGTGATCCGCTCTCGCAGCTCGGGCGTCATCTCCTCGACCAGGCGCGCCTGGCCCGTGCGCAGCACTTCCCAGACGTCGAACGTGGAGTGCGGGTCCGGCCGATAGCGCCGCTGTGGCGCCAACGCCCGTTCCAGACGCCGGGGATCGGCATGCGCCGTCGCCACGCGATGCAGCAGGTTGCCCGGCTCCAGGATGTCCACCACACACCAGTCCGAAAAATCAGGCACCGACAGGCGCGCGACCTTGTCCAGCGTGACCTGGTAGTCGCACAGCTGCAACAGCTCCTCGCTCGCTCGGGCCAGGAACCGCAGGTCCAGCGAGAGCTGGCGGCGGCCGGCCGCCTCGCGGCGTTCCTCTGTACGGTCGCGCACGATCTTGACAAAGCCCGTGGTCTCGTCGTCGTCGCCGCGCAAGAGCATCCACTCGCCCGAACCCCAAAAGCGGCTGCCGTCCTTGCGCATATGCCACCGGTCGTCCAGGGCGCGCCCTTCAGCCAAGGCCGTGCGGCGGTGCCGCGCGGCAACACCGGCGGTCACGTCCGCGGGCGTGAAGAGCCGCTCGACGCTCTGGCCGACAATGTCGTCGCCGGTCCAGCCGAACAACTTGAAGGCGCCCTTGTTCCAACTCGTCACACGCCCTTGGAGGTCGCAGCTCACGATGGCGTAGTCGACCGCGCTCTCGACGATCTGGCGGTACTGATCGCTGGACGGCGTAGTGATGGACTCGATGGCGTCGGGGCAATGCATGGCTTCGTGGCAAGCCTATCGGCATGTCAGGCGCAGGGCTCCTGGTCAAGCGCAACCGAAGTAACAAGTCGAAAACGGCTGACCAACAAAAGTACCAGGGCGTGACCGTTGCGCCTCGTCCCGAGTGCGCGACACGTATTCGCCAGGGACGCGGCTTCCACGCTCCTTAGCTGAACAGCGTCTTGTGCTGCTCGCGCAGCAGGTTCTTTTGCACCTTGCCCATGGTGTTGCGCGGCAGATCGTCCACCACGAAGCAGCGCTTGGGGATCTTGAAATTGGCCAGTTGCGTCTTGAGCGTTGCGATCAGCGCGTCGCCGTCGACGGCAGCGCCCGCGCGCGGCACAACCACGGCCACACCGACCTCGCCGAAGTCCGGGTGCGGCACGCCCACCAGCGCGCTCTCGGCCACGCCCGGCAACTCGTTGAGGTAGCCCTCGACCTCGGCGGGATAGACGTTGTAGCCGCCGCTGATGATCAGGTCCTTGCTGCGCCCGACGATCGTGACATAGCCCTGCGCGTCGATCATTCCGACGTCACCGGTCTTGAACCAGCCATCGGCGGTGAACTCCTCGGCGGTCTTTTCCGGCATGCGCCAGTAACCCTTGAACACATTGGGCCCGCACACTTCGATGCCACCGATCTCGCCGGCCGGCAGGTCTTGCCCGCCGTCGCCGCGCACGCGTACACCGACCCCGGGCAAGGCAAAGCCGACCGTGCCGCCACGGCGCTCGCCAGCCTGTGCGCGATAGGGGTTGGAGGTGAGCATGATGGTCTCGCTCATGCCGTAGCGCTCGAGGATGGTGTGACCGGTGCGCTCGCGCCAGGCATTGAAGGTCTCGATCAGCAGCGGCGCCGAGCCGGAGATAAACAGGCGGATGGCGCCGGCCGCGGCCTTCGTGAGCGAGGGCTCGGCAAGCATGCGCACATACAGCGTGGGCACGCCCATGAACACGGTGGCCTGCGGCATGCGCGCGATCACCCGCTTGGGGTCGAAGCGGTTGAACCAGATCATCCGGCTGCCATTGATCAAGGCGCCATGCAAGGCAACGAACAGCCCGTGCACGTGAAAGATGGGCAATGCGTGAATCAGCACATCGCCGGGCTGCCAGCCCCAGGAGTCCTGCAGCACGCGCGCGTTGGACAACAAGTTGCCCTGCGTGAGCATCGCGCCCTTGCTGCGGCCGGTGGTGCCGCTGGTGTAGATGACGGCGGCCAGATCGTCGGCCGCGCGCGGCACCGGCTCGTGCACGTCGCCGTGATGCGCGGCGCGATCGAGCAGGGTGCCGGTGCGGTCGTCGCCCAAGGTGAACACATTGCGCGTTCCGGCCTTGAAGGCGATCTTGCTCACCCAGCTGAAATTGCCCGGGGTGCACACCACCACCGCGGGTTCGGCGTTGCCGATGAAGTACTCGATCTCCGCGCTCTGGTAAGCCGTGTTGAGCGGCAAGAACACATGGCCGGCGCGCAGAGTGGCCAGATAGAGCATGACCGCTTCGACCGACTTGTCGATCTGCGCGGCGATGCGCGATCCGGCCGGCAGATCGAGCGCGTTTAGCAGATTCGCCAGCATGGCCGTGGCCCGGTCGAGGTCGCGCCAGCTGTAGTGCAGGCCCTCGTCGGTTTCGATGGCGACGCTGCCCAGGTCGGCGGGGAAGGCGGCGCGCAGCGCGGAAAACAGGTTGGAGGAAGTCGGCATGGCGGGTGACATCATGAAAAGGGCTCAGCCTCGCGGGGCTTCAGACAGCGGCTTTCGGCACGGGTTGGCGCAGCGACCACACCCACAGCGCGATACCCGCGGCCACCATCGGCACGCACAGCCACTGTCCCATGGACAGGCCCAGCGACAAGGTCCCCAGGAAGGCATCGGGCTCGCGAAAGTACTCGGCGACAAAGCGCAACACGCCGTAGCCGATGAGGAAGGCGGCCGACACCTGTGCCTGCGGGCGCGGGCGGCGGGCAAACAGCCACAGCACAATGAACAGCAGCACGCCCTCCAGCAGGAACTGGTAGATCTGCGAGGGATGGCGCGGCGCCATGGTGCCGCTGTGCGGGAACACCATGCCCCAAGGCAAGGCCGGGTCGGCCAGGCGGCCCCAAAGCTCGCCGTTGATGAAGTTGCCCACCCGCCCGCTGGCCAGGCCCAAGGGCACGCAGGGGGCCACCAGATCCAGCACCTGCCAGACGGGCTTGCCGCGCGAGCGGGCAAACCACCACTGTGAGGCAATCACCCCCAGCAGCCCACCATGAAAACTCATGCCGCCCTTCCAGACAGCCAGCACTTCCAGCGGGTTGCCCAGGTAATACAGGGGCTTGTAGAACAGCACATAGCCCAGCCGCCCGCCGATGATCACGCCCAGCACGCCAAAGAACAGCAGGTCTTCGACGTCCTTGAAGCGCCAGGCGCCGGGGCCCGTGATGCCGGCAAACGGCGGGTGGCGCAGCCGCAGGCGGGCCAGCAGCATGAACAGCCCGAAGGCCACGACATAGGTCAGGCCATACCAATGGATGGCCACGGGGCCGATCTGCAAGGCGACGGGATCGATCTGCGGGTAGGTGAGCATCGGGCTATTGTGCCGCGCCGTGCGGGTGCCGTTCGGGCGACACAACGCATGGTGGTATCACCTCGGCGGCGAGAAAGTGTTCAACGATTTCGCCAACCGCGCCGCAGGCGTGACGGCGATCCTCTGCGGCAACACCGGCGGCCAGATGGCGGGCTGGTTCCGCAAGAAAATCCGCACCGCGGAGGACCTCAAGGGTCTGAAGTGCCGCGCAGGCGGCCTGGCGGGAATCGTGATGAGCCGGCTCGGCGTGGTGCCGCAGCACATCGCTGGCGGCGAGATCTATTCCGCGCTGAAAAAGGGAACGATCGACGCAACCGACTGGGTCGGCCCGTACGACGACGAGAAGCTTGGCTTCAACCGGGTCGCCAAGTACTGCTACACCCCCAGCATGTGGAAGGGTGCCCCCGGGATTCAGATGATCATCAACACCAAGGCGCTTGCCGCGCTGCCACCGGAGTACAAGGACATCTTCGAAGCGGCGTGCCACGAGGGAAACACCGACATGCTGTCGAAGTACGATGCCAGCAACGCGGCGGCGCTCAAGCGGCTGACGGCCAGCGGTACGCAGCTCGGGCAATTCCCGAAGCCGGTACTCGACGCCGTCTACAAGGCCACGCAGCAAGTCTATGCGGAACCGTCGGCCAAGAACGCGGACTTCAAGAAACTGCACGCCCACCTCTTGGGCGTGCTGCCCGACCTGGTCGCATGGGGACGGGTGGTCGAGAACACCTATGACGGTTACATGGCGTCCCGCCACGCTTGAAGTGCGTGCGCCCGGCAAGGTCCGCCGATTCTCGGCTTGAAGGCCCGGCCCGGCACTGACTGTGCTGGGGCCTTCGTCGAGGCCCGTGAAGCCGGTGAATTGTCTGCAACTCACCGGCTCTGTTTCACGTACCGCCGCTGAAGGCGATGCCTTTGTCCTGTCAAGTTCGCCGAGCGGCAATCTCCCCTGCGGGCAGCACCGTGAATTCGTCGGAAACGCGCATACCCGCTTCGGGCCCCGCCGGCGAGTACACGGCCAGGATGCGTACCGGCTCCCAGCCGACGTTGAAGGTGGAGTGGTAAACCCCCTTGGGGATGGAGACAAGGTCGCCAGCGCGGATCGTTTGCGTCCGCGGCTGGCCTTCCTCGAATTCCATCATCATTTCGGCAACGCCTGCGACCATGAAAATGAGCTGCTCCGCGTCAGTATGACGGTGACGTGCATGACCTTGTCCCGGGTCGAAAAAAATCGAAACCGCGCTCATGTTCTTCACATCGCTGATCGATGGCTCAGCGAGAATCTTGGCGGTAACGTAGCTGGCAATCAGCGTATCGACATCGGCTGGAGTAACGGCCACGGGGTTCTTACTCATACGATGCCTCCTTCTTGGTTGGTTGAAAGTGCCACTGCGCAACGGCCACCATTGCATCGAGCGGTAACGTCACCAGTGCGGCGGGACTGACCACCTGGCTCAAGCGACGCGGTCCCGAATCACTTGCGGCACCGGCCGCGTGTTGGCGAATGAAGGCCTTTCCTCGAGCCGGTCTGAATAGACGGCCAGGTTCGGATACAGCGCACGCCAATCGTTCTGCGGCCAGCGCACTGTGATGTAGCGCAGCAATGTTCCGGTGGCGATGTCCGCCATCGAAAAGGTGTCGGCGTGGCAAAACTTTCTGTCGCCGATCACGCGAGACATCTCGCGCAGGGCGCCACTGAGCTTTCTTTCCTGCCGCGCATACCAAGGTGCACTGCGCTTGTCTTCATCGCGTGCTTTCTCGAAAAACATCAGCACCATCGCGTCACAGGCGCCATCTGCGATGACTTCAAAACGCTTGACGGCAAGGATGCTGTCGATGTCCTTGGGCACCAGGGGCGGTTCCGGGTGTTTCATTTCGATCCACTCGTTGATGAAACGCGATTCGAACACGCTCTCCCCGTTGGGGCAGATCAGCACCGGCAACTTTTCCAAGGGGTTCCACCGCGGTGTCTGCGTGTCGCTGTTCCATGGCACCTCGGTGATGAGTTCGAAGGGAATCCCCTTTTCGGCCAGCTGGATGCGCACCTTGCGCGCATAGGGACTGGGCGTCGCACTGATCAGTTCGTACATGGCTTGACTTCGTGATGAAAGAACTTCAAAAGCGCGCTGCGTATTTCGGCGCGCATGACCGGTGATTCAGGAAACTGACCTGTTCAATTCGTGTGCTCGTATACGCGGGTTTGATTGTAGCGATTCACCACTTGCGGGCCGTGCATCCCCGCCCTTCGTGTCCATCACGCTGGCGGCGTGCTGCGTGCGCCGGCCTTTTCCCGATTCTTCTTCATCGTGTTGGATTGAACGAAAAATAGGAGTTCCAGATTCCGGCCGGCAGGGTCTACCTCTCCCCTATGGTCGATTGTTTCGACGGCATGGTCGTTAGCTGGTCGATAGGCACCCGGCCTGATGCCGAACTCGTAAACTCGATGTTGAATGCGGCCATCGAGCCTGTCGCCGCCGAGGGGGCTCGGCCCGTGGTGCATTCGGATCGCGGCGGACACTATCGCTGGCCTGGCTGGCTGTCCCGTATGGAACAGGCGAGGTTGGTTCGCTCAATGTCGCGCAAAGCGTGCTCGCCGGACAATGCAGCATGCGAGGGGTTCTTTGGCCGCCTGAAGAACGAATTGTTCTACTCACGCGACTGGCTAGCGACGACCATCGAGGAATTCGTCGCCGCGGTGAACTCCTACATCTGCTGGTACAACGAGGTACGGATCAAAATATCGCTAGGCGGTCGCAGTCCAATCGAATACCACAGGAACTTGGGGATCGCGGTGTAACCAGTCCAAGTTGTCTGCCGCACCCCCAGGACGCATAATCGAAATTCACCTGACCGAACACGCCGGAGACCCGCCCGATGGACAGCAAGCCAATTCAGTTTTCCCTACGCAGCGACAACATCACCCAGGGCAAGTCGCGCGCGCCCAACCGCTCCATGTTCTACGGCATGGGCTACAAGGAGACCGACTTCGGCAAGCCGATGGTCGGCGTGGCCAACGGCCACAGCACCATCACCCCCTGCAACAGCGGCCTGCAAAAGCTGGCTGACGCGGCTGTCCAGGGCATCGAAGAGGCCGGCGGCAACCCGCAGATCTTCGGCACGCCCACCATCTCCGACGGCATGGCCATGGGCACCGAGGGCATGAAGTACAGCCTGGTCAGCCGAGAGGTCATCTCCGACTGCATCGAGACCTGCGTGCAGGGCCAGTGGATGGACGGCGTGGTGGTGGTCGGCGGCTGCGACAAGAATATGCCCGGCGGCCTGATGGGCATGCTGCGCGCCAACGTGCCGGCCATCTATGTCTACGGCGGCACGATCCTGCCGGGCAAGTGGAAGGGCCAAGATCTGAACATTGTCTCGGTGTTCGAGGCCGTCGGTCAGAACGCCGCCGGCAAGATGAGCGACCAGGAGCTCAAGGACATCGAGCAGCACGCCATCCCCGGCACCGGCGCATGCGGGGGCATGTACACCGCCAACACCATGTCCTCGGCCTTCGAGGCGCTGGGCATCTCACTGCCCTATTCGTCGACCATGGCCAACACCCATGACGAGAAAATAAAGTCGGCCAAGGAGTCGGCCAAGGTGCTGATGGAGGCCATCAAAAAAGGAATCAAGCCGCGCGACATCGTCACGCGCAAGGCGATCGAAAACGCTGTGGCTGTGGTCATGGCCACCGGCGGCTCGACCAACGCGGTGCTGCACTTCCTGGCGATTGCCCATACTGCCGAGGTCGAGTGGACCATCGACGACTTCGAGCGGGTGCGCAAGCGCACCCCCGTGCTGTGCAACCTCAAGCCCAGCGGCCCGTACCTGGCGGTGGACCTGCACAACGCGGGCGGCATCCCCCAGGTGATGAAGGTGCTGCTCAAGGCCGGGCTGCTGCACGGCGACTGCGTCACGATCAGTGGCAAGACGATTGCCCAAGTGCTCGCGGACGTGCCCGACGCCCCCCGCGCGGACCAGGACGTGATCCGCCCGATCAGCGACCCGATGTACAAGGAAGGCCACCTGGCCATCCTCAAGGGCAACCTCTCGCCCGAGGGCGCGGTGGCCAAGATCACCGGCCTGAAGACCCCGGTCATGACCGGCCCGGCCCGGGTGTTCGACGACGAGCAGTCAGGGCTTCAGGCCATCCTGGACGGCAAGGTCAAGCCGGGCGACGTGATGGTGCTGCGTTACCTGGGCCCCAAGGGCGGCCCTGGCATGCCCGAGATGCTGGCGCCCACCAGCGCGCTGATTGGCGCCGGTCTGGGCGAAACCGTGGGCCTGATCACCGACGGGCGCTTCTCCGGCGGCACCTGGGGGATGGTGGTGGGTCACGTGGCGCCCGAAGCGGCGGCCGGCGGCAACATCGCGTTGATCCAGGAGGGCGACAGCCTCACGATCGATGCACACCAGTTGCTGCTGCAGCTGAATGTGTCAGACGCCGAACTGGCAAAGCGCCGCGCAGCCTGGAAGGCCCCGGCGCCGCGCTACACCCGCGGGGTGCAGGCCAAGTTCGCGTTCAACGCCTCCAGCGCAAGCACGGGCGCCGTGCTGGACAACTACTAGGGAAACGCTGATTTATGGGCAGGAAAGGTCATCCGATGGCGGGCTTGAACGTTAGTAGGAAGCCCGCCCCTTTGGATGTGATCGACATGAACCAACGCAGCTTTGCCAGCGCCGAATTTGCTCTCAAGAAGAAGCGCACCCGGCGCGAGAAGTTTCTTGCCGACATGGAGCGCGTGGTGCCTTGGGCGCGGCTGATCGCGATCGTCGAACCCCTGTACCCCAAGAGCGGACGGGTGGGCCGGCCCCCGATCGGCGTGTCCAAGATGCTGCGCATGTACTGCCTGCAGCAGTGGTACGGCCTGGCCGACGAGGCGCTGGAAGACGCGCTGTACGACAGCCAGGCGCTGCGCGATTTCGTCGGTGTGGATCTCTCGCGCGAGTCGGTGCCCGATGCCACCACGCTGCTCAAGTTCAGGCGCCTGCTCAATGAGAACGACTTGACGCGCTCGCTGTTTTCCGAGATCAGTGCGCACCTGAGCGAGCAAGGATTGTTGATGCGCGCCGGCACCATCGTGGACGCCACGATCATCGCGGCGCCCAGCTCGACCAAGAATGAGAAGAAGGAACGCGATCCCGACATGCATCAGGCCAAGAAAGGCAACCAGTGGCATTTCGGCATGAAGGCGCACATCGGCGTGGACGCCGACTCTGGTCTTGTGCATACGGTCATTGGTACGTCGGCCAACATCAACGACGTGACGCAGGCTGGCGCACTGCTGCACGGGCAAGAACAAGATGCGTTCGGTGATGCGGGATATCGCGGCGTTCAAAAGCGCGAGGAGGCCCAGGGTCCAACTTGGCACGTGGCAATGCAGCCCGGCAAACGCCGGCAACTCGATGCACGAAGCCCCTGGGCGATGATGCTCGAGCGCGTCGAGCAGCTTAAAGCCAGCGTGCGCGCGAAGGTCGAACATCCGTTCCATGTGATCAAGAATCTGTTTGGCCACAGAAAGACCCGCTACAAGGGGATGGCCAAGAACGAGGCACAGCTGTTCAGCCTGTTTGGTCTCGCCAACCTGGTGATCGCCAAGAGGTCATTGTTGAACCTCCATGCCCGAGGTGTCTCTTGAGAACGCAAAACGGCCCTGGAAAGGGCTGCGAACAGCGCGTGGGGCGCATCTGCCGTGCCATTCTTGGCGTTCGACCGCGCGAAAGTGCATCGCACGACGACAGGCTGGTCAACAACGCTCATAGTTCAGCGATTCCCTAGAGGCCCAGGCAGGCGGCTGCACCGAGTGAGCCGCTTCGGGGGTGGGGCCGGCTACGATTTTTTCTTGTCGCCCATGTGCACATGCTTGCGCATGCGGGCCACACGCCGCGCTTCCTCGCGCTCGGTGGCGCGCTTCTTGGTGAATCCGGT
Organism: Comamonadaceae bacterium; assembly: GCA_947476465.1. Classification (GTDB taxonomy): domain Bacteria; phylum Pseudomonadota; class Gammaproteobacteria; order Burkholderiales; family Burkholderiaceae_C; genus Ramlibacter. The sequence goes on along the minus strand of CANJQN010000007.1, from coordinate 37,725 downwards.
GGCGTCCGCGATGGCCCACCACACAGCCGCAATGGGGAAGGGAAGCAAGATTCCCCACCAGGGCCAATCAGCAACGGGCAGCACGTCCGCAAGCTTCAGGACCGCCAGGACGACGCCGATAACCATCAGATACATGAATCGCCTCTTGTCGACGTATTTGTTGCTTCCACGGGGAACCCGGGCCGGGGCGGCCATGTCAACCGGGTCACTACAATTGCGTTAACTGTAAATCAACTGAAGAGGATTGCCGCATGAAACGAGCCGTTTTCGCGTTTGCCGCCACGGTGCTGATCGCCGCGCCCGCCCTGGCCGACCAGGCCCTGGCGACCGCCAAGAACTGCATGGCCTGCCACGCGGTCGACAAAAAGCTGGTGGGACCGGCGTACAAGGATGTTGCCGCCAAGTACGCCAAGGACAAGGGCGCCGTCGACAAGCTGGCCGCCAAGATCATGAAGGGCGGCTCGGGTGTGTGGGGTCCGGTCCCGATGCCCGCCAACGCGCAAGTCAACGAGGCCGACGCCAAGAAGCTGGCCGCCTGGGTGATGGTTCAAAAGTAAGAACACCGCGGCAGGCGCAGGGCGCTACGCCGTCAATCAAACCCGCCAGCGGCGGGTTTTTTTGCGCCTGGCGGCTTCGCGTTGGCGCGCCTCAACGTGACCACCAGGCATGGAACAGGCTGCTCAGTTGCTCCAGTGGCCCGGGATTGGATGGGCCTGCCGTGACGTTGGACGGGACTTCGACATCGTCGGCCCGTGCGGTTTCGCCCGCACCCTGATAGGCCTTCAGCCAGCCCGCAATCTCGCTTTTCAGGCGCGGATACGCATCGAACGGCTGCGCTGCGCCCGAGGGGGCCCCGGTCACCGCATCAAGTTCGGCATTCACCATGGTCAGCATTGCCTCGACGCCCGCCTGACAGGCATCAAACTCCTTCGCACCGCCACCGCGTCGACCGGTTCGCAGCTGCGCGGTGGCCTGCGTCACCGGACGGTAGAGCGCCTCGAATGCCCGATGGGGGGCCGACTCATCCCGCAGGGTGGCCGCGGCGGACGACTCCAGCGGACCACCCGCGACGGGGGACAGCGGCTGTTCCTGCGCCTTGCTCTCGGCCACACGACTGCGGGGCGGGAATGCCTTGTCCAGCAGACCGTCCCGGGCGGCCGCAAGAAGCCGGGGGCAAGGGTAGCCCTGGCACAGGGGCAGGATGCCGCCCAGGGCACTGGCCATGTCCTCCAGGGGGAGAGTGGATGCGGCAATGGCCCGCAAATCCTGGTGCGTGGGTGCGCGGCCGTCCGAGGCCTCGACTTCCCAGGCCAGCACCAGCAGATCGGCCCGCTCACGCGAAAGCAGGTCCGCATCGAGGATCTGGAGCGGATCGCCACCCACCCGCAATCCCAACGCGATCCACCGACTGGGCACATGCAGGCGGGCCGTGAGGCCATGGGCCTCCAATTGCGATGCCACGGCCATGCCGACCGCCAGTTGCCGCTGCCGGTCCAGGGAACCGCGGGTTGCGTGAGTGAGCAGCCATTCCACTGTCGCGGTGTGCGCGCGGGCCGGCACGCACAGGTGCCTGACCACGCCGCGGCACAGGGCGCCCAACTGCGCCGGGGCCAGGCGGTGTTCCAACTCGCGCACCAGTGACATGGCCTGTTCGCGGCTGTCAACGGCGGTGGCGCTGGCCAGGCCTTCGAGCATCCCGAGCACCGCCGGCGCCAACGCCGCTGCCGGAATGCGCACAGCCCGCGTGTCGATGAAGTGCCGCACCACCAACCTGGCGAGGTCCGCTCCGGCGGGGGTGTCGGGCTGCGTCGCCTTGATGGCGCCGCGGAACAGGGAGGTGATCCAGTCGGGGGACTCGTTCCAGTTGGCGCCTTGGTAGAGGCGCTGCTGCAGCACCAGGATGCCGTGACCGGGCGCCCCGGCGCCGTCGAGCCCGCACAAAGCCGCCTGGACCATCGCACTGGGCAGCAGGATCTGCTCGCGCGTGGTGAGCCCGGTGGAGGGCGGAATCATGTCCAGCAGTGGGCCGGCGATCTGCCGGCTTGCGGCATCCCCGCCGCCAAGCGTCTCCTCGACCTCGGAGATCACCTGGCGCAGCACGCCTGGGCCGCGCTTGGAGGCAGCGCACAGGCGCTCGAAACTGGCGATGAACGGCGCGGTGATGGCCTCGAGTTGCGGCGTGTCGATCCGGCGGCCGCTGGCCTGCGGATGCGAATGGCGAACCACCAGCTTCTTGAGCGAGGCCACTGCCTCGTCGGTGATGCCAGTCACACAAAACAGGTCGACAGCCTTGCAGACCTGCACCGGCGAAGGCAGCGAGCCCTTGTGTTCGCGGGTCTTGCGGGCCGCCACAGATGGCCCGGCCACCTGCTGGATGTGCTGCACGCGCCCCGATCGAAGCATGGGTGATGTCTTGGTGTCTTTGGTCGCACTCGAGAACTGATCCCAGTCCACGCTGGACCGAAAGCTTTTGTGAATCTTGTTGTCCATGGCTTACCTCCTTGCGCTGATGCGCCTTTTGGCACCGCGCTGCAATGTGCACGAAGGTTCTCACTTTTATGGCGGCAAAGGTTTCCGGGCCTTGACGCCTTGACGTCAGACCGTGAAAAAAGCCCGCAACATGGGCGGGCTTGGGGTGCGCAGCGTGGTCGCGGCCTCGCGGCCACGCCGGATCAGTGAGCTTCCGACAGCTGGTCGAGAATGGCCGGATTTTCCAGGGTGGAGGTGTCCTGCGTGATCGCTTCGCCCTTGGCGATGCTGCGCAGCAAGCGGCGCATGATCTTGCCGCTGCGGGTCTTGGGCAGGTTCTCGCCGAAGCGGATGTCCTTGGGCTTGGCGATCGGGCCGATCTCCTTGGCCACCCAGTTGCGCAGTTCGGTGGCTATTTTTTTGGCCTCCTCGCCGGTGGGGCGCGGGCGCTTGAGCACGACGAAGGCGCAGACAGCCTCGCCGGTGAGGTCGTCCGGGCGGCCGACCACGGCAGCCTCGGCCACCAGGTCGGTCTTGGACACCAGGGCCGATTCGATCTCCATCGTGCCCAGGCGGTGGCCCGAGACGTTGAGCACGTCGTCGATGCGGCCGGTGATGCGGAAATAGCCGCGGTCGGTGCTGCGGACCGCACCGTCGCCGGCCAGGTAGATCGTGCCGCCCATTTCCTCGGGGAAATAGCTCTTTTTGAAGCGCTCCGGGTCGTTCCAGATGGTGCGGATCATCGACGGCCAGGGGCGCTTGATGACCAGCAAGCCGCCCGAGCCGTTGGGAATGTCCTTGCCGGTCTCGTCGACGACGGCGGCCATGATGCCCGGCAGCGGCAGGGTGCACGAGCCGGGCACCAGCGGCGTGGCGCCCGGCAAGGGTGTAATGACGTGGCCGCCGGTTTCGGTCTGCCAGAAGGTGTCGACGATGGGGCAACGCTCACCGCCGATATGGCGGTGGTACCACATCCAGGCCTCGGGGTTGATCGGCTCGCCGACGCTGCCCAGGATGCGAAGGCTGGTCAGGTCCCACCTTCTAGGGTGGACCTTCTCGTCGGTCTCAGCCGCCTTGATCAGCGAGCGGATGGCGGTGGGCGCGGTGTAGAACACGCTGACTTTGTGGCGCTCGATCATCTGCCAGAAGCGGCCGGCGTCCGGGTAGGTGGGCACGCCCTCGAACACGACCTGGGTGGCGCCGGCGGCCAACGGACCGTAGGCCACGTAGGTGTGGCCGGTGATCCAGCCGATGTCGGCCGTGCACCAGAACACATCCTCGGGGCGGATGTCGAAGGTCCACTGCATGGTGAGATTGGCCCACAGCAGGTAGCCGCCGGTGGCGTGTTGCACGCCCTTGGGTTTGCCGGTGGAGCCCGAGGTGTACAGGATGAACAGCGGATGTTCGGCGCCCACGGGCACCGGGGCGCATTGGACCGGCTGGCCGGCCAGCGCGTCGCCGAAGCTCATGTCGCGGCCGGCGACCATGTTGCAGGCCGTGGCCGTGCGTTCATAGACGAACACGGTGCGCAGCGTGACGCAGCCGCCCATGGCGATGGCCTCGTCGACAATCGACTTGAGGGGCAACTCCTTGCCGCCGCGCATCTGGTAGTTGGCGGTGATCACCGCCACCGCGCCAGCATCGATGATGCGCTCATGCAGGGCCTTGGCCGAGAAGCCGCCGAACACCACGCTGTGGGTGGCGCCGATGCGCGCGCAGGCCTGCATGGCCACCACGCCCTCGATGGTCATGGGCATGTAGATGATGACGCGATCACCCTTTTGCACGCCTTGGGCCTTGAGGGCGTTGGCGAAGCGGCTGACCCGATCGAGCAGCTCGCGGTAGGTCACGCGGGTGATGGCGCCGTCGTCGGCCTCGAAGACGATGGCGGTCTTGTGCTCCACCGGCGTTCCGATGTGCCGATCGAGGCAGTTGGCCGATGCGTTGAGCTCGCCGTCCTCGAACCACTTGTAGAACGGCGCCTGGCTCTCGTCGAGCGTGCGGGTGAACGGGCGAGTCCAGACCAGGTGCTCGCGCGCCAGGCGCGACCAGAAGCCCTCGAAATCGGCCTGCGCCTCCCGGCACAGCGCGTCGTAGGCCGGCATGCCGGCGATGCGGGCGCCCTTCATGGCGGCGTCCGAGGGAGGAAAGACGCGGTTCTCGACCAGGACCGACTCAATGGCGCTCATGCTTGTCTCCGGATAGTGTTCGACTTCGGGCGCAACTTTCGGCTGGGGCACTTACATGCCACTGACTCGCGCCGAGCGCCGGAACATCTGCGAGTGTGCCGCGCCGCGCCACCTTGTGTCGAGCCACCCGTAGAATGCACGAACTTCGCGAGTCCACTCTTCATGGCTGACACCAAATCCGCACCTCCCAGGAACCCTCCCCTGCGCCCTCTTCCCAACCTGATTTTTGCCAGCCGCTGGCTGCAGCTGCCGCTCTACCTGGGCCTGATCGCCGCGCAAGGTGTGTACGTGTTTCACTTCTGGGTGGAGCTGGTGCACCTGCTGGAAGCCGCCTTCGGCAGCCAGGACGCGCTGCAAAAGCTGGTGACCAGCATCGGCTACAAGAGCGGCGCCCCCCTGACGGGCCTGAACGAGACGGTGATCATGCTGGTGGTGCTCGCGCTGATCGACGTGGTGATGATCTCCAACCTGCTGATCATGGTGATCATCGGCGGCTACGAGACCTTTGTCAGCCGGATGAACCTCGCAGGCCACCCCGACCAGCCCGAGTGGCTCAGCCACGTGAACGCGTCGGTGCTCAAGGTCAAGCTGGCCACCGCCATCATCGGCATCAGCTCGATCCACCTGCTCAAGACCTTCATCAACGCCGAAAACTACTCAGACAAGGTGCTGATCGCCCAGACGGCAATCCATATCGCGTTTCTGTTCTCGGCCATGGCCATCGCCTACACCGACCGGTTGATGGCTGGGACGGCGTCGGCCAACAAACACTGAAGCGGGAGCTAGGCCGCACTACAGGCGGGCGCAGGGAAGCCAGACCTCGCCCTGCCAGCCACCGTCGGGTAGCGGCACCAGCCGCAACAGCCCACCATGGGTTAAGGCAAGGTTTCGCGCCACCTCAATGCCTTCGCGCGCCATCATCTGCGCCTCGGAGGCGGCCCCTACCGGGTCGCGCACCTGAACCACCACCCAACCGTGGTCCATGGTGGAGGTGATGTCCACCCCCACGGCAAAGTCGGGCTCCAGCCCCTGCAGCAGCGACCGCAGCAGGCGCAAGGCCGCGCTGGGACTCAGGTTCACATAGGGCACCCCGCCCTGCTCCAGCCGCACCGGCACCTCGGCGTACTGCGCCACGCGCTCGAGCACGTCGTTGATGTCGATGACATCGGCCGCGGGCGCGCCGCCCACGGCGGCGTGCGGCTCGATGCGACCGATCCATCGTTCCATCGGTTCGAGCAGAGCTTCAAAGGCTGCGCCGGCCGACCCGGCAGGACGCAGCAACCGAAGCCGCGCAATGCACTCGTGCGCCTGGCGCGCAAGCCGGGCCCGGCCAAGCTCGTCTTTTTCGCGCTGGCGCATCACCTCTTCGATCGATCGGTGCAGCCGCGGATCCGATGCTATCGCGCTCTGCGCCTCGTCCACGTCGTCGTCCAGGGATGACGAGGTGGGAGCTTGCCGCTCGTCCCGCACCCGCCGCAGCGCCAACATCAGGCGCTCGGCCCGCTGGCGGCCGCGCCAAACCACGATCATCGCGACCGCCACCAAGACGGCGAAGATGCTGCGCACTATCACCTGCGGGGCGCCCGCCGCGCCCACAGCGCTTATCCGCAGCCAGACCTCCTCAGGGGAATTTGGGTCGGGACCAGAGCCTGGACCCAGCGAGAACCACAGCAACCGAACAGGATCATGGGTGGTGTACAGCACCACGCCAGGAAGTTTCTCACGCAAGTTACTCAGAAACACCCCGTACAACCGGGTCTGCGGCGGGGCCAGTTGCCACCGGCCAGGATCGTCCGCCGCGATGCGCCCGAGACTGCTGCGGAAAATGTCGCCCAGAAAAGCCTGCCTGCGCTCAGGCGGCAGCGCCTGCATCGCGTTGCGCAGGCCTCGAATCTGGATGGCGACGAAGTCAGCGGAAGTCTCAAAGCGCGGCTGGGCAATCAGCCGATCAAAAGTCAACCCCAAACCGCCGAGCACCAAACCGAGCAACACCAGCATGGTGGCGACGTCCGCCAGGAAGTCCACTCGCAGCCTGCCCCGCACCGCCGTCCAGCGGGGCGCAAGCGGTACGCCCTGCGCAGTGGCAGCCGAGGCGGAAACCGGGTGCTTCGGGCCGTCGGCCAGGCGCTCGCACAGTTGCTCAAGCTGCGCTAGCGAATCGCGGGCGGCCGAGGACGCCTGCGCATCAAGCGCGTGCAAGGCACGTAAGTGGATCCTTGCGTCCTCGAGCCTTGGCACATCGCTCGCGTCCGCCCCCGGCACGCTGGTGGCGGCCCATCCGCGAACCTGCTTGCGCGTCTGCAGCCCGAGCATGAAGGCAGCCGCAACGCCGAACAGCGCCCCGCTGGAAATGACGGCCGCAAGCAAGACGGCGCGGCCCTGGTCGTCGCCTGCCGCCCTCATGCGCAACCAAGTGGCGCCGTCGGCGGCCTCGCCCGGAAGAGCCAACCAGAACATGTTGCCGCCCTTCGCGCTGAAGGCGACCACCCGGTCGGGAAGTTGCTCTCGCAGGATGGCCAGCCCCCTGGCGCGCAGCGCGGAGGCCGGCTCGGACAACTCCCATCGCTGGGGATCGTCCAGCGCCAAGGCGCCTTCGGACCGTTGCACGATGTCCTTGAGGAACGCATCGCGCTCCGCTGGGGGCATGGCGGACGCCGCGGCCGCAACGCTGCCCAAGTGGGCTGCCGCCGGAACGATCACCGTTTCAACGCGCGGGTCAACAATAAACCGGTCCCAGGCGGCCGCCACCACTGCGAGCACCACGACCACCAGAACCAGGAAGAAAAGCGCATCGCGGGCCAGCCCGAAGCGAACCCAGCGCATCAACCAACGCCCGGCCGCCGCCTTCATTCGTTGCAGCCGCAACTGGCGCTGAAAGACGGCGCCAGGCCGCACGGCGCTATTCACGGACGTGTCCAGACGCTGTCGCGGTCGATCGCTGGTGACGAATCACACCCGTTACCCCATGGCGTATTGATGAGCATCAGGCTACACATATCGTTACAAGAAGCAATACAGACACCCGTATTAAATTCTTACCGACCATACCTCCAATGGCCTCAGTGTCCGACCATCCGGGCCGGGTCGATCCAGCGGTCAAAGTCCTGCGCCGTCACATACCCCAGCGCCAGCGCCGCCTCGCGCAGCGTGCCGCCGTCGTGGTGCGCCTTCTTGGCGATCTGCGCGGCCTTGTCGTAGCCGATGTGCGGATTGAGCGCCGTCACCAGCATCAGCGAACGCTCGACCAGCTGCGCGATGCGCTCGCGATCAGGTTCGATGCCGACGGCACAATGGTCGTTGAAACTGGCCATGCCATCGGCCAGCAGGCGCACGCTCTGCTGGAAGTTGTGCGCGATCATGGGGCGGAACACATTCAGCTCGAAATTGCCCGAAGCGCCGCCAAAGTTCACAGCGACGTCGTTTCCGAACACCTGGCAGCACAGCATGGTGACCGCTTCACATTGGGTGGGGTTGACCTTGCCCGGCATGATGGACGAGCCCGGCTCGTTCTCGGGAATGCGCAGCTCGCCGATGCCGCTGCGCGGCCCGCTGGCCAGCCAGCGGATGTCGTTGGCGATCTTCATCAGGCTGGCGGCCAGACCCTTGAGCGCGCCGTGCGCATGCACCAGCGCATCGGCCGCCGCCATCACCTCGAACTTGTTGGGTGCGCTCACCAGAGGCAGCCCGGTCAGGCGCGCCAGCTCGGCGGCCGCCTTTTGGGCGTAATGCACGGGCGCGTTCAGCCCGGTGCCCACCGCCGTGCCGCCCAGGGCCAACTCGCACAGGTGCGGCAGGCTGGCCTCGAGGTGGCGCCTCGCCTGCGCCAGCTGCGCTACATAGCCGGAGAACTCCTGGCCCAGCGTCAGCGGCGTCGCGTCCTGCAGGTGGGTGCGGCCGATCTTCACGATCTCGTCGAAGGCGCCGGCCTTGGCGACCAGCGTGGCGTGCAAGCGGTCCAGCGAGGGCAGCAGCTTGTGCCGCAGCGCGTCCACCGCCGCCAGGTGCATGGCCGTCGGGTAGACGTCGTTGGACGATTGGCTCATGTTCACATCGTCGTTCGGGTGCACCCGCCGCCCTTGCCCGCGCGGCCCGCCCAGCAGCTCGCTGGCGCGGTTGGCCAGCACCTCGTTGACGTTCATGTTGGTCTGCGTGCCCGAGCCGGTCTGCCACACCACCAGCGGAAACTCAAGCGCGTGCCGCCCGGCCAGCACCTCATCGGCCGCCGCCACGATGGCCCCGGCCACATGCACGTCGAGCAACCCCAGCTGTTGGTTGACCACGGCCGATGCGCGCTTGACCTGCACCAACGCGCGAATGATCTCGCGCGGCTGCCGCTCGCCGGAGATGTCGAAGTTGCGCAAAGACCGCTGGGTCTGCGCGCCCCACAGCCGCTCCGATGGGACGTCGATCGGGCCGAAGGTGTCGTGTTCGATGCGTGTGGGCATGGGTGGCTCCCGGTGGGACGCCTTACCGTAGCAGACCTGCCGGCGCTTGTGGGTCGAGCAGGCGCTAAGGACTGAAGGGACCGCGGCGCGGCTTGCGGGCGCGGGCAGCCTGGTAATCGGCCGCACTGAACGCGCGACGCTGGCGAACAAGCTCTTCGCCATCGATTCTCTCGGCCAACTGGGCGATGTCGCCTTGGGTCACACCGCAGGAGGTGAAGTGGTCCTGCCATGTGTCGACGACCCGAATGACCTGCTCGACCAGCGCTGCCGCCTGCGGCGGCGTCAAGCCAAACGACTGGCTCTGAGACATCGCATTGTCGAGCGTGGAATCCCGGCCCATGTCGCCGCAGATAAATTCCTGGAAGCCTTGGCCCGAGTTCGAGGGCAGCACGTCATACGCCGGCGCGAGGCGAAACCGTCCGTTGCGCCACGGGGAGACAACCACAAGCGAGTGGTTTTTCTCATGGTCGTCGGTGTTGTCGAGGAGGATGTTGAAGACCATTCGACAAAAGAGTTCTGCAGCGTCCTGCGTATTCGCGTTGTCCTCGGCGACGCCGGCGCGGCGCAGCAACAGGGCGAGAGCTGGATAGCCCATTTCTGGCTCTTGGCCAGCCGGGGCGGCGGCGCGCAAGGCCGTACTGGCGGAGATGCTGTGGATCCGCTGCTCGCCGGCCGCGCGATCGAAGCGTCGGATAGCAAGGGCGTTCTCCCCCACCAGCGGGATGACCTGGGTCTGTGCCACTCGGATACCGGCCTTTGCGGCGAGCGTCATGGTTGCGTGCTCAATCAGGGGCGAGTCGACCGGCTCGCCATTGAAGAATTTGATGACCCATTGCACGCCTGCGATCTCGATCAGGGCCTTGGGCTTTGCCCCGCCGAAGCTGCCTGCCGCCGTCAGCACTCGGCGTTCAACATCGGAGATCGGCTCGGAGGCCGCCACTTTGGCCACCACCTCGCTGAGCTGCTGCGCCTGCTCAAGCCGCGGCAGTGGGCCGTCCCGGCGCGGCAGGTATTCGGTTGCGGAGGTGGACACGCCCAACGCACCAAATCGGTCGTCGCCTGCAAAGTAGAGGTACTCCATGAGCGACAGCCGCTTCGGGCGGTCGATGTATTGGATGATGCGCTCGCCCCACCGATCCGGCCGGGCATCGTCCACGGCACCCACCGCAACGGCACTTCCGGCGACGAGCCGGCCGCGCGGCCGATGCTCCATGCCGACCAAAGGAAGATCCTCACTGAGCGCGAATCCATCCCGCAGCCAGAGCGGGCCATACTGGAGCGACACGCCTTTCCCGGCCTCCACCAAGCGCAGTGTCCCCACATAACGCGGCGTTCGGGGCTCGCCAAGGAACCACAAGTAGAGGACATCGAACTTCATCGGCTGTCTCGCTTTTTGTCCCGGCTCAAACGAGCCTCCGCGGCCGCCCGTGCGCGCTGCTGACCCAGCGCGATCGCCTGCCGCACATCCTGGTCCAGCGCGCCCTTGTCGTGCTCCGGCGCGGCCAATTGGGTAAGTTCTGTGTCTCTGCCCACGAGCCACAAGGCGGTGGCCAAAATCCCCACCCCGACGCTCGGATCACCAGATTCGAGGCGCATCAGCGTGGGCACGCTGACGCCCAGTCGCTGGGACCAGGTCTTCAGCGATTCGTGCCGCCGCAGCCGGGCAACGGCGAGGTCAGCACCGAGCTTTTCAAGGGCGGCGACCGTCGAGGGCGGCATCTGCAGCAGAGCTTTGGATGTCTTGGGCATTCACATAGAGTATATCTTATAAGCGCATTTTAATAAACTCTATTTTCATATTACCGTCCAGATCACTTCAGGATCTGGACGGCTTGCGGCCCCGCCTCAGCGCGGCTGCTTGACCACCCGCAGGTAGGGCTTGACCGTCTTCCAGCCGTCGGGGAACAGCGTCTTGGCATCGTCGTCCGACACCGACCCCGCAATGATCACGTCGTCGCCCGGCTTCCAGTTGGCCGGCGTGGCCACCTTGAAGCACGCCGTCATCTGCATGGAGTCGAGCACGCGCAGGATCTCGTCGAAGTTGCGGCCCGTCGTCATGGGATAGGTCAGCATCAGCTTGATCTTCTTGTCGGGGCCGACGATGAACACCGAGCGCACGGTCTGGTTGTTCACCGCAGTGCGGCCGTCAACCGTCACTTCATCGGCCGGCAGCATGTTGTACAGCTTGGAGACGGCCAGTTCGCGGTCGGCGATGATCGGGTAGTTGACCTTGGCGCCCTGCGTCTCCTCGATGTCACTCAGCCAGCGCTTATGACTGTCCACCGGGTCGACGCTCAGGCCGATCAGCTTGGCGTTGCGCCTGGTGAACTCCGGCTCGATGCGGGCCATATAGCCCAGTTCGGTGGTGCACACCGGTGTGAAGTCCTTCGGGTGCGAGAACAGGATGGCCCAGTGGTCGCCAATCCACTGGTGAAACTGAATCGGGCCGTTGGTCGTCTCGGCCTTGAAGTCAGGTGCGATATCGTTGATGCGCAGGGACATGATGGGTTGCCTCCGTGGGGTGATGGCGGCTTGCGCCGTGAGCCAAACATGATGCGGCGGGCAGTCACGCGGCGTCAAGGCAAGCGCACCAGGCAAGCACACCATGGAGCAACCTCATCCACTCAGTCAGGTGCCCTCACCTTGCGCAGCATCAAACAGCCAGGCGTCGCAAGGCCTCGGATGCCTCGACGATGTCGATACCCTCATGGCTGCCGATGGGCAGTAAATGCCGGCGGTCGCCCGAGACAATGAGATCGGCGCGGGCGGTCACAGCTGCGGCGATCACCTGATCGTCGTCGGCATCACCCGCTACCACGCGCGGCACCGCAATGGGCTCCACCAGTTCGATGGCGTCTAGGTAATCGGCGAGCACGTCGCGAGCGGTCTTGCCGATCAACGCCAGGCGCTTGGCCGGCGATGGACGGGTAAGAACATCGGCTAATTCTTCGAGTAGTGCAGTGCTGCTGTAGATCTGCAAATTGGGCTGTTGCCGGATTCCGGTTAACAAATGGTGCGGCGTGCCTTGCCAGAGCAAGGCCGACATCACGATGTTCGTGTCAAGGACGATCCGCGCCCACGTCCTTCGCTGCGGGGTTGGCGGCTTGGCGAGCGCGGCGCGCGGCACGTGAAGCCTGCACCTCGACCTCAATGTCTTCTTCACTCAGCGGTGGTGCCCCTGCAGCAGCCAGGGCCGGAGCAATGGCCAGCAGTCGATCAAGCGCGGCGCGCTTCTTGGACTTCGCGGCCAGGAACTCCACAAAGTCCTCCACCTCAGCCACCTGCTGCGCAGACAGCATCCTGAGCTTGGTGATCAGGCTTTGCTCAACGGTCATGTTCATGGCAGCACCTCCTTGCGCGATCAATGGACCCAAGCCTCAACGCTGAAGCTTTGATTGCTTGACATGATAAGGCGCACGCGGCGCCGCACATCAAAGCAGCGCGACCATCAGCTCCAGCCAGTGACGCCGCTGCTGGCTGCCAAACGATGCCGGACACGTGATGGCGATCACCTGCTGCCGGGCCGGGTCGACGCGGATCGTCTGACCGCCCCAGCCGCTGGCCATGAACGGCTGGCGCCCTGGCGGGCCGGGCAATATCCACCACATGTAGCCATAGCCCAGCATCGCCGGCCGGCCACCCGCGTTCTGCGCCCGGGTGGACGCGGCGACGTATTCCCGGGCCAGCAGCTGCCGGCCTTCCCATTCGCCCTCCTGCAGATAAAGCTGCCCGATGCGCGCCATGTCGCATGTGCGCATGGCCAAGCCGCTTCGCAAGTCGGGCTCTGCCAACCCGAGCGGTTGCGCCAGGGCCGCGCGCGCATAGTCTGCCAGCGGCATCTTCACCGCCCTTTCGAGCGCCGCCGCGAGCAACGCAAAAGCGCCGTTGTCATAGGCAAAGCGTTCGCCCGGCGCGGCGGCCATTGGCCGGCGCCAGGGCCCGGGGATGGGCTCTGCGCGGGCCGTGCCGGTCGGGTCGTTCACCGCGAAGCCGGCTGTCATCGTCAGCAGATGGCCGATGGTCATGGACCGCAGACGCTCGTCGGCGTTTTCCTTCGCCCATTCGGGCACGATGTCCAGCACGCGCTCGTCGATGCTGCGCAGATGCCCGTCGGCCTGGGCCCGGCCGACCAGCGCAGACAGCACGCTCTTGCCGACCGAAAACTGCAGGCGTGCGCGATCGGGCTGGCCATCGCGGTAGAACTCGAACGTGGGCACGCCACCAGACAGCACCAGGGCACTGTCAACGTCGGTCCATTTTTCGGCGAGCTGGGCCCGTACGCGCTGCGCGTCGATTGGCGCGGCAAGCGCGATGCCCGGCGCGGCGGCAGATGCCAGCGTGGCCAGCACCGCGCGCCGCGATAAAAAGGGTTGCTCGCTCATGATTGGATTGGAGTGGACTTGCGGCTGGGCCGCAAGGGGCACACACGCGTCGCCGATAAACTCCGACGACCACTCCACCCCAACTGAGCGAGGGTTGCGATCATGACCGGCGAGTTCTTCTTCGACGTTGGGAAGCTTCTGCTGATCATCTATTGCATTCGGTGGGGAATCCAGACCGACGTGCAACTTCGACAGCCAACATGGTCCGCACCGCTGGCCAAGCGGCGCCTGACAGTCCTTGTGATCCTTGTTCTCGGTGTCCTCACGGTCAAGTTGATCGAGGATGTGCTGGATGACGAGTCGGGAGCGGTTGACAAGGCCGTCTTGCTCTTCGTCCATACGTACACGCCAACGCAACTGACGGGCTTTTTCGAATGGATCACCTTCACTGGGTCATCCGCCTTCCTGGTTGTACTGACTGCCTTGAGCACGGTCGCCCTCCTCCTTGGCAGGCGGCGTTTGGATGCCCTGCTGGTGTCGGTGTCCGTATCCGGCGCGGCCGCTGTGGTCAACGTGGTCAAGCTCGCGGTCAATCGCGTCCGCCCGACGTTGTATCGGGCGTATTGGGGTTCGAGCTTTCCAAGTGGGCACACGCTGGCCGTTGCGGCGTTCGCCACGGCCATCGCATTGATCGCGTCGCGGTCCTGGCCCTCGACGCGCACCCTTGCGGCGGCAATCGCCGTTACCTGGATCGGCCTGGCCGCGTTGTCGGGCATGGTCCTCGGCGTGCACTGGCCCACTGACGTCCTGGCAGCCGCTTGCATTGGAGCAAGCTTGCCTTTGGCCCTGAGCGTCACGCTGGACCTGGCCGCACTTCCCCGCCGCTCCCTGCTACACGACACGTGAGCAGTTTTGGTGAAACTGGACTCGACAGCCTCTGGGATAATCCGTCAAGTGCGCCGCTCACCGCGCCCAACATCACGCCGACGACCATTAAAGCAGCCGGCCTCTGCATGTCAGGAGTTCTCCACTGTGCCGTCCGTGCCACCGCCAAACATCCGCAGGACCGTGCTGGCGCATGCCGCCTTCGCCTTGGCATCCTGTGTCCTCCCGGCCAGGGTGAAGGCCCAACAATCGTCCGCGAATTCGAATCCGGATCCGAGGTGGCATGAGCAGGCTGTGCGCATGCGAATGCTCGCCGAATCGTGGAGTGACCAGCCGTACGGCGCCGTCCTTGTCTTGAACGGAACACTCACCGGCGAGGGACCGAGCCGCGTCGTGAAGGACCGGGACCCCAACGCCCACGCCGAGCGCGTGGCGATCCGGGATGCGCAGCGAAAGCTTGGCCGGCAGGGGCTTGATGGCTCGCTGCTTTATTCCACCTCCCGTCCATGCAGCCTGTGCGAGGCCGCGGCGGCAAAGGCGGGCGTCTCCCGCATGTACTTCGGCCCGGCGTTGACGGACGCCGGGCGACCCCATTCATGAAGATGAACTTGCGGCAGACTTCGCCGCCGATCCGGCCCGAACCGCCTGGCGGGTCATCGAGCAGCGTCTGGGATAATCCGACCCTGCCCTGCCCTCTTTCACCACGCACGTCATGACAACGACCATCCGCCAGGCCGACCTGATCGAATCCGTCTCCGCCGCGCTGCAGTACATCAGCTACTACCACCCGGCCGACTACATCGCCCACCTGGCCCGCGCCTATGAGCGCGAGCAGAGCCCAGCGTCCAAGGACGCCATTGCGCAGATCCTCACCAACAGCAAGATGAGCGCGACCGGCCATCGGCCGATCTGCCAGGACACCGGCATCGTCAACGTGTTCCTCAAGGTGGGCATGGACGTGCGCTGGGAAGGCTTTTCCGGCGGCCTGGACGACGCCATCAACGAAGGCGTGCGCCGTGGCTACAACCACCCCGACAACACCCTGCGCCCCAGCATGGTGGCCGATCCGCAGTTCGCACGCAAGAACACCAAGGACAACACGCCGGCCGTGATCTTCACCGAGATCGTGCCGGGCAACACGGTCGAAGTGACGGTGGCCGCCAAGGGCGGCGGCAGCGAGAACAAAAGCAAGATGATCATGCTCAACCCCGGCGACTCGGTGGTCGACTGGGTGCTCAAGACCGTGCCCACCATGGGCGCCGGCTGGTGCCCGCCGGGCATGCTGGGCATCGGCATCGGCGGCACCGCCGAAAAAGCCGTGCTGATGGCCAAGGAAAGCCTGATGGACGACATCGACATGTACGAGCTGCAGGCCAAGGCGGCCAAGGGCGAAAAGCTCAGCCAGGTCGATGAGATGCGCCTGGAGCTGTACGAGAAGGTGAATGCCCTGGGCATCGGCGCGCAGGGCCTGGGCGGCCTGACCACCGTGCTGGACGTCAAGATCAAGATGTACCCCACCCACGCGGCCAGCAAGCCGGTGGCCATGATCCCCAACTGCGCCGCCACGCGCCACGCCCACTTCGTATTGGACGGCTCGGGCCCGGTCTACCTCGACCCGCCCAGCCTGGACCTGTGGCCCAACGTCAACTGGACGCCCGACTACCAAAAGAGCAAGCGCGTCGACCTGAACGCGCTGACGCCGGCGGAAGTGGCCCGCTGGAAGCCCGGCGAGACGCTGCTTTTGAACGGCAAGATGCTCACCGGCCGCGACGCCGCGCACAAGCGCATCCAGGACATGCTGGCCAAGGGCGAGAAGCTGCCGGTGGACTTTGCCAACCGCGTCATCTACTACGTGGGCCCGGTGGACCCGGTCAAGGGCGAGGCCGTGGGCCCCGCCGGCCCGACCACCGCCACCCGCATGGACGGCTTCACCGAGATGATGCTGGCCCAGACCGGCCTGATTGCGATGGTGGGCAAGGCCGAACGTGGCCCGGTGGCGATCGAGGCGATCAAGAAGCACAAGAGCGCCTACCTCATGGCGGTGGGCGGCGCGGCCTACCTGGTGTCCAAGGCGATCAAGCACGCGCAGGTGGTGGGCTTTGCCGACCTGGGCATGGAAGCGATCTACGAGTTCGACGTGGTCGACATGCCGGTGACGGTGGCGGTGGACGCCGGCGGCACCAGCGCCCACATCACCGGCCCGGCCGAGTGGCAAAAGCGCATTGCCACTGGAGAGTTCAAGAGCATTCCGGTGACCGCAGCGTGAAAGCCCACCCCCGAAGCGGCTCACTTCGTGTAGCCGCCTCCCCCTCAAGGGGGCGCCACCAGCGGCCCGGCAAAGCCGGTTCCGCGGTGGCCCCGGGTTGGACGCCTGCTTATGTGCGCCACCGGTGAAGCGCAGACTCCCACAAAACTGAGCACGGCATGCCCCTTGGCCACTGCCCCATCGGCGTCTTTGACAGCGGCATCGGCGGCCTGAGCATTCTGCGGGCGCTGCGCGCGGCGCTGCCGGCCGAGGACTTCATCTATTACGCCGACACCGCCAACGCACCCTACGGCGAGCGCGGCGACGCGTACGTCATCGACCGCACCCTCGCCATCGCGCGGGAGCTGATCGAGCAGCGCGATGTGAAGCTGCTGGTGGTGGCCTGCAACACAGCGACCGCGGCCGCTGTGGCTGCCGTGCGTTCGGCGTGGCCCCAGATGGTGGTGGTGGGCGTGGAGCCGGCGCTCAAGCCGGCGGCCCTGGCCTCGCACACGCATCGCGTGGGCGTACTGGCGACACGTGGCACGCTGGAAAGCGAGAAGTTTCGGCAGTTGCAGGCGTCGCTCGCCGCGCAGGCCGAGTTCGTGCTGCAGCCCTGCGACGGCCTGGCGTCGGCCATTGAACACCACGATGCGCCACGCATCGCCGCGCTGTGCGAGCGGTATGTGGGCGCGCTGGGCACGCTGGGCACGCAAGCGGGTGCGATCGACACGGTGGTGCTGGGCTGCACCCATTACACCTTCGCGTGGGAGCAGATTGCGCGGCTCTCGGGACAGGCGGTTCGGATTCTCGAAACGGGTGAGCCGGTGGCGCGGCAGACACGGCGCTTGCTGGAGCAAGGCGGGTTGTCGCGGCCCGGCGCTGCGCAAGGCCGGCTTGTCTTGCTCAGCCCGGGTGCGCAGGAGGCGCTGGAAGCCGCCGCCGCCCGCTGGCTGGATGACGATGCGAGCAAGCTGGCGCGCCGGATAGACCCCTCTTCTGGATTCCCGCCCCCGCCTTCGCTGGGGGCAGGCTCTGCGCGGGAATGACGAGATGTTGGTGAGCTAGTGGAGGTGCCGCGGCCGGCGGCCGCTGCCGTGGCTGCCGCCGCCAGCGCCACCGCTGCCACGCGGCGGCTTGCCGATCTCCAGTGAGCTGACCAGGGCGTCGAAGCGCAGTCCGAACAGGCGGTCGATCTCGGCGACCACGCCACCGAGTTCGGCGCCGTCGAAGTGGCGCTCCATCAGGTGCACCACATCCTCGACCAGCAGATCACGCTGCACCTGCATGATGGCCGCCGGGGTGGGGCCGACGAAGAGCATGACGAAGTCGTCTCGGGAGTCGGCCTCGGGCGGCTCCTCGTCTTCGTCGAACTCGGCGTCATAGAAGGTGACCTCGATGGCCGCGCCCTGCTGAGCCAGCTCGTTGAGGCTCATGCACATCTCGTCGAGCGCCTGGCGAAAGTCCTCGTCGCCGCTGACGGTCCAGCACATGCTCAGCACGTGCTCCTTGGCATCGAAGCGGATACCGGGCTCTTCTTCGTAGGAGCTTTCGGCGGCGTCGGCCAGGGATTTGGCGCCTGCGTATGTCCACAGCGGGGTGAGCGCCTCCTGGATCTGGGCAAAGGTGACGTCGGGTCGCAAGGGCAGGTCGCCGTGGACATGGATTTCGAAGGGGGCGTTGTATTGGGACATGGTGCTTTTCTCGCCTCGCCTGTGATACCTGGGGGCGCCGCGAATGGTGCCTCAGCGGTGGCGCATTGTCCCACAACGCCAATGCGGGCCAGTGCACGCAAGCCCCAAGACTACAATGCCTGACCTCTGCCGGGGTGGTGGAACTGGTAGACACAGCGGACTTAAAATCCGCCGCGTGCTGAAAAGCCGCGTACGGGTTCGACCCCCGTCCCCGGCACCAGATGCGTCGGCGCCTCGACGACGCATCGCCAACGCGCCGCGTGCGCGCGCTCCTCAATGCAAGCAGCCCCGGCAACCAGGTTGTCGAGGCTGTGAAGGCGTAGAAACTGGAGCGGGAAAAGAGTCTCGAACTCTCGACCTCAACCTTGGCAAGGTTGCGCTCTACCAACTGAGCTATTCCCGCGAAAAAACGGCATTGTACCTGCGGCGCAGGACCGGTTGACACCGCCGAATGACCGGGCCGCTTGGAGGATACTCCTCACTCCCATAGATTGAGGAGCATGACCCATGCGCATGAGGATGGCACCCTGGTTGATCTTGGCGCTGCTGATGGCGGGCTGCGCACAGTTGCCGCTGGGCCCGGCCCGATTGGGCGCGAGCGATGGCCTTGGCACCGACCAGCTTGCCCGTCTGGTGTTGGACGCCGCGCGAAAGTCAACGGCCGGCCAGGGCGCGTACGAATGGGTAGAGTTGCGGGCCTTCGACCGGGTTTTCGTGAACGAGCAGAATCACCTTCGCCGCGAGTACCTGATGGCCCCGGGCACCCATCGCCTGACACTGCGCTACATGTTCGACACCGATGTCGGCCACGGCGCGTTGCAGTCGCTGCCAGGCCAGGTCATACAGGAAAGCGAGACGCGGATCTACGAACAAACCATCAGCATGAATGTCAAGGCGGGTGGAAACTACGCCGTGAAATTCGCGGCGGATGCGCAAACGCGAACGAACGCCGTGGCCAGCATGTTCAACCGATCGACTACCACCGTCAAGGCACGCTACTGGGTCGAGGACAGCAAGACGGGCGAGACGGTGTCGCACTGATCCGCCGCCTGAGATCAGCAGCCACGCATCAGGTCGCGCCCCGCTTGCGGGCGGCCGGCCTGGAGTCCGCTTTCGGTTTGGCGGCATCCAACATCCCTTGGGCCATCTTCTGCCAGGTGGTGAACAGTCGCTCGTCCGCCGGATCGGGGTCGGCGATCAATTGCCGGATGCCAAAGCCACGCGCCATGGCATAGGTCAGGCGCACCACTTCTTCAGCGGTGCGGCGCGGGTAACCGGCCTCGGCCAGCAGATCCAGCCAGGCCTGTTCGACCGGCAGGCGATACCGCCGCGCCAGATCCTTGACGCCTTGCCCCAGCGGCGACTCGGGGTCGATCATGATCAGGTCCAGCGATAGCAGGAAATCCGCCCCGAGAAAAAACGCCTTGCTGTCGGCCACCAGCAGCGCGAGGGTCTGCTTGGGCTTGGCGCGGGCGGCCGCGATTCGCTCGAGGGCGTGTACCTGGGTGCGGCGGTACACCTCCTCAAGCGCCTGCAACACCAGCATGTCCTTGGACGGAAAGTGGTGCGTCTGGGCGCCCTTGGAAACACCCGCGAGTTCGGCGACCTCCGCGGTGCGAAGCCCCACGTAGCGCTTTTTCTTGAGCAGCTCGATCGCGCCGTGCACCAGCCTGCGCTGCATCTCCTGGGTGCGTTCAGCCTGGGTACGGCGGGGCGGACGGGCCGCGCTTTCTGTCGTCACATCCGGTCTCCACGGGCAAACAGTAAGAGTACGCGATAAGCGTCCTTCATGCCTTCGCCCAGCGATTCAGAACTGCTGATAAAAGCCGAGCTTTCGCTGCATCGGCGCGTCGTCGACCTGGATCAGGAAGGCCGGCTGCCGCGCCGACGCATTGCAGTGCCGGATGCGCGAGTGCGTCGGGATGGCGACCACATCGCTGTCTTCCCAGGTCAGGGTCTTGCCGTCGGCAACCGTGCGTCCCGAGCCCTCGAGCACCAGCAGGCCGGTGCTGGCGCTGGTCAAGGGCATGTCGATCTCCTCGCCGGGGCGCAGCATGAGGGCTGAGAAGCCGAAGGTGGGCATGCACTCGAGGCCGGTTTCCGGGTTCACGTAAGCCAGTTGCACCGCCTGGCCGGTGGGTGTGTCCTTCGCCAGATCGAGCAGCGCCTCGCGCACCTCGGCCCACGGATAGCGAAACTGCGCGTAGTCTTGCGCACGGCGGCCCAGGCGTTCGTAGGGCAGCAGCCCGCCGCGCCGGTGCCGCGTCTGCGACGCATCGAGGCGCTGGCTGGACGTCTGCACCGAGCCGGGAGAGCCGTAGGCCGCCTCCATCGCCACCATCAGCGGCACGTCGAGCGCGTCCAGCCAGATCATGGGGCCCTCACCGTCGTGGGCATGTTCGTGCCAGAGGTGGGCCGGCGTGAGGATGACGTCGCCGCGGCGCATCTCCAGCCGCTGCCCCTGGACGTTGGTGTAGGCGCCCTCGCCCTCCACGATGATGCGCACCGCGCTCGGGCTGTGGCGATGGTTGGGCGCACGCTCGCCGGGAAGAATCACCTGAAAGCCCAGGAAGATACTGGCTGTGGCGAAGGGCTTGCCCTCCAGCCCCGGATTGGACAGCATCAGCACCCGACGCTCGGCCCGCTCCATCGGCGCGAGTTCGCCGGCACGCAACAGCAGCGGGCGCAGGTCGCGGTAGGTCCAGCGATGCGCGAGCGTGCGCCGCTCGGGTGCGCCTTGCGGGATCAGCGAGCGCAGGCTCGGCCAGGCGGGCTTGGCATGCTGGCCGTCGAGTGCATGAAGATAGTCGGCCGGCAGCTCAGCCAGGGTGCCCAGGGGTGCGGAAGCCGTCATCGTCAAGACCTGTGAGATCGGAAAGTCCGATGTTAGCCACAAAACCGACCGCGTGGTTTGTTTCTTGGGTATTCACCTATCATCAGGGCGATGCGGCGCGCGTGGTGAATGCGCAAGCGCCCCTGACAATCGAGACCGAAGGAACCACGATGAAACTGTGCCGATTCAACGACAACCGGTTGGGCCTGGTCGAAGGCGACACCGTGCTGGACGTGACCGCCGCCCTGTCGGCCCTGCCGCCCGTGCGTTGGCCAGTCCCCCTGGGCGACCCGTTGGTGGCGCATCTGCCGGCGGTGATGGCCGCCGTGGCGCGTGCCCGCGAGAGCGCACCAAGCCTGCCGCTGTCGCAGGTGGGGCTGCACAGCCCGCTGTGCAACCCAAGCAAGGTGATGGCCGCACCCGCCAACTACCGCCTGCACGTGGAGCTGGACACCAAGGACGCCGGCGTGGACCAGGGCGTGCACCGCAAGGCCCTGGAAGGCATCGCGCGGCCGGCGCAGACCTACGGGCTGTTCCTCAAGGCCACCTCGGCCATCGCCGGCCCGTCAGAGGGCATTGCGATCATCCTGCCGGAGCGCCGCACCGACCACGAGGTGGAACTGGCCGTGGTGATCGGCAAGGCCGGCCACCGCATCTCGCGCGATGCGGCCATGTCGCACGTGGCCGGCTATTGCATCGGCCTGGACATGACCGTGCGTGGCACCGAAGACCGCAGTTTTCGCAAATCGCCGGACAGCTACGCGGTGCTGGGCCCCTGGCTGGTCACCGCCGACGAGATCGCCGATCCCCATGCCTTGACGCTGTCGCTGTGGATCAACGGCGAGCGGCGCCAGCACAGCTCCACCGGCGCCATGACCATCGACATCCCGGACCTGATCGCAATCGCATCGAGCCTCTACACGCTGCACCCCGGTGACGTGATCCTCACGGGAACGCCCGAGGGCGTGGGGCCGGTGCTGCCGGGCGACGTGCTGCGTGCGGCCTGCGACGGGATTGGCGAGATGAGCCTGAACATCTACAGCCACCCCTGAAACCAGCCTTTGCGCGTCCACCGATTCGAATCCATGCCCTCCTTGCCAACATCGCCCGCCCCCTGGCGCACCACGCCCGCCGAAACCGTCCGCCAGGCCCTGATAAACCGCCGCGAGATCGCCCTGATCGACATGCGCGAAGAAGCCCCGTTCGCGCAGGCGCATCCCCTGTTCGCGGCCCAGTTCAGCCTGTCGCGCCTGGCGCTCGACGCACCCTGGCGTCTGCCCCGGCGCGATGTGCCCATCGTGGTCTACGACGACGGCGAAGGCCTGGCCGAGGTGGCTGCCGCGCGTTTTCAGGCCCTGGGCTATGGCAAGGTGACGCTGCTCGAAGGCGGCCTGCAAGGATGGCGCGCGAGCGGTGGCGAGCTGTTCAAGGACGTGAACGTCCCCAGCAAGGCCTTCGGCGAATTGGTCGAACACGAGCTGCACACGCCCGCCCTGCCAGCGCTGGAGGTGAAGGCCCTGCTGGACGCCGGCACGAACATGGTGGTGCTGGACGCGCGGCGCTTCGACGAATACCAGACCATGAGCATCCCCGGCGGTATCAGCGTGCCCGGGGCCGAGCTGGCGCTGCGCGTGCGCGATCTCGCGCCCGACCCAGCGACGCTGGTCGTCGTCAATTGCGCAGGCCGCACGCGCAGCATCATCGGCACGCAGTCGTTGGTGAACGCCGGCATTCCCAATCGCGTGGCCGCCTTGCGCAACGGCACCATCGGCTGGACGCTGGAAGGCCTGTCGCTGGAGCACCGCCAGCAACGCCGCTTTGGTGCGGCCGGCGCCGCCTCACGCGCGGCGGCGAGCGCGGCCGCCCGCACGCTGGCGCAACGGGCGGGTGCACGCCGCGTGGGGGCGCAAGCACTGGACGCGGCCGATCCGCCCGGCCGCACCGTCTACCGCTACGACGTGCGCACCCCCGACGAATTCGCGGCCGGCCATCTGCCGGGGTTTGGCAGCGCCCCCGGCGGCCAGCTGGTTCAAGAGACCGACGTGTTCGCGCCCGTGCGCGGCGCCCGCATCGTGCTGGCCGACGGCGGCGACGGCGTGCGGGGGCCCATGACCGCGCATTGGCTGGCCCAGATGGGGTGGGACGTGGCCTGGCTGGACGGTGTGCCGGCCGATCGCCACACCGACCGCTCGCCCTGGCCGCCGACACCGGCCGTGCCCACGGTGGCGGGAGATGCCGACCTCGCACCCCCCCGCACCAACCGCTACCGGCGACCCTACGAAGGCACCGACAACCCACGCGCAGCCATGCAGGCCTACCTCGACTGGGAGTACGGGCTGGTTGACCAGCTGGCCCGCGACGGCACGCACGGCTTTCGCGTGTTGGCGGCGCCCTGACCATGTCGACCATCCCAGCGATCCTGTTTCCGCTCTTCGCCATCGCGGCGCTTGGCTACTTCATCGGGCGCAGCATCAGGCCCGATCTCACCACCGTCAACCGGCTCACAGTCGATGTGTTCGCACCCGCGCTCGTCTTCGCCGCGCTGGCAAGCAAGGATTTTCGCCTGCATGACTATGTGCCGCTGGTTCTTGCAACACTGCTGGCCATCGTGGGCACCGGCCTGCTCGGCTGGGGCGTGGCCCGCCTTGCCGGCATCCAGGCCAAGACTCTGGTGCCGTCGCTGATGTTCATCAACGCGGGCAACCTCGGCCTGCCACTGGCGGTGCTCGCGTTCGGTCAGACGGCGCTGGCCCCCGCGGTGGTGATTCTCGTCGTGGCGAACCTCATGCAATTCACCTTGGGCATCTGGATATTCGATCCGAAGTCCGGCTGGCGCGGCATCTGGAAGGTGCCTTCGATCGTGGCGACCGTCGCGGGTGTCGCGGTGGGGGCCTTGAGCATCGAGCTGTGGCCTCCGCTTTTAACCGCCGTTCGGATGGTCGGCGAAATATCGATCCCGCTGATGCTGTTCGCCCTGGGCGCGCGCCTGGCCGCCGCCCGCATCGAGGCTGTCGGGTTCGGATTGTTCGGCGCGCTGCTGCGCCCCGTGATCGGCACCATCGTCGTCTGGGTGATCCTGCGGTTCATCGAGCTGCCTGAGCGCGAGCGGGCCCTGATGATGCTGTTGGGCGTGCTGCCACCGGCCGTGGTCAACTTCATCCTGGCCGAGCATTACAAGCAGGAGCCGGACAAGGTCGCGTCGATGGTGCTGCTGGGAAACGCCGCCGCGCTGGTGACCTTGCCGATCGCACTGGCCCTGGTGCTGTAGGGCCAGGCGGCGGTCGCTCGGGCCAGGCGGCGGTCGCTCGGACCTGGCGGCGCATCGCCGCCCTCAGTACGCCCGCGGCGAAGTCACCGCCGCCTCGATGACCGGCAGTGTGAACTCGCCGACTTGCTCAATCGAGATCGTGACCTTGTCGCCCGCAACCAGGGGCCCAACGCCCGCCGGCGTCCCGGTCGCGATCACGTCGCCAGGACGCACCGGCAGCACAGACGACACCAACTCGATCAACTCTTCGATGCCAACAATCAGTTCGCTGGTGTTCGCGTCCTGGCGAATCTCACCGTTCACGCTGAGCCGGTTGCGCAGCCGCCCTGGCGTGCTCACCTCGTCAGCGGTCACAAGGTAGGGGCCCATCGGCGTGAAGCTCGCGAACGACTTGCGCATGGAGCGCTCCTCCTCGCCCGTGCCCGGCTCGATCCGCATCGTGATGTCCATCAGGCACGAGTAGCCGAAGACGTACTCCATGGCATTTTCGCGGGGAATGTCGCGGCCATGCTTGCCGATCACAACAGCCAGTTCGGATTCATGATCAAAGCGCCGCTGCGAGCCCCGCGGCAGGTAAATGGCGTCCCCCGCACCCACCAGCGAGCCAGGGGCCTTGAGGAAGAAACCCTGTTCGCGGGCGCTGCGCCCCTTCTTCGTGATGGCTCGCTCGCCAAGCTCGCCAATATGCTTTTCGTAATTGGCTGGGGCGGCGAAGACATGCGAAGGCGCGGGAACCGGGGCCAGGAGCTTGACCTGCGCCAGCGGCCGACCCTGCGCGGTGCGTGCGGCAACCTGGACCCGCGCCAGGGCATCGTGCCAGTTTTCGATGAGCCATCGCATGCGCTGGTCCGGCATGGCGTCCAACCAGGAAGGAACGCAGGCCGTGACGTCGTGCACTAGGGCCTCATGCACAACGCCGATTCGAAAGTCGTTGAATGATGCGAGTTTCATGATGAGACAAAAGAAGATTCGTTGGCGACCACAACAGATCCGCGCATGAATGCCCGGCCGCGGCAATTCTGGTAGGACCAAATTGTAGTGCGGCCGACACCGCGACATCCAGCCCCAGGGTGCATCCGGCGGACATGGCGCCGCGAGAGCCGACGGTATCATTTGGCGATGGCTCCAAAATCCAGCGGTCCTGCAGTCCCGCCGGGTCCTTTCCCGGTCTTCAAACCGGTGCGCGGCAGGCGTGCATTTGAGGAAATCTCGGACCGGGTCCGCGAGATGCTCGACAACGGCGAGCTCAAGGTGGGGGACCGGCTGCCGCCGGAGCGGGAACTGTCCAAGCAGTTGAACGTCAGCCGCGCGGCCCTGCGCGAAGGACTGAGGACATTGGAGAACGCCGGCCTGCTCGAACTGCGCCAAGGCAAACTGGGCGGCGCGTTCGTCGCAAACGCCCGGCCTCAGGCGATTTCTGAAAACATGAGCGACCTCCTGAAGATGGGGGGGATATCGCTCACCCAATTGACCGAGGCCAGGGCCTGGATCGAAGAAGTGGTTGTGCGCGTGGCCTGCGAACGGGCCGAGGAAGCGGACTTCCAGGCGCTGGAGGAAAACATCAGGCTGGCCGAGCAGCTCTTTTCGCAGGGGCGCATGATGGAAAAGCTCGATGCGAACATCGAATTCCACAACGTCCTCGCGACTGCGACGAAAAATCCAGTGCTTCTCATGATGACGCAGACACTGGGAAACGTCATGCGCAGCTTTGCCAGACGGCTGGGCGCGGAAACCAAGCGCAGTGTGGTGCGTTCGCGCAGCCGCTTCATCGAGTTGCTGCGTTCCAGAGACGCGGATGCGTGCGTGAAGGAAATGAACGAACAGTTGCGCACCGTCCAGAAGGTGTACATGCAGTTCGCCAAAGCCAGGGGCATCTACAACATGGCCGTTCCAGTCGCGCCTGCCGCTGCGGGCAAGTCGATCCTGCTGGGCCGTCGGCGCACCCCCCTGCCCTTGTCTGACGACGACGACAAGCCGCAGGCGCCTGCACCCGCGGTCATCACGGTCGCGCGCAAGCGCACGGCGGCCAAGCCCCTGGCGAAGACCGGTTGAGAGCTCAAGCGGCTGCAGTTTTGAGGCCGCCGGACCCGCGCGAAACAGGCATAATCTGGTCCGACCATACAGCTGGATCCGCCGGAATTGGGAGCCTCTTCGGAGATGGACAACTTCATGACTTCCCACCACGAAACACCCGCCTTCCACGCGGCCGCATCACTGCCCGAGCTCCACGAGATGCTGGACAAGGTGCAAATGAAAAACGGCTGGAACAAGCCCACGCCGTCTCTGTACCCCGAGCCGAAGCTGCATTTCGTTCCCGCGCACTGGCGCTACGAGGTCGCGCGCGCCGCCCTGCACAAGGCGGGCGACCTGGTCGACCCGAAGTGGGCGGAACGCCGCAACCTCATCATGGCCAACCCGATCCCTGGCAACGACTACCCTTCGGTCGCGACGCTGGTGGGCGCCTATCAGATGGTCAAGGGACATGAAACGGCGCGCAGCCACCGCCATACGCCCAACGCGATGCGGGTCGTCCTGGAGGCCGCGCCCGCCACGTACACCATCGTTGACGGCGTGAAGGTGCCGATGGAGCCGGGCGATGTGTTGCTCACGCCTAACGGCAGTTGGCACGGGCACAGCAACGAGAGCGGCGCGGAAGCGTACTGGATCGACTTTCTCGATGTACCCCTTGTACAGTTGCTGGGCCCCATGTTCTTCGAGCAGCACCCCGACACGCTCGAGCGCGCCGACCGGGTCGACCCCGCGTCCCCAATGCGGTTCGCCTTCACGGATTACCACCCTCGCCTGCTCGCCGCCGCGCAGGTCAGTGCGGGCGTTCGCTCACTCAAGCTGGGGCCGGCGCAGCTGAGTACCTTCGACCGCACTGTGCTGCACCTTGAGCCCGGCACGCGGTGGATGCGGCCCAAGTCGACGGTCAACCGCATGTACGCGGTGATCCGCGGACAAGGGCGCAGCGAGTTCGCGGACAAGCGGTTCGACTGGTCGCGCGGCGACGTGGTCGCCGTACCCAGCTGGCATGAGCACACGCTGGTGTCCGACCAGGAGAGCGTGGTGCTCGAAGTCTCGGACGAGCCGCTGCTGCGGATGTTTGACTGGGTGCGTGAGCAAGCACCCGCTGCAAAGGTGAGCGCATGAATATCGACCAGGTCCTCGCGCTCGAAAAGAGCAGGTACGCCGCATTGGTGAGCGGAGATCTCGAAACCCTGGAGGCCATGCTCGACGATCAGGTGGCCTACACCCACACCAACGGCCTGTTCGACACCAAGGCGTCGCTCCTCGGATCGATCCGCAGCGGGGTCAGGAAGTACCTGGCGTTCGACTGCGTGGCGCTGGCTGGCACGGCGTTCGCAACCACCTTCGTCCTGACCGGCAGGTCCGCCATCCGATACGAGGCCAGGGGCAACGTCATCAGCGCCGAGATTGCCCATACCTCGGTCTGGCGCGCCGACGGCGCGACCGCGCGGCTGATCGCGTGGCAGTCGTCGCCAGCGACCTTTCCGAAGTGACCTGGGGCGGGCGCCGGATCGGCCTATTGCCCGCCGGTCACGTCGACGGTCACCCCGGTCATGAAATCAGCGTCGCCCGACGCCAGGAAGAAAATCACTTTCGCCTGGTCTATCGGCGTGGCCAACCGCCCCCACGGTACCGCGGCCACGCGGCTGGCCTGCACGTCCGCAGGGATGCGCTCAATGGATCGCGCAATCCGGTCGGTCAGCGTCAAGCCCGGAGCGATCGCGTTGCAATTGATATTCCACTTCGCCACCTCGCGTGACAGCTTGCGTGTGAAGCTCGTGATGCCCGCCTTGGCCGCCGAGTAGGCGGCGTTGGAGAGCCCCTCGCCACGCGCGCTGATCGACGACACGTTGACGATTTTCCCCGACCCCTGGCGCTTCATCACGGGAACAACGTGCTTGCACAGCAGGAACGTCGGCACGAGGTTGATCTGAAGGGTTGCGAGAAAGTCCTCCAGGGTCATCTCGTCGACGGGCGTGTCTTGCCGGCCAGACAAGGTCGAACCACCGATGCCGTTGACCAGGATGTCAATTTTTCCGCTCACTTCGAGCGCGCGGCGAACGGCGGCCTCAACCTCAGGCTCGCGCACGCAATCGGCCTGCACCGCGATGATGCGCGCGCCCGATTGCGCACCGAGCAGTTCATCCAGGGCCGCCTGCGAGCGGTCGACCGCGATCACCGTCGCGCCGTCTTGCACAAACAGGCGCACCGCCTCGCGGCAGATGCCCTGGGCGGCGGCCGTCATGAGAACCGTCTTGCCTTCAAATCGTAGGGTGGTCAAAAGCCTTTACTCCGTCGGGATGTTGTAGGCCGACACCAACTTGCGGGTCGTCGCAATGCCTTCGGTGACCCTCCTGCCCAGTTCCTCTGGCGTGGACTCGAGGGCCAGAACCGCATTGGACGTAAATATTTCTTCGTTGGCCGGGTCGGCCAGCGCCTGCTTGAAGGCCCGATTGAGCCTGGCCACAATATCCGGCGGCGTGCCGCCCGGCGCGAAGACGGCCCACCAGACCGTCGCGGTGTATCCCGGCAGGGTGTCACCGATGGGCGCAACGCCAGGAAGCAGCCTGTAGGGCTTCGGAGTGCCGACCCCGAGGAACTTGAGCTTGCCGGCCTTGACGTTCTCCAGCATGGCACTGGTCACCGTGTTGAGCGACAACTTGGTGTGCCCGGCAATCGCGGCGTTCACGGCCGGTCCGGTGCCTCCGTAAGGGATATGGACCAGTTTGATCCCTGCAGCGCCCTGCAGTGCGTAGGTGCACAGCTTCACGCTCGACCCGGTGACGGAGATATCCACCCCGTTCGGCTGCGCCTTGGCGTACTGCACCAGTTCACGCACGTTGTTCGCGGGGAAATCGGGGTGCGCGAACAGAACGAAGGGCGATTCGCCCACGAGCGTGATGGGCACGAATGCGGTCAGGGGATCGTAGGGCGTCTGGGGCGAGATCACAGGAATCTCGGTGAGCGAGCCCTGCGTGGTCAGCAGCACGGTGTACCCGTCAGGTGCGGAGCGAGCGACGGCGGCGGCGCCAACAGCGCCCAGTGCCCCGGTTCGGTTCTCGATCACCACTTGCTGCCCGAGCGTCGTCGACATCGACCTGGCCAGCGCACGCGCCATCACATCCGAGGTGCCGCCAGCGGCGAAGTTGACGACGATCTTGATCGGACGCGTCGGGAACGCCTGGGCA
Source organism: Comamonadaceae bacterium (assembly GCA_947476465.1). Taxonomy (GTDB): domain Bacteria; phylum Pseudomonadota; class Gammaproteobacteria; order Burkholderiales; family Burkholderiaceae_C; genus Ramlibacter. The sequence continues at coordinate 8,156 of CANJQN010000007.1, read as the reverse complement.
CTCACTTGGGTGCTGAGCACACCCAAGCTGGCTGAAAGGCCGGAAGACACGATCAGCTTGCGGCGGGAAACTTTCACTGTGATGGCTCCTCATTCTTGGTAAGACCATAGGTCTCGGCGACTCTAACACGTCCATAATCGAGCGGCCAGGAGTCTTGGAACTGGTAACGGTCAGACCAAAAATACCAGAGCAGAGGCACGCATGCAAACACTTGATGGCAAGGTGATCGTGGTCACCGGGGGCGCTGCCGGCATCGGCAGGGAAATGGTGCTTGGGCTGGCCCGCGCCGGCGCCCGCGTGCTCGCGGCGGACATCTCCGGCGACGCCATCGCCAGCCTGGATCGCGAGCTGGCCGGCACGCCGCTGGCGGCGCGCGTGCGCTCGATGCGGATCGATCTCGCCCAGCCCGGAAGTGGCGAGGTCCTGGTCGAGTTCGCACGTCGCGAACTCGGCCCGATCCACGGGCTGGTCAACAACGCGGGTATCGGCCGCTCGGTGATCAAGGAGGACATCTTTCGTCAGCCCCCGCGCTTCTGGGAAATGAGTGAGGCCATCTGGGAGCGCTTTCTCGCGATCAACGCCAGCGCGGCGTTCCGCACGATGAAGGCCGCGGTGGCCGCCATGGTGCAGCAGGGCGAGGGGCGAATTGTGAATGTCACGACCTCGCTGGATTCAATGCTCAATGCCGGAGCGGCCGGTTATGGTCCGTCGAAAGCGGCGGCCGAATCGCTTTGCGCAATTGCGGCAGCGGACCTTCGCGGAACTGGCGTGGTGGTGAATGTCCTGATCCCCGGAGGCCCGGTGGACACCGCAATGATTCCCGCCAATGCGCCATTCGAGCGACGGTCCCTGCTGTCCCCGCAGTGCATGGTGGCGCCCCTGTGCTGGCTGATGTCCGACGCCGCGCGAGAGGTCACGGCAGTTCGGATTCAGGCCCACCTGTGGCGAGACGATCTTCCCGGACACGAGGCCTTGGGCCTGGCCGCCGCGCCCATCGCTTGGACATCCCTGTCCGGTCAGCTGCGCAAGCCCGCGACGACCGCAGGCATGCCGGGCTAGCGCGCGTGCGGTTCGGGCTAGCATTTTTCCTCCACGGATAGAATATCGAAAACCCTCACCGCTCCAGACTAACGCTTGACGTTGCCGGCGTTGATGTGTCATCGTCGCCTTGGCGCTATCCCTGAGACACCCCCCACCACTGGCACCCTTTACAGTGCCGGAAAGCCATGAGCCGTCCGCCCAAGACCCCCAATTTGACTGACTTCGCGTTGTTTCCCGGTGAGCGTCCCGCCGCAGCGGAAGCCATCGAGGTGAACTCAGCCACCGCCTGGGCTGAATTCGAGCAACTGCAGGCGCTGCAAAACGGTCACGTTCCGTTCCAGGAGCCCACCGTGCCTGCGCCCCTGCCTGAAGGCGCAGCACTGCGCGCCGGCGCCGCAGCGCCCTTCACCCCCACGCCTGGCGGCGCTCCGGCCATCACGGTCGAGCAAGCGCTGGTCGAGGTCCGTCGATTCAACCGTGTCTGCCCACAGCCGGAACCGTGGCAAAAGCTGTACGAGCTGCTGCTGAGCGTGGCTGGTCGCGACGGCACGCGCCAGCCGCCGCCCCCGCCTCTCACCGGGCGCGCCTGGCAGGGCACCTCGGCCATGCCCAAGCGCATCTGCCTGCGAGACCAGCTGGAGTGGGCAGCGCCTTACGCTGCGCTTCCCCAGGTGATGGCGTTCCTGATGTCACTGTCGGAAACACAGTGGCATCACATGGGGGACTAGGCCCACCCCCGAAGGGGCTCACTCCGTGTAGCCCCCTCCCCCTCAAGGGGGCGCCACCAGCGGCCTGGCAAAGCCAGTTCCGCGGTGGCCGCTGAGCCAGACACTGAGCTCGTCAGGGGTAGGTGAAGCACAACTTCATGGCTCGCTGAGACTTTTCTAATCCACTGGCGTGAGCTTGGCCACATTGAGGGCCAGCCACTTCACACCGTGGCGCGGGAAGTTCACCTGGGCACGGGCGTCGGCGCCCGAGCCTTCGAGCACCTGCACCTTGCCTTCGCCGAACTTGGTGTGGAACACCTTCATCCCGGCCTTGATGCCATGGGCTGGCTCGGCTTTTTGCTGGGGCACCGGCGGGCTGGCGAAGGGCGCTGTCGCGCTGTCGCGCGGCTCGTACGAGCGGCCGCCGCGCGATGTGGGGTAGCCGCTGCCATAACCGAAGGCCGACCTGGGCAGCCCCTGCTCGCGCGGCGTGAGCCACTTGAGGGCCTGTTCTGGCAGCTCGTCGAAGAAGCGGCTGCGAAGGTTGTAGCGGGTCTGGCCGTGCAACAGGCGGGTCTGCGAATAGCTCAGGTACAAGCGCTTGCGGGCGCGGGTGATGGCCACGTACATCAGGCGGCGCTCTTCCTCCAGCCCGTCGCGGTCGGCCATCGAACGCTCGCTGGGAAACAGCCCCTCCTCCAGGCCGCTGACGAACACGCAATCAAACTCCAGCCCCTTGGCCGAATGCACCGTCATCAGCTGCACCGCGTCCTGGCCGGCCTGGGCCTGGTTGTCGCCGGCCTCCAGGGAAGCGTGCGTGAGAAAGGCCGCCAGGGGTGAAAGAGTTTCACCGGTCTCGGCGTCAGGGGGCACGTAGTCAGGGGCAGCAGCATCCGTTCGCGCTGAGCCTGTCGAAGCGCCGGCGAGGCCTTCGACAAGCTCAGACCGAACGGAGGGGGGCTCAGACCGAACGGAGGGGGGCCCAGACCGAACGGAATCGGCATGCGGATCCAGACCCTGGCTGACCGGTGACTGCGACAGCTCGTCGATGGGCAAGGCCACCGCATCGCGCCCGAACCCCTCCTGGGTGACAAAACTCTCGGCCGCGCTGGCCAGCTCTTCCAGGTTCTCGATGCGGTCGGCGCCCTCGCGCTCGCTTCGGTAGTGGTCGAGCAAGCCCGAATGCTTGAGCACCAGTTCGATGATCTCGCGCAGCGACAAGCCCTGCGTCTGCTCACGCAGCACATCGATCTTGGCCACAAAGGCGCCCAAATTGGCGCCGGCCTTGCCGGTGGTGGCGCTCACCGCGTCATGCAGCGAACACCCGGCCGCCCGCGCGGCGTCCTGCAGCTGCTCGATGCTGCGTGCGCCGATGCCCCGGGGCGGGAAATTGACCACCCGCAGGAACGAGGTGTCGTCGTTGGGGTTCTCCAACAGGCGCATGTAGGCCAGCGCATGCTTGATCTCGGCGCGCTCGAAAAAGCGCAGGCCGCCGTACACGCGGTAGGGCACGGCGGCATTGAACAGCGCGGTCTCGATCACCCGGCTTTGCGCGTTGCTGCGATAGAGCACCGCGATCTCCTGGCGCTTCATACCCGCGGATGTGCCGTCGCCGCGCACCAGGTGGCGCATCTCCTCGACCATCCACTGCGCCTCGGCCAGGTCGGTGGGCGCCTCGTACACGCGCACCGGCTCGCCGGGGCCCTGGTCGGTGCGCAGGTTCTTGCCCAGGCGGCCCTTGTTGTGGCTGATCAGCGCATTGGCCGAATCGAGGATGTTGCTGTGGCTGCGGTAGTTTTGCTCCAGCTTGATCTGGTGGCGCACCGAGAACTCGCGCACGAAGTCGGCCATGTTGCCCACCCGCGCGCCGCGAAAGGCGTAGATGCTCTGGTCGTCGTCGCCCACCGCGAACACCGCGTTCACATGGCCCTGCTGCGGGTCGCCGGCGAAGGTCTTGATCCACAGGTATTGCAGGCGGTTGGTGTCCTGGAACTCGTCGATCAGGATGTGGCGGAAGCGCCGCTGGTAGTGCTCGCGGATGGCATCGTTGTCGCGCATCAGCTCGTAGCTGCGCAGCATCAGCTCGCCAAAATCCACCACGCCCTCGCGCTGGCACTGGTCGTCGTACAGCTGGTAGATCTCGGCGCGGCGGCGGTCTTCGTCGGTGCGCACCGGCACGTCGCGTGGGCGCATGCCCTCTTCCTTGCAGCCGCCGATGAACCACTGGGTTTCCTTGGCGGGAAAACGCTCCTCGTCGACGTTGTGCTGCTTCATCAGCCGCTTGATCGCCGAAAGCTGGTCTTGCGTGTCCAGGATCTGGAAGCCCTGCGGGAGGTTGGCCAGCTTGTAGTGGGCGCGCAGGAAGCGGTTGCACAGCCCATGGAAGGTGCCGATCCACATGCCACGCACGTTCACCGGCAGCATGGCCGAAAGCCGCGACAGCATCTCCTTGGCGGCCTTGTTGGTGAAGGTGACGGCCATCACGCCGCCCGGCGAGACCCGCCCGGTGGACAGCAGCCAGGCGATGCGGGTGGTCAGCACCCGGGTCTTGCCGGAGCCGGCCCCCGCCAGGATCAGCGCGGGCTCGGCCGGCAGGCCCACCGCGGCGCGCTGCTCGTCGTTGAGCTGAGCCAGCAAGGGGGACGAAGCCGGATCGGTGGTGGCGCGGGGGGAAATCTCTGGGAACATGGGCCATTGTAGGAACCGGGCCCACGCCCATGCGCCGCCGCCGCGCCGGGCGGACTGTAAAATCACTTACCGGGCCCAAGCATTGAGGCCCGGTTTCTTTTTTGACCGGGCCGACGTCCAAGCGCTCTCCCTGTTCTTCAACAGTCTTTTGGAGCCCTGGTCATGGAAATCTTCGACTACGACAACGTCCTGCTGCTGCCGCGCAAGTGCCGTGTGCAAAGCCGCTCCGGGTGCGACGCCAGCGTGGAGCTGGGCGGGCGCAGCTTTCGCATTCCAGTGGTGCCGGCCAACATGAAGACGGTGGTGAGCGAATCGATCTGCCTGTGGCTGGCGCGCAATGGCTACTTCTATGTCATGCACCGCTTCGATCTGGACAACCTGGCCTTCGTACGTGAGATGAAGGCGCAAGGCACCTACGCCTCGATCTCGCTGGGTGTCAAACAGGCCGACTATGACACCGTGGACCAGCTGGCCGCGCAGGGCCTGGTGCCCGAGTACATCACCATCGACATCGCGCACGGCCACGCCGATACGGTGCAGCGCATGATCGCCCACCTCAAGCAAAAACTGCCCGCCAGCTTCGTGATCGCCGGCAATGTCGGCACACCTGAGGCGGTGATCGACCTGGAAAACTGGGGCGCGGACGCCACCAAGGTGGGCATCGGCCCGGGCAAGGTGTGCATCACCCGCATGAAGACCGGCTTTGGCACTGGCGGCTGGCAGTTGTCGGCGCTCAAATGGTGCGCCCGGGTGGCCACCAAGCCCATCATCGCCGACGGCGGCATCCGCGAGCACGGCGACATCGCCAAGAGCATCCGCTTCGGCGCCACCATGGTCATGATCGGCTCCATGCTGGCCGGCCACGAGGAGTCGCCGGGCCAGACGGTGGAAGTCGACGGCAAGTTGTACAAGGAGTACTACGGCAGCGCGTCGGACTTCAACAAGGGCGAATACAAGCACGTCGAAGGCAAGCGCATCCTCGAGCCGATCAAGGGCAAACTGCCCGATACGCTGCGCGAGATGCAGGAGGACGTTCAAAGCTCGATCAGCTATGCCGGCGGGCGCAAGCTGCTGGACATCCGCAAGGTCAACTACGTGATCCTGGGCGGCGACAACGCCGGCGAACATCTGCTGATGTAGCACCCCGACACCGCCCCGACACCGCCCGCCCCCATGCATCACTTCGACGTCGCCATCGTCGGCGCCGGCGCCGCCGGCCTGTTTTGCGCCGGCGTGGCCGGCCAGCTCGGGCTGAAGGTCGTGCTGATCGACCACGCGACCAAAGTGGCCGAGAAGGTGCGAATCGCCGGCGGCGGCCGCTGCAACTTCACCAACCGCGACCTCGACCCGCACGCACCGCACAAGCACTTCCTGGGCGAGAACCCGCAGTTTTGCCGCTCGGCGCTGTCGCGCTACACGGCGCAGGACTTCATCGACCTGGTGCGGCGGCACGGGATCCCCTTTCACGAAAAGCACAAGGGCCAGCTGTTCGGCGACCGCTCCTCCGAAGACTTCATCCGCATGCTGCTGGCCGAATGCCAGGCCGGCGGCGTGCAGCACTGGCAGCCTTGCGCGGTGCGGGCGGTTCGTTACAGCGACGCGGATGGCTACGAACTCGACACCGACCGCGGCGGCGTGCGCGCGCCGCAGCTGGTGATCGCCACCGGCGGTCTGTCGATCCCGCAGATCGGCGCCACCGACTTCGGCTATCGCATCGCCCGCCAGTTCGGCCTGCGGGTGGTCGAGCCGCGGCCGGCCCTGGTGCCCCTGACCTTCGACGGCGCGGCCTGGGCGCCCTATGCGCAGCTGGCGGGGCTGGCCCTGCCCGTGCGCATCGGGACCGGCGCGCGCAAACAGCAGATGGCCTTCGACGAAGACCTGCTGTTCACCCACCGCGGCCTGTCCGGGCCGGCGGTGCTGCAGATTTCCAGCTACTGGCAGCCCGGCACTCCGGTGCGGATGGACCTCGCGCCCGGCCAGGATTTGTCGGCCGTCCTGCTGCAGGCCAAGGCCCACTCGCGCAAGCGCATCGCCAACGAGCTGGCCACCCATGTGCCCGCCCGTCTGGCCGACGCCTGGGTGCAACAGGACGCGGCCTGGCAGCGGCCGGTCAATGAGGCATCCGACAAGGCCCTGGCGGCCCTGGCGGCACGCCTGGCGGCCTGGGAGCTCACCCCCACCGGCACCGAGGGCTACAAGAAGGCCGAGGTCACCGCCGGCGGGGTGGACACGCGCGCGCTGTCGCAGCAGACCATGGAATCGCGCCAAAGCGGGCTGTATTTCATCGGCGAGGTGGTGGACATCACCGGGTGGCTGGGGGGCTACAACTTCCAGTGGGCCTGGTCGAGCGCGTGGGCGTGCGCGCAGGGGCTGGCGCAAAAGGCCGGACAGACCGCGTGTCGAAGCCCGATTCGCCCGCTATAATTTCAGGCTTTGCTGGCAAACCCCCGGCGGCCTGATCAACCCAATGGCCGGGGAACCCCGCTGCAGGCCAGATCTTCTTGCGGCACCCTCTGGATCCAAGAAAACGCATGACGACCATCCGTGTCAAAGAAAACGAACCCTTCGACGTAGCCCTGCGCCGCTTCAAGCGCACCATCGAAAAGCTGGGCCTGCTCACCGAGTTGCGGGCCCGCGAGTTCTACGAAAAGCCCACCGCCGAGCGCAAGCGCAAGAAGGCGGCCGCGGTCAAGCGCCACTACAAGCGCGTTCGCAGCATGCAGCTGCCCAAGAAGCTGTTCTGATCGTCCGGCGACACCCCCTGGCCGGGCCACCCGCCCACCAGGTTTGGTGATCACCCAGCGCTCAGAAGCCATCACAGGCAGCACAATGCCCGCCCGGGGAACCCCGCGCGGGCATTTGTCATTCGACCCGCACAACCACCGCCCCCACGCTCCCAAGGAGATCCCATGGCCCTGAAAGACCGCATCACCGACGACATGAAGGCCGCCATGCGCGCCAAGGACAGCGAACGCCTGGGCACCATCCGCCTGCTGACCGCGGCCATGAAGCAAAAGGAAGTGGACGAGCGGGTAGAGCTCGACGACGTGGCCGTGGTGGCCATCGTGGACAAGCTCATCAAGCAGCGCAAGGACAGCATCGAGGCCTTCCAGAAGGCCAACCGGCAGGATCTGGTGGACAAGGAAACGGCCGAGATGACGGTGCTGCAGGCCTACCTGCCGGCCCGCCTGTCGGCCGACGAGGTGCTGGCCGAGGTGAAGGCCCTGGTGGCTGAGCTGGGGGCCAGCGGCCCTGGGGACATGGGCAAGGTGATGGGGGCGGCCAAGGCGCGGCTGGCGGGTAAGGCGGAGATGGGGCAGGTGTCGGCTGCGGTCAAGGCTGCACTGGCTGGCTAACGCATGACACGAGGCTGGGCATGAAGTGCCTTGCCGTCGGTCTCCGGGGGAGAACGCGCTGCGCGCCTGGGGCGGGCACGCTCCCCCCTGAACCCTTCGGGTTTTTAAAGGGAACCCTCCGCATGCCCGCCCCAGGCACGCAGCGCTTTGGGCGTGCGGACCGCTCCGCGCCGAGATGGCGAGTGCTTGTTGAGTTCGGTCGCGCGTGAAGAATGACCGGGCCTGATCCGCAGCGAAACACTCACGAGTGTGTGCGCGAGGCGCGGGTGGGGCCGGCAGGCGGAGGGACCCGTCGGTCCGTGCGCGGGAGCGCACTGGACTATCGGGAGGCGCCGGCCGGCCCCGCCCGTGCAGCGCGCTTGGC
>CANJQN010000006.1 GCA_947476465.1 Comamonadaceae bacterium | reverse complement strand
GTCGATGGCGCATCAGACCCCACCGACAGCCTGATCGGCTGGACCACCGAGCGCGGCTACACGATGCACGAGCATCTGGACGAGATCGGCGTCATCCACATGAACGGGCGGGTGTACGACCCGCTGATCGGCCGCTTCATGAGCGCCGACCCGTTCATCCAGTCACCGCAGGATCTGCAAAGCCACAACCGCTATGCCTATGTGCTGAACAACCCGCTGGCCTACACCGATCCGAGCGGGTATTTCAGCTGGCGGCGCCTGCTCAAGACCGTGGCCGCCATTGCCGTCGCGGTGAACTTCGGCCCGGCCGTGATCGGCAACTTCGCAGGCGCCGGGCAGTTGTTCACCGCCGCCTCCTTCGGCGGCAGCGCCGCGGCGGCGGGCGTGGCCAATGCGGCGGTGGCCGGTTTCATGTCGGGGGCCGTCAGCAGCGGCAGCGTCAAGGGCGCGCTGCACGGTGCGCTGACCGGCGCACTGTTCTTTGGTGTGGGCGAGTTCGTGCCCGGCGCCGTGGGCAGCATGAGCAAGGTGCTGGGGCACGCGGCGGCCGGGTGCATCAGCGCCGCAGCCGGTGGCGGGCGTTGCAGTGATGGTGCGGTGGCTGCTGGCGTGGCGCAGCTCGGCGGCCCCGCTGGAGGGGATTTGGGCGACCTCGGGGATATGGCCGCCGATGCGGTCAAGACCGCCGTGCTCGGCGCCATGGGCGGCATGCTTCGCGGCGGGCGCTTCGACGAAGGCCTGATGACCGGCGCGCTCGACTATCTCTTCAACGCGCTTGCCCATCGTTCGCAGCGGGACCGGCGTTTCTATTCGGCCGCGGCCGGTGTGGTCGAGACGGTTGGCTGGGAGAATCCCGAGAACGACCGGCAAGGTCATGGCTTCCGGATCAAGGTGCGCACGGTGAGCGATGCCTCGCTGTTCCTCTATGCCCATGTCGAGCCGGACTCGATAATGGTCTACGAAGGGCTGGTGGTGTTGCGGGGCGAATACCTGGGCCGGTATGCTCAGCCCGCCAATGGCAGCGCCACCGGCCCGCACCTGCATTTCGAGTGGTGGAGCAAGGCCCGCGAGCGGCTTGATCCAGCGGCCTTTCTTTCGGTGGTCATGCCCTCGGCCATCGTCCGGGACACCATCCGGTTTCGCAGTTTTCATCCAGTCTCAGGAAGGGCACGATGGCACAACGGCTACGACCTCGTCGGACCCTCACCGCAGTGAAAGCCCTGCTTTGCGCCCTTCTGGCATGGCCCATGGCCGTGGCCTTGGCGGCCGAGCCGTCAGGGGGCTGGCGCTGGTACTACGCGGCATACGGCTCGCCCGCACCCGAGGCCAGGGTGTTCACGCGCGTGGGCACCGCCAGCGTGGCCGTCGATGGGGCGGCATTGCGGATCGACTTCAAGGAAGACGCGCCGGCCCCGGGCGAGCGGGCCCGCTTCGTCGGCAAGCGTGCGGCGGGGAGGGTGTCTGGCCGTCTGGTGGGTTTTTTCCCCTCGGGCGACGAAATGCGCCAGGGCGACTACCGCGAGCAGCGCGTCGCCAACTGCCGGTGGCACGAGATCGCCCTGCGGCCGCAGGTGCCTGATGGGTCTGTGCTGATCGTCTCGCGCATGGAAGGGGTGTGCCAGTAGGCGGACCTGAGCACCATGAAGTGGATGACGCCGACTACTGCGCCGCCCAGCCCCCATCCATGTTCCAGGCCACGCCGCGCACATTGTTGCCGGCCGGCGAGCAGAAAAACACCGCCAGGTCGCCCAGTTCCTCGGGCGTGGTGAACTGCATTGAGGGCATTTTCTCGCGCAGCAACTCGTGGGTGGCCTGCGCGTTGGTCCAGCCCTTGGCCGCGGCATTTGCATCGAGCTGCTTTTGCACCATTTGAGTGAGCACCCAACCGGGACAAATCGCGTTGCAGGTGACGCCGGTGGTGGCGTTCTCCAGTGCGATCACCTTGGTCAGGCCCACCAGGCCGTGCTTGGCCGCCACATAGGCGGACTTGTTTACCGAGGCCACCAGGCCCTGTACCGAGGCCACGTTGATGATGCGGCCCCAGTTGGCGGCGCGCATGGCGGGCAGGGCCAGGCGGGCGGCGTGGAAGGCGCTGGACAGGTTGATCGCCAGCACCGCGTCCCAGCGCTCAGGCGAAAAATCCTGCACCGGCGCCACATGCTGGATGCCGGCGTTGTTCACCAGGATGTCCACCCGCCCGAAGCGGTCGGCGGCGAACTTCATCATGTCCACGATCTCGGCCGGGCGGCTCATGTCGGCGCCGTGGTAGTCCACCTTCACGCCCAGCGCCTCGATGGCCGAGCGGGGCGTGGCGTTGTCGCCGAAGCCATTGAGGACAATGTTGGCGCCCTGGCGCGCAAGCTGCCCTGCGATGCCCAGGCCGATGCCGCTGGTGGAGCCCGTCACGAGGGCCGTCTTGCCTTTGAGCATGGGAGTTCTCCGATCAATTAGGATGTGGAACAGTCGCCGCGATCCGTCGTGCGGCCTCGGACGCGACTTTTCCGCAAGTATCCTCATTTTCGACACCATGACCGAGCCGCGCCTGTTCCACGTTGGATGCAAAAGTCCTGCCGGTTCGCACCGCATGGCGTACTGGCAGTGGGGCGCGCCGGCCGCGCCGCAGGTGATCGTCTGCGTGCATGGCCTCACCCGCCAAGGCCGCGACTTCGACATGCTCGCCCAGGCCCTGGTGGCCGCGGCGCCCGGTGCGCTGCGCGTGGTCTGCCCCGATGTGGTGGGCCGCGGGCACAGCCCCAGACTGCCCGACCCCATGGGTTACGCCATCCCTCAGTACGCCGCCGACATGCTGGCCCTGCTGGCCGACCTGGACCGCCATGCGCCTGTGGCCTGGTTCGACTGGGTGGGCACCAGCATGGGCGGCCTGATCGGCATGGCCATCGCCGGCACACCCAAGCTGCCGCTGCCCGCGCCCATCCGGCGGCTGGTGCTCAATGACGTGGGGCCTTCGATGAGCTGGCAGGCGGTGGTGCGCCTGCGCGACAACCTGGGCGGCGGCGGCCGGTTCGACACCGTCCAGCATGCGGCCGACGCCATGGCCAAGGTGTCGGTGGGGTTCGGTCCGCACACGCCGCAGCAGTGGATGGCGCTGTCGTTGCCGATGGTGCGGCCGCTGCCCGAGGGCGGCTTCACGCTGCACTACGACCCAGCCATCGCCGTGCCGCTGCGCCACCTCACCGAGGCCGACATCCAGGCCGGCGAAGCCCAGATGTGGCAGCTGTACGACCACATCCGCGCCGAAACGCTGGTCATTCGGGGCGTCGAGTCCGACGTGCTGCTGCACGACACGGCGCAGGCCATGACGCAACGGGGCCCGCATCCGCAACTCATCGAGTTCCAGGGCATCGGCCATGCGCCGACGCTCGTGACGCCGCAGCAACTGGAGCCGGTGGTCTCCTTCCTGCTGCTGGACAAGGCATTGCCCCATGAAGACGCTGGCACCCCAGGCGCCTGACCCCACCACCGTCTCCGAACTCGTCACCGCCGCCGAGCAGTCGCTGCCACGCCAGGCGGACGCCCTGGCGCGTGCACGTGCCTTCGCCGAGCCGCTGATCGCTGACGAGAGTCTGGAAAACGGCGAGAACGTGCTGGCCCATGCCGACGCGGTGGCGGCCATCCTCAAGCAGATGGGTGGCTCCGAGGCCATGCAGGCGGCCAGCTACCTGGTCTACGCCTGCCCACACCTGAACAAGCCGCGCGAGGTGATTGCCAAGGCCTTCGGCGACAGCTACGCCGCGCTGGCGGTGGAGACCACGCAACTGGTGCAGGTGCAACGCCAGGCCCGCACCGCCGATGCCGCGCACACGCCGCAGGAACAGTCCGAGCGGGTGCGCAAGATGCTGATGGCCTTCTCGCGCGATCTGCGGGTGGTGATGCTGCGGCTGGCATCACGCCTGCAGACTTTGCGCTGGCATGCGGCGTCCCGCCGGCCCGTGGCGCCCAGCATGGCGCGTGAGGCGCTGGAGGTGTTCGCGCCACTGGCCAACCGGCTGGGCATCTGGCAGATCAAGTGGGAGATGGAAGACCTGGCCTTTCGCTTCCTGGAGCCCGACACCTACCGCGAAGTCGCGCGCCTGCTCGACGAAAAGCGCACCGAGCGCGAGAACTACGTCGAGCAGCTGCGGGTGCAGCTCGAGGCCGAGTTGCGCGCCCAGGGCGTGCACGCACAGGTGCACGGCCGGCCCAAGCACATCCACAGCATCGTCAAAAAGATGCGCGGCAAGTCGCTGGACTTTGCGAAGGTGTTCGACGTACGCGCCCTGCGCGTGATCGTGCGCGACACGCGCGAGTGCTATGCCGCACTTTCGTGGGTGCACCAGCGCTTCGATCCGATCCAGTCAGAGTTCGACGACTACATCGCCAAGCCCAAGCCCAACGGCTACCAGTCGCTGCACACCGTGGTGCGCGATGCGGCCGGCCGGCCGATCGAGATCCAGATCCGCACGCATGCCATGCACGAGCATGCCGAGCACGGCGTCGCCGCGCACTGGGCCTACAAGGAGGCGGGCGCCAAGGGCTATGCCGGCATCTCGGCGGCCGGCGAATATGACGCCAAGATCGCCGTCGTGCGCCAGCTGCTGGCCTGGGAGCGCGACCTCTCAGGCAGTGCGGCGGCCAGCCTGTTCGAAGACCGTATCTACGTGCTGACGCCGCAGGCGACGGTGGTCGAGCTCACGCAGGGCGCGACGCCGGTCGACTTTGCCTACACGGTGCACACCAACCTGGGCCACCGTTGCCGCGGCGCGCGCGTCGACGGCGCGATGGTGCCCTTGAACACGCCGCTGAAAAACGGCCAGACGGTGGAGATCATTTCCACCAAGGAGGGCGGCCCCTCGCGCGACTGGCTCAACCCCGAACTGGGTTTTTTGGCCAGCCAGAGGGCCCGGGCCAAGGTGCGCGCCTGGTTCAACGAGCAGATCCGACATGAGACCGTGGCCCGCGGCCGCGAAGCGGTCGAAAAGCTGCTGCAGCGCGAAGGCCGCACGGCCATGAAGCTCGAGGACCTGGCCTCGCAACTGGGGTTCAAGTCCGCCGAGGATCTTTTCGCTGTCGTCGGCAAGGACGAGTTCTCGCTTCGCACCATCGAGGCGCTGCTGCGCCCGCCCGAGGCGCCGCTGACGCAGGACGAGTTCCTGCTGAAAAAGCCGCGTGCCGCCGCGTCCTCGCCCAAGGGCGGCGTGCTGGTGGTGGGTGTCGATTCGCTCATGACGCAGCTGGCCAAGTGCTGCAAGCCGGCCCCGCCCGACACCATCGGCGGCTTCGTCACACGCGGCAAGGGCGTGAGCATCCACCGCACCGATTGCAGCAACTTCCGCGAGCTCGCTGCGCGCAACGCCGAGCGCGTGATTGAGGTCGAATGGGGTGCCGGCCGCAGCGACACGACTGCGGTCTACCCGGTGGACGTGTCGGTCGAAGCCGCCGACCGGCAAGGCCTGCTGCGCGATATTTCCGAGGTGTTCGCCAAGGAGAAGATGAACGTGGTCGGTGTGCAGACGCAGTCGGTCAAGGGCACGGCCTGGATGACCTTCACCGTGGAGATCGCCGACTCCCAGCGCCTGGCCAAGGTGCTGTCCATCGTGGGCGATGTGCAGGGCGTGCGCTGGGCCAAGCGGCGTTGACCAGACCGGTGCGCAGGGGGGCGAAAGTGCCTCATGCGAGCCTGCTACAATCGCGTCCTTCGAACGAACTCAGGCGCGTAGCTCAGCTGGTTAGAGCACCACCTTGACATGGTGGGGGTCGTTGGTTCGAGTCCAATCGCGCCTACCAAACAGCCCTTGCAAGATCCTTGATCTGCAAGGGTTTTTTGTTTTAGAGTGACGAGAATCATCGGCACGTCCTGCGCTTCAGTCGCGGCCTGCCGCGTGGGTCGCGCGCTCCAGCGCCTCTCGGTGCTCCGGGTGCGCGATGGCAATCATGCGTCGACGGCGCTCGGCAAGCGGTTGGCCACGCAGTTGCGCCGCCCCCCACTCCGTCACGAACGTATCGGCATCCGATCGCGGCGTGGTGACCGTTGCCGCCGCCAGGTGCGGCACGATCCGACTGATGGTTCCGCCCCTGTCGGTTGAGGGGAGGGCGATGATCGAGCGCCCCCCGCGCGACTGTGCCGCACCGCGAACGAAATCCACTTGGCCGCCGACGGCGCCGATGTAGCGCCCGTTCAGTATTTCGGCGTTGACCTGCCCCCACAGGTCGACCTCAATCGCTGAGTTGACGGCGACGAAACCGTCGATCTGTGCGATGGTGCAGATGTCGTGGGTCGTGCTCGGGTCGCACAGGTGCAGATCGTGCCGTCGGTGCGCGAACTCCATGGCATCGCGGCTGCCGAACAGCATGCCTGCCGTGCTCTTGCCGGGGAAAATGGTCTTGAACGCGTTCGTGATGACGCCGGAACGCATGAGGTCGATGGCCGCATCGCCCATCAGGCCGGAGTGAAAGCCGAGATCGCGGCGGTCCCGAACGCCAGAGAGGACGGCGTCGGCCAGGGAGCCAAAGCCGACTTCCAAGGTCGCGCGGTCGTCCACGAAGCGGGCGACATTGGCGGCAATGATGTTTTCCAACTGGCCGGGAGCCGCGCGTGGCATTTCGACAAGAGGGCGCGAGGTGCGCACGGCGACCGCATAGGGCACGCCTTGCAAGGCCTGCGATCCATAGGTCCAGGGCATCCGGTCGTTGACCTCGACCAGAACCACCCGCGCTTTTCGCATCGCACTCAGCATGTAGTCGTGCGCAATTCCGAAGCTGGGCATTCCGTCGGGGCCCTCTGCACTCAACTGCACCAGCGCGACGTCGCATTTGAAGACCCCCGTGTCCAGCAGCCGGGGGAAGTGCGAATAATGCGAAACGACGATGTCCATGTCACCCGAAGTGACCAGCGGCTCGTTGCCGGTGATCCCGCCGTAACCGCGCAATGACAGGGGCGCACATTGGCCGACCCGGAAGGTGCCAGCCACTTGGATTCCGACCTGAACCGTGCACGGCCCCAGTTCTGCGCGCTGACGGACCAGAGCCGAACTGAGCGACAGCGGTTCGGCGCACCCTTGGCCCACCCAGACGTGATCGCCGGGTCGGATGAAGGCCGAAAGGTCGATGTCCGACGCTGTGGCGAATAGCGGGTTGTTCGTCATGTTTGCGGTGTCGGCGCGAGGTTGCGACAGGGTAGTTTCGTATATAGAATAAAGATTCGATGCGAGAAATTATTGTAGGTTCTTTCGTTCTTTAGGAGTCTGATGTGACGCTCCCTTTGCAGGGTATCAGGGTGCTGGAGCTCGGCGACTTCCTGCCGTCCGCCTTCTGCTGCATGCAGCTGGCCGATTTCGGTGCGGAGGTGATCCGCGTCCAGGCACCTGCCAAGGCCGCGGGAGGCCGGCGGGCCGAGCAGGCCGCCCAGGTGCCTTCCGAGATCCGCTCCCCGTTCCAGGCCGAGGCCTGCTTCGACACCGTCGGCCGCAATCGCCGCTCGGTGGTGGTTGACTTGAAAGATCCCGCGGGCCAGGCGGTCGGCCGCAAGTTGGCCGCCAGCTGCGACGTGCTGGTCGAGGGCTTCCGGCCGGGTGTGATGCACAGGTTGGGACTGGGATACGAGGCGTTGAAGGAACTCGCGCCCCGCCTGGTCTACTGCTCCATCACGCTGTTCGGCCAAACCGGGCCTTATCGGGACTGGCCGGGGCACGATCCGCTGGGCCTCGGCGTGGCAGGCGTTCTCTACCTGAACAGCGATCCGTCGAACGACGTTCCGCGGCTCGTCGGGTCGCCGGTCGGCGACATCAGTGCGGCCTTGCATGGGACCATCGGGGTGATGATGGCGCTGCGGGCCCGCGACCATACGGGGCGTGGCCAGCTGGTGGACATTGGCATGACCGACGCCAGCATCGACTTCTCGATGTTCACGGCCATGCAGGCCCTGCAGGGAACCACGGTGCCGAGACTCAACAAACCCAACCCGGTCTCGGGGGTCTGGGAAACCTCGGACGGAAAGTACATCTGCACCACCAACCTCGAGCCGCACCACTGGGCCAACTTTTGCATCAGCATCGGCCGCAATGACCTGATTCCCCTGCGGTACGACCGGGCGCGCCGCGATGAACTTTTCACGCAAGTCCGGGGGCTGATGCGCACCCGGACCCAGGCGCAGTGGCTGGAGGCCTTTCATGGTGAGCTTGAGAGCCAGGCGGCGCCGGTGAACGACCTGCAGGCCATGCTGAAGGACCCGCACGTGGCCGCTCGGGACATGGTCATCGACACCAGCGATGGTGCCGGCAATCATGGGCGGCAGCTGGGGTTTTCGGTGAAGCTGCAAGAAACGCCGGCTCGCCTGCGCAACGTCGCTCCACCGGTCGGAGCGGACTCTCGGGCCGTGCTGCGCGAACTCGGGTACGGCAGCGATCAGATCGAGGGCCTGCTGGCTTCAGGTGTCGTCCAGGAGCAGGTGGCATGAAGACCGCACTGGTGATCGGCGGCACCGGTCCGACCGGTCCGTTCATCGTGAACGGCCTGATCGATCGCGGCTGGGACGTCACGATCTTCCACAACGGATTCCACGAAGTGCCGTTCAAGAAGGAGATCGAGCACATCCACAACGACCCCCACTTCCGGGAGACATTCGAGGCCGCGATCGGCAACCGGAAGTGGGACCTGGTGATCTTCAGCTACGGTCGCTTGAGTCTGGCGGCCGACGTGCTTCGCGGACACACAGGCCGGCTGATCGCAGTCGGTGGCGCGACAGGGACGTCGGCTGGGCCGGACGATCCCCGCTGGGGTGCAATCGGGCAGCACATGAACATCGACGAGGACTCGGAGATCACGGAGACCAACGAGCAGGTCAACAAGTTCGGTTTCCGGATGGCCCAAGCCGAAGCTGCGCTGTTCCAGCATCACGCCGCAGGGCACTACAGCGCGACGTATGTGGGATACCCCATCCTCTATGGTCCCCGCCAGCCCGCTCCACACGACTGGTCGATCGTCAGGCGTTTTCTTGATGGCCGGCGCAAATTCATCATCGCCGATGGTGGCATCAAGATGGAGTCGCGCGCCTATGTGGAGAATGCCGCTCACGCCGTGCTGCTTGCCGTGGACAAGCCTGAGGCATCGGGCGGGCGCAAGTACATCGTGTCGGATCAAAAGCTCTACACGATGCGTCAGCGGATCGAGGCGATCGCCAAATACATGGACCGCCAGGTCGAGTTCGTCGACATGCCCTACGAACTGGCCGTGCCCTGCCACGTCTTGTGGCGCCATTCGCGCGTCCACCGGATCCGCGACACCCATCGCATCCGGCAGGAGCTGGGCTACCGGGATGTCGTGTCGCCCGAGGAGGGCATGCGGCGATCGGTGGACTGGTTGGTCGGCCTGGACATCAAGCCGGACGGCGAGGAAGAATCGCAACTGGGCGACACGTTTGACTACGCGCGCGAGGACAAGCTAATCGCCCAGTGGGAGAGCGTGCGCGCGAGCATGCCGGCGGTCGACTACCCCACGCTTGCGCCGTCGCATCCCTACCGGCATCCGTCCAGGCCCAACGAGCCCTGGAAACGGCCCGAGCAACATCCGCAAGCCGGAACGATCCGGCCTTACTGACCTTGACGCAAACGATCGTGGGTGTGTGTATTTCTTCAGCGAAACAGACATTCGTCTTTGACAATGCCAACTGTTTCTTTCTAAACTGCCCGGGGCTCCAGACAGGCGATGCCGTTTGGGCTGCGGGCTGGCTTCCCGCCATTGAAAAAGGATAGAAAACATGGGGTTCTCACTGATCACCGATGAAGCCATCGCGCAACTGCGTTCCCGCATAGGCAAGCCCATCAAGCGTGTTACAGAGCCCTTCTACAGGGAAATCAACGAGGATGCCTGCAGGCGCTTCGCGCATGCGATCGGCGACGACAATCCGCTTTACACCGACGTGGATTACGCCAGCAAGACCAAGTGGGGAACCCTCATCGCCCCGCCGACAATCCTTTATTCCACCGACAACGTCGTCAGCGGGGCTGTGGAGGGCCTCGCAGGTGTTCACGCGATGTTCGCCGGCACCGACTGGACGTTCCACCAGCCGCTGAAGATGGGAACACGCATCCGTACGCAGTCCAGCCTGAAGGACATGGTGGAACACAAGACCCGGTTCGCTGGGCGGTCCTTCCAGCAGATCTACCACGTCGAGTTCTTCGACCAGAACGACGTGAAGCTGGCAGAAGCCGACTCGTGGTGCTTTCGGACCGAACGGGACACCGCCCGGGAGAGTGGCAGCAAGTACGACAAGGCGCTGGAACAGACCCACGTGTGCAGCGAGGAGGAACTCCAGTCCTACTTCGACCAGTACCGCAGGGAGAAGCCCCGCGGAGCCCAGAAGCGGCTGTGGAAGGACGTCCAGATCGGCGACGAGATCGATCCCGTCCTGAAGGGGCCGTACACGGTGACCTCGGCGGTCGCCTTCATGCAGGCATTCGGCAGCTATGCCATTCGCAACCATCGCATGGCGTTTCGCTACTATGAAGCCCATCCGAAGCTGGCGGCGCGCAACGATAACAACGTCCCCGAGCCACCGGCTCGTGTCCATTGGGACAACGAGTTCGCCCGCACCGTCGGCGTTCCCGCGGCCTATGACTTCGGCCCTGAACGTATCTCATGGCATGCGCACATGTTGACGGACTGGATGGGCGATGACGGTTTCCTGCGCAAGCTCAAGCTGGAGATCCGCCGGCACAATCCCGTAGGCGATTCCATCTGGTGCCGCGGTGTCGTGACCAACAAGAAGGTCGATGACCAGGGCAGGCACCTGATCGAATGTGAACTCCTGGCAGAAAATCAGAACAAAGAGCTGTCGATGAAGGGCCGCGCGGAAGTCGAGCTTCCGGCCCGCTGACAAACGCGGCGCCACCATGCAAGCGGATCCGCGGCTCTCCCGGTGGCCATTGAAATCGATCGGAAACGCGCGAGTGCCGCAGCGGCCCATCCGGCACCCGCACTCCAGGGAGAAAAAAATGCTCAGTGGCGCAAGGGTCATCGAATGGGGAAACACGATCTCGGCCGCGTACTGCGGACGCCTTTTGCGAGACGCGGGGGCTCAGGTCGAGAAGGTCGAGCCGCCCCAGGGGGACGCCATGAGGCGTCATGGCCCGTTCCGGCAGGACCGGGAAAACCCGGAAGCCAGCGGGATGTTCGCCTACCTCAATTCTGGCAAGGACAACTGCTGCCTGGACCCGGCGGACGCGGACGCGGAAGAACTGCACGCACGCCTGCAGCATGCGGACGTGTTCGTGACCAGCTATCCGCTGACCATGCGGCGCCAGCTGGGGCTCGATGCCGCAGCGGTCCGCGCGCGTCACCCGCACCTTATCTACGTGTCGATCTCGGTGTTCGGCGACTCGGGCCCACTGTCGCAGGTTCCTGCGCAGGCCATCGATGCCTACGCGGCCAGCGGGGTGGCTTGGGTTATCGGCGAGCCCGGGCGCGTACCGCTCCTGGTTCCCGGCCAGCAGGCCGATTACCAGGCCGGCGCACATGCGGCGGCAGCAACGCTGTCGAGCCTTGTCTATTCGAGGCGCACCCGCGACGGCAAGGCCAGGCCGGGCAACACCATCGACATCGCCGCGGCGGACGTTATGGCGGTGGCGGTCGGGACCAACGCGCAGGTCTACCTGTTCCACGGTGATGAGCGCTGGGAGCGCGCCGGCCGGCGCGCGTTTGGATCGGGCGGTGCCTATCCCTACGTCATCCTCCCCTGCAAGGACGGCCACGTCTGCCTGCTCGGACGGGCCAGGCACGAGTGGGATCGCCTGATGGACGCGATGGGTAACCCGCCCTGGAGCAAGGAGCCCAGGTACAACGATCTGCACGTGATGGGCAAGGAGTATCCCGAGGAAGTCGACGAACTCATCAAGCCCTGGCTGGCCACGAGGACCCGTTCCGAACTCCTGGACATTGCGCAGGCGAAGGGCTTTCCTCTTGCGCCGCTGCGCACGATGCAGGAAGTGGTCGCATCGGAGCAGTTCAGGTTCCGCGGGTACTTCCAGGAGTTGCCGACACCGGACGGTGGCACCGTCGTCGTGCCGGGCTCGCCCTGGAAGATCGTAGGCGAGCGATCGGTCGCGCCCGTCGGCGCGCCGGGGTTGCCTTCTCGCGTGCATGGGTCGGCGCAACGCGGGGCGACGGCATGAACGAACGGCCCCTGGACGGCTTGAGGGTACTCGACTTCAGCTGGGTGTGGTCCGGGCCGCTGGTCGCCGCCACCCTTGCTGAACTTGGCGCTCAGGTCATCAAGATCGAGCACGGCGAGCGCCTGGACAACTCGCGCCTGCGGGGCCGTCCCACGCGGGGGGGCCGGGCAATGGAAGGGCCGAGCATCGAGATCGGGCCGTACTTTCACCAGACCAACCACGACAAGCTGAGCATCTCCATCGACCTCAAGTCGCCCAAAGCCCTGGGCCTGCTGGACCGGCTCGTCTCCCTCAGCGACATCGTGGTCGAGAACCTCAGTCCCGGCGCGCTCTCGCGTGCAGGCCTGGGCTATCCGCGGCTGCGCGGCATCAATCCCCGGCTGATCTACCTGTCGATGTCCGGCGCGGGGCAGGAGGGTCCGCTGTCCAGTATGAAGGCCTATGCGCCGATCATGTCGAGCTACTGCGGCTTCGAGCGCCTCGTCGGCTACCCCGGGGGCGAGGTGACCGGGATGATGAACTTCGGCTTGGGTGACCCCAATGCGGCCGTGCATGCCCTGGTGCCATTGCTGGCAGCCGTGCTGGACAGGGAGTCCACCGGACAGGGCGCGCACATCGACCTGTCTCAGATCGAGGCCCTGCTGTCGGTGATGCCCGAGCCACTGATCGATTGCCTGATGAACGGGCGCGATGCTACCCACGGCGGGAACCGCCACCCGGGCATGTCGCCCCATGGCATCTTCCCGGTGTCGGGCGACGACTGCTGGGTGTCCATCGCAGTGGAGGACGACCCGCAATGGGAGCGGCTGGTGGATGCCATGGGCACGCCAGCTTGGGCTGCGCGAGCCGAATACAGCTCGCTCGCGGGCAGACGTGCGCACGAGGGGCCGATCGAGGAGCGACTGGGCGACTGGACCCGTCTGCAGGATGGCCGAGAATTGTCCGGCAGCTTGCGGGCGCTGGGCATCGCCTGCTCGCCGGTTCTGGACGTCCGTGCGCAGTGGGAAGACGCCCACTTCATAGCTCGGGGCATTCGCCAAGACGCGGTGCACCCGATTTCAGGAGCTGAACTTCTCTACCGCACGCCGTGGACCGTCGAGCGTGGAGGACCCCAGGTGAGGGACAGCGCACCGATCCTGGGAAGCAGCAATGCCCATGTCTTCGGTGAAATCCTCGGAATGAGCGCGGGCGAAATCGCCGAGCTGACGGCCGAGCAGGTTTTGGTCTAATGGGGCGGACTGCCCTTTCAACGTGAAGCGCCGCACGTACCCGGTGTGCAACAGTAGGAGGCGAATCATGAAACTGACATCCATACTTTCCAGCTGCGCACTGGCCTGTTCGCTGCTGGCCGCAGCGTTCCAGCCAGTGCAGGCGCAGTCGCGGTATCCGGACAAGCCGGTCCGGATGATCGTGCCAGCACCGCCTGGCAGCGGTCCGGACGCGATCGGACGGATGCTGGGACAGAAGCTCACGGAAGCGTGGGGCCAACCGGTCGTTATCGAGAACGTGGTCGGTGCGGGCGGAAAGATCGGCCACGAGCAGGGCGCCAGGGCTGCGCCCGACGGTTCGGTCATCCTCATGGGGCTGTTCGGCCCGATGTCGGTCAGCAAGAGCCTTGGCGAAAAGATGAACTACGACCCGGTGGCCGACCTTGCCCCGGTCACATTGCTGCTCGCGCTGACCAACGTTCTCACCGTTCATCCGAAAATACCGGCCACCAACGTCGCCGAACTGGTCGAGTACATCAAGCGCAATCCCGGCAAGGTCCGCTATGGTTATCCCGGCGCCGGCACCTCCAACCACCTTTCGGCCGAACTCTTCAACTACCTCACCGGCGTGAAGGTCGAGGGCGTGCCCTACAAGTCCAGCGGCCAGATGACAACCGACCTGCTGGGCGGGCACATCGAAATGATGTTCCACAACGCCCCGGTGGTGATGCCCTACGTCCGTGCCGGGTCGATGCGGGGATTGGCCGTTACCAGCGCCCGGCGCAACCCTGCCTTTCCGGATCTGCCAACGCTTCAGGAGTCCGGTGTTTCCGGCTATGAAATTACGCCCTGGTACGGAATGTACGTGCCGACCGGCACTCCCGGCGCGGTGATCGCGCGGCTCAATGAATCCATCTCCAAGGCGCTGGCCCACCCCGACATCACCTCTTGGATTCAGGCGCAGGGCGGCATCGGCGGCGGAGGGTCTCCCAGTGAGCTGGCTGCCTACCAGGCGGCAGAGACCGTCAAGTGGGGGCAGCTGGTCAGGGCAGCGAACATCAAGTCCAACTGATCGGTTAGCTTGCCCGTCTGTTCATCTTTCGCAGGGCGGCCTGCCAGGATGAACGGGCGCTGCGCCCCGGGCTGCCGAAAAAGCGTGGCCAGTGTCAGCGCAGTACTTCGAGCCGCTCTGACACGGCTTGCGCGCAGCGTTTGAGGTCGCGCCTGAGAGCCGTCAGCCGGCCCCCGTTTAACTGCTCACTCACGCCCACCACGGTGATCGCCTGACGCATCTCGCCGCCGACAATGACCGCCGCAGCCACCACGGTGAACCCCTTCATGTAGTTGCCGATGTCCTGGGCAACGCCCTCTTTTCTGGCCTCTTCCACGTCCTTGAGCCAGGTCGCGAACGAAGGGGGCGAGGCCCACTTCACCGCCGAGAATTTCTTCTTGAGCTCCCGCTCCGGCAGTCCTGAATTCGCGGCAATGCACCGACCCGTCGCACTCACGAGGGCGGGCAAGCGGCTTCCGAGCGCCACCTCGATGGCGACCGGCATCGTCGGCTGGGCAGTCGCCAGCACCACCATGTGATCGGCTCCATCGAGCTCCACCCCAGCCGCGGACACCCGGTGCTTGGCCGCGAGCGCTTCAAGCTCCGGCTGTACCAGCTTGGCGAACTGATTGCGCCGAAGCATGCCTTGGGTCAGTGGCAAAAGTCCCAACCCGAGGGAGTAGTGCTTGGTCCTCGGATGCACCTGCACCAAAGCGTCCTCCGCCAAGGCACGCAGGATGTGCAGGCAGGAACTCGGGACCACCCCAAGTTCTCGGGCGATCGCATTGACGCCCATCGGCTCAGGCGAGCGGCCCAAAAGCTTTAGTACCGCAATGGCGCGAGATACCGCCGGAGCGCGGTTGCTTGGTGTCATGGTTCGATTGTAGGCAGGAGGCGATCATCAATTCGTGCACGCGGTGTCATGGCCCCCAGCCACGAAACCGTCACGAAGAGCCTGCACGATGGTCGTTGCATGACCCAAACCATCGAACTGATCTACTTCAATGCCGGAGGCGGCCATCGCGCGGCGGCCCTGGCCCTCGACGCTGTCCTGCGTGAGCGCGGTGGTAGGCTTGAGGTTCGGTGTACCAACGTGATGGACGTACTCGACCCAACCGGGCGTTTCAAGCGGATCACCGGCATGGCGCCGGAAGACTACTACAACAAGCGGCTGGCCACCGGCTTCACCATGGGGCTGGCGCAAGAGTTGAAGGTGTTCCAGGGCGCGATCCGGTTTGGGCACGCCACGCTCGTGCGGCAGTTGGAGCAGCATTGGTTGCGCGGCGAGCCAGACCTTGTCGTGTCGCTGATCCCGAACCTGAACCGGCCGCTGTGCGCCAGCCTGGCGAGCGCGCTGCCCGGCGTGCCCTTTCTGACGGTCATGACCGACCTTGCTGACTATTCGCCGGATTTCTGGATCGTCCCGGACCAGCCGCAGTGGCTGGTGTGCGCAACGGACCGAGCGCAGGAACAAGCGCTCGCGCTGGGATGCGAGCCGTCACGCGTGCACCGTGTGTCCGGAATGATCTTGCGGCCCGATTTCTACGGACAACCCGAGTCCACTCGGGTTACGCGGATGCTCGCGCTCGGGCTCAACCCTGAGAGGCCGACGGGGCTGGTGCTCTTTGGCGGGCACGGCTCGCGCGAGATGGTCAAGATCGCGCAGGAGCTTGCCGGCGTGCAATTGATTTTGCTGTGCGGCCATAACGCAGCGCTTGCCGCCAAGCTGCGCGCCACGCCTTCCCAGGCACCCAGGGCGGTGGTCGGATTCACGAGCGATGTACAGCGCTACATGCGCCTGGCCCACTTCTTCATCGGAAAGCCAGGGCCGGGCAGCCTGAGCGAAGCGGTGCATTGCGGCTTGCCGGTGGTCACCGTGCGAAACGGGTGGACCTTGCCGCAGGAACGCTACAACACCGAGTGGGTCACTGATCATGGGTTGGGTGTGGTGGGGACGTCGTTCGGGCGGCTGCGTGAGCCTGTGCAATATCTTCTAGCGCACCTGAACGACCATTGCGTCCGCGTGCGGGCGATGCCGCCGAACCGCGCGGTGTTCGAGGTGGCGGACCTGATCGAGCGGATGGTGGAAAGCACTGCGCTGTCGGGCCCGCATCCCCTGGCCCGCCTGGCAGCGTCGCATTTCCCCGCACCGTTGACCCGCATGTAGGGCGGCCCGAAGTCCGACCGCGACGGGTGTACCGGGCGCTTCGCGCCTTTGCCCTTATATTCAGCGAACGAGAGCGGGCCTCTTTTCCGAAGGAGGAATCCAAACCGTGTCAGCACAGGAACGACGCCGCAATGTTCGAGCAACTCAATCGGGAGTGCTTCTGTTTCAGCGTTGAGCAGAACGCGCCGGGGCGAGCCCTCGACCGTGTCGACGACCACTTGCCCGACGTCGATCCCGAACGGCCGCAGAACGGCCATGTGCCATGAGTGCGGGGCACGACCACAGCCGCACCGCGGCCAATTACAACGCCGCCTTCGCCATCGGCATCGGACTGAACTTGGCGTTCGTGATCATCGAGGCCTTCTATGGCTGGAAGGTCAATTCGCTGGCCTTGCTGGCCGACGCCGGGCACAACCTCAGCGACGTCATCGGCCTGGTACTGGCCTGGGGCGGGGCGCTGGCCAGCCGGCTACGTCCCGATGCGCGCCATACGTACGGGTGGAAGCGCTCGACCATCCTGGCCGCCTTCATCAACGCCCTGCTGTTGCTGGTGGCGATGGGCTCCCTGGCCTGGGAGGCTGCCCACCGGCTGAGGTCGCCCGAACCGATCGAAGGCGTCACGATCATGGTGGTGGCCGGCGTCGGGATCGTTGTCAACACGATCACCGCACTGCTGTTCATGCGCGGCCGCGACAGCGATCTCAACATTCGCGGCGCTTTCCTTCACATGGCGGCCGACGCGTTGGTGTCTGCCGGGGTGGTGGTGGCCGGCGGTCTGGCGCTGTGGTTTGGCTGGAACTGGCTCGACCCGGTGGCCAGCCTGGTGATCGCCGCCGTCATCGTGGCCGGCACCGCCAGCCTGTTCAAACAATCGCTGCACCTGTTGTTCGACGGTGTGCCCGCGAGTGTCGAACTGCACTCGGTGCAGGCTATGCTTGAATCGCTACCCGGCGTCGCGCGCGTGCATGACCTGCATGTCTGGGCCATGGGCACGTCCGAGATCGCGATGACGGCGCACCTGGTGATGCCGCAAGGTCACGCCGACGATGCCTTTTTGCGCAACGCCACTGAGCAATTGCATGACCAGTTCGGCATTGATCATGTGACGCTGCAGGTGATGCAGGTGGCGTTCACGCAGCCGTGCTCGGTGCTGGCTCCACAGGGCGGTGACGCGAAGGCCTGAAGCGTCGCATCGCCCCCCAGGCACTGTCGATGCCCGCCTACAAGCGCGCCGCGCTGACGGTCCTAGATTGGCCGGCTTTCCTCCTCAAAGCGCAGGCTCGGCCATGACGTGGTGACCATCCAGGGCTCCCCACCCGAGCCGCGGCGTCGAACCTTGGGTCAGCCATGAGAATTGCACAGATCGCACCTCTCTTCGAGAGTGTTCCGCCGCGCGCGTACGGCGGCACCGAGCGGGTTGTCTCCTACCTCACAGAGGCCTTGGTCGAGGCTGGCCATGAGGTGACGCTGTTCGCCAGTGGCGACTCGCTCACGCAGGCGCAGCTGGTGCCGATCGTGCCGCACAGCCTGCGCCTGGATCCGGCGCGGCCTGACTGGGTCATCTGGCACACGCTGATGATGGACCAGGTGTTCGAGCTCGCCGACCAGTTCGATATGCTCCACTTTCACACCGATTGCCTGCAATATCCGCTGGCCGCGCGCAGCCAAACGCCCAGCGTGACGACACTGCACGGTCGGCTCGACCTGCCGGATCTGGGGCCGCTGCACGGGCGCTTTCCGGCGCATCCGCTGGTGTCGATTTCCGATAGCCAGCGAAAGCCTTTGCCCAGTGCGAATTGGTGTGCCACGGTGCATCATGGGCTGCCGGTGAACCTGTACCAGTTCAATCCGAATCCGCAGGGGTACTTCATCTTCGTTGGACGCCTGTCGCCCGAAAAGCGCGTCGACCGCGCCATCGAGATCGCCATCGCCTGCGGCGTACCTTTGATGATCGCTGCCAAGGTCGACCCGGTAGATCAGACCTACTTTGAACAACACGTTCGCCCCTTGCTCGGGAACCCGCTGATCAACTTCATTGGCGAGATCGACGACGCGCGCAAGGACGAAGTGGTGGGCGGCGCCCGGGCGATGCTGTTTCCAATCGACTGGCCCGAGCCCTTCGGGCTGGTGATGATCGAGGCAATGGCCTGCGGCACGCCAGTGGTGGCTTACCGCTGCGGCTCGGTGCCCGAGATCATGCAGGACGGTATTACCGGCTATATCGTCGACAACCAGGACGATGCGATCGCCGCCGCGCGGGTCGTTGACCGCCTGGACCGCCGGCGTTGCCGGGATGCGTTCGAGCGCCGATTCACCTCCGAGAAGATGGCGGCCCGCTATCTGCGGGTCTACCAGTCCCTGATCGATGCGCGCGTGCCGGAGCTGGCCCACGCGGACCTGCCGTCCGGCCTGGGTGAGGCGCTCACATGAACGATCGAATCCTGATTGGAGACCAGTGGTACATCGCCGCCCGAACGGCGCGGGCCGAGTCGAGCCCGCAGGTCATCAAGTATGGCGACACCTTTGCGGTGTTCGACCGCTCGGGCGACATCCACACCGGCGGCGGCGGCGGCGAGCAGGGGCTTTACCACGAGGACACGCGCTTTTTGTAAGCTCGAGTTCTCCATCGACGGGGTGCAGCCGATGTTCCTTGGCTCGACAGTCAAGGAGGGCAACAAGCTGCTGGTCGTGGAGATGATGAATCCCGACTTGATGCACGGCGGGCGCGTTGTGCTGCCCAAGGTCGAGCTGCACGTGTTCCGCGGCAAGCTGCTGTGGGACGGCGCCAGTTACGAGCACATCCGCCTCCACCACTATGGGCAGGCGCCGGTGCGCTTCGAGTTGTCGCTGCGATTCGATGACGACTTCGTGGACCTGTTTGAAGTTCGCGGCTCGGTGCGTGCGCGGCGCGGGCAGCGCCTGCCTACCATGCGTGACACCACGCCGGAGGGCGCGAACCTGCGTCTGGTCTACCGGGGCCTGGACGGGTAGGTGCGCCGCAGCCATGTGCGCTTGCGCCCGCAGCCGGCGGCGCTGGAGGAAAACGAAGCTCGCCGGAGCGTCGAGCTGCGGCCGCAGGGTGAGTTTCACCTGCACTGCGAAGTCGGCTGCGAGGTCGAGGCCGCCGACGACCGTCACCACGGCGACCCCCCCGGCGACCCCAAAGCATCGGCCCCAACGCCGGTCCGGGGCGACTACGACACCGCGTACCGCCTGAACTCCGAGGCGCGTGCGCGTCTGGATCTGCGCCGCTGCCGCGTCGAAACCTCCAATCCGCTGATGAACAACTGGCTCGACCGCTCCATGTCCGATCTGGCGATGCTGAGCACCGAGCTGCCCACCGGCCCCTATCCCTATGCCGGGGTGCCCTGGTACTCGACCACCTTCGGGCGCGATGGGCTGATCACCGCGCGCGAGGCGCTGTGGCTTGATCCGTCTCTGGCGCGTGGGGTGCTGGCTCGTCTGGCGGCCACCCAGGCCACGAGCACCGACCGCGAGCGCGATGCCGACCCCGGCAAGATCCTGCACGAGGCCCGCAAGAGCGAGATGGCCAATACCGGCGAGGTGCCGTTCGGGCGCTACTACGGCACCGTCGATGCGACACCCCTGTTCGTGGTCGTGGCCGGCGCCTACTACCAGCGCAGCGGCGACCTGGCTTTCATCCGCTCGATCTGGCCGAACATTCTGGCGGCGCTGACCTGGATGGAGCGTGATGGCGACGGCGACGGCGACGGCTTTGTCGATTACGCCCGGCGCAGCAGCAACGGTCTGGTGCAGCAAGGTTGGAAGGATTCGCAAGACTCGGTCTTTCACGCCGACGGGCGGATGGCCCAGGCACCCATCGCGTTGTGCGAGGTGCAGGGCTATGTCTACGAGGCTCGGCAGTACGCCGCTGTTCTGGCCGAGGCGCTGGGGGATCTGTCGCACGCGCTGCGGCTGCGCGACCAAGCCCTGGCCCTGCGCCAGCGCTTCGTGGAGCGTTTCTGGTGTGAGGAGATCGGTTGCTACGCCATCGCGCTCGACGGCGACAAGCAGCCGTGCCGCGTGGCCACCTCCAACGCGGGGCACGCGCTATGGAGCGGCATCGCGACCGCCGAACACGCCGCGCACATGGCCCGGCGCTTCATCGAGCCAGATTTCTTCACCGGGTTCGGCATCCGAACCGTCGCCGTCGGCCAGGCCCGCGACAACCCGATGTCCCACCACAACGGCACGATCTGGCCACACGACAACGCGCTGATCGCCGCCGGCCTGGCCCGCTATGGCCACACCGACTCGGCGCTGCGGATCTTCAACGGCCTGTTCGACGCGTCCCGGCATTTCAGCGAGCATCGGCTGCCCGCGCTGTTCTGCGGATTTCCCCGCCGCGGCGGCGAGGGGCCGACGCTGTACCCCGGTGACCTGCTCGCCGCAGGCCTGGGCCGCCGCTGCGATGTTCGCCAAGCTGCAGGCCTGCCTGGGCCTGGAGGTCGGTGCGGCGGGGAGTTGCGTGAGCTTTCGCGCGCCGCGCCTGCCCGAGCACCTGGACTGGGTGCGCATCTGTGACCTGCGTGTGGGCGACGCCAGCGTGGACCTGCTTTTCAAGCGCTATCACACCAGCGTCGGCGTGGAGGTGATTCGCAAGCAGGGCGATTTGTCGTTGCAGGTCGTGATGTGATGCCGTGACAGGGCACGCCCGTCGCCCTGCCTACGGGTAAACCTCGGCCGCAGCGTGGCGACGGGTTGCCTACAATCGAGGGCACTGCAACACAACGTGCCGGGCCGCTGTCCGGCGACAGGAGTGTCGATTTGCAAAGCAAGAAACCCCAGGCCGCCAAGTCCGCGCAACGCGTGATCAAGAAGTACCCCAACCGGCGCCTCTATGACACGGACACGTCCTCCTACATCACGCTGACCGAGGTCAAGCAGCTGGTGCTGGACAACCAGGCCTTCGTGGTGCGTGACGCCAAGACCAACGATGACATCAGCCGCGGCATCCTGCTGCAGATCATCCTGGAGGAAGAGGCGGGCGGTGCGCCCATGTTCAGCGAGGCGGCCCTGGCCAACATCATCCGCTTCTATGGCCATGCCATGCAGGGCTTCATGGGCACGTACCTTGAGAAGAACGTCCAGGCCTTCACCGACATGCAGGGCCAGCTGTCCCAGCAGTCCAAGAACCTCACGCCCGAGACCTGGACACAATTCGCCAACATGCAAAACCCCATGATGGCCGGCATGACGGGCAGCTACGTCGAACAATCAAAGGCGATGTTCGAGAAGATGCAAGAGCAGATGAAGCTGCAGACCGAGCAGATGCTCGGCGCCTTCGGCGTCAAGCGGTAAACCATCGGCGACGGTGCGCGCGGAGGGTCTGGGACAATAGACCCCTATGACGCAATCCGCTGTTCCCAGCAAGGCACCCAGGGTCGGCTTCGTGAGCCTGGGCTGCCCCAAGGCCCTGACCGACTCCGAACTCATCCTCACCCAGCTTTCGGCCGAAGGCTACGAAACCTCCAAAACGTTCGCGGGCGCCGATCTGGTGATCGTCAACACCTGCGGCTTCATCGACGATGCCGTCAAGGAAAGCCTGGACACGATTGGCGAGGCCCTGGCTGAAAACGGCAAGGTCATCGTGACCGGCTGCCTGGGCGCGCGCTCTGGCGACGACGGCGGCAATCTGGTGCGCAATGTGCACCCGTCAGTGCTCGCGGTGACCGGCCCGCACGCTACGCAAGAAGTGATGGACGCGGTGCATGCCCACTTGCCCAAGCCGCACGATCCCTTCCTCGACCTGGTGCCCGGCGGCTTCGGCGAGGCGGGGCTCAAGCTCACGCCGCGCCACTACGCGTACCTCAAGATCAGCGAGGGCTGCAACCACCGCTGCACCTTCTGCATCATCCCCTCGATGCGTGGTGACCTTGTCAGCCGGCCCATCGGCGACGTCCTCAAGGAAGCGCGCGCCCTGTTCGCGGGTGGCGTGAAGGAGTTGCTGGTGGTGAGCCAGGACACCTCGGCCTACGGCGTCGATGTGAAGTACCGCACGGGCTTTCACGACGGTCGCCCGGTGCGCACCCGTCTGCTGGAGCTGGCCCAGGCATTGGGCGAGCTGGCCGAGCCGTATGGCGCGTGGGTGCGGCTGCACTACGTCTACCCTTATCCCTCGGTGGACGAGGTGATTCCGCTCATGGCCACCGGCGGCGTGTTGCCCTACCTGGACGTGCCGTTCCAGCACAGCCATCCCGATGTGCTGCGCCGGATGAAGCGCCCCGCCAGTGGCGAGCGCAACCTCGAGCGCATCCAGCGCTGGCGCGAGATCTGCCCGCAGCTGGTGATCCGCAGCACCTTCATCGCCGGTTTTCCCGGTGAGACCGAGCAGGAGTTCGAGCACTTGCTTGACTTCCTCAAAGAGGCGCGCATCGACCGCGCAGGCTGCTTTGCCTACAGCGACGTCAAGGGCGCGGCGGCCAACGCGCTGCCGGGCATGCTGCCTGTGCAAGTGCGCCAAGAGCGCCGCGCGCGCTTCATGGCCGTGGCCGAGGAAGTGTCGGTGGCCAAGCTGCGTGAGCGCGTGGGCGCCACCATGCAGGTGCTGGTCGATTCGGCACCCGCGCTGGGCCGCAAGGGTGGGGTGGGGCGCTCGTATGCCGATGCGCCGGAGATCGACGGCGTGGTGAAGTTGCTGCCGCCGGAAAAGCTCAGCAAGCAGTTGAAGGTGGGCGAGTTCACCAGGGCGCGCATCGTGGGCACCGACGGGCACGATCTGGTGGCTGTGCCCGTATGACACGAGTCTCGTCATCCCCGCGAAGCCCCCGCCTACGCGGGGGTGACAGGGGATCCAGGAGCGCGGCGTGTCCGGCGCGCCAGGATAGCGGCCCCAAACGGAAAAAGCCGGCGGTGCCGGCTTATGATTGGTGCCCAGGAGAGGACTCGAACCTCCACGATGTTACTCGCTAGTACCTGAAACTAGTGCGTCTACCAATTCCGCCACCTGGGCATTTCAGGGAAAACAAGATTGTATAGCAAGAACTCAGCCTCTCCAGAGAAGAACCTCCTCGAAGAAATCGAGGGCGTCATCCAGGGGCATCGCGATGGTCATGGGTACGTTGTTCGCGACGATGGCGAAGGCGATATCTACCTGCCGCCCAATGAAATGCGCGCGGTTTTGCACAAGGACCGTGTGCGCGCGCGCATCGTGCGCCAAGACCGCAAGGGTCGGCCCGAAGGCCGCGTGCTCGAAATCGTCGAGCGGCCCAAGCACCCGATCATCGGCCGCCTGTTGCACGAGAGCGGTGTCTGGCTCGTCGCCCCCGAAGACAAGCGCTACGGCCAGGACGTGCTCGTCCCCAAGGGCTTCACCGGACAGGCCAAGCCGGGCCAGGTGGTGGTGGTCGAGCTGACCGAGCCGCCCGCGCTGTATGGCCAACCGGTCGGGCGCGTGAAAGAGGTGCTGGGCGAAGTCGACGACCCGGGCATGGAGATCGAGATCGCGGTGCGCAAGTACGGCGTGCCGCACGAGTTCTCCGACGGCTGCATCGCGTTGGCGCGCACCCTGCCCGACAAGGTGCGCCCTCAGGACAAGAAGCACCGTGTCGACCTGACCGACGTGCCTCTGGTCACCATCGACGGCGAAGACGCCCGCGACTTCGACGACGCCGTGTACTGCGAACCCGCCAAGGTCGGGCGCGGCAAGGGCTGGCGCCTGCTGGTGGCCATCGCCGACGTGAGCCACTATGTCGAGACCGGCAGTGCCATCGACATCGACGCCTACGAGCGCGCCACCAGCGTCTACTTTCCGCGGCGGGTCATCCCCATGCTGCCGGAAAAGCTGTCCAACGGCCTGTGCTCGCTCAACCCCGACGTCGACCGCATGTGCATGGTCTGCGACATGTTGGTGACCAGCACCGGCGAGATCCAGGCCTACCAGTTCTACCCGGCTGTCATGCACAGCCACGCCCGCTTCACCTACACCGAGGTGGCGGCCATGCTGGGCAACACCCGCGGGCCCGAGGCCCTGCGCCGCAAGGACCGCGTGCAAGACCTGATGCACCTGCAGGATGCCTACCACGCGCTGCTCAAGGCGCGCCAGGTGCGCGGCGCGGTCGACTTCGAGACCACCGAGACGCAGATCGTCTGCGACGAGAACGGCCGCATCGAGAAAATCGTGCCGCGCGTGCGCAACGAAGCCCACCGGATCATTGAAGAATCGATGCTCGCTGCCAACGTGTGCAGCGCCGACTACATCATGCAGAGCAAGCACCCAGGCCTGTTCCGCGTGCACGAGGGCCCCACGCCCGAGAAGAAGGACATCCTGCGCGGATACCTCAAGGCGCTGGCCGTGGGCATGACCATCTCCGAGGATCCGCACCCGTCCGAGTTCCAACGCATCGCCGCTGCCACCAAGGACCGGCCCGACGCGCAGCAGATCCACACCATGCTGCTGCGCTCGATGCAGCAGGCCATCTACACGCCGATCAATGCTGGCCACTTCGGCCTGGCCTACGAGGCGTACACCCATTTCACCAGCCCCATCCGGCGCTACCCCGACCTGCTCGTGCACCGGGTGATCAAGGCCATCCTGGGCAACCGCCGCTACGACCTGCCAACCCTGCCCACGCCGGGCGAGGCGCACGAGAAGCTGGCGCGCCGGCTGGCCAGCCGCGTGGCGGCGCCCGGCAACAAGCTGCGCAAGCCCGCGCCGCCGCCCACCCGCGAGGTGCAGGCCTGGGAAGCCGCCGGCCTGCATTGCAGCGCCAACGAACGCCGCGCCGACGAAGCCAGCCGCGACGTGGAGGCCTGGCTCAAGTGCAAGTACATGCGCGAGCACCTCGGCGAGGAGTACTCGGGCCTGGTCACGGCGGCCACCAGCTTCGGCATCTTCGTCACGCTCGACGCCATGTACGTCGAGGGGCTGGTGCACATCACCGAGCTGGGCGGTGAATACTTCAAGTTTGACGAGGCGCGCCAGGAGTTGCGCGGCGAGCGTACCGGCATCCGCTATGCCATCGGCACCCGGGTGCAGGTGCAGGTCAGCCGCGTCGACCTCGATGGCCGCAAGATCGACTTCCGCCTGGTGCGAGAAGGCGAGGAACTGACGGGCCGCGCCATGAAGGACAAGGGCGTGGCCGGCGGAGGCGTTCCGGCCAAGGTCTCGGAGAAGCGGGCTTCGCGCAAGAAGGCCGAGGTGCCGGGCGAGCGCGATCGCTCGCCGATCCAGGCGCTGCGCTCAGCGGTGAAAAAGGCGGCCAGCACCAAGACCAATGGCCGCAAGCCGCGCCGATGAGGTAAGGGGCATCATGCGCCAGGCATCTAACCCACGCATCGCCATCGTCACCGGTGGCGGCAGCGGCATCGGCCGCGCGGCGGCCCTGGCGCTGTTGCGCGACGGCTGGCACGTGGCCCTGGCGGGCCGCCGCCGCGAGGCACTGGAAGAAACGATGGCGCTGTCGGGCGCCGCCGAGCGATGCCTGGCCGTGCCGACCGACGTCACCGACCCGGCGTCTGTCGCCGCCTTGTTCGACACCACCGTCAAGGCCTGGGGCCGGGTCGACCTGCTGTTCAACAACGCGGGCGTGGGCGCGCCGGGCCTGCCGCTCGAAGACCTGCCGCTGGAGATCTGGAAGCAGGTGGTGGACACCAACTTCAACGGCATGTTCTATTGCCTGCAGCAGGCCTTTAAGGTGATGAAGGCGCAGTCGCCGCGGGGCGGGCGAATCATCAACAACGGCTCGATCTCGGCGCATGCGCCGCGGCCCAACTCGATCGCCTACACCGCGACCAAGCACGCGGTCATGGGCATGACCAAGACCGCCGCGCTCGACGGCCGCAAATACGACATCGCGGTGGGCCAGATCGACGTGGGCAACGCGGGCACCGAGCTGGCCCAGCGCATGACTCAGGGCGTGCCCCAGGCCAACGGCCAGGTGGCGGCCGAGCCGCTGATGGATGTGAGCATCGTGGGGGAGTCGGTGCTGTACATGGCCCGTTTGCCGTTGGAGGCCAATGTGCTGTTTCACACGGTGATGGCGACAAAGATGCCGTTTGTCGGACGAGGCTGAGGGGTTTTAGCCCTCAATCCGCGCCAACCGCCGCAGCCAACGCACCTGCTGTCAGCGCGCCATCCCCCCGCCAGCCATCCGCCAGTGCTCCATGCCGCCACACGGCATCGCATGCCGCCGGCAACGCGTCGTACCCCTGCGCCAGGTTGGCGGCCACCATGCCTGCCAGCACATCTCCTGTGCCCGCGGTCGCCAAACGCGCATTGCCTGTCGCATTCACGCGCGGCGGGGCGCTGGCCGACGCGATCACCGTCCCCGAGCCCTTGAGCACCACCACACCGCCAAAGCGTTCCACCAGGCGGCGTGCCGCCCCCAAGCGGTCCGACTGAACCTCGCCGGCCCCGACCCCCAGCAACCGCGCCGCTTCCAGCGGGTGCGGCGTCATCACCGTCGGCCGGTCTGAGCGAGCGTTGCGGGCCCGCAGCAGGGCTTGCAAGTTGGTATCGGCCGCAATGGCATTGAGGGCGTCGGCATCGAGCACCAGGCTGCGGGCGTTCGACAACAGCGCCGGCAGCACGCCACGCACCGCATCGCCACCGCCACAGCCGCAGGCCACGTGCAGGCGGCGCACGTCCAATGCGTCGACGCTGCGGAACATCAGCTCGGGCGCGGCCACATCGACCGTCATGGTGTCGGCACCCAATTGCGCCACAAAGACCCGTCCGGCACCGGCGTGCAATGCGGCTGTCGCGGCAAGCAGCGTGGCGCCACGCATGCCTGGTGCGCCACCGACCACGGCCACGTCGCCCCAGCTGCCCTTGTGCGAGGCATGGGGACGCACCCTGGCCGGCGCGGGTGCGTTCAGCACAGCCGTGGGCGGCTCGCTGGGCGTGACGCCGAGGTCGTCGAACCACAGTTCGCCGCAGGCATCGCGCCCGTGCCCGGTGAACAGGCCGGGCTTGAGCGCGAGCAGGCTGAGCGTGTGGGTGGCCTGTACCGCTTCGCCCATGCCGGTGTCGGCGTTCAGGCCGGAGGGCAGATCAACCGCCAGGACCGGCATGCCGGCCACGGCCATCAGGTGGCGCCAACGGGCGGCCGCCCCCTCCAGCGGGCGCTGCGCACCAATGCCCAGCAGCGCATCGATGGCGAAGTCGAAGCTGGCGGGCGGGGCATCGGCGAAGCGCACGCCGGCGGCGCGGGCGCGCTCAAGCGAGGCGGCGGCGTCGGCTGGCAAATGGTCTTCGTGCCCCAGCCAGGTGACCACCGGCGCCTTGCCCGACTGCAGCAGGTGCATGGCGGCCTCCAGGCCGTCGCCACCGTTGTTGCCGGGCCCGCAAGCCACCCAGACCGTGCGGGCATGCGGCGCGAGCGCCAAGGCAAGCCGCGCCACAGCCAGCCCGGCGCGACGCATCAGCGTGTGCGGCGGCAAGGCGCAGGCGGCCTCGCCCTCGATCTTGCGGAGGGTGGCGACGTCGAACAGGGGCCGGGCCTGGCCGGGCGTGATGCGCTGCATGGCGGCATTGTGCCGCCATGCAGCAGCGGAGCGCGCTCCCGGCGGCTCGGCTGGTGGCAGGCATGTGCTAGACTCGCCCGGCTTTGCCAAAGGGCCGGCTGTCATGGCCGCGTGTTGTGGCAAGCGCAACCTGATCAGCGATCTGAACAGCGTTGCAGCCAGTGTTATCAACTCACTCGCGAGTCCATCCCAGCAAGGTGTCGAAGCCCATTTCAGGTCTTCGATTCGGGGCGGATTTTAGACCTAACCTCAAGGAAAAAAGACATGTCCGCCACTATGCGCGAAATGCTCGAAGCCGGTGTCCACTTCGGCCACCAGACCCGCTTTTGGAACCCCAAGATGGCCCCGTTCATCTTCGGCCACCGCAACAAGATTCACATCATCAACCTGGAAAAGTCGCTTCCGATGTTCCAGGACGCGATGAAGTTCGTCAAGCAACTGACCGCCAACCGCGGCACCGTCCTGATGGTGGGCACCAAGCGCCAGGCCCGCGACGTCGTTTCTGTCGAAGCCAAGCGCGCCGGTGTGCCCTTCGTCGACCAGCGCTGGCTGGGCGGCATGCTGACCAACTTCAAGACGGTCAAGACCTCCATCAAGCGCCTCAAAGAGATGAAGGTCCAGCAGGAAACTGGCCTGGAAGCCATGAGCAAGAAAGAGCAGCTCATGTTCGCCCGCGAGATGGAAAAGCTTGAAAAAGACATCGGCGGCATCCAGGACATGAACACCCTGCCCGACGCCATCTTCGTGATCGACGTGGGCTTCCACAAGATCGCGGTGGCCGAAGCCAAGAAACTGGGCATTCCGCTGGTCGGTGTGGTCGACTCCAACCACTCGCCTGAGGGCATCGACTACGTGATCCCCGGCAACGATGACTCCGCCAAGGCCGTGGCCCTGTACGCCAAGGGCATTGCCGACGCCATCCTGGAGGGCCGCAACGCCGCCATGAATGAGGTCGTCAAGGCCGTGTCGTCCGAAGGCAGAGGCAGCGACGAGTTCGTGGAAGTGGCCAACGGCGCCCGCGCCTGATCGCCGTTGCGCGCCGGCTCGCACGGCGGACGCGCCACACAAAAAGGGGCTTGCGAGCCCCTTTTTTCAAACCGAATCTGAATAACGTCACGAGGTAATAAATGGCTGTAATCACCGCAAGCATGGTCGCCGGACTGCGCGCCAAAACCGACGCCCCCATGATGGAATGCAAGAAGGCCCTCACCGAGGCCGAAGGCAACATGGAAAAGGCCGAGGAGTTGCTGCGCGTCAAGCTGGGCAACAAGGCCGGCAAGGCCGCCGCCCGCATTACCGCCGAGGGCGTGGTCACCGCCTTCATCGACGGCGCCACCGGCGCCCTGCTCGAGACGAACTGCGAAACCGACTTCGTCACCAAGAACGACAGCTTCCTGGCCTTGGCCAAGGTCGCCGCAGAGCTGATTGCCAAGCACAACCCGGCCGACCTGGCCGCCCTGGGCGCGCTGGCCTACAGCCAGGACGGCTTCGGCCCCACCCTGGAAGACGTGCGCAAGGGTCTGATCGGCAAGATCGGCGAGAACATGAGCTTTCGGCGCTTCAAGCGGTTTGCCGGCGCCAACAAGCTGGCCGCGTATCTGCACGGCACCCGCATCGGCGTGGTGGTCGAGTTCGAAGGTCAAGAGGTTGCCGCCAAGGACGTGGCCATGCACGTGGCCGCCATGAAGCCGGTGGCCCTGACCAGCGCCGACGTGCCCGCCGAGCTGATCGCCAAAGAGCGCGCGGTCGCTGCCGGCAAGGCCGAAGAAGACCGCAAGACGGCGCAAGCCGCGGGCAAGCCGGCGCAGCCGGCCGAGATCGTGGCCAAGCGCATCGAAGGCGGTGTGCAAAAGTTCCTCAAGGAAGTCTCGCTGTTCAACCAGCCCTTCGTGAAGAACGACAAGCAGACCGTCGAGCAGATGCTCAAGGCCGCCAACACCAGCGTCAAAGGCTTCAGCCTGTACGTCGTCGGCGAGGGCATTGAGAAGAAGGTTGACGATTTCGCCGCCGAAGTGGCCGCCCAGGTCGCCGCCGCCAAGGCTGCCAGCTGAGCCTCAGCCGGCACCTCAGCGGGCCGACCGCGCCGCGTTTCGATGACACAATGGCGGCTGCCTGGCCTGTCGGGTCGAGTCATTGAACGCGGCGAAACGATCCCAACCCCTCAAAACCACCACTTCAAGCCCCAAGGAAGAGTTCATGCCCGACACGCCGCCCGCCCACAAAC
Organism: Comamonadaceae bacterium; assembly: GCA_947476465.1. GTDB lineage: Bacteria > Pseudomonadota > Gammaproteobacteria > Burkholderiales > Burkholderiaceae_C > Ramlibacter. The sequence continues at coordinate 122,514 of CANJQN010000006.1, read as the reverse complement.
GCATCCTGCTCAAACTGTCGGGCGAAGCGTTGATGGGTGATGATCCCTACGGCATCAACCGCGCGACGATCGTGCGGATGGTCGAGGAGGTGGCCGAGGTGGTCCACATGGGCGTGCAGGTGGCCGTCGTCATCGGCGGCGGCAACATCTTCCGCGGCGTGGCTGGCGGCTCTGTCGGAATGGACCGCGCCACCGCCGACTACATGGGCATGCTGGCCACGGTGATGAACTCGCTGGCCTTGGCCGACGCGATGAACAAGCAGGGCCTGATCGCGCGTGTGATGTCCGCCATCGCCATCGAGCAGGTGGTTGAACCCTACGTGCGGCCCAAGGCGCTGCAATACCTCGAAGAGGGCAAGGTTGTGGTGTTCGCAGCCGGCACCGGCAACCCGTTTTTCACCACCGACACGGCCGCCGCGCTGCGCGGCGCTGAGATCGGGGCCGAAATCGTGCTCAAGGCCACCAAGGTCGACGGCGTCTATTCCGCCGACCCCAAGCTGGACCCACGGGCCACGCGCTACAGCCAGATCAGCTTCGACGACGCTATCGCGCAGAACCTGGGCATCATGGACGCCACGGCGTTCGCGCTGTGCCGCGACCAGAAGCTGCCGATCAAAGTGTTCTCCATCTTCAAGCATGGGGCGCTCAAGCGCGTTGTCCAGGGCAAGGACGAAGGCACCCTGGTCCACGCCTGAACGCTTGAACGTCAGACCGCAGGAAACGTCACCATGACCACCACCGCCGAGATCAAGAAAACCACCGAGGCCAAGATGGACCAGTCCATCGCCGCCTTCAAGAACAACCTGACCAAGATCCGCACCGGCCGCGCCAACCCGGCACTGCTCGATACGGTGCATGTCGAGTACTACGGCAGCATGGTGCCGCTGAGCCAAGTGGCCAACGTCGCGCTGCTCGACCCCCGCACCATCAGTGTGCAGCCCTGGGAAAAGGGCATGGGCGCCAAGATCGAGAAGGCCATCCGGGAGAGCGATCTGGGCCTGAACCCGGCCTCCATGGGCGACCTGATCCGCGTGCCAATGCCGCCCATGAGCGAAGAGCGCCGCAAGGAAATGACCAAGCTGGTGCGTACCGAAGGCGAGAGCGCCAAGATCGCCGTTCGCAACCTGCGGCGCGACGCCAACGAGCACGTCAAGCGCCTGCTCAAGGACAAGCTCGCCTCCGAAGACGAGCAAAAGCGCGCCGAAACCGACATCCAGAAGGTGACCGACAAGCATATTGCCACCATCGACAGCCTGGTCAATGCCAAGGAGCAGGAGATCATGGCCGTCTGACGGCCACGATGCCCGCTAGGCCCAACCCGATCGTGACTTGAACAAGGCCACTCCCCACCACATCGCCATCGTCATGGATGGCAACGGCCGCTGGGCCGCGCGGCGCTTCCTGCCGCGCGTGGCCGGCCACAAGGTGGGGGTCGACGCACTGCGCGCCTGCGTGCGCCATTGCGGCGACATCGGGGTGAAGGTGCTCACCGTGTTCGCGTTCTCGTCAGAAAACTGGAACCGTCCGGCCGACGAGGTGTCGGGCCTGATGGAGTTGCTGGCGCTGGCCCTGTCGCGCGAGGTGCCCCAACTCAAGGCCGAGGGGGTTCGCATCCACTTCATCGGCGATCGCACCGGACTGGCGCCCAAGGTGCTCAACGGCCTGGCCGCCGCCGAGGCTGTGACCGCCGGCAACGAACGCCTGATTCTCAACATCTGCTTTAACTACGGCGGCCGCTGGGACATCGCCCAGGCCGCCGCGCGGCTGGCGGCCCAGGGGTGCGCCATCACCGAGCAATCGCTCTCGGGCGCGATGGCTCTGGCCCATGTGCCCGACCCCGACCTCGTGATCCGCACCGGCGGCGAGCAGCGGGTGAGCAACTTCCTGCTGTGGCAGTCCGCCTATTCCGAGTTCTACTTCAGCGACAAGCTCTGGCCCGAGTTCGACGCCGCTGCGCTCGGCGAGGCCATCGACGCATTCGCCCAGCGCGAGCGCCGCTTCGGCAAGACCTCCGAGCAGGTGCTGCAAGACGGCGCTGCGCGCAAGGCCGCCTGACACCCGGATCGCGCCATGCTCAAGCAGCGCATCATCACCGCCATCATCCTGCTGGCCATCCTGCTGCCAGCCCTGTTCTGGCCGTCGCCGGTACCGTTCGTGGCCGTCGTGCTGGTGCTGCTCACGGCGGGGGCCTGGGAGTGGGGCCGGCTCAACGGGCTGCGCCAGGGTGCCGCCCTGGCGTTGGCGGCGGCCTGCCTGCTGCTGTGCCTGGCCAGCTGGCGTTTCGGTCTGTTTGAGCGGCGTCTTTCCGGACTGTGGATCGCCGGCGGCGCGCTGTGGGTGTTGGTGGGGGGGCTGCTGCTGCAACGAGGCGTCGCGGGTTGGGCCGCGGTGCCGCGCCCGCTGCGGTTGGCGGGCGGCGTCCTGGCGCTGTGGATGGCCTGGTTGGCGCTGGCGCAGGCGCGCATGATTGGCATCAACTTTCTGCTGTCGGTTCTGGTGCTGGTGTGGGTGGCCGACATCGCCGCGTACTTTGCGGGCAAGGCCTTCGGCCTCAAATTCACCCGTGGCAAGCTCGCGCCGGCCATCAGCCCTGGCAAGAGCTGGGAAGGCGTGTGGGGCGGCATGATCGGCGTGCTGGCGCTGGGCGTGGCCTGGGCGCTGGCCGACCGGGCGCTGCAGGCGCAGGTGCCCAGCCTCTACAGCCGCCTGGCGGCACACAACTGGGGCCTGATGCTGCTGGCCTGCGTGTTCCTCACGGCGATGAGCGTGGTGGGCGATCTGGTCGAATCGCTGGTCAAGCGCAGCGCGGGTGCCAAGGATTCGAGCGGTCTGCTGCCCGGACACGGCGGCGTGCTCGACCGGGTCGATGCGATGCTGCCGGCCCTGCCGTTGGCGATGATGCTGGTGTCCCTCGTATGACCGTCCAGCGCATCACCGTGCTCGGGTCCACCGGCTCGGTCGGCGCCAGCACCCTGGACGTGATCGCACGCCATCCCGAACGCTTTGAAGTGTTTGCGCTCAGTGCCGCGCGTCAGGTCGAAGCGCTCCTGGCCCAGTGCGCCAGCCTGCGGCCACGCTTTGCCGTGATGGCCGACGAAGCCGCCTCGCGCGAGTTGGCCACACGGTTGCGGGCCGAGGGTCTGCCCACCCGCGTGCTGAGCGGGCCCGACGCCCTGGAGCGCATCGCGGCCCATGAAGAGGTGGACACCGTCATGGCCGCCATCGTTGGCGCGGCTGGCCTGGCGCCCTGCCTGGCAGCCGCACGCGCCGGCAAGCGCCTGCTGCTGGCCAACAAGGAGGCGCTGGTGGTGGGCGGCGAGGTGTTTCTGGACGCCGTGCGAGCGGGTGGCGCCACCTTGCTGCCGATCGACAGCGAGCATTCGGCGATTTTTCAATCGTTGCCCGAAGACCCGGCCACCTGGGACGCACGGGTCGAGAAGATCATCCTCACCGCCTCGGGCGGCCCGTTTCGCACCTGGGAAGCAGCCCGCCTGCGCGATGTCACCCCCGAGCAGGCCTGCGCCCATCCCAACTGGGTGATGGGCCGCAAGATCTCGGTCGACTCGGCCACCATGATGAACAAGGCGCTCGAGGTGATCGAGGCACGCTTTCTGTTCGGCCTGCCGCCCGAACGGTTGGATGTGGTCATCCACCCCCAGAGCATCATCCACTCGATGGTGCAGTACCGAGACACCTCGGTGGTGGCCCAGCTGGGCACGCCCGACATGCGGGTGCCCATCGCCTATGGCCTGGGCTGGCCCGAGCGCATCACCTCCGGCGCGCAAGCCCTCGATTTCACCCGGCTGGGCGACCTGAGCTTCGAGGCGCTCGACAGCCGCGGCCATCGGGAGCGCTTTCCGGGAATGCAGCTGGCCTGGGACAGCCTGCGCGCCGCGCCGGGCACCACCGCGGTGCTCAACGCGTCCAACGAGGTGGCGGTCGAAGCCTTTCTTGCGGGACGGATCCGCTTCGACCAGATTCACGCGCTGAACCTGGCAACTTTGTCCTGCGCCCCGGCATCCAACCCGCGCAGCCTGGCCGACCTGCTGGAGCTGGACGTCCGTGTTCGGCAGCAGGCGCGCCAAGGTATCGAACGCCTGCGCTAGGACCGCCTCATGCTCACCATCGTCGCCTTCATCGTCGCCCTGGGCCTGCTCATCGCCGTGCACGAGTGGGGCCATTACCGGGTGGCCGTGGCCTGCGGGGTGCGCGTGCTGCGGTTTTCGGTCGGCTTCGGCCGCCCCATCCTGCGCTGGAAGCCGCGCCGGCAGCGCCCCGGCCAGGACACCGAGTTCGTGATCGGCGCGGTGCCGCTGGGCGGCTTTGTGCGCATGCTCGACGAGCGCGAGGCGCCGGTCGACGCAGCCGAGCGCCACCTGGCCTTCAACACCCAGCCGCTGCGCTCACGGGCCGCCATCGTCGCCGCCGGGCCGATCGCCAACCTGCTGCTGGCCGTGCTGCTGTACACCTTCGTCAGCTGGTGGGGCGTAATCGAGCCCATCCCCGTGATCGCTACCCCGGTGGCTGGCTCGGTGGCCGACCGCGCAGGCCTTGCCGGTGGCGACCAGGTGCTGGCGGCCGGCTTCGACGACGACACCTTGCAGCCTCTGCAGTCCTTCGAGGAGCTGCGCTGGCTACTCACCCGCGGTGCACTCGACCAGCGTGATCTGCGCCTCCAATTGGCGGCGCCAGCTTCTGGCGGCGCTGCGCGCGAGCTGGTGCTGCCACTGTCCGGCATCGAGGCCCGGGAGGCCGACGCCGGACTGTTCCGGCGCATCGGCGTGACGGGCCCCTGGACGCAGCCGGTGATCGGCGAGCTGGTCAAGGGCGCCGCTGCGGAGCGCGACGGCTTGCGTCCCGGCGACGTGGTGCTGGCAATTGGCGCGCAGCGCATCGTCGATGGCCAGCAGCTGCGCGAGGCCATTCGCGGCCAGGTGCGTGGCGACCAGCCGATGCCGGCCACCTGGCGCGTGCTGCGCGACGGCCGCGAGTTGGCGCTGCCGGTCACCCCCGAGGTCGCGTCAGAGCGCAACGGCCGGTTCGGGCGCATCGGCGCCTACGTCGGCTCGCCGCCCGAAATGGTGACGGTGCGGCGCGGCCCGCTGGACGGCCTCTGGAGCGGGGCTGTGCGTACCTGGGAGGTGTCCATCCTCACGCTCAAGATGATGGGGCGCATGATGATCGGCGAGGCTTCGCTCAAGAACCTCAGCGGCCCCCTGACCATCGCCGACTATGCCGGCAAGTCGGCCAGTCTGGGGCTGACGCAGTACCTGACCTTCCTGGCACTGATCAGTGTGAGCCTCGGGGTGCTGAACCTGCTGCCGCTGCCTGTCCTGGATGGGGGGCACCTGATGTATTATCTTTGGGAGGCAGTGACCGGCAAGGGCGTCCCCGACGCCTGGATGGATCGTTTGCAGCGGGGGGGGGTGGCGATCCTGCTGGTCATGATGTCGATCGCGCTGTTCAACGACGTGACGCGCCTTTTTGGTTAAATCCGGCGGAGCCGGCCGCGGCAGCCAGACAGCCTGTCTCGGACCCAGATCAGAATTCATGAAGAAACTATTGAAGCGCGCGCGCGTGCGCACCCTGGCGAGCGTGATCGCGATGGCCTTCGCAGTGCAGGCTTGGGCAATCGATCCCTTCAACGTGCGAGACATCCGCATCGAGGGCCTGCAGCGCGTCGAACCCGGCACGGTGTTCGCGTCGCTGCCCTTTCGTGTCGGGGACCAGTACAACGACGAGAAGGGCAGCGCCGCCATTCGCGCGTTGTTCGGGCTCGGTCTGTTTACCGACGCGCGCCTTGAAGTGCAGGGCGACGTGCTGGTGGTGATCGTCGAGGAACGCCCAACCATCTCCCAGGTGAGCTTTGTGGGTGCGCGCGAGTTCGAGCGCGACGTTCTCACCCGTGCCTTGCGCGACATCGGGCTGGCCGAAGGCCGGCCCTTCGACCGCGCACTGGCCGACCGCGCCGAGCAGGAGCTGCGGCGCCAATACCTCGGGCGCAGCCTGTATGGCGCAGAGATCGTCACCACCATCGCGCCGCTGGAGCGCAACCGGGTCAACGTCACCTTCACCATCAGCGAGGGCGAGCCCGCGCATATTCGGGACATCCGCATCGTCGGCAACCAGGCGTTCACCGAGGGCACGCTGCGCGGCCTGTTCGATCTCGACACCGGCGGCTTCATGAGCTGGTACACCAAGTCAGACCGCTACTCGCGCGTCAAGCTCAACGCCGACCTGGAAGCCTTGCGCTCGTACTACCTGCAGCGCGGCTTCCTGGAGTTTCGCATCGACAGCACACAGGTGGCGATTTCGCCCGACAAGCGCGACATCGGCATCACCGTCAACATCACCGAAGGCCAGCGTTTCGTGGTCACCTCGGTGCGCCTGGAAGGCAACTACCTGGGCAAGGACGACGAGTTCAAGTCGCTGGTCACCATCCGTCCCGGCGAGGCGTACAACGCCGACCGCGTGGCCGAGACCACCAAGGCCATCGCCGACAATTTCGGCAATTTCGGCTATGCCTTCGCACAGGTCGAGGTCAGGCCTGACATCGACCGAGAGAACAGCCGGGTGGCGCTGGTGATCGCGTCCGAGCCGTCCCGCCGCGCCTACGTGCGCCGTGTCAACATCTCCGGCAACGACCGCACCCGCGACGAGGTGGTCCGCCGTGAGTTCCGCCAGCTCGAGGCCAGCTGGTACGACGGCGAGCGCATCCGCCGCTCCCGCGATCGGGTCGACCGGCTTGGCTACTTTCGCGACGTCAACGTCGAGACCGCCGAAGTGCCGGGCGCACCCGATCAGGTCGACGTGAACGTCCGCATCACCGAAAAGCCCACTGGCAGCCTGCAGCTGTCAGCAGGCTTTTCCAGTGCCGACAAGCTGAGTTTCGGTTTCACCATCCGCCAGGAGAACGCGTTCGGCAGCGGCAATTACCTGAGCCTGGACCTCAACACCAGCAAGTACAACAAGGTGATCTCGGTCACCACGGTGGACCCGTACTTCACGCAGGACGGCGTCTCGCGCAGCTTCGACGTGTACTACCGCAGGTCCCGTCCGTACAACGAGCAGGGCGGCGACTACAGCCTGGCCACTATGGGCGGCGGTGTGCGGTTTGGCGTTCCGTTCAGCGAGGTCGACCGCGTGTTCTTCGGCCTGAGCGCCGAGCGCACCCGCATCGAGCCCGGCACCAACATACCGGCCGCCTATCTGGCCTATGCCGACCGCTTCGGCTATGCCAGCACCGCCTTGCCCTTCACGCTCGGCTGGACGCGCGACGACCGGGACAGCTCGCTGGTGCCCACTTCCGGGCGGCTGCAGCGCCTGGCTGGCGAGGCGGGCGTGTTCGGCGACGCCCGCTACCTGCGCGGCAGCTACCAATTCCAGCAGTACATCCCGCTGAGCAAGCAATACACCCTGGCCTTCAACGGCGAGCTCGGCTGGGGCAAGGGCATGGGCGACCGCCCGTTCCCGGTGTTCAAGAACTACTATGCCGGCGGCCTGGGGTCGGTGCGGGGCTTCCAGCAGGGTACGCTGGGCCCGCGCGACGTCACGGGCGCCTCGATCGGCGGCCCCAAGAAGGTCATCCTGAACAGCGAGTTCATCACGCCGTTCCCCGGCGCGGGCAACGACCGCACCTTGCGTTTGTTCGCCTTTGTCGACGCGGGCAACGCGTTCACCGAACAGCAGGGCTACGAATTCGGTGAAATCCGCGCGTCCGTGGGCGCGGGGCTGTCCTGGATCTCACCTGTCGGGCCGCTGCGCCTGGTCTATGCGAACCCGATTCGCAAGATGGCTGGCGATAGAATCCAGAAACTTCAATTTCAAATCGGGACTTCCTTCTAATGTCGTATCTGAGTCGCCAATGGTATGCGGCCTTGCTCGGGCTGGCGGTGGTGTGCGCCCCCGCCTTTGCGCAGGAGTTTCGCATCGGCTTCGTGAACACCGATCGCATCTTTCGAGAGGCCAACACCGCCAAGGCCGCACAGACCAAGCTCGAGCAGGAGTTCGCGCGCCGCGAGAAGGAGCTCAACGACGTCGGCGCAACCATCAAGACCGCGTCCGAGCGTTTCGAGCGCGAAGCCCCCACGCTGTCCGAAAGCGTGCGCCAGCAGCGTCAGCGCCAGCTGGTCGACCAGGACCGCGATTTCCAGCGCAAGCGCCGTGAGTTCCAGGAAGACCTCAACTCCCGTAAGAACGAAGAGCTGCAACAGGTGCTCGACCGCGCCAACCGCATCGTTCGCCAGGTCGCCGAGGCCGAAAAGTACGACCTGGTCCTGCAAGAGGCGGTCTACATCAATCCCAAGCACGACATCACCGAGAAGGTGATCAAGGCCCTGAACGCAGCCCCGGCGGCGGCAGGCAAGTGACGTGGCATTGCCCCTTGGCGACATCGTCGCCAGCCTCGGCGGCGAGCTTCACGGCGACCCGACCCGGCTGATCGAGGGCCTGGCACCGCTCGACGCCGCCACACCGTCGCAGCTGAGCTTTCTCAGCAACCCCAAGTACCAGTCGCAGCTGGCCAGCTCACAGGCTGGCTGCGTCATCGTTGCGACGGCGCAGCGCGACGCGGCGCTGGCGCGTGGCGCTGCGATCGTCACCGACGACCCCTACCTGTACTTCGCCCGCCTCACGCAGCTGTGGAAGCGCGTGGTGCTGGGCGGCCAGCGCAGGCCCGGCATTCACCCTAGCGCGGTGGTCGACCCCGATGCGGTGGTGGACCCTTCTGCCACCATCGGCGCGCTGTGCGTCGTCGAGCGCGGTGCCCGCATCGGCGCCGACACCGAGCTCAAGTCGCGCGTGACTGTCAGCCAAGCCTGCGTGATCGGCGATCGTTGCCTGTTGCACCCCGGCGTGGTGATCGGCGCCGACGGTTTCGGGATCGCGCCGAACCAGGGCGCCTGGGAAAAGATCGAGCAGCTGGGCGCGGTGCGCATCGGCAACGACGTGGAGATCGGCGCCAACACCTGCATCGACCGCGGCGCACTGGCCGACACCGTGATCGAAGACGGCGTCAAGCTCGACAACCTCATCCAGATCGGCCACAACGTGCGCATTGGCAAACACACCGTCATGGCCGGCTGCGTGGCGGTTGCCGGCAGCACCCGGATCGGAGCGCACTGCACCATCGGCGGCAAGGCCGGCATCGTCGGCCACATCACGCTGGCCGACCATGTGCACATCTCGGCCATGACCCTGGTCACCCGCTCGATCCACCAGCCGGGCCACTACACCGGCGTCTTTCCCATCGACGACAATGCCGCCTGGGAGAAGAACGCGGCCACCCTGCGTCACCTGCACAGCCTGCGCGAACGCGTCAAGGCGCTAGAGAAGAACAAGCCATGATGGACATTCACCAGATCCTCAAACAGCTGCCGCACCGCTACCCGTTTCTGCTCATCGACCGGGTGGTGTCGATCGAAAAAGGCAAGAGCATCCGCGCCCTCAAGAACGTCTCCATCAACGAACCGTTTTTCACTGGTCATTTTCCGCACCGGCCGGTGATGCCGGGTGTGCTCATTCTCGAAGCCATGGCCCAGGCCGCGGCGCTGTTGTCGTTCGACGCCCAGGGCGTCACGCCTGACGACAAGACGGTGTATTACTTTGCGGGCATCGATGGCGCCCGCTTCAAGCGGCCGGTCGAGCCGGGCGACCAGCTGGTGATGGACGTCACCCTGGAGCGTTCCCGCGCCGGCGTCTTCAAGTTCAAGGGCATCACGCGCGTGGGTGAGGAGGTGGCCTGCGAGGCCGAACTCATGTGCACCATGCGCCGGATCGAATGACCGACAAAGGCCGCTTGTGACGGGCTCCATTCATGCCACCGCGATTGTCGCGCCGGGCGCGCTGATCGACCCCACGGCCTCGATCGGGCCCTACAGCGTGATCGGCCCGCACGTGAAGATCGGCCCTGGCACCACCGTCGGCGCGCATTGCGTGATCGAGGGCCACACCACCATCGGGCGCGACAACCGCATCTTCCAGTTTTCCTCGCTCGGCGCGATCCCGCAGGACAAGAAGTACGCGGGCGAGCCCTGCGAGCTGGTGATCGGCGAGCGCAACACTGTCCGCGAGTTCTGCACCTTCAACATCGGCTCGCCCGGGGGCGGCGGCGTCACCCGCGTGGGCAGCGACAACTGGATCATGGCCTACGTGCATCTGGCGCACGACTGCCAGGTGGGCAACCACACGATCTTCGCCAACAACACGCAGCTGGCCGGGCACGTCGAGGTGGGCGACTGGGTCATCCTCGGCGGCTTCACCGTGGTGCACCAGTTCGTACGCATCGGCGCCCACGGCATGACGGCCATGTGCGCGCTGCTGTTTGCCGACCAGCCGCCCTTTGTCATGAGCCAGGGCCAGCCCGCGCAGGCGCGCGCCATGAATTTTGAAGGGCTGCGCCGGCGCGGTTTTTCGCCGGCCCGGGTTGCTGCCGTCAAGGCCATGCACAAGGCCCTGTACCGCGACAGCCTCACCCTGGCGCAGGCGCAAGAGCGCATCGGCGCCCTGGTGGCCGACACACCCGAGGCCCAGCCCGACGTCCAGATGATGCTGGGCTTTCTGGCGGCCGTGTCGCCCCAGCGCGGCATCGTGCGCTGACCCGCGTGAGCGCCGATCCGTCCACCGCGGGGGCACTGCGGCTGGCCATGGTGGCGGGCGAGGTCTCTGGCGATCTGCTGGCCGGTCTGCTGCTGCAAGGGCTCAACCGGCGCTGGCCGCACTTGCAGGCCTATGGCATTGGCGGTCCGAACATGGCGCGCCAGGGTTTCCAGGCCCTGTGGCCGCACGAGAAGCTGGCGGTGCGCGGCTATGTCGAGGTGCTGCGGCACTACCGCGAGATCGTCGGCATCCGCCGCGCGCTCAAGGCGCGGCTGCTGGCCGATCGTCCGCCGCTTTTCATCGGCGTCGACGCGCCCGATTTCAACCTCGACCTCGAAGCCGGGCTGCGCCAGGCTGGCATCCGCACCGTGCACTTCGTCTGCCCCGCGATCTGGGCCTGGCGCGCCGGCCGCATCGACCAGATCCGCCGCAGCGCCGACCACGTGCTGTGCATTTTTCCCTTCGAGCCCGAGCTGCTGGCCGCCCACGGCATCGCCGCTACCTATGTGGGTCACCCGCTGGCTGGCGTGATCCCGCAGGAGCCCGACCGCGCCGCCGCCCGGCGCGCCATCGGGCTGGGTGAGCACGAGAAAGTGGTCGCCATTTTGCCGGGCAGCCGCGCCTCCGAGGTCCGTTATCTGGCGGATGTGTTTTTCCAGGCCGCTCGGGAGATCCAGCGTGTGCGGCCGGCGGTTCGCTTCGTCGTCCCGGCGGTGCCGGCGTTACGCGTCCCGATTGAACAGGCGGCCCACCGCGCCGGCCTGGGCGATGCGCTCACGCTGCTGGCGGGCCGCTCGCACGAGGCGCTGGCCGCTTGCGATGTCACCCTGATCGCCAGCGGCACCGCCACCTTGGAGGCGGCGCTGTTCAAGCGGCCCATGGTCATCGGCTACCGCATGAACGCCCTGAGCTGGCAGATCATGAAGCGCCAGGCGCTGCAGCCCTGGGTGGGCCTGCCCAACATCCTGCTGCGCGAGATGGCCGTGCCCGAGTTGTTGCAGCACGACGCCACGCCAGCGCGCTTGGCGGCATCGGTGTTGGATTGGCTGGATGCGCCTGACACAATGGCGGCCGTCCAGCAGAAATTCCACGCGCTGCACCACCAATTGCGGCGCGACACGGCCACCCTCGCCACCGATGCCATCGCCCAAGTCCTTCAGCCCTGAGCTTCCCGGCTTGCCCGAAGCGCCCGTGCCCGCGCCCAGGCCCCGCCGAGCGCCACGCCGCAAGTACCCGCAGTCCGTGTTCGACTGGGTTACCACCGGCCTGGTCGCCGGTGTCGACGAAGCCGGCCGCGGCCCGCTGGCCGGGCCGGTGGTGGCCGCCGCCGTCATCCTCGACGACAGCCGCCGCATCCAGGGGCTGGCCGATTCCAAGGTGCTCACGGCCTTGCAGCGCGAACGCCTGTACGACCGCATCATGGAAAAGGCCCTGTGCTGCTCCGTCGCCCTGGCCAGCGTCCAGGAGATCGACGAACTGAACATCCTGCAGGCCACGATGCTGGCCATGAAGCGCGCCGTGGAGGGCTTGCGGCTCAAGCCGGCCAAGGTCCTGGTCGACGGCAACCGGCTGCCGTGCATCGACGTGCTGGCCGAGGCGGTGGTCGGCGGCGACGCGCTCGTGCGATCGATCTCGGCCGCGTCGATTCTCGCCAAGGTCCACCGCGATCGGCTGTGCAAGGCCATGCACGAGGAGTTTCCGCAGTACGGTTTTGCTGGGCACAAGGGCTACGGCACCCGTGAGCACCTCGAAGCGCTGCAACGCCACGGCGCTTGCCCGCACCATCGCCGCTTCTTCGCGCCTGTCGCGGCCGCGCTGCTGGCGCAAGGCGCTGGGCGGGACGATCGGCTCGCGGCATGACCGAGGAGGTCATTCGCATCAGCTCGCGGGACAACGCTTTGCTCAAGCAACTTCGCCGGCTGGCGCAGGACGGAACGGCCTATCGGCGGCTGGGGCAGGTCTGGATCGAGGGCGACCACCTGTGCCGCGCCGCGCTAGCCCGCGGTCAGCGACCTCAAACGGCGGTATTTGCCGAATCCGCCTGGGCGCAGGCGCTGCCCGAGCTGGCTGCCGCCGCCGAGCGCACCGTCGTGGTCGACGACGCGCTGTTCGAGGGCCTGAGCGGGCTCGAATCCCCCGCCCGCATGGGTTTTGTCATGCCCCTGCCCGTGCCGCCGGCACTGGAGCCCGCCACGCCGAGCCTGGTGCTCGATCGCCTGCAAGATGCCGGCAATGTGGGCGCCATCCTGCGCAGTGCCTCGGCCTTCGGTTTCCGGCAGGTCATTGCGCTCAAGGGCACGGCCGCGCTCTGGTCGCCCAAGGTGCTGCGTGCCGGCATGGGGGCCCATTTCGCCTTGCAACTGATCGAGGGCGCCAGCATGGCCGAGGTGGCGCTTCTGGACGTACCCTTGCTGACCACCAGCTCCCATCAGGGCGAGCTGCTGCACCAGGCCCGGCTGCCTTGGCCCTGCGCCTGGGCGCTGGGGCACGAAGGGCAGGGCGTCAGCCCCGAGCTGGCCGCCCGCGCCACCCTGGCCCTGCGCATCGCCCAGCCCGGCGGTGAAGAATCGCTCAATGTCGCCGGCGCGGCGGCCATCTGCCTGTACGCGAGCGCAGTCGGCCGGGGGTGAGAATATCCTCAAAAATCTTTTCAAGATCCCCGGACAATTTGCTCTAAGCAATTGATAATGAATGATAATTTCTGAGAAAATCTTCTCAGGAATCTCATCATGCGACCCACCTTCGTTGACCCGGATCCCCTGCAGGGTCTGCGTACCGCGCTCGCGCGGCAGGCGCCTGCCAGCGCCGCCGTGCTGGCGAAGGCGCTGGGCATGAGCATTCCAACGGTGCATCGGCTGCTGGCCAACATGCCCGGGGACGAGCTCATCGTGGCCGGTCGCGCGCGCCGCACGCGTTATGGCCTGCGCCGCGGCCTGCGGGGTCAATTGGCGCAGTGGCCCCTCTATGCCGTCGACGAGGATGGCCAAGCCGCCCAGGCGGGGGCCTTGTCACTGGTGCGGCCCGAGGGAAGCTGGATCGCGCCGCAGGACGCGGCCTGGCCGGTGCCAGAGGAATGCCGGGACGGCTGGTGGCCCGGTCTGCCATACCTTCTGTACGACATGCGGCCGCAGGGGTACATGGGCCGGGCGTTCGCTCGCCTGGAACACCGGTCATTGGGGGTCTCGCCCGATCCTGGTGAGTGGGGCGACGACGACATCCTTCATGTGCTGCTGCAGCGAGGCTGGGATGCGAGCGGCAACCTGATCGTGGGCGATGAGGCCTACGCGCAGTGGCAGGCATGGCGCCGGACCTTGGCGCCGCCCCTGCCGGACGACAGCATCGCGGCGGCCTACGCCGGGTTGGCCGAGCAGGCGGTGACGGGCGGCGTGCCAGGCTCCAGCGCCGCAGGCGAATTTCCCAAGTTCGCGGCGCGGCGGGCCCTGGCCTCCGGCGCCGCTGGCGATACCGCGCATGTGCTGGTGAAGTTCTCGGGCTCGGACGACTCCGCGTCGGTGCGGCGCTGGGCCGACTTGCTGGTCTGCGAGCATCTTGCCCTTGAGACATTGTCCGGCCCGGCCGGGCTGGATGCGGCGCGCAGCCGGCTGCTGCGGCACGGCGGGCGAACGTTCCTGGAGCTCGAGCGCTTCGACCGCCATGGCGATTTCGGCCGGAGCGCGCTGTGCACGCTCGAATCTCTCAATGACGCGCTGCTGGGCCTGCCGGCGGGCGACTGGCCGGCCGTCGCCCGCCGGCTGCAGGTGCAGGGTTGGCTCGATGCGGACGATGTCGCCCGCGTCGCACGCCTGTGGTGGTTCGGGCGCCTGATCGGCAACACCGACATGCATGCCGGCAACCTGAGTTTTCGACCCACGGCCAAGGGCTTTCGGCTGGCGCCGGCTTACGACATGCTGCCAATGATGTACGCGCCCTTGCCCGGGGGCGAGGTGCCGCCGCGTGCCTTTGAGCCGCCCTTGCCACTGCCGGCGCAACGTGTCGCCTGGCACCATGCCTTCGAGGCGGCAATGGCTTTCTGGCGCAGAGCCGCCTCGGACGACCGCATCAGTGCGCCCCTGCGCCGGCAATTCGCCCAGGATGCCGACCACCTGGTGGCTGCGGGACGGCACGCCTGATGGCCGACGCGCGCGCACCCTTTTCGGATGCGGGGGCATGACCCTCGAACGCTATAATCAAGGGCTTTCCCGCATCAACCTGTACGCCTAGCGCAGCCGCAGCTTTCTCCCTGAACAAAAGCAAGATCGAGACACCCGCTCTCGGCACGCGTTTGGGCGTACCCGACATCCATCCGGAGAACCCAGTGCTTTTGTCTCAACAGGCCTCGCAGCCTTCCGCCATCCTGGCGCTCGCAGACGGCACGGTCTTTGTTGGCAATTCGATCGGAGCCACCGGCTCCACCACCGGCGAAGTCGTGTTCAACACGGCCATGACCGGTTACCAGGAAATCCTCACCGACCCCAGCTACGAGCAGCAGATCGTGACGCTCACGTATCCGCACATCGGCAACACCGGGGTCAACGAGGAAGACGTCGAAGCCAGCAAGGTCCACGCCGCGGGCCTGATCATCCGCGACCTGCCCCTGGTGGCGTCCAACTTCCGCGCCACCCTCACACTGCCCGAGTACCTGCGCCGCGAGGGTACCGTCGCCATCTCTGACATCGACACCCGCAAGCTCACCCGCATCCTGCGCACCCAGGGCGCGCAAAACGGTTGCATCGTGGGGCTGCCAGCGGGCCAGCAGGTCACGCCGGCGCTGATCGACGACGCGTTGGCGCAGGCCCGCAAGGCGCCGTCCATGAGCGGGCTGGATCTGGCCAAGGTGGTCTCGGCCCGCGCGCCCTACGAGTGGAGCGAGACCGAGTGGCAGCTTGGCAGCGGTTACGGCAAGCTCGAGAACCCACGCTTGCACGTGGTGGCCTATGACTTCGGCGTCAAGCGCAACATCCTGCGCATGCTGGCCGAGCGCGGTTGCAGGGTGACGGTGGTGCCGGCGCAGACGCCCGCCACCGAGGTGCGCAAGCTAAACCCCGACGGTGTGTTCCTGTCCAATGGCCCTGGCGACCCGCAACCCTGCGACTACGCCATCGAGGCCACGCGCGAACTGATCGAGGACGGCCTGCCCACATTCGGCATCTGCCTGGGCCACCAGATCATGGCCCTGGCTTCGGGCGCCAGCACCTACAAGATGAAGTTCGGCCACCACGGCGCCAACCATCCGGTCAAAGACCTGGACACCGGCCGTGTGTCCATCACCAGCCAGAACCACGGCTTCGCGGTGGATGAAAAGACCCTGCCGGCCAACCTGCGCGCCACGCACGTCAGCCTGTTCGACGGCACCCTGCAGGGCCTGGCCCGCACCGACAAGCCCGCCTTCTGCTTCCAGGGCCACCCAGAGGCCTCGCCCGGCCCGCATGACATCGGCTACCTGTTCGACCGGTTCACCGGCCTGATGGACCAAGCCAAGACGTAAAGAGCCGAGACCATGCCAAAGCGCACAGACATCAAGAGCATCCTCATCATCGGCGCCGGCCCGATCATCATCGGCCAGGCCTGCGAGTTCGACTACTCTGGCGTGCAGGCCTGCAAGGCGCTGCGCGAAGAGGGCTACAAGGTCATCCTGATCAACAGCAACCCCGCCACGATCATGACCGACCCGGCCACCGCCGACGTCACCTACATCGAGCCCATCACCTGGCAGACGGTCGAAAAAATCATCGCCAAGGAGCGCCCCGACGCCATCCTGCCCACCATGGGCGGGCAGACCGCGCTCAACTGCGCGCTTGACCTGTGGCACCACGGAGTGCTGAACAAGTACAAGGTCGAGTTGATCGGCGCCACGCCCGAGGCCATCGACAAGGCCGAAGACCGCCAGAAGTTCAAGGAGGCCATGACCCGGATCGGCCTGGGCTCGGCGCGCTCGGGCATCGCCCACACCTTGGAAGAGGCCTGGACCGTGCAAAAGACGGTCGGCTTTCCCACCGTCATCCGCCCCAGCTTCACGCTCGGCGGCACCGGCGGCGGCATCGCCTACAACCCCGAAGAGTTCGAGACCATCTGCAAGCGCGGCCTGGAGGCCTCGCCCACCAACGAGCTGCTGATTGAAGAATCATTGCTCGGCTGGAAAGAGTACGAGATGGAGGTGGTGCGCGACAAGGCGGACAACTGCATCATCATCTGCTCGATCGAGAACCTCGACCCCATGGGCGTGCACACCGGTGACTCCATCACCGTCGCGCCGGCCCAGACGCTGACCGACAAGGAATACCAGATCATGCGCAACGCCTCGCTGGCGGTGCTGCGCGAGATCGGCGTCGATACCGGCGGCTCCAACGTGCAGTTCTCGATCAACCCGCAAGACGGTCGGATGATCGTGATCGAGATGAACCCGCGCGTGTCGCGCTCGTCGGCGCTGGCCTCCAAGGCCACCGGTTTTCCCATCGCCAAGGTGGCGGCCAAGCTGGCGGTGGGCTACACCCTCGACGAGCTGCGCAACGAGATCACTGGCGGCGCCACGCCAGCCAGCTTCGAGCCCAGCATCGACTACGTGGTCACCAAGATCCCACGCTTTGCCTTCGAGAAATTCCCCGCCGCCGACAGTCGCCTGACCACCCAGATGAAGTCTGTCGGCGAGGTCATGGCCATGGGCCGCACCTTCCAGGAGAGCTTCCAGAAGGCCCTGCGCGGCCTGGAAGTGGGCGTGGACGGCATGAACGAGAAAACCCAGGACCGCGAGGTATTGGAAAAGGAGCTGGGCGAGCCCGGCCCCGACCGCATCTGGTATGTGGGCGACGCCTTCGCCGCCGGCTGGAGCGTTGACGAGGTCCACGACCTGACCAAGATCGACAAGTGGTTCCTGGTGCAGATCGAGGAGATCGTCAAGATCGAGCTGGAGCTCGACCGCATTGCCGAGGCCAAGGGGGAGGGCGCGCTGGGCTCCATCAATGCCACGCAGTTGCACATGTTGAAGCGCAAGGGTTTTTCCGACCGGCGCCTGGCCAAGCTGCTCAAGACCACCGACAAGGCCGTGCGCGAGCTGCGCAAGGCCTTGAAGGTGCGGCCGGTCTACAAGCGGGTGGACACCTGCGCCGCCGAGTTCGCCACCAACACCGCCTACATGTACTCCACGTACGAGACCGCCACTTACGGCGGCGTGGCCGAGTGCGAGGCGCAGCCCACCAACAACAAGAAGATCATGGTGCTGGGCGGTGGCCCCAACCGCATTGGCCAGGGCATCGAGTTCGACTACTGCTGCGTCCACGCCGCTCTCGCCATGCGCGAAGACGGCTACGAGACCATCATGGTCAACTGCAACCCCGAGACGGTTTCCACCGACTACGACACCTCCGATCGGCTGTACTTCGAGCCGCTCACACTCGAAGATGTGCTGGAGATCGTCGACAAGGAAAAGCCGCTGGGCGGGATCGTGCAGTACGGCGGCCAGACGCCGCTCAAGCTGGCGCTGGGCCTGGAGGCCGAGGGCGTGCCGATCATCGGCACCAGCCCCGACATGATCGACGCGGCCGAAGACCGCGAGCGCTTTTCCGCGCTGCTGCGCGAGCTCAATCTCAAGCAGCCGCCCAACGCCACGGCCCGCACCGAGCCCGAGGCGCTGGAAAAGGCATCTTCACTGGGCTACCCGCTGGTGGTGCGCCCCAGCTACGTGCTGGGCGGCCGCGCCATGGAAATCGTGCACGAGCAGCGCGACCTCGAGCGCTACATGCGCGAGGCGGTCAAGGTCTCCAACGATTCGCCGGTGCTGCTCGACCGCTTCCTCAACGACGCCATCGAATGCGACGTCGACTGCCTGTCCGATGGGTCCCAGACCTTCATCGGCGGTGTCATGGAACACATCGAGCAGGCCGGCGTGCACTCGGGCGACTCGGCCTGTTCGCTGCCGCCGTATTCGCTGTCCCAGGAGACGGTCGACGAGCTCAAGCGCCAGACCGCCGCCATGGCCAAGGCGCTGAACGTGGTCGGCCTGATGAACGTGCAGTTCGCCATCCAGAACAAGGACGGCCAGGACGTGATCTTCGTTCTGGAGGTCAACCCCCGCGCCTCGCGCACCGTGCCCTACGTCTCCAAGGCCACCGGCATCCAGCTGGCCAAGGTGGCGGCGCGCTGCATGGCCGGCCAGTCGCTGGCCAGCCAGGGCATCACCCGCGAAGTGACCCCGCCGTACTTCAGCGTGAAAGAGGCGGTGTTCCCCTTCGTCAAGTTCCCCGGCGTCGACACCATTCTCGGCCCCGAGATGAAGTCCACCGGCGAGGTGATGGGCGTGGGCAAGACGTTTGGCGAAGCCTTCGTCAAGAGCCAGCTGGGCGCGGGCACCCGCCTGCCGCGGCCGCTGGACGCCGACGGCAGGTCCACCGGCAAGGTCTTCCTCACCGTCAAGAACAGCGACAAGCCGCGCACCGTGGAAGTGGCCCGCCAGCTCGCCGCCCTGGGGTTCGAGCTGTGCGCCACCAAGGGCACCGCCGCCGCCATCACCGCCGCCGGCGTTGCCTGCCAGACGGTGAACAAGGTCACCGAGGGCCGCCCGCACGTGGTTGACATGCTCAAGAACAATGAGATCGTCATGGTCGTGAACACCGTCGAAGAGCGCCGCAATGCCATCGCCGATTCCCGCGCCATCCGCACCTCGGCGCTGCTGGCCCGGGTCACCACCTTCACCACCATCGCGGGCGCCGAGGCGGCGGTGGAAGGGATGAAGTACATGGACAAGCTGGACGTGATCTCCGTGCAGGAGATGCACGCGCAACTGACCTGAGTCGGTTGACGGCATAATCGCCGGGTAATACCGCCGGCTGGCAACTGCCGGCGGTTTCGCTTTTGGATTCAACAAATTCAACGATTGATCGAGACATGGCCACCATTCCCCTGACCAAGCGCGGCGCCGAAAAGCTCAAGGCTGAACTGCACAAGCTCAAGACCGTCGACCGCCCCTGGGTGATCAACGCCATCGCCGAGGCGCGTGCGCAGGGCGATTTGTCCGAGAACGCCGAATACGAGGCCGCCAAGGACCGCCAGGGCTTCATCGAAGGCCGCATCCAGGAGGTCGAGGGCAAGCTGTCGGCGGCCCAGGTGATCGATCCGGCCACAGTGCATGCCGACGGCAGGGTGGTGTTCGGCGCCACCGTCGAGCTGGAAGACGAAGACTCGGGCGACCATGTCACCTACCAGATCGTGGGCGAAGACGAGGCCGACCTGAAGCTGGGCCTGATCAACATCTCCAGCCCCATCGCCCGCGCGCTGATCGGCAAGGAAGAGGGCGATACCGCCGAGGTGCAGGCGCCCGCCGGACTTCGGCGCTACGAAATCATGTCGGTCAAGTACATCTGACACCCCTGAACGACGCCGTGACCAGGCATGCCCGATTGGCCTTGTTCGCCGCCGCCCTGTGGTGGGGCAGCCTGACGGCCGTGGGGGCGTGGGTGGTGCCCTTGCTGTTTGCGAACCTGCCTTCGCCAGCGATGGCAGGGGGCATGGCAGCCAAGCTCTTTTCCGCGCAGACCTGGGTGGCCCTGGGCAGCGGGCTGGTGCTGCTGATGGTGATTCGGGGGCGCGAGGAATCGGTCAGCATGGACGCGATGGGTGGCGTGCTGATGCTCGTAGTGACCGGGATGCTGCTGGCGCTGCTGGTGGAATTCGGCGTGGCACCGAAGATCATGGCGCGCCAAGACCTGAAGCTGTGGCACAGCGTGGGCAGCGTGATGTTCGCGCTGCAGTGGGTGTGCGCCGGGGCGGTGTTGTGGAGGGTGGGAGCAAGGCACTAAGGGGCCGTCATCCCCGCGAAGGCGGGGATCCAGGCGCTAGGTGCGACCGGCGCGCGAGACGGGCCGTTGCTACGCCCGGCCCGGGCCTGGATTCCCGCCTTCGCGGGAATGACGAGTTCGCTCAGTCCAGCCGGCCCTTCTTCACCGACTTCTGCTTGGGCTTGGCGCGCTTGACCTGCCCGCCGCGCGTCAGGCGCTGGTTGCCCAGCACGCGCAGGGTTTTTACCTCGGGCCGCTGGCCGCCGCGCTTGCTGTATTTGAGGACCTTGACGTCGCGCGGACCGGGTTTGCGGTCTTCGTCGACGGTTTTTTCTTTTTCGGCCTTCGGGCGCCATAGCACCAGCAGCTTGCCGATGTGCTGGATGGGGGCGGCGCCGAGTTCGTCGGCCAGTTGCTGGTAGATGGCTTCGCGCTGGGTGCGGTCGTCGCCCAGCACGCGGATCTTGATGAGACCGTGCGCGCTGAGCGCGGCGTCGGTCTCTTTCTGGACGGCGGGTGTCAACCCGTCGTTGCCGATCATGACCACGGGGGCGAGGTGGTGGGCGTCGGCGCGGTGCGCCTTGCGTTCGGCAATGGTGAGTTCGATAGCGGGCATCCGCCTATTATCCCAGTCAGCGGGAGGCGGCAAAGGAAGTGAGATGAAAGTCAAATCCAAGAGCAAGAAGGTGAACAAGGCCTGGTTGAACGACCATGTCAACGATCCCTATGTGAAGCTCGCCAAGAAAGAGGGCTATCGCGCGCGCGCCGCCTACAAGCTCAAGGAGATCGACGAGAGCCTGAGCCTGATCCGGCCCGGTCATCTGGTGGTAGACCTGGGCTCGGCCCCCGGCGCCTGGAGCCAGTACGTGCGGCGCCGTCTGTCGCCCGAGGGGGCGGCGGTCGGCGAGCTCAACGGCACCATCATTGCGATCGACATCCTGCCGATGGAGCCGGTCGAGGGCGTCACCTTCCTCCAGGGCGACTTCCGCGAACCGGAGATGCTGGCTCGGGTGGTGGAGGCGATGGCCGGCCGCAAGGCCGACGTGGTGGTGTCTGACATGGCGCCCAACCTGTCGGGCATCGAGTCGGCGGACGCCGCCCGCATGGCGCACGTGGTCGAGCTGGCGATCGAGTTCTCCCAGAACCACCTCAAGCCCGAGGGGGCACTTGTCACCAAGGTGTTTCATGGCAGCGGCTACAGCCAGCTGGTCAAACTCTTCAAGGGGAGCTTCCGGATCGTCAAGCCGATAAAACCAAAGGCCTCGCGCGACAAGAGTTCAGAAACTTTTATTGTCGGTATCGGCCCCCGCGGACCGCAATGACCCCCCACACGAGATGCTGCCCTTTCGGCAAGGGGCTTGTAGCCATTTCGCATGGGCCGTGTGCTTGAAACCCCTAGAATGGGCCACAAGTAGCGCAAGTACTCTTCCCGGAGACTGAGTTGAATAATCAGTGGTTTTCCAAGGTGGCCGTATGGCTGGTGATCGCCCTCGTGCTGTTCACCGTTTTCAAGCAATTCGACACACGCGGTGCCGCGGGTGCCAATGTCATCGGTTACTCCGACTTCCTCGAGGAGGTCAAGGGCAAGCGCATCAAGAATGCGATCATCCAGGAGGGCCAGGGCGGCACCGAGATCCTGGCCGTCACCACCGATGACCGCAAGGTGCGCACCACCGCCACCTACCTCGATCGCGGCCTGGTCGGCGACCTGATCAACAACGGCGTCAAGTTCGACGTCAAGCCGCGCGAAGAAGGCTCGCTGCTCATGACGCTGCTCGTGAGCTGGGGCCCCATGCTGCTTTTGATCGGCGTGTGGGTGTACTTCATGCGGCAGATGCAGGGCGGCGGCAAAGGCGGGGCCTTCAGCTTCGGCAAGAGCAAGGCCCGCATGCTCGACGAGAACAACAACCAGGTCACTTTCGCCGATGTCGCCGGCTGCGACGAGGCCAAGGAAGAAGTCAAGGAAGTGGTCGACTTCTTGAAGGACCCGCAGAAATTCCAGAAGCTCGGCGGGCGCATTCCGCGCGGCCTGTTGCTGGTCGGCCCCCCCGGCACCGGCAAGACGCTGCTGGCCAAGGGCATCGCCGGCGAAGCCAAGGTGCCGTTCTTCAGCATCTCGGGCTCTGATTTCGTCGAGATGTTCGTCGGCGTGGGTGCGGCTCGCGTGCGCGACATGTTCGAGAACGCCAAGAAGAACGCCCCCTGCATCATCTTCATCGACGAGATCGACGCCGTCGGCCGCCAGCGTGGCGCCGGCCTGGGCGGCGGCAACGACGAGCGCGAGCAGACCTTGAACCAGATGCTGGTCGAGATGGACGGCTTCGAGACCAACCTGGGCGTGATCGTGGTGGCTGCCACCAACCGCCCCGACATCCTGGACGCCGCCTTGCTGCGCCCGGGCCGCTTCGACCGCCAGGTGTATGTGCAGCTGCCCGACATCCGCGGCCGCGAGCAGATTCTCAATGTGCATATGCGCAAGATCCCGATCGGCACCGACGTCAACCCGAGCATCATCGCCCGCGGCACGCCTGGCATGTCCGGCGCCGACCTGGCCAACCTGTGCAACGAGGCCGCCCTGATGGCCGCCCGCCGCAGCGCCCGCGTGGTCGAGATGGTGGACTTCGAGAAGGCCAAGGACAAGATCTTCATGGGCCCCGAGCGCAAGAGCATGGTCATGCCCGAGGAAGAGCGCCGCAACACCGCCTACCATGAGTCCGGTCACGCGCTCATCGGCAAGCTGCTGCCCAAATGCGACCCGGTGCACAAGGTCACCATCATTCCCCGCGGCCGCGCCCTGGGCGTGACCATGAGCCTGCCGGCGCAAGACCGCTACAGCTACGACCGCGAGTACCTGCTCAACCAGATCAGCATGCTGTTCGGCGGCCGTATTGCCGAAGAAGTGTTCATGAACCAGATGACCACCGGTGCTTCCAACGACTTCGAGCGCGCCACCAACCTGGCCCGCGACATGGTCATGAAGTACGGCATGACCGACGCGCTGGGCCCCATGGTCTACGCCGAGAACGAGGGCGAGGTGTTCCTGGGCCGCTCGGTCACCAAGACCACCAACATGAGCGAGCAGACCATGCAGAAGGTCGACGCCGAGGTGCGCCGCATCATCGACGACCAGTACAACCTGGCCCGCAGGCTGATCGAGGAAAACAAGGAAAAGATCCACGCGATGGCCAAGGCCCTGCTCGAATGGGAAACCATCGACTCCGAGCAGCTCGACGACATCATGGCCGGCAAGGTGCCGCGCCCGCCCAAGGACTTCACGCCGCGCACGCCTCCCTCGGGTGGCGACTCCTCCGGCGGCGCGCCGGTGGTCACCCCGGCGCCCCAGGGCGCCTGAACGGGTCCCCGTCATCCCCGCGAATGCGGGGATCCAGAAGCGAGGTGTCTTCGGCGCGACGGGCCTTGCCTGCGAGTGCGCCGCCTGGATACCCGCCTTCGCGGGTATGACGAAGTTACCCCATGCACTGGCAGACCACCCGCTTTCGCATCGACTTGTCCCGTCCGCAGGTGATGGGCATTGTCAATCTCACCCCCGATTCCTTCTCCGACGGCGGCCGCCATGCGGACGTGCGCGCCGCACTGGCCCACTGTGAGCGCCTGATCGAGGAGGGCGCCGACATCCTGGACCTGGGCGCCGAATCGACCCGCCCCGGCACGGCGCCGGTGTCGCTGGAAGACGAACGCGCCCGCCTGCTGCCCGTATTGCGTGAGGCCTTGCGCCTGGGCGTGCCGGTTTCCGTCGACACCTACAAGCCGGCGCTGATGCGCGAGGTGCTGGCGTTGGGCGCCGACATCGTCAACGACATATGGGCCCTGCGCCAACCCGGCGGCTTCGACGCGGTGGCCGCGCACGGGGCCTGCGGCGTGTGCCTGATGCACATGCACGGCGAGCCGAAAACGATGCAACTGGCGCCGCTGGAGGGTGACCCGCTGCCCCGGGTGCGCGCCCTGCTGCAGCAGTCCACCGACGCACTGGTCGCTCGTGGGGTGGCCCGCGAGCGCATCTGCTGGGACCCGGGCATCGGGTTTGGCAAGACACCGGCGCAGAACTTCGCGCTGCTTGCCAGGCAGGAAGAATTGTTGGCCAGCGGGTACCCGTTGCTGGCTGGCTGGTCCCGTAAATCCTCATTGGGCGCGGTGACCGGCCTTTCCGTGCAGGAGCGGCTGGTGCCCAGCGTCGCGGCCGCCTTGCTGGCGGTCGAACGCGGCGCAAACATCGTGCGCGTGCACGATGTCCGTGAAACCGCCTCGGCCCTGAAAATCCTGCAGGCCGTTCGGGCCAATGCCGCGCCCGAAAGCGGCAAAATCAAGCCATGACTCGACACTATTTCGGCACCGACGGCATCCGCGGCACCGTGGGCCAGCCGCCCATCACACCCGACTTCGTCCTGCGCCTGGCCCATGCGGTCGGCCGCGTGCTCAAGCGCACGCAGGCGCGCCCCACCGTCCTGATCGGCAAGGACACCCGCATCTCCGGCTACATGCTCGAGAGCGCGCTCGAGTCCGGCTTCAACTCGGCCGGGGTCGACGTGGTCCTGCTGGGCCCGCTGCCCACGCCTGGCGTGGCCTACCTCACTCGCGCGCAGCGCGCCAGCCTGGGCGTGGTGATCAGCGCCAGCCACAACGCCTTTGCCGACAACGGCATCAAGTTCTTCAGCGCGCAGGGCACCAAGCTGCCAGACGCCTGGGAGCACGACGTCGAGGCCGCCCTCGAAGAGCCGCCGGTCTGGGCCGATTCGGCCAACCTGGGCAAGGCCCGGCGCCTGGACGACGCCGCCGGCCGCTACATCGAGTTCTGCAAGAGCACCTTCGATTCCAACCTCAGCCTGCGCGGCATGAAGATCGTGGTCGATGCCGCCAACGGCGCGGCCTATCAGATCGCCCCGCTGGTGTTCCATGAACTGGGTGCCGAGGTCATCCCCATCGGCTGCTCGCCCGACGGCCTGAACATCAACCGCGACGTCGGCGCCACCCATCCCGAGGCGCTGGTGCGAACCGTGCGCGAGCGCGGCGCTCACCTGGGCATCGCCCTCGACGGCGACGCCGACCGCGTGCTGCTGGTCGATGGCGCGGGGCGCCTGTACAACGGCGATGAGCTGCTGTACCTGATGGTCGACGATCGGCTTGCGCGCGGAGAGGCGGTGCCCGGCACGGTCGGCACGCTCATGACCAATATGGCGGTCGAGCTGGCGCTGCGCCGCCGCGGCGTCGAGTTCGTGCGAGCCAAGGTCGGCGACCGCTATGTGCTCGAAGAGCTCGAGCGGCGCGGCTGGCTGCTGGGCGGTGAGGGCTCGGGCCACCTGCTGGCGCTGGACAAGCACACCACGGGCGATGGCCTGGTCAGCGCCTTGCAGGTGCTCAACGCCTGCATGCGCAGCGGCAAGACCTTGTCGCAGCTGCTGGAGCCGGTGCGCCTGTACCCGCAGACCCTGCTCAACGTGCGCCTGCAACCCGGGCAGGACTGGAAGTCCAGCACCCGGCTGGCCCAGGCCCAACGCGAGGTCGAGGCGCAACTGGGTGAGACCGGCCGCGTCCTGATCCGCCCCAGCGGCACCGAACCCGTGCTGCGCGTCATGGTCGAGGCGGCCGACGAAGGGCTGGCACGCGCCTGCGCGCAGCGCCTGGTGGAGGCAGTCCAGGCGGGCTGAACGTGATTGTGGCGTCATAGAACCGCCACGAAACTGCCACAGCCTCGTCACTTGCTCTCCTGACACTGCTGACATCTGATCAGCAAGGAGACCGACGTGAACGAACTGCCCACCCCGACGCTTCCGCTGTCGCCGGTGTCCTTGCCTCGGGGGTCACTTCACCGATCGCATCACAGCGATGCTGCGCCACGGCGCAGCGCTATTTCAGTGGCCTGGGCGTCCCGGCAGGAAGAGGTCCGACAAGCGCAACGTCTGAGGCATGAGGTCTTCGCCACGGAAATGGGGGCGCGGCTGCAGACGCCGCTGGCCGGTCACGACATCGACTTGTTCGACGACTTCTGCGAGCACCTGATCGTGCGCGACGAGGCCACCGGCGAGGTGGTGGGAACCTACCGCGTGCTCACCCCGGCGCAGGCCAAGCGCGTCGGCAGCTTCTACAGCGACACCGAGTTCGACCTGGTGCGCCTGCGGCCCCTGCGCGAGCGGATGGTGGAGCTAGGCCGCAGCTGCGTGCACCCGGACCATCGCCATGGCGGCGTGATCCTGGCCCTGTGGGGGGCGCTGGCGGAGTTCATGGTGCGCAACTGCCTGGACACCATGATCGGCTGCGCCAGCATTCCCATGCTGCACGAAGGCGTGGTCAGCGGCGATGTGGCGGCCAGCATCTGGGCGCAGGTGCGGCGCGCGCACCTGGCCCCGATCGAATACCAGGTGCGTCCGCGCCTGCCGCTGCCCGTCGAGCAACTGGACAGCAGCCTGGCGGTGGAGCCTCCCGCACTGATCAAAGGGTACCTGCGATTGGGCGCCAAGGTGCTGGGCGCACCGGCCTGGGACCCCGACTTCAACAGCGCCGACCTGCCCATGATGATGCGGATCGGCGACATGCCCGAGCGCTATCGCAGGCACTTCCTCGGAGCTTGAGATGCGCGCCGCCTTCGACGCCCAGGGACTCGCGACGGACCTGGCATCCGCGCTGAGGCCGCACGAGGGCCACGGCGACGAGGCGGTCGAACACGGGGGCCGGCGCCACCGGGCCATGTTCATCTCCGACATCCACCTGGGCACACCCGGCTGCCAGGCGGACGCGCTGCTGGATTTTCTCAAGCACCATACCTGTGACACGCTCTACCTGGTGGGCGACATCATCGACGGCTGGCAGCTGCGCCGCCGCTGGTACTGGCCGCAGGCCCATAACGATGTGGTGCAAAAGATCCTGCGGGCCGCACGCAAGGGAACCCGGGTGGTCTACGTACCGGGCAACCACGATGAGTTCGCGCGCCAGTTCGCTGGTCACCCCTTCGGCGGCATCGAACTCGTGCAACACGCGGTGCACACCACCGCCGACGGCCGGCAGCTGTGGGTGACCCACGGCGACCATTTCGACGGCGTCATCCAGTGCGCCAAGTGGCTGGCCTACGTTGGCGACAACCTTTACGAATTCACCCTCAAGCTCAATCGCCACCTCAACTCGCTGCGCGCGCGTCTGGGGTTGCCGTACTGGTCGCTCTCGGCCTACCTCAAGGGCCGGGTCAAGAAGGCGCTGAACTACGTCACCGACTTCGAGGTGGCTGTTGCGCGCGAAGCCCGGCGCCGCGGCCACCAGGGCGTCGTGTGCGGCCATATCCACCGCGCCGAGATGCGCGAGATCGACGGCGTTCTCTATTGCAACGACGGCGACTGGGTCGAGAGCCGCACCGCGCTGGTGGAGCACCACGACGGCCGGCTGGAGCTGATGCAGTGGGAACCCGTCGGCCACGCTGCGGCCGTCGCCCCCAGCAGACAACCCGAGGATGTACCCGCATGAAGATCGCCCTGGTGACCGACGCCTGGATGCCGCAGGTCAACGGCGTGGTGACCACCCTGGTGGAGCTGTGCCGCGAACTCGAAGGCATGGGCCATGAGGTGCGGGTGTTCGAACCCGGTCAGTTCCGCACGCGGCCGTGCCCTGGCTATGCGGGCATCGACCTGGCGGTGCGGCCGCAGCGGCAGTTGTCCGCGCTGCTCGATGCCTTCCATCCGGATGCCGTCCACCTGGCCACCGAGGGTCCGCTGGGGTGGGCCGGACGCCGCCACTGCCTGCGCCGCGGACTGGCCTTCACCACCGCCTTTCACACCAAGTTCCCGGAGATCATCAACGCGGCGATCAAGGTTCCGCTGTCCTGGGGCTATGCGCTGATGCGGCACTTTCATCGCCATTCGTCCGGCGTGATGGTGCCCACGCAAAGCGTGCTGAACATGCTGGAGCGGCGCGGTTTTCGCAACCTGCGCAGCTGGACCCACGGCGTGGACACCCGCCTGTTCGAGTTCCGCGCGTTGGCCCAGCCGTACCCGCCCTTGGGTGAGGTGACGCGTCCGGTGTCCTTGTTCGTGGGGCGGGTCTCCTACGAGAAGAACATCGAGGCCTACCTGCGAACCGACCTGCCCGGCACCAAGGTCGTGTGCGGCGTCGGCCCGGTGCAGGCGCGCCTGCAGGCGAAGTATCCGAAGGTACGCTGGCTGGGCCTGCTGCCACGCGACGAGTTGGCCAAGGTGTATGCCGCGGCCGATGTCTTCGTCTTTCCCAGCCATGCCGATACCTTCGGCCTGGTGATGGTGGAGGCCATGGCATCGGGCACGCCCGTGGCGGCCTTTCCGGTCGACGGGCCGCTGGAGGTGTTGGCGCGCAGCCACCCCGACGGACGCACGGTGGGCGGCGCCATGAGCCACGACCTGCGGGCAGCCTGCCTTACGGCGCTGACCGTGCCCCGGCATGAGGCCCGCACCCGGGCGCAGGATTTCAGCTGGGCCCACGCGAGCCGGCTGTTCGCCAGCTTCCTGGTACCCGCCCGGGCCTGAAACGCTAGTACTTCGACGGCACGTGCAGCTCGGCCGGAACCGGCCGGCGAAGGTAGTCGTCGTTGCGTACACGCTCGGGCAGCTGGATTTCCGCGTGTTCGACCTCGGCGTAGGGAACCTGGCCAAGCAGGTGGTCCATGCAATTGAGCCGCGCCTTCTTCTTGTCATCGGCCGGCACCACCCACCAGGGCGCCTCGTCGATGTGGGTGCGCGCCAGCATGAGCTCCTTGGCCTTGGTGTAGGCCTCCCAGCGTCGGCGCGACTCCAGGTCCATCGCGCTGAGCTTCCACTGCTTGAGTGGATCGACGATGCGGCTTTGAAAGCGCGTGTTCTGCTCTTCATCGGAGATCGAGAACCAGTACTTGAGCAACTGGATCCCCGATCGAGCCAGCATGCGCTCGAACTCGGGAACCGACCGGAAGAACTCCTCGTACTGCTCGTCAGTGCAAAAACCCATCACCTTCTCAACGCCGGCGCGGTTGTACCAGCTGCGATCGAACAGCACGATCTCGCCGGCACCCGGCAGGTGCGTGGCGTAGCGCTGGAAGTACCACTGGGTGCGCTCGCGGTCGTTGGGGGCGGGCAGGGCCACCACCCGGCATACGCGCGGGTTCAGGCGCTGCGTGATGCGCTTGATCACCCCGCCCTTGCCCGCCGCATCGCGGCCTTCGAACAGCACCACCATCTTGTGGCCGGTGGCGACCACCCAGTCTTGCAGCTTGACCAGTTCCCCCTGCAGCCGCAGCAGCTCGCGAAAGTAGTTGCGGCGGTCGCGCTTTTCGGCATCGGTCAGCTCAATGACGTTGCCGCCGGCATCGAAGGGGCGGTCTTCGAGTTCGAGTTCGAGCTCTTCGTCGTAGCTGTCGACGATGTCGCGCTGGATGCGTTGGTGATCGGTCAGTGGATTCATGGCGGATGGATGGGGCCGCTACGCTTGCCCGGGCGGGCGCACGCAATGACGCTTGGCGATTATCGCGCCGTCGGACGACTTCGGCGTGACAGTAGATTCCCGGGCTTTCGGTTCGCCAGCCCGGCGGCAGGGGGTCAGCGTCTTTCGTCCACCTTGATCGCCAGCAAGCAGCCGAAGGCCAGCACGCCCAGGGCGGCGGAGAACCACAGCGCGTCGCCCCCCCAGCGCTGCACCAGCATGCCGAACAGGAGTGGTGCTGCCGCCTGGGCCAGACGCGCCGGCGCCATCAGCAGGCCCTGCCGGGCGCCATAACCGTGCGCGCCGAACACCACCAGCGGCAGCGTCCCCTTGGCGATGGTCAGGATGCCGTTGCCGGCGCCGTGCAGCAGGATGAACAGCAGGGCCAGCGGCGCCCCCAGCGCAATCAGGAGCACGGCGCCCACTGGATGGGCGGCGGTGGCCAGCCGGGCCGACAGCAGCGGATGCATCTTGCGCAGCAGGCCGAACTCCAGCAGGCGCGCGCCGACCTGGGCCGGGCCGACCAGCGCGGCCAGCGACAGAGCCACGGCCAGGGGCAGGCCCAGCGTCTGCAGCAAGGCGGGCAGGTGCGCGGCCATCGCTGTGCTGGTGAACCATGTGATGGCAAACACCACCGACAACAGCACCATGGATGCCAGCTTGTCCTGCGCTGGCGCTGGCGCTGGCGCTGGCGCCCACGCTGCCGGGCCGGCCGAAACGGTGGCGGCGGCTGCTGTTGCCAGGGCCTTGCTCACGCGCGGCAGCACCAGGTTGAGCGGCAACCCCAGCAGCAGGTGCAGCGCGGCCCAGACCAGGCAGGCGTTGCGCCAACCGAACGACGCTTCGAGCCAGGCGGTCAACGGCCAGCCGATCGTGCTGGCAAAGCCGGCGATCAACGTGATGCCGGTGATGGGGCCGCGCGCACCCTGCCCGTAGACGCGCACCAGCGCCGAAAACGCGGCGTCGTACAGACCGCTTCCCATCGCGATGCCGATGACGGCCCAGGCCAGATACAGGGTGGCGGTGCCGGTGCAGGTCGCGAGCATCACCAGGCCGAGAGCGAACAACAGGTTGGTGGCCGCCAGGACGATTCGGCCGCCATGCCGGTCGATCGTGCGGCCGGCACGTGGGCCGAGCAAGGCCGAGACCAGCAGTGCGAGGGAAAACGCGCCGAAGACGGTGACCGTCGTTGTCCCCAGGTCGGTCGCGATCGGTTGCGCCAGCAGGGCCGGCAGGTAGTAGGACGAGGCCCAGGCCAGCGTCTGGCCGGCGCCCAAGGCGGCGACGACTTGCGTGGTGCTGCGGTCCGGTGTCAGAGCTGTGCCTGCGCCAGGTATCGCTCGAAGTGGGGCAGGCCCGGCATCGACTTGCCGGGAACCTTGGCAAGGTCGTCGTATTTGCGAAGACGTACCGCCTCGGCGGCATAGGGCTGGGCCATGAACACGGCCGCCTGCTCGTCACTGAAGACGCCGCCTTGCTGCTCCAGGCTGTGGCGCGAGGCCGGGGACAGGCTGGCCCAGTAAAGCGCATCGGTGTTGCACAGGTAGCGCTTGGCGTCCACGTGCAGGCGGATCGGCTCCAGCACGGCATCGGGAAACAGCCCGCGCAGGAAGGGCAGCGCCAGGTACTGGTGCAGGTCGTCCTTGCCGGTATCGTGCTCGGCAGTGCCCTGGCGCTCCGCGGCCAGCAGGTGGCCCAGGTCGTGCAACAGCGACGCGGCAATGGTGTGGGGCGTCTCCCCGGCCTGTTCGGCCAGGCCGGCGCATTGCAGCGCGTGCTGCAGCTGGTCGACGGCTTCGAGGCCATACTGGCTGGATCCGCGCCGCTGAAGCAACTGCGTCACGGCGGGCAGGGTCATGGTCATGTCAGATCTTAAATGAGGACTTTGCGGATACGGGCCGACAGCAGGTCGATGATGCTGACCGTCACGACGATGATGATCATCACCGCGCAGGTTTCGGCGTACTGGAAGCCGCGGATGATCTCCCACAGCACCACGCCGATGCCGCCGGCGCCCACCATGCCCACCACCGAGGCGGAGCGCACGTTGGCTTCGAGGCGGTACAGGGTGAACGAGATCCACAGTGGCATCACCTGCGGGATCACGCCATACACAATCTCATGAAAGGCCGAGGCGCCGGTCGAGCGGATGCCCTCGACCGGCTGCGGGTCGATGGCCTCCACCGCCTCGGAAAACAGCTTGGCAAGTGTGCCGCTGGTGTGAATCCACAAGGCCAGAACGCCGGCGAAGGGCCCCAGGCCGACCGCCACGACGAACAGCATCGCGAACACCATCTCGTTGATGGCGCGAAAGGCGTCGAGCACACGGCGAACCGGTTGGTAGATCCACCAGGGCACGAGGTTGGAAGAGGCCAGCAGGGCCAGCGGCACGGCCGTAAGGACGGCCAGTGCCGTCCCCCACACGGCGATCTGCAGTGTGATCACCATCTCCGTGAGATACACGCTCCACTGCGCGAAGTTGGGCGGGAAGAACTCGCTCGCGTACTGGGCCATGTTCCCTGAATCGCGCAGCAGGTCCATCGGCCGCATGTCGGCCCCCTGCCATGATCCGGCCAGCAAGAGCAAGACCGCGGCCCAGCCCAGGTACCAGCCGAGACTTCGTTTGGGGGCGCTGGCCTGGGCCAGGGCCAGCATCTGGGGCGTGTTGAGCGTCGACATGCTGGGGTGGGGGTTCTACTTCAGTGCGGCCAGTTGCTGGTCGATCTCGGCGATCTTGGTCTTCTTGTCGGCGTCGGCCAGCGTGGCGTCGGCCGCCAGCTTGTTGCGCTTGCCGAACAGGTCGAGCTCACGAATCGGCTTGAGCTGATCGTTGGTCGAAGGCTTGAAGCCCGAAAGCTTGGAGATCTTCATGACGACTTCCTTCTCGCGCGCATCGGTCTTGGCATAGTTGTAGAAGAAGTCCTTGATCTTGGCCTTGGTGGCGTCAGGCAGTTGCTTGCTCATGACGAGGGGATCGAGCGGGATCAATGGCGAGGTCCAGACGACCTTGATGTCCTTGAACTTCTCGGGCTGGCGCTCCTTGATCTTGTCGAGGTTCTCGCTGTTGCTGGTGGCCACATCGACCTGCTTGTTGGCCACGGCCAGGGAGTTGGTCTCGTGGTTGGCGCTGCGCGTGACCTTGAAGTAGGTCTTGGCATCGATGTTGTTCTTGGCGAAGACGTAGTAGCCCGGCACCAGGAAGCCCGAGGTGGAGTTGGGGTCACCGTTGCCGAAACTCAGGGACTTGCCGTTCTTGAGCACATCGTCGAGCGAATTGAGCGGGCTATCCTTGTGCACGATCAGGTGCGAGTAGTAGCCCTGGGTGCCATCGGCGTTGACCATCTGGGCGAACACCTCGCCGTTGGCGCGGTCCACCGCTTCCATGGCCGACTTGTTGCCTAGCCAGGCCACCTGCACCTTGTTGAAGCGCATGCCCTCGATGATGCCGGCATAGTCTGAAGCGAAGAAGGCCTTGACCTTGAAGCCGGTCTTCTTGGCGAGGTCGTCCAGTAGAGGCTGCCAGTCGGCCTTGAGGTTCTGCGATGCCTCGGTCGAGATCAGGCCGACGTTGAGTTGCTGGGCGATGGCGCCGTGCAGCGTCAGGCCAAAGGCGGCCAGCACAATGACTTTCTTGAACATGAGGAGACTCCGGATGGGTGGGGTTGGGGACTGAGAATGAAACTGGGGGGCGCCTCAGGCGGCCCGTGCCAGCGGCTGAGACCACACCAAGGCGGGCTCGGCCAAGGGGGTAGGTGCGCCCGGCGGAACCACGTGCAGCGCGCCGCTGACGTTAAGGATCTCGTCTGCTTGCATGCCATAGAGCTCGCGCAGCAGGGCCGGGGTGAGCGTGTTGGCCGGGCCGTCGAACACCACCTGTCCCTGGTGCAAGGCGATCACGCGTTGGCAGTAGCGCATGGCCATGTCCACCTGGTGCAGTGAGACCACCACCGTGCTGCCGTCTTCGCGGTTGATGCGAGTGAGAATTTCCATCACCTTGCGCGAGGACTCTGGATCCAGCGAGGCGATGGGTTCGTCCGCCAGCACCACGCGGGCACCCTGTACCAGGGTGCGGGCAATGGCTGCGCGTTGCTGCTGGCCGCCGGACAGCGTGGACGCTCGCTGTGCGTGGCAGTCCATGATGCCCACGCGCTGCAGCGCGTCCAGCGCCAGGGCGCGCTCATGCGCGGTGAACCAGCGTGTGCAGCTGCGCCACCAGGGCATGCGGTGCAGCCGCCCGACCAGCACGTTGACCATCACCGGCAGCCGGTCGACCAGGTTGAACTGCTGGAACACGAAGCCCACCTGCGAGCGGATGCTGCGAATGTCGCTCTGGATGCGGCCGTCGCGTTGCACGCAAAGGCCGTTGACCTCGATCCGGCTGGCCCGCCCGGCGTCGCCGCTCATCAGGCCCGCCACGTGACGCAGCAGCGTCGATTTACCGGAGCCGGAGGCGCCGATCAATGCGACCATTTCGCCCTGGCCGATCTCGATGTTGATGTCGTTGAGGGCATGCCTGCCGTTGGCGAAATGCTTGTGGAGATTCTGGATGCGCAGGCTCATGGTGGGCTCACTTTGAAAGATGTCTATACAAGCTAGTGTGGGCAGGCCATGTGACAGCCGTTTGACGCGCAGGCGAAGGTTGCGTGTCAATTCCAGGCGATCTCAAAGTACGCGCTGCCCCTCGCGCCACACAGCGCGCACCACGGCCTGGCGGGCACCGCCCGGAAGGTCCACCAGGCGCACTTGCACCAGGTCGGCGCGCAGCCCGGCAGCGATCTCGCCCCGGTCGTTCATGCCGGTGGCGCGTGCCGGGTTGCGCGTGACGGTGGCCACGGCCCGGGGCAGGCTCAGGATGCCGTCGCCCTCCAGTCGCATCACGGCGCTGAGCAGGCTGCCGGGCACGTAGTCGGACGACAGGATGTCCAGCAGGCCCTGGCGGGCCAGATCGGAGGCCGCGACGTTGCCCGAGTGGGAGCCGCCGCGCACGACGTTGGGGCCGCCCATCACGTTGAGCAAGCCGCGCTCGCGGGCCGCCCGGGCCGCCAACAGCGTGGTCGGAAACTCCGACATGCTGGCGCCCTCGCGATGTGCCTGCTCGACATGGGCCTCGGTCGTGTCGTCGTGGCTGGCCATCGCAATGCCATTGCTGCGGCAGTAGTCGACGAAGTAAGCCCGGTGCGGCTGCGCGTACTCGGCCTGCAACCGGGAAGCATGCTCGACCTGGCGCTCGAACTTGTCGTCGCTCCAGCCTTTCTTGCCGGTGTAGTAGATGCGGGCCTGTTCGATGTCCTCCCACTGGCGCTGGCCGGGGGTGTGATCCATCAGCGAGATCAGCGACAGGCGCTCGTGGCCGTGGAAAGGCTCGAACAATTCGATGGTGTTGGGCGCCGGCAGCTCGCAGCGCACGTGCAGGTGGTGGTCGGCGCGCAGCAGGTTCTGCCGCGAGCCGGTGTCGATGGTGTCGATCACACCGGTCCAGGTGCTGCCGCGCAGGCTGTCTGGATCGGCATCGCCCACGCCCAGCGCGTCGAACACGGTAGTGATGCCGGCGGCGGCCACTTCGGCGTCGTGCGCGAGCAGGGCCGGCATCTCGGCCCATTGCACCTTCGGCCGGGGCATCAGATGCCGCTCGAAGTTGTCGGTGTGGATCTCCACCAGCCCGGGCAGCAGGTAATCCCCTTCAAGATCCCAGCCGGCCGGGCCGCTGAAGGTGCCGGAATCGACCGACGCGATGCGCCCGTCTTGCGTGGCGACACTGCCGTGCACCACTTCGTCAGCCAGCACCAGCCGTGCGTTCTTGAAGACGCTCGCGCTCATGCGATGCTCCGGAACTGCACCATGTCGATGCGCCGCGTGGCGACGGCGGCCCCCACTTCGGGTGCGTGGAAGATGCCCATCACCGCCGCGCCCCGCTCGACGGCTTCGCCGATCAGCTCGATCACGGTCTGGGTGTTGGCGGTGTCCAGCGACGCGGTGGGCTCGTCCAGCAGCAGCAGCGGGCGCGGCTTGATCATGTTGCGGGCGATGTTGATGCGCTGCTGCTCGCCGCCGGAGAAGGTGGCCGGGGGCAGGTGCCACAGGCGCTGCGGGATGCGCAGCCGGGTGAGCCAGCTGCGGGCCTGTTCCCGGGCGGCTTCCAGCGCGGCCGGGTCGTTGGCGGCGTCGTCGACCAGCGGCTCGGCCACCACGTCGAGCGCCGGCACGCGGGGAATCACCCGCAGGAACTGGCTCACGTAGCCCACTGTGTCACGGCGCATGCGCACCAATGCGCGCGGGTTGGCCTGCGTGACGTCGAGCTCGCTGCCGTCGCTCTGGCGCAAGAAAATCTGGCCGCTGGTGGCCTGGTAGTTGGCGTAGACGAGCTTGAGCAGGGTGCTCTTGCCCATGCCCGAGGGGCCGTCGAGCACCAGGCATTCGCCGGGGGCCAGCCGCAGGTCGACGTCTTGCAGCACCCGCAACTCGGCGCCGTTCTGATGGTGCAGGGTGAAGCGCTTGGACACCCCCTTCATGTGCAGCATGGTGGAACTCATGGTTGGAGGACGGAAGAAACCAGCAACTGCGTGTAGGGGTGTTGCGGGTCGTCGAGCACCTGGTCGGTCAGGCCGGTCTCGACCACGCGGCCGCGTTGCATCACCATCAAGCGGTGGGCCAACAGGCGAGCGACGGCCAGGTCGTGCGTGACGATCACCACGGCCAGGTGCAGCTGGCGCGTCAGCTGGCGCAGCAGATCCAGCAGGCGGGCCTGCACCGACACATCCAGGCCGGAGGTGGGTTCGTCCATGAACACCAGCCGCGGCTGGGTGACCAGGTTGCGGGCGATCTGCAGACGCTGGCGCATGCCGCCGGAAAAGGTGCGCGGTGCGTCGTCGATGCGGGCCGGGTCGATCTCCACCCGCTTCAACCAATCGGTGGCGACGGCGCGCAGGCGGCCGTAATTGCGCTCGCCCAGGCCCATCAGCCGTTCGCCGACGTTGGCACCGGCCGAGACATCCATGCGCAGGCCGTCGGCGGCGTGCTGGTGCACCAGACCCCAGTCGGTGCGCGCCAGCATGCGCTGACGGGCCTCGCCCATGGCGTGCACGTCGAGAAGCTGGCCCTCACGAGTGCGAAACTCCACGGTGCCGTGGTCGGGCCGGCTGCGCGCCGCGATCGTGTTGAGCAAGGTGGTCTTGCCCGAGCCGGACTCGCCGACGATGGCCAGCACTTCGCCGGGCCACAGGTCGAACGAAGCGTCATGCAGGGCCACCTGGTCGCCGAAGCGCTTGGCAATATTGCGCACCTTCAGTAGGGGCATAGATTCAGAATGCATGTGAGTTCCCATCAGGCTGGGCGTCGCCCGCCCTGTTTGAATGCAGTGTCCGCACCAGCGGCCCCCGCAGAACCGGCTTTGCCGGGCCGCTGGTGGCGCCCCCTTGGGGGGAGGCGCCGAAGGCGCTTCGGGGGGGTCATGTTTCGATGACAAAGCTCAGGCCGTGCAGCTTGAAGCCGAGCGACAGGTAGAAGGCGTGGGCTTTCTCGCGCTTCTGGTTCGAGGACAGCGCCAGCTTGTAGCAGCCGGCTTCGCGCGCCTGCGCGACGGCATGGGCCATGAGTTGACGCCCGATGCCCTGGCCATGGCGCTCAGGTGCGACGGCGACGTCCTCGGCGACGGCCGAGGGGGTGGCGTGGTGCGCCAGGTTGTGCATGATCAGCAGTGAGTAGGTGCCGACCACGCAGCCGTGCTGCGCCTCGTCGCAGGCGACGAACAGCCGGTAGTTGGGGTAGCGGGCGAACTGCGCGAACAACTCGCGGGCCGTGGGGACGTCCACCACGCGGCCGTTGTCCAGGCCGGGCTGCGAATACAGGGCCAGCACACTGGGCAGGTCGGCCTCGGTCGCCTGGCGGATGACGATGATCATGGCGCCTCCCGCGACGCCGCTGCGGCATCGGCCTGCACGCACGCCAGGTCCGGCTGACCCCGCGAGTGCTGGTGCTCAAGGTGCTCCTGGCGATCCTGGCAATAGTCGGAGTCAGAGCACACATGCATGCGCCCGCCCGCGTCGTCGACGATTACCTCGTCGAGGAAGGAATCGGTCGCAGCGCACAGCGAGCAGGCGGCGTCCCACTTCTGTACCTCGAAGGGATGGTCTTCAAAGGCCAGACTCTCGACCGGCGTGTAGGGTGGCACGGCATAGATGCGCTTTTCGCGGCCGGCGCCGAACAGCTGCAGCGCCGGGTTCATGTGCATCTTGGGGTTGTCGAACTTCGGAATGGGCGAGGGCGACATCACGTAGCGGTGGTTCACCATCACGGGGTAGTCGTAGGTGGTGGAGATGTGGCCGTAGCGCGCGATGTCCTCATAGAGCTTGACGTGCATCAGGCCGTACTCGGCCAGGCCGTGCAGCGTGCGCGTTTCGGTCTCGCGCGGCTCCAGGCGCTGCATGGGCTCGGGCACGGGCACCTGGTAGACGATGATCTGACCCTCGGCGAGCGGCGTCTCCGGGATGCGGTGGCGCGTCTGGATCACGCTGGCCTGGCCGGTGCGTGTGGTGGTGGCCACGCCGGCCGTGCGCTCGAAAAAGCGCCGGATGTTCACGGCGTTGACCGTGTCGTCCGAGCCCTGGTCGATCACCTTGAGCGTGTCGCGCGGCCCGATCACCGAGGCAGTGACCTGGATGCCGCCGGTGCCCCAGCCATAGGGCAAGGGCATCTCGCGCGAGCCGAAGGGCACCTGGTAGCCCGGAATGGCCACCGCCTTGAGGATGGCGCGGCGGATCATGCGCTTGGTGCGCTCGTCGAGGTAGGCGAAGTTGACCTGTTCGCCCGCTTCAGGCGGCGTCGCATCGGGGCCTGGCGCGGCGGGCGCGAGGGTGAGGCGGGTGTCGGTCATGCCGGCTCCTTATCGAGGTCGGTGGCGCCGGCGGCGGCCTGCGCGCGCATCCGGCGAACCAGCTCCAGTTCGGACTGGAAGTCCACGTAGTGGGGCAGCTTCAGGTGCTGCACGAAGCCCGAGGCTTCCAGGCTGTCGCTGTGCGAGAGCACGAACTCCTGCATCTGCGCGGGCGACCCGATCGCCTCACCGAGCTCGTCGGCACGCAGCGCGCGGTCGACCAGGCTCATGGCCATCGCCTTGCGCTCGCTGTGGCCGAAGGCCAGTCCGTAGCCGCGGGTGAACCGGGGCGGCTCGCTCTTGCTGCCGGCGAACTGGTTGACCATCTCGCACTCGGTGATCTCGATGTCGCCGATGGAGATGGGAAAACCCAGTTCCTCGGGTATCACTTCCACCGCGACCTGGCCCATGCGCAGTTCGCCGACGAAGGGATGGGTGTGCGAGTAGCCGCGTTGCGTGGAATAGGCGATCGCCAGCAGGAAGCCTTCGTCGCCGCGAGCCAGGTTTTGCAGGCGCGTGGCGCGCGCGGCGGGAAACCGCAGCGGCTCGCGCGTGAGGTCCACCGGCGCCGGGTCGCCGGGCGGGATGGGGCGCGTTTCGATCAGCCCTTCGTGATTGAGCAGGTCCACCACGCGGGGCGACTCGGTGTGGGCCTCGGTGGTGGACGAGGGCGCAGGGCCGGCTGGAGTGCATGCGGCGTTGGCCAGCAGGGTGAAGTCGAGCAGGCGCTGCGTGTAGTCGTAGGTGGGGCCCAGGATCTGCCCGCCGGGCAGGTCCTTGAAGGTGGCCGAGATACGCCGGTCCAGGCGCATGCGGGCGGTGTCCAGCGCGCAGGTCGTGCCCAGGCGGGGCAGGGTGGCGCGGTAGGCGCGCAGCAGGAAGATGGCTTCGACCAGATCGCCGCTGGCCTGCTTGATGGCCAGGGCGGCGAGTTCCGGGTCACAGACGGAGCCCTCGGTCATCACCCGGTCGACCGCCAGCTTGAGTTGCTGGCGGATCTGGGTGACGCTCAGCTCGGGCTGGGCGGTGTCGCCGCGGCGCTGCTCGTCGAGCAGCCGATAGCTGTTGAGGATGGCGGCTTCACCGCCCTTGACGGCCACGTACATGGTCAGGCCCGCCTGGATGAGAGCACACGTGTGGTGCGCGGCAGGCCCACCGCATGGGTGGGTGTGGTCAGCAGCAGATCGACGCCGCAGGGAAACGCACCGTGATTGCGCTCGCGCTGGCCGATGAAGTCCATCGGCAGACCGCGCGCGGCCAGCGTGATGCCGCCGTCGATGCCTGGGCCTTGGAGCACCCATTCATCGCCGGCCGGCTCGCTCACCGAACCCAGCGATGCGACCTCGATCACGCAAGTGGCTGACTGGTCTGGGTAGGCATCGGTGCCGAGCATCAGTGTGTCCAGCGGCGGCAATGCGTCGCCCTGGCCGACCCACAGGAACTGCGCCGAGGCGGGCTCTTCGGCTAGCTGACAGCCGGTGTGAAAGCGCAGCCACGCGGCCGCGTCCGACGGGCGCAGGCAGGGCGATAGCCAGACTGTGCAGTCGGCATCGAGCAGGGCCAGCAGCAAGGCCGCCGCGGCCGGATGGCCAGTGCGCGGAAACTGCGACGCCTGAGGCATGGCAATCAGGCGGCCCGGGTGCGACAAGGCCTGCAGCGTGGACCGGAACACG
Source organism: Comamonadaceae bacterium (assembly GCA_947476465.1). Classification (GTDB taxonomy): domain Bacteria; phylum Pseudomonadota; class Gammaproteobacteria; order Burkholderiales; family Burkholderiaceae_C; genus Ramlibacter. The sequence goes on along the minus strand of CANJQN010000006.1, from coordinate 82,183 downwards.
GCTTGGCTGCCGAAGGCTTCGTGGTGGAAGCCGGCGCGAATCTGTTGCAGCTCTTGGGGGTTCATTCGTCGGCTCCTTCGTCGGAACCGCTGCCGGACTCGCGGGCGACGGTGAAGAAGTCGACCTTGGTCGACTGCGTGCGGGCCTGGCGGCCCGCTTGCTGCGCAGCCAGGTGGCGGCGCACCGGTTCGAGCAGAACGGCCTCGAGCCGCGGCTGGTGAAGCGGGTCTTGCAACAGCGAATCGGCCAGGGCGGCGAGCACGGACTGGCGGTGGTTGCGGCCCAGCACGTAGGCCACACCCACGGCCGCCTGGTGGTTGTCGCCGGCGGGGCGCAGGGCGCAGCGGGTGACCGTGACTTCGCCGAGGTTGAAACGCTCGCCGGTGCCGCCGGCGCGGCCCTGGACCATCATCAGGCCGGTCTCCGGGCGGCGCAGCCAGCGCGGCTCGTGTGCGGCCTGCTCGCCCAGAGCGGATTCGAGCGCCGGCACCGGCGCCCGGGCGAGCAACGCCATCCAGTCTTTTCGCGAGGGCGGCCGGTTCGCACCGGCACTGTCAAATTCATGAAACATCAAGCGGATACCCTGTCACTTGTCTATACAACTTGAACACAGCGCCCAGCTTAGGCAGTGCTTGTGTAGCTTTCATGACAAGAGCGGATTCCTCTGACACAGCGACCCTCATCGAACCGGCGGTGCGCGACAGCGCATGGGCGCGCATCGCGGGCGACCTCGCGGGCGCCATCGGGCGCGGGGACTATCTGCCGGGTGAGCGCATGCCGTCCGAGCACACACTGGCTGGGCAGTTCGGCGTGAACCGCCACACCATCCGCCGTTCGCTGGCCAGCCTGTCCCAGCGCGGCCTGGTTCGCTCCACCCAGGGCAGCGGCACCTATGTCGAAGACTTCGCGGTCGACCTGGCGCTGGGCAAGCGAAGCCGCCACCGGCAAAGCATGGACCAGGCGGGGCTGCGCGGCGGCCTGCATGTGATGGCGGCCGACGTGGTGCGCGCGCAGCCCGACGAGGCCCGGGCGCTGCAGCTTCGATCGGGCGGCAAGGTGTTGCACCTTCAAGTCGTGGGCGAAGGCGAGGGTCAGCCCCTGCACGTGAGCGACCGTTACTTTCCGCTGCCGCGCTTCGCGGGCATGCAGTCCGCCATCGAGTTGACCGGCTCGATCACGCAAGGATTTCGCGAGCATGGCGTGGACGACTACACGCGGCTCGAAAGCCGGGTGTCGGCCCGCATGCCTTCGGCGCAGGTGGCGGCGGCGCTCAAGCAGCCGGGCTCACGCCCGGTGCTTCAGGTCACGAGCGTGAACGTGGACAGCGCCGGCGTTCCCATCGAATACGCGGTCACCTGGTTCGCCGGAGACCGCGTCACCCTGACCGTGCAGCATGACGAACGTTGACAAGGCCTCGCCTTATCGCTGCGCGATCTATTTCGCGCCGGCCACCGATTCGCCCTGGTGGGCCGCAGGCAGCCAGTGGCTGGGGCGCTGCGCGGCGACGCACCGCGCTCTTGAGCCGCCGCCCATCGCGGGTGTCGATGTGCAGTTGCTGCGGCGTGTGACGGCCGAGCCGCGCCGCTATGGCTGGCACGGCACGCTTAAGGCCCCCTTTCAACTCGCTGCGGGGTGTTCTCTGGCAGACCTGCGTTCCGCATTGCGCCAGCTGTGTGCGGCGCTGCCGGCTTTCACCCTGCCGGCCTTGCGGGTGGTGTGGATGGATCGCTTCCTGGCCCTGCGCCCTGCCGAGCCCTCGAAGCTGCTTGATGCCGTCGCCACCGCCTGCGTCATGCAACTTCACCCGCTCGCGCGGCTTCTGGACGAGCCGCAACTGCGGCGCCGCCGCGATGTGGGTCTGACGCCGCAGCAGGATGCGCTGCTGATGCGGTGGGGCTACCCGTGGGTGTTGGAGCAGTTCCGCTTTCACCTTTCCTTGACGGGCGACCTCAGCGACGTGCCGTTGTCTGTGGAGCAGGCGCTGATGCGCACGGCCCAGGAGCGCTTCGAGACACTGCCCCCGTGCCGCTTCGACAGTGTTGCGCTGTTCACCGAGCCTCGCGCCGGTGAGGACTTCGAGCTGCTGGAGCATGTGGAGCTGCGAGGATGAGCGGGCGGCTGATCTACGTCATGGGCCCGTCCGGCGCCGGCAAGGACAGTGTTCTGTCCTGCTTGCGCGAGCGCCTGGCCGCGAACGGGCGGATCCACTGGGCACGGCGAACGATCACGCGCGCCGCGGCCGCTGGCGGGGAGGACCATGAGGCCGTCACGCCCGATGTGTTCGACGCCTTGCAGGCCCAGGGGGTGTTCGCGATGGCCTGGCGTGCCCACGGGCTCGGGTATGGCGTGCGCCGCGAACAACTCAAGTGGCTGGAACTCGGCGACTGGGTGTTCGTGAATGGATCGCGTGAGTATCTCGCCACCGCGTTGAGGATGTATCCGTCGTTGACACCGGTCCATGTCACGGCCAGCCCGGCAACCTTGTTGCTGCGCTTGACCGCACGTCAACGCGAGACGCTCGACCAAGTCCGGGCGCGCCTCGCGCACGCCGCAACCTTTGCGCCGCCTCCGGGCACTCTGGAGATTCACAACGAATCGACGTTGGAAGATGCCTGCTCGCGCCTGCTCGGGGCGCTGGGCACCTTGGAGGGTTCGCGTTTCTCACCTGTTGCGTCTGTGTCTGCTTCTGCGTCGCCAGCCCCATCCGCATGACCGCGCGTGGGTGGCGCCCCCGGACCTTCACACGATCGTCATCAGGGCGTGTTGAAGTGAGGGGGTTTCTTTTGTTACAACAAGAGGTGTCCCCTTGACCAAGATATTTTCGGTGCCCGCAGCGCGCTGAACATCTACCAGTACCGCTCGGCCCCGGCCACCTATCCGACGCTCCAGTCGGCCGACCGCGCCGACGGTACGCCGATCCCCTGGAGCGCCTTGTCAGGGCTCGTCGCAGCCACATCGGGCTCCACCGTTTATGCGGTTGACGACAGCTTTTTCCGTGGCAACCGCATCTTCGAGATCGACGTGTCCCGCAAGCCCGCCGTGCTCAAGCGCGAGATCCGCATCACCGACCCGGACGGCAAGATCGCCGCATTGGCATTGACCCTGCCTGCACTTGCCAGCGCCACCGCCTTTGACGCCACCGATCTGGCTGCGATGGTCAACGCCGACGGGTCGGTCAACCTCGACCCGGAAGGCATCTCGTTGGCGAGCGGCGGCGGTTTCTGGATCGCCTCCGAGGGCAATGGCACCGTGCCCGGTGTGAGCTTCGACGCGGCGCGTACCGTGCGCACAGCCAACCTGATCTTCAAGGTGTCAGCCACCGGCGTGATCCAGGAGATCATCGGGCTGCCCGACGCGATCAACGCCCTGCAGGTGCGTTACGGCTTCGAGGGCGTGGCCGAATCCGGCGGCAAGCTGGTGGTGGCCTTCCAGCGCGCGTGGGCCGGTGACGCTCATCCGCGCATCGGCGTCTTCGACCTCACGAGCCGGGCCTGGCAGTTCCACTTCTACCCGCTCGATCCAGTGGCTTCGCCCAACGGCGGCTGGGTGGGCTTGTCGGAGATCACTGCGGTCGGCAGCAACCGCTTCCTGGTTGTCGAGCGCGACAACGCCGCCGGCCCGGATGCGCGGATCAAGCGGGTCTACCGGATTGATCTGACCGGCGTGGCCGATGGCGCTGTGCTGACCAAGACGCTGGTCCATGACCTCATGCCGAACCTGCGTTCCACTGGCGGGCAGGTGCGCGAGAAGGTCGAGGGCTTGGCGGTGATGAGCAGCGGCAACGTGTTGATCGTCACGGACAACGACGGCGTCGACGAGAATTCGGGCGAGACCCAACTGATCGACCTGGGCCGCTTGAGGTTCTGAGAGGTCGCGACGACGACGGGGGGCGGTGGGTGCTTGCGCCCCGCCTGCCCACGATTGTTCACAAAGATGCCATCAGGCGGTGTAATACTGTGTTGCGTCATTACATCGTCATCATCCATGTTGAATGCACCGTCGGCCGCACCTGCCCACCACAGGCTGCGGCTCCTCGATAGGGATCACAGCATCCTGGCCTTCAATGAGCGGGTGCTCGATTGGGCGCGCCGCCCGGACGTTCCAGCCCTGGAGCGGCTGCGCTACCTGTGCATCGTCTCGTCCAACCTCGATGAGTTCTTCGAGGTTCGGGCGGCGCTGCACATGGCGCATGTGGTGGCCGATGGCCCTGGGCGGGAGCGCGCCGTCAACCCCGTCGCGGCGCTGTGGGCCAAGGCGCATGGCCTGGTCGAGCGCCAGTACGCGCTCTACAACAATGAATTGTTGCCCACGCTGGCACGGCATCACATCCACATCGTCTCGCATGGCGAGCGGTCCGTGGCCCAGCGCCGCTGGGTAAAGGAGTACTTCGAACGCGAGGTGCGCCCGCTGCTGATTCCGGTGGGGCTGGATCCGGCGCACCCGTTTCCCCAGGTGGCCAACAAGTCGCTGAATTTCATCGTTCAACTGGGCGGCAAGGACGCCTTCGGCCGCCAGAACGACATCGCCATCGTCAAGGTGCCGCGTGTCTTGCCGCGGGTCATCCGGATGCCCGCCAAGGTGTCGGACGGCAAGACGCTGTTCGTGCTTTTGTCCAGCGTGATCCGCGCGCACCTGCAGGACCTGTTTTCCGGGCGGGAGGTCGGGCAGTTCTCGCAGTTTCGCGTGACGCGCAACTCCGACCTGGCGGTCGACGAGGAGGACGTGCGCAACCTGCGGACCGCCTTGCGCCTGGGCCTTGCGCACCGGCATTACGGCCAGGCGGTGCGGCTGGAGGTGTCGGCCAGCTGCTCCGACCACCTGGCCGGCCTGTTGCTCGCGCAGTTCGGCCTGCCGCACGACGCGCAGTACCGGGTGCCCGGCCCGGTCAACCTGGTGCGGCTGCAACAGCTGCTGGACCTGATCGACGAACCCAGCCTGCTGTTTGCGCCGTTCGAGGGCTGCTATCCGCGGCAGATCTTGCCGGGACAATCCTTTTTCGACCAGCTGCGGGTGCGGGACATCGCGATTCACCAGCCCTTCGAGAGCTTCGAGGGGGTCATCGATTTCTTGCGCGAGGCGGTGGCGGACCCGCAGGTGCTGGCGATCAAGCAGACCATCTACCGCACCGGCTCCGACCCGGTGATGATGGACCTGCTGCGCGAAGCCGTGCGCACGGGCAAGGAAGTGACGGCGGTGGTGGAGCTCAAGGCCCGTTTCGACGAAGAGACCAATATCAACTGGGCCGAGCAGCTGGAGTCAATCGGCGCGCAGGTGGTGTACGGCGTCGTCGGGCTCAAGACGCACGCCAAGATGCTGCTGGTGACGCGCCGCGAGGGGCGGCGCCTGGTGCGCTACGCCCATGTGTCGACCGGCAACTACAACCCGCGCACCTCGCGCCTGTACACCGACCTGAGCTATCTGACCGCCGATCCGCTGCTGACCAGCGACATTGACAACCTCTTTGTGCATCTGGCCAGCCAGGTGCGCCTGCCTCGGCTGAATCTCGCGTGGACGGCGCCGTTCCACCTGCACCGCAAGCTCATCGAGCGCATCGACGCGCTGAGCGATGCCGCGGCCCGGGGCGAGGAAGGCCGGATCGTGCTGAAGATGAACGCGCTCACCGACGAGCCCATGATTCGCGCACTGGTGCGCGCCGGCCAGCATGGCGTGAAGATCGACCTGATCGTGCGCGGGGCCTGCGTGCTGCCGGCCCGCGTGCCGGGCCTGACAGACAACATCCGGGTACGCTCGGTGATCGGGCGCTTCCTTGAGCATTCGCGGGTGTTCTACTTCCGTCAAGGCGACTCGGAGGAGGTGTACCTTTCAAGTGCCGACTGGATGAACCGCAACATGTTGCGCCGCGTCGAGCTGGCCTGGCCGGTCACCGATCCGCATATCCGCCGGCGCATCATCGACGAGTGCCTGGTGGCCTACCTGCACGATAGGCGCGACGCCTGGGAACTGATGCCCGACGGCAGCTACGAGCGCGTGCCTGGCGCCGACGATCCGTCAAGCCATGGTGCCCAGAATGCATTGATGGACCGTTACGCCGTGAAGGCGCCGCCCAAGGCCAGGCGGACCTGATGGACCTGATCTTGTGGCGGCATGCCGAGGCGCAGGAGCTCAGCGACAGCGGCGATGACCTGGCGCGTGTGCTCACGGTGCGCGGCGAAAAGGATGCGGCCCGAATGGGCAAGTGGCTCGACCGGATGCTGCCCGAGGGTGCGCGCATCCTGTGCAGCCCGGCGGTGCGTTGCGAGCAGACCGCCGTGGCGCTGGGCCGGCGCTACAAGATCCGGCCCGAACTGGCGCCCGCTGGCGACCCCGAGCAGCTCTTGCTGGCGGCGCAGTGGCCGCACGCCCGCCAGCTGGTGGTGATCGTCGGGCATCAGCCCACGCTGGGCCAGACCGTTGCCAGCCTGCTGGGGATGGCACAGGACGCCTGTCCGGTTCGCAAGGGCGCCGCCTGGTGGTTGCGCTCGCGCGAGCGCAACCACGAGTTGCAGACGGTGCTGGTGTCGGTGCAGTCGCCCGACCTGGTTTGACCGGGCCGCGTCAGGCCTTGGCGGGGCGGCCTGTCTTGATGGCCGGAACGGCGCCGATGGCTGCGGCGAACTGCTTGTCGTCCATGGCAGCCAGCGACTTGATGCCGGCGCGCAGCAGCTCGCTCTTCTTGACCCCGGTGCCGGCCTGGGCGGCGCGCTGTTTGAGTGCGTCGAGCGCCAGGTACTCGGCTTTCGGGATGGTGAAGCTGTCACGCACCAACTTCGGCTTCTTGGCCTTGTCGTCCTTTTCGCTCTTGACCGGCTTGGCCGCTGCAGCAAGCTTGGCGGACTGGGGGGTAGAACTCGCGCCGGGCGCCGGCGTAGCGGGAGCTGGCGCGGTGGGCGCGGCTGAGGAGACCTGAGCCGGTGCCTTTGCGGGTGCCAGGGCCGCCGCCTTTTTGACCGGGGCCTTCGCGCGTGCCTTCGCAGGTGCTTTGGCGGGTGCCTTCGCGCGTGCCTTCACAGGTGCCTTGGCGGGCGCGGCGGCCGTGCCGGTGCGCGTGGCGGTGGCTTTTACTGGGGTAGAGAGTGCCATTGGTTGAATCCTTTGAAACGGTTTATATAGTTTATACCGTTGATTCGGATGGTGTCCAGCCCTGGCGATTCATGGCGCATCTCACGCGCCTTCGGCGACGGTCAGCCTCCATGACGTCTTCTGCCATGCCACGGTCTCCTCGCGCAGCAGGTGCGCTGACTGCGGGAAGGCGGCGGCCCAGTCCGGCCGAAGGTTCAGGGTGATGTCGTGGGCGCTGGCGGCGAGTGACAGGCCCTGGAGGTCGGGATCGCGCCGCGCATGGCACAGGATGACTGCCAGGCGCAGCGATATCAGCTGGTGGACAAAGACCTCGTCGTCGAAGTCGACCTCCAGTTTGCGCAGCTTGCCGCGGTGCCCCAGCACCAGCAGGCCCAGGCGGTGCAGCTCCCATTGGGCAAAACCCATCGCGTCGGCATTGTCGAGGATGTAGGCGCCGTGCTTGTGGTAGTCGCTGTGCGAGATGCGCGCGCCGATCTCGTGCAGCTGCGCCGCCCAGGACAGCTTGCGTTCGCGCCGGGCCAGTTCCGCCGGGGCGTCGCCGGTGCGCAGCTGACGAAAGAACTCGCAGGCCACGCGACTGACCCGCGCCGCCTGCGCCGGGTCGGCGGCGAACTTGACCGCCAGGCGTTGAACCGTGGTGGACCGCACATCGGTCTGCGCATGCTCACGATCGAGCATGTCGTACAAAACGCCGTGCCGCAGGGCGCCCTCGGCTGTGTCCATGCTGTCGATCTCGAGCAGGTCGAAGACCGCCATCAGCACGCTCAGGCCGCCGCCGATCACCGGGCGGCGGTCGTCCTTGAGGCCCTCCAGCCGGACGCGGTCGGCGCTGCGGGCGGCCAGCATGCGCTCCTTGAGCCAGTAAAGACCCTTGCGTTCGATACGCCCGCCACTCCAGCCGGCCACGGTCAGGATGTCGGCGACCGCGCCGATCGTTCCCGAGGAGCCATAGGCATGGTCCCAGTTCGCGTGGCGATAGGTGCCCAGCGCCTCGTCCAACACGGCCTTGGCCGCCACCTCGGCGCGTTCGAAGGCGGATTCGGTGAACTCGCCCTTGGGAAAATACTTCTGCGACCAGGCGACGCTGCCGACCCGGTAGCTTTCGGTCACTTGGGCCTCGAAACGCTGGCCCAGGATCATTTCGGTGGAGCGGCCGCCGATGTCCACCACCAGGCGGCGCTCGTCCGACTGGGGCAGCAGATGGGCCACCCCCTGGTAGATCAGGCGGGCTTCCTCGCGGCCAGAGATGACATCGATCGGAAAACCAAGCACCTGCCGGGCGCGGGCCAGGAACGCGTCGCGATTGCGGGCCTCGCGCAGAGTCTGGGTGGCGACGGCGCGCACCTGGTGCGGCCGCAAGCCGGCCAGTCGCTCGCCAAAGCGCGCCAGGCAGTCCCAGCCACGCTGCATGGCCTCGGGCGTGAGGTTGCGGTCCTCATCGAGGCCGCCGCCCTGGCGCACGGTCTCCTTGATGTATTCGGCGCGCTGGATCTGGCCGTGGTCGTGCCGGCCGATTTCCAGGCGATAGCTGTTGGAGCCGAGGTCAACCGCGGCCAGTAGGGTTCCGTCGTCCATGCGGGGCAGGATAGCAAAGGGGCTCGCGATGCGGCGAGCGGGGGTGGAGTCTGCGGCGCGCGGGCCGATCAGGGCGAAGGGGCGTGCGGCCAGCTTAATCGCCTTGAATGGCCTGCCTGTGACGAAGTTGTGACAGTTGCATGGCGCTTCATCGGCGATTTCGTGCGTCCTGCCCCCGTACGGCTGGCATTGACCCGCCGCGATGGTTTGTCACATGGCTGTCATCTGACGTTTCTACAGTCAGCACATCCCTTGCAACCCCAGCTCTACTTCAACAGGAAAGCGCAACATGAACATCATTGTGAAATTCGCCGCCGTCGGCCTCGCAGGCCTATCCTTCTCGGGCTTGGCCGCCGCCCAGGACGTCACCGGCGCCGGTGCCAGTTTTCCCGCACCGCTGTATGCCAAGTGGGCGTCCGATTACAACAAAGCCACTGGCGTCAAGATCAACTACCAGTCGGTCGGCTCCGGTGCCGGCATCCGCCAGATCGACGCCAAGACAGTCGCCTTCGGCGCGTCCGACATGCCGCTCACGGACGATGACCTGGCCAAGAAGGGCCAGATCCAGTTCCCGACCGTGATCGGCGGCGTGGTGCCTGTGGTCAATATCCAGGGCATCGCCCCGGGCCAGCTGCGCCTGAGCGGCCCGGTGCTGGGCGACATCTTCCTGGGCAAGATCACCAAGTGGACTGACCCTGCCATCAAGGCACTCAACCCGACCCTGGCCCTGCCGAATGCCGACATCGCCCCGGTGCGCCGTGCTGACGGTTCGGGCACCAGCTTCCTCTTTACCAACTACCTGTCGAAGGTGAACGCCGATTGGAAGGCCAAAGTGGGAGAGGGCACGGCCGTCAACTGGCCGACCGGCGCGGGCGGCAAGGGCAACGAAGGCGTTGCCGCTTTTGTCGGCCGCTTGCCCAACTCGATCGGCTATGTCGAGTACGCCTATGTCAAGCAGAACAAGATGACCTACGCGCTGATGCAAAACAGCGCCGGTCAGTTCGTCTCGCCGGACGACAGCGCGTTCAAGGCCGCCGCCGCCAACGCTGAATGGTCCAAAACCTTCTACCAGATCCTGACCAACCAGCCGGGCGCGCAGTCCTGGCCCATCACCGGCGCCACCTTCATCCTGATGCACAAGAAGCAGGACAAGCCTGAGCAGGCAACCGCTTCGCTGAAGTTTTTCGAATGGGCCTACAAGAACGGCGACAAGACCGCAGACGACCTCGACTACGTGCCGATGCCCCCCGCCGTCAAGCAGCAGATCGAGCGCCTGTGGTCCAGCCAGATCACGGACGCAGCCGGCAAGGCGGTTGCGTTGCGCTGATGGTTCATCAGTAAGCATCTAGCACTACATCCACCCGGCGCGCAGGGGCCTCATGTCATCTACACTCCCGGCCCATGAGGCTCCTATGCAAGTAAGAGCGCCTCGGCAAGACGCTGGCGCGCGCAACGGTGTTCCACCGGCCGGGCGGCCGTTGCGTGGCGGCCCCATCCTGGACCGCTTGTTCGGGTGGGCGGCCAAGGCCGCCGCTTTCTTCACGCTGGCCATGCTGCTGGCTATCCTGGGCTCTCTGGTCGTCGGCGCCTGGCCGGCCATCAGCAAGTACGGCCTCGGCTTTCTGACCAGCAGTGTCTGGGACCCGGTGACCGAGGAGTTCGGCGGCCTGGTCATGATCTACGGCACCGTGGTCACCTCGGCGATCGCGCTGCTGATCGCCGTGCCGGTCAGCTTCGGCATCGCACTGTTTCTCACCGAGTTGTCGCCCGCCTGGCTCAAGCGGCCGCTGGGCACGGCCATCGAGTTGCTGGCCGCTGTGCCCTCCATCGTCTATGGCATGTGGGGCCTGCTGGTGTTCGGCCCCATCCTGGCCACCTACGTGCAGCAACCGCTGCAAAAGCTTTTTTCCGGTGTGCCCTACCTGGGCGCGTTGGTGTCGGGCCCGCCGGTCGGCATCGGCGTGCTGGCGGCCGGAATCATCCTGGCCATCATGATCATTCCGTTCATCGCCTCGGTGATGCGTGACGTTTTCGACGTCACCCCGCCCATGCTCAAGGAGTCGGCCTATGCCCTGGGCTCCACCACCTGGGAGGTGATGTTCAAGGTGGTTCTTCCCTACACCAAGAGCGGTGTGGTCGGCGGCATCATGCTGGGCCTGGGGCGCGCCCTGGGCGAGACCATGGCGGTCACCTTCGTCATCGGCAACTTCAACCAGCTCGACAGCATCAGCTTCTTCGCGGCCGCCAACAGCATCACCTCGGCCCTGGCCAACGAGTTCGCCGAAGCGTCGACCGGCCTGCACCAGGCGGCGTTGATCTACCTGGGGCTGGTGCTGTTCTTCATTACCTTCGTGGTGCTGGCGCTGTCCAAGATCTTGCTGGCCCAGCTCAAGAAGGGCGAGGGACGCAAATCATGAGCGCAGCGCCGAGCCGCCTCAAGCAAGCTCGCGCCCCCCTGGGGCTGAGTGCCGCGGCTCCGAGCCTGCCTGCGCAGGCTTGGACGGCCCGAAGAGCCGCAGGCTGCGACTGCGGCCCGACCAGCGAAGGACACGAAGTGCCGAGCGTGGGGGCCACATGAGCGATGTGCGCGTGAACAAGTTCCTGCGGCGCAAGCGCACCAACGCGATTGCGCTGGCCTTGTCGCTCGCTGCGATGGCGTTCGGGCTGTTCTGGCTGGTGTGGATCCTGTTCGAGACCGTGCGTCTGGGCATTGGCGGCCTGAACCTGGCCGCGCTGACGCAGATGACGCCGCCGCCCAACGAAGAGGGCGGCATCGCGAACGCCATCTATGGCTCATTCCTGATGGTGGCGCTGGCCACGCTGGTGGCGACGCCCATCGGCATTCTGGCCGGGGTGTACCTGGTCGAGTACGACCCCAAGGGCTGGCTGGGCAGCGCCACCCGCTTCGTCAACGACATTTTGCTGTCGGCCCCGTCCATCGTGATCGGCTTGTTCATCTATGCCGTGATCGTGGCGCGCTACAAGCAGTTCTCAGGCTATGCCGGCGCGGCCTCGCTGGCGATCATCGTCATTCCGGTGGTGATCCGAACCACCGAGAACATGCTGGCTCTGGTGCCCTCCGCCTTGCGAGAGGCGGCCTATGCCCTGGGCGCGCCCAAGTGGAAGGTGATCACCAGCATCACGCTGCAGGCAGCCCGCGCCGGTGTCGTCACCGGCGTGCTGCTGGCTGTGGCGCGCATCGCCGGTGAGACCGCGCCGCTGCTGTTCACCGCCCTGAACAACCAGTTCTGGACATCCAACCTCGGCGAACCGATGGCCAGCTTGCCGGTGACCATCTTCAAGTTCGCGATGAGTCCCTACGAGAACTGGCAAAAGCTCGCCTGGGCCGGTGTCTTTCTCATCACGATGGCTGTGCTGGCTCTGAACATCCTCGCCCGTGTCCTGACGCGCAACAAGATCTGAACCTGTTTCAACCATGAATACCGTGAATGCCCAGACCCAGCCCCCGAAGATTTCGGTGCGCGGCCTCAACTTCTACTACGGCAAATTCCAAGCGCTCAAGGGGATCAACCTCGATATTCCGGAGAACAAGGTTACCGCGTTCATCGGCCCGTCGGGCTGCGGAAAGTCCACCCTGCTGCGCACCTTCAATCGCATGTACGAGCTCTACCCCGAGCAGCGGGCAGAAGGCGAGATCGTGCTGGACGGCGAGAACCTGCTCACTTCCAAGCAGGATGTCGCGCTGATCCGCGCCAAGGTCGGCATGGTGTTCCAGAAGCCCACACCATTTCCGATGTCGATCTACGACAACATCGCCTTCGGTGTGCGCCTGTTCGAAAATTTGGGCAACACCGACATGGAAGAACGTGTGGAGTGGGCCCTGCGCAAGGCCGCCTTGTGGAACGAGGTCAAGGACAAGCTCGATCAGAGCGGCTCCGGCCTGTCGGGCGGACAGCAGCAGCGCCTGTGCATTGCGCGGGGCATCGCCATCAAGCCGGAGGTGTTGCTGCTCGACGAGCCTTGCTCGGCACTGGACCCGATCTCCACCGCCAAGATCGAGGAGCTGATCGCCGAGCTCAAGAGCGACTACACCGTGGTGATCGTCACGCACAACATGCAGCAGGCCGCCCGCTGCAGCGACTACACCGCCTACATGTATCTGGGCGACCTGATGGAAGTGGGGGAGACCGAGCAGATCTTCTTCAAGCCCGCGCGCAAGGAGACCGAGGACTACATCACTGGCCGGTTCGGCTGAGTGCACGGGAGCAGGAGAGCAACATGCCAGAAAAACACATTTCAGCCCAGTTCGACACCGAACTCAACGGCGTATCTTCCCGCGTCATGGAACTGGGCGGTCTGGTCGAGGCCCAGCTGCACCGTGCCATTCACGCCCTGCAGCACCTGAGCCGGGAGACCGCTGACGAAGTGCTCGAGATCGAGGCGCGGGTGAACTCGATGGAAGTCGAGATCGACCGCGAGCTGTCGTCCATCATCGCGCGACGCCAGCCCACGGCCGGTGACCTGCGCCTGTTGATCGCCATCTCCAAGACCACCGCCAACCTCGAGCGGGTGGGCGACGAGGCCAACAAGATCGCCCGCATGGTCAAGTCGATCATCGAGAGCGGAACCGCCCGGGCCCTGCCGACCTCCGACCTGCGCGTGGCGTCTGACCTGGCCGCGGGCTTGCTGCGAAAGGCGCTGGATGCCTTTGTGCGCCTGGACACCGCCGCCGCCGTGACCATCCTCAAGGAAGACGACCTGATCGACCGGGAGTTCGACGGTTTCGTGCGCAAGCTCATCACCTACATGATGGAAGACCCGCGCACCATTTCCGCCAGCCTGGACTTGTTGTTCCTGGCCAAGGCCATCGAGCGTATCGGCGATCACGCCAAGAACATCGCCGAATTCATCATCTACATCGTCAAGGGGGCCGACGTGCGGCACACCTCGATGGACAAGATCGAATCCGCGGTGAGGTAAGGCGCGGCCCGCACACCGATGAAGCACCTGCCACGCGTTCTTATCGTCGAAGACGAGCCGTCGATCGCCGAGCTGATCGCGGTGAACCTGCGGCACAACGGCTTCGCACCCATCTGGGCCGAAGACGGCGACAGCGCCCAACGCGAGCTCGACGCCGTGCTGCCCGATGCCATCTTGCTCGACTGGATGTTGCCGGGCCAAAGCGGCCTGCAGCTGGCGCGCAAGTGGCGCAACGACCCGCGCACCAAGGGCATCCCGATCCTGATGCTCACCGCCCGCGGCGACGAGCCCGACAAGGTGTCCGGCCTCGACGCCGGCGCCGACGACTACATCACCAAGCCCTTCTCCACCCAGGAGCTGCTGGCCCGCATTCGCGCCGTGCTGCGCCGCCGGGCCCCGGAGCAAGCCGTCGAGACAGTGACCATCGGGACGCTGGTGCTCGACTCCGCCGCCCATCGGGTGACGTGGCAGGGCCGGCCGGTCAAGCTCGGTCCGACCGAGTTCAAGCTGCTGAACTACCTGATGAAGCACCCGGAGCGCGTGCACAACCGCGCGCAGTTGCTCGACAAGGTGTGGGGCGACCATGTTTTCATCGAGGAGCGCACGGTCGACGTCCACGTCAAGCGCCTGCGTGAGGCGCTCGGCGGCGCGGGTGTCATGGTCGAAACCGTGCGCGGAGCGGGCTACCGCCTGACCGCGCAGCCGGTGGCGCTGTCGCGCGTGGCCTGAGCGCTCGGCGCCAATGGCTTTTCGCATTGCCACGTTCTTCCTGCTCCTGAGCGCCGGAGGCGTCGCGGGCTTTCAGGCTTGGGGGCACGTCGGCGCGGACATCGGCGTCGCACTGGCCGCCGGTGCGTGGTTCCTGTTCGACCTGCTGCGCGGACTTCGTGTGACCCGTTGGTTGCGCCGAGGCGATGCCGTCGAGCCGCCACGCATGGGCGGCCTGTGGGGCGAGGTTGGCGACCGTGCCCGGCGCGCGCTACGAAAGCGCGACCAGGAGCGCCTGCAGGCCGAGGACCGCCTGCAGGCTTTTCTCGCCGCCATCCAGGCCTCGCCCAACGGCGTGGTGCTGCTGGACGCGGCGGGTCACATCGAGTGGTGCAACCAGACCGCCGCCGAACACCTGGGCTTTGATGTCGCCCGCGACCACATGCAGTTGGTGGGCAATCTCGTGCGCGATCCAGGCTTCACCGCCTACTACGCAGGCAACGATTACAGCGGCGACGTGGTCGTGCCAGGCCGCGGCAGCACGGCCAGCCGGTCCCGGCGTATCTCCATCCAGCTGCATCCCTATGGGGAGGGCCGGCGGCTGCTGCTGTCGCGAGACGTGACCGCGCTGGAGCAGGCCGAGACCATGCGCCGCGACTTCGTGGCCAACGTGTCCCATGAGATCCGAACGCCGCTGACGGTGCTGTCCGGCTTCGTCGAGACCCTGCAGACGCTGCCGCTGGACGAGGCCGAGCGCCTGCGCTATCTGGGCATGATGTCGCAGCAGGCCCATCGCATGCAGTCCCTGGTCAATGACCTGCTCACGCTCTCGCGCCTGGAGGGAAGCCCCGCGCCGGGAATGACCGAGTGGGTGGCGCTGGAGCAGATCATGGCGCAGTGCGAATCCGAGGCACGAGGTCTGACCGAGACATTGGGCAAGCATCAAGAACTGTTGTTCGGGCCGGTGCCGGCAGTGTCGGTGGCGGTGTCGCAGACCGAACTGGTCAGCGCCATGTCCAACCTGGTGAGCAACGCCATCCGCTACACGCCCGCCCGCAAGGCCATCGACATCGGCTGGCACTTATTGCCCGATGGCGGCGTGCAGTTCCGGGTGCACGATGCCGGGCTGGGCATCGCGCCGGAACACATCCCGCGCCTGACCGAGCGCTTCTACCGGGTCGACCGCAGCCGCTCACGCGAGACCGGCGGCACCGGCCTGGGCCTGGCCATCGTCAAGCATGTCGCGCAGCGGCATGGTGGCGAGCTGCGCATCGTCAGCACCGTGGGCGACGGTTCGACCTTCGCGCTGTTGCTGCCTGCCGCGCGGGTGCACCAGGCGTCTTGACGACGCGGTGAACCTCCCCTGCTAGGGCAGTGCGGGGCCGTGGTGCAGCGCCTCGCCAATGGCGGCGCCAATCTGGTTGACGAGTACCGTGCTGGCGCGCACCTGCCGGTTTTGAGTGGCTGCGCCATGCAACTGATCGTTCAGGTGCAGCGCGGTCATGCGCACGCCCTCGCGGTCGAGGCGTTCCGCGTAGGCCCGGCCTTCGTCGCACAAGGGGTCGTGGCCCGCAGTGACCACCAGCGCTGGCGGTGTGCCGGCCAGGCTGGCGGCGCGAAGGGGCGAGAGCCGCCAGTCCAGGCGGTCGACACCGGCGGGTGCGTAGTGGTCGATGAACCAGTGCATGGTGGTGGCCGTCAGCGGCACGCCGCTGGTCACGCGCTGGTAGGAACCGGTATCGCAGGCCAGGTCGGTCACGGGATAGAGCAAGGCCTGGTACATGGTGGGCGGTACGGTGCCGTCGCGGCCCATGAGCGCCAGCACGGCGGCCAGGTTGCCGCCGGCGCTGTCGCCGCCGATCGCCAGGCGCTTGGGATCGATGACCAGCGTTTGGGCCGAAGCGGCGACCCACTGGAGCGCCGCCACGCAATCGTCGAGCGCCGCCGGATACGGATGCTCGGGCGCGAGCCGGTATTCGACCGCCACCACGCAGATGCGCGCGAGGTTGGCGATGCGCCGGCACAGCAGGTCGTGGCTTTCAAGGTCGCCGATCACCCAGCCGCCGCCGTGCAGGAACACCATGCACGGCAAGGCTTCGTCGGGCTTCGTTCCAGTGCCGCGATACACGCGCAGCGTCAGCGGGCCGCCCGGGCCGGCGATGCTCAGGTCGCGCACGGCCGCCACGTCCTCGGGGGGCAACTGCATGAAGTCCCGGCCGGCGGCGTAGGCGGCCCGGGCTTGCTCCGGGCTCATTTTCTCGAAAGGCGGCCTGTTGAGCGACTTGATCAGATCGAGCAGCGCTTGGACTTGAGGATCTATGGCGGGCATGTTGTCTCCGGGTGAGTTTCCAATTCAGGAAAGCCAGTTTTGATATGCGAAACCGAAAAAGTATACTGCCCCGATATTGCCCGAAATCATTCGCCGAGCACGGCGGGAGACCCCTGAAATGCCATCCGAGTTCGATCTCATCATCCGCGGCGGCCAGGTCGTCGACGGCAGCGGTGCGCCCGCCTACCCGGCCGACGTGGGTGTGCGCGCAGGCGTCATCACCGCCATCGGCCAGATCGGCGCGCGGGGCGCGCAGGAGATCGACGCCCGGGGGCTGCTGGTCACGCCCGGCTTCATCGACATCCACACCCATTTCGACGGCCAGGCCATCTGGGACCAATGCCTGGCGCCCAGCTCATGGCATGGCGTGACCACTGTGGTGATGGGCAATTGCGGGGTCGGCTTTGCCCCGGTCAAGCCGGACCACCGCGAAGCGCTGATCGAGCTGATGGAAGGGGTGGAGGACATTCCCGGCGCCTGCCTGCACCAGGGTCTTCAGTGGAACTGGGAGAGCTTTGGCGACTACCTGGACGAGCTCGACCGGCACCCGCGAGATGTCGACGTGTGCGCCCAGCTGCCGCACGGGCCGCTGCGGGTGTATGTGATGGGCGAGCGCGCCCTGCGGCTGGAGCCGGCGAACGCCGACGACATCGCCGCCATGCGGGCAATCACCGCCGAGGCGATGCGCGCCGGCGCCTTCGGCTTTACCACCTCGCGCACCTTCGCGCACAAGTCCAGCAAGGGCAACCCCACGCCCATGATGCGTGCCCACGAGGACGAACTCGCCGGCATCGCCCTGGGCATGGCCGACGCCGGCCATGGCCAGCTCGAATACGTGTCCGACTGGGACCAGCCTGACCCCGCCACCGAGTTCGCCATGCTCGCCCGCGTGATCGAGGCCTCGGGCCGAACCTGCGTGTTCACCTGCAACCAGCGCCACGGAGACGCCAACTGGGTCTGGCGCGAGTTGCTGCGGCTGTCGGACGACGCGGCCGACCGCGGGCTGCCCATACGCCCGGTCAGCGCGCCGCGGCCGGTGGGTTCGCTGTTCGGCCTGAGCGGCACGCAGAACCCGTTTTCGGCCACGCCCAGCTACAAGTCCATTGCGCACCTGCCGCTGGCACAGCGCGTGGCCGCCATGCGCCAGAGCGAGGTGCGCCAGCGCATCCTGAGCGAAGACCCGTTTGAAGGCAGCACCTTCCCGCTGTTCAAGCTGATGGGCTTCGACAGGATGTACGAGCGCATGTTCCTGCTGACCGACCCGCCCGACTACGAGCCGCCGAAGGAATCGTCGGTAGCCGCCATCGCCCGGCGGCAGGGCCGCCGTGGCGCCGAGGTGGCCTACGACATGATGCTGTCAAACGAGGGGCACGATTTTCTCTACGTGGCCTTCACCAGCTTTGACGATTTCACGCTGTCATCGGTGCAGGAGACGCTGACCCATCGCAACGCCTTGATCGGCCTGGGCGATGCCGGCGCGCACGTGGGCTTTATCACCGACGCAAGTTTCCCCACCTGGCTGCTCAAGCACTGGGGCCGCGACCGCGCTACCGGCCGCCAGCCGGTGGAAGAGCTGGTGCGCCGCTACACCAGCGATCCGGCCGGCGCGGTCGGGCTGCACGACCGCGGCTTGCTTCAGGTGGGCCTGAAGGCCGACATCAACCTGATCGACTTCGACCGCCTGGCCATCGAGATGCCGTACCCGGTCGACGACCTGCCCGGCGGCGGCCGCCGGCTGATGCAAAAGGCCCGCGGTTACCGTGCCACCATCGTGTCGGGCGTGGTCACCTACCGCGACGGCGAGCACACCGGCGAGAAGCCCGGGCGGCTGGTGCGTGGGCCCGTGCGGGCCCCTTGATGCCTTACTGAGGCTCGATCCCGGCCGCCTTGACCATCTCGGCCCACTTCTGAGTGTCGGCCTTGATGAACTCCCGCAGCTCATCGGGTGTGCTGGGCGACGCTTCGATGAACAGGCGTGCCAGGTCTTCCTTGACCTCGGGTTTGCGCAGGATCTTGCCGAGCTCGGCATTGAGGCGTGCAACAACGGCTGCGGGCGTGCCGGCCGGCGCGGCCAACCCCATCCAGGACTGCACCAGGTCGAACTTGGCGCCGTCGAGCCCTTCGGAGACGGTAGGCATCTCGGGCATCAGCGACGAGCGTTGCTGGGTGGCCATGCCCAGCGCGCGGATGCGGCCGGCCTTGACCAGCGGCAACGCCGGCGCGACGTCGATGAACATGATCGACACCTGCCCGGCGATCATCTCCTGCAGGGCCACTGTGCTGACCTTGTAGGGCACCCGCAGCATGTCGATGCCGGTCGCCTGTGCCAGCATCACGCCGGCCACGTGGCCAGGCGCGCTGTGGTTGGCGAACGAGACCTTGCCCGGGTTCGCCTTGGCGTACTGCACCAGCTCTTTCACCGTGGTTACCGGCAGCGTGGTCGAACTCACCAGCAGGAAGGGCAGCACGCCCAGGCGCGAGACGGGCTCGAAGTCCTTGGCCATGTCGTAGGGCACCTTCTTGAGCAGGCTCATGTTGGCGGCCATCGTGCTGGAGCTGCCGAAGACGAGCGTGTAGCCGTCCGGCGTTGCGCGGGCGGCCTCCTGCATGCCGATGGTGCCGCTCGCGCCGGGCTTGTTGTCCACCACCACGGCCTGGCCGAGCGCTTCGCTCAAGTGGCGCGAGACCATGCGGATGGCGGAGTCTCCGGCGCCGCCCGGGGCGAAGGGCCAGATGATGCGGATGGGGCGTGTCGGCCAGCTCGCTTGCGCGGCGGCCGGCGCCGTCAGCAGGGCGCTGGTGGCTGCGGCGGCCAGGCCGGCGGCCGCTGACCGCAGCACACTGCGGCGGGTGGAGTGGTGGGTCATGCGTGAAGTCTCTTGCTGCTTGATTTATCGGGTGGCGCTTCGCACCAGCCGCCCGGGCAGGGCGGCGGTGGCCTCGCCTTCGCGGTACACCACTTCGCCAGAGACAATGGTGGCCACGTAGCCGTCGGCCTTTTGCAGCAGGCGCCGCCCGCCCGCGGGCAGGTCGAACACCATGTGCGGCGCGTCGATGTCCAGGCGATCGAGGTCAATGAGGTTGATGTCGGCCTTCATGCCGGGCGCGAGCAGGCCGCGGTCGGTCAGGCCGACCACGCGGGCGGTGTCGGCGGTCTGCCGCTTGACCAGCCAGCCCACGTCGAAGGCTGCGCGCTGCTTGCCCCAGTAGGACAGCAGGAAGGTGGTGAAGCTCGCGTCGCAGATCAGTGCCACATGCGCGCCGCCGTCGCCCAGGCCCAGCACGGTGTTGGGGTCCGCCAGCATCTCGCCACAGACGTCGAGGTTGCCCTCGGCATAGTTGGCGAAGGGCGAGTAGAGGATGCCCTTGCCGTCGTCCGACAGCATGATGTCGTAGGCCACCTCGGCTGCCGGCCGGCCCTGCCGCGCAGCGATCGCGGCGACCGAATCCTGTGGCCCGGGCTGGTAGTTGGGCGGGCCGTCAAACACGAACTGGTTGGTGAATTCCACCAGGCGCTGGCCCAGGCGCGTGTGGTTGAAGGCCTGCTGCTCGTCGAGCAGGCGCTTTCTCATTTCGGGCGTGGCCATGGCCGCCACGCGCTCGGGCAATGGCAGGTGGTCAATGGCCTGGTAGCTGGGACACTCGGTAAAGATGTTGCGGCTGCCCCGCAGGCCCAGCAGCACACCCACGCCGCGCGGTGCCACCTGCGCCGTCATCCGAAGGCCCTGCGCATTGGCCTGCGCGGTCAGCGCCAGCAGGCGGCGCCAGCCTTCCTTGTTCTTGTGCTTTTGCATCAGCGAGTACGACAGGGGCCGGCCCGACGCCTGCGCCAGCCGGCGCATGAGGGCGAACTCGCCCTCCACGTCTTCTTCGAAGTCGCAAATGATCTGGAACACCCCGGCGCCGGCATCGCGCAGGCCCAGAGCCAGGCCCATCAGCTCGTCTTCTGCGGCGCGCAAAGAAGGCGTGGGGTCGCCGGTGGAGGTGCGGTGGTTGATCGAGCGCGAGGTCGACACGCCCAACGCCCCCGCGCGCACGGCCTGTGCGGTCAACTGGCGCATTTGGGCGATGTCTTCGGCGGTTGCCATCTCCAGCCGGGAGGCACGCTCGCCCATCACGTACACCCGCAACGCGGCATGCGGCACCTGCGCGCCGAAATCGATGTCGTGGGGCCTGCGCTCCAGGGCGTCCATGTACTGCGCAAAGCTTTCCCAGCGCCAGTCGAGACCTTCGTGCAAGGCAGGGCCCGGAATGTCTTCCACGCCCTCCATCAGCTCGACCAGCCGATCCGTGTCGGCTGGGCGCACGGGCGCGAACCCGACGCCGCAGTTGCCCATGACCACGGTGGTCACGCCGTGCCAGCACGAGGGCGCAAAGCGCGAGTCCCACATGGCCTGGCCGTCGTAGTGGGTGTGGATGTCCACAAAGCCGGGTGTCACCAGCAGGCCGCGGGCATCGATCTCGACCTTGCCCTTTTCGGCCACCTGGCCTACCTGAACGATGCGGCCGCCCCGCACCGCCACATCCGCCTGGTAGAGCGGGCCGCCCCGTCCATCGGCGACCTGGCCCCCTCTGACAACCATGTCCATCTCAAGCCTCGCAGTTCAGCGGGAAATTGCCGGAATGGCGCAACATTTCGCATTCACGAAAAAACAATCTCCATCACGAAAGGTTAGCAGACCCTGCGGGATAAGACCATCAGGCAAACCTCGGGCCGGCCTCAGGAGCGGTCGGCCGATCCCGGCATTGAGCGGGCGGTGATCGTGCAACCGAGCTGGTGAGACTGGCATCAAATAGCGTCAAAAAATTGCATAAAGACGCAACTTTGGGGTGAGAAAAATAGCTTTTGAATTAGTTAAAAATGGGCAATTTCTACCGCGAAAAATAACACTGGAGATGGTAAAATTGCACACTTAAAAAAATAGGCGCAAGCTGCCTAAAGAAGGGGTTTAAATGACCGCGCAGACATCGGAATTTCTCATTCATGAGGGTCGAATTGAGCAACTTCATTCACTGCCACTTGACCCGTATCTGGAGTCGCGCGGCATTGGCATTCGCGCCATTTCGAACGGTCATAGCACCGCGCTTTGGCGAGGATATATCGGCTTCTGGGAGGTCTTTGATGACGAACTATTTTTAATTGGTCTTCTTGATTTCCTCAACCAGCCGATCAACCCCGCCACGGTCTTTGGAGATCGCCGGTTTCCAATCAAGGCCGACTGGTTCAGTGGCCGTCTGGAGATCGATCGTGGAGAACGCCTGTCTTACGTTCACATGGGCTGGTGCAGTCAGTACGCACAGCGACTGCGCCTGTATATCAAACAGGCGCGCGTGGTGGCCCAGCGCAGTTATGACCAGCGCAAGTTACTTCTGCGGCGCTACAAGGCTACCTACGAGGCGGAAGAGGAGTTTCGCCGGCTTTTGGCGGAAAAAGGATCCTCTGAGTTGGGTCCGCTGGGCGGCTTTACAGAGGCGGGGCTGAAGGTTTTGGGATGGCCCGCCGTGGAGGGTCGGGAGCCATGGCCTTGCGGCCTGACCGACGAGGAGCTTGCGCAGATGGTGGAGCCGTGGCTGCTCCACTGCACCCGACCCGGACCTACCGGACACTGACCCGTTTCTGCGTGTTCCTGGAGACCGATATGGGCCCTTACGAAGAGCGCACCATGGACGCAGCGTCCACGCGCGATGCGCTATGGAAGCGCCCGGCGATGTTGCTGGGAAGCATGGAAGACGGGGCTGCGTTTGCCTGCATCGTTCGGCAGCTGGTCAATGCAACCCTGTCGTGGCAGATCGGCTCGAACCTCGCTCTCCAACTGACGCCAGGCAATGGGGTCGAGCTGTGCTGCTACAGCGATTTGCCGCAGGGCGAAAAAGCCTATGAGCACCGTTGGAGCCGGCCGCTCCACGTCGTCACAGATCGGTTTGCGATTCTGGGAGCGGGGCGCTATGCAACGCAGATTCTGGCGCTCGCGTGCCGCCAGATCAAGTGGGAGATCCGTGACCGGTTCGGTGCTGGATCCGCCGTGTTTGAGGAGGGGCGGTGCTGCCACGCCGCTCACGTGGCGCCTGACCTCCCGGCTCATCTGTGCCTGCGCGTCTCGCTGGTGATCGGCACATCGCGGCTGGTGATCGCACCCGCAACGATCGACCAGATCGCGAGCGCAGTTCGTCATCTATCGGGCCCTGCCGAAGCCGGCTACTGGGGCTGCGTGAGCATTTCCGACACCCGAACCGGGGAGTCAAGGGCCGTGTTGGTCACGGACTGGCCACAGACACCGGCATGAGGTCAAGTCTGCACTACGCAGATGGCCGGGCCGGGTCCGGGAAGTCGATCAGGCGAACCTCTTCGCTTGCGACGTCGATCACCGCGCAGCTGAGCTGGTGGCCGTTGCGGTGGTCGCGCGCTTCCCCGGCCGAGCCCGGGTTGACGACCATCACCTTGCCCACACGTTCGGCGATCTGCATATGGGTGTGCCCGAACAGGACGAAGTCGGCATCGACTTCGCCGAAGCGCTTGAGCAACGGGCTTCGCGGATAGACATAGTCGCCGCGCGGCGACCAGGGCGTCGAGTGCACCAGCAGCACTTTCTTGCTGCCGTAATGCAGCAGTTTGCGCGTTGGAAGGGTCTCAAGCCAGCCCAACAGCGCCGGATCGTTGCCCGGCTTGCCGTAGGCGCGTGAGCGCGGCATGGCAAGCATCGTTTCCTCGTGGTTGCCCAGGATCATGTGGGCGCAGCGTTCGCGCAGGAGCGACACGACGTCGTTGGAAAAGCGGTACTCGTTGATGCTGTCGCCAAGGCAGATCAATTCGTCCACCGGGCCCATGCGCTCTATCGCCGCTTCCAGTGCGGCACGGTTGCAATGGATGTCGGAAACAATTCCCAGCTTCAAGACGTCTCCGTAGCGTTTCGCTCGATCATGGCGTCAACTATCCATACGCCATCGGCGCCGACGATCACCGGGTTCAGGTCGACGGACACGATCGCGGGGTCTTTCAGGAATAGCGCGGCAGCGGCGCGTATGAGCCGCTCCAGGCCTTCGCGGTCGCCGCGCGGGCGGCCGCGAAATCCCTCCAGCAGGCGGATGCCGCGCAGTTGCGACAACATGTCGGCCACGTCGCTGCGGCCCATCGGCAATACCCGTATCGCAACATCGTCGAACAGCTCGACCATCACGCCGCCCGTGCCCACCACCACGACCGCACCGACCACCGGATCGCGGTGCAGGCCCACCAGGCATTCAGCGACACCGACCGCCATTTGCTGCACGCACAGTGTTCCGCCTTCGGCTTGCGGGTTGTACGCCAGGGCCCGCTGGCGCACGGTCATGCGGGCGCTCTCCACTTCGGCGGCGCAAGTGCAACCGAGCACCACGACGCCGGCCTCGGTCTTGTGTGCGATATGCGGCGAATCGAACTTGACCGCCACGGGAAATTTCAAGGCCGAAAGGTTTTCCTCGGTTATCGGCTGTGCCGAGGGCAGTTCGACCCATGGCACGCAGGGCAGGCCCTGCTGCGCCAGCAGTGTCAGCGCCTCGCCCAGGCCCAGGGTGCGCCGGGCCGAGTGTGCCGTTGGGTGTTGCGAGACTTCATGCATCGCAAGCCTCCTCGCGTAGGCGCACCAGCGCGTGGCGGCGCGTGCGCAGTGCGCGCAATGCATTGTCGACGCGTTGCAGCGATGAGAAAACGGGGATGCCGGCGTCGCGCATCAGCGCCACGGCCGGTGCCGAAACCTTTTGCGAGGTGCAGGCCAGCAAGACCGGCTTGCCGGCGACATCGCCCGCGGCGGCGATGACGCTGCGCGCGATGTCGAGATTGCGCGTGACCGTCAGCAAAACCACGATCACGTCGATGTTCTCGTCGTCGGCGGCCGCGCGCATGCTCTTGGCCGCGCAGGCCGGATCGCGCAACAGGCCGTCGGCCATGTCCACCGGGTTGCAGCGGCTGCCATGGCCCGGAATGAATTCGGCCAAGCGCAACTCTGTCTCGCGAGAAAAATCGGGCACGTCGAACCCCGACTCGACCAGCAGATCGACCATCTCGACCCGCATACCGCCGGAAAAGGAGATCACCGCAACGCGATCGCCCGCTGGCGGAACGTAGGTGGCAAGCGCGACGGTCGCGTCGACCATCTCTTCGAGGTTCTTCGTCACCACCGCGCCGCATTGCCGGTAGTAGGCATCGAGTGTCCTGCCCGGCGCGGCCAGCGCCGCGGTGTGCGTGCTGGCGACCACCGCGGAACGCGGGTGGCGGCCGACATGGTTGATGACCAGCGGCTTGTGCAAGGCCAGGCGGCTGGCTGCGGCGCGAAACCGCTGCGCATCGCGCACGCCTTCGAGGTGCAGCAGCACCGCCTTGGTCTGGTCGTCGCCGTCCAACAGCGCAAGAAGCTCCGGCAGGCCGAGCACCGCTTCATTGCCGGAGCTGACCGCCTTGGCGATGCCCACGCCCTGGTAGGCGATCTCGCTGTAGGCATAGCCGGTGTAGGCGCCGCTGTGGGCCACCAGCGACACGCCGCCCGGGCGTGCCGGCACTTCGAACATCGCGCCAGCGATCACGGCGAACAGGGATGACGGGTTGTTGACGAAACCCTCGCAGTTCGGCCCGATGAAGGGCAGGCCGCTCCTGCGGCTGGCCTGCACCAGCTGGGCCTCCAGCAGGCGGCCGGCGTCGCCCACTTCGGAGAAGCCGGAGCTGACGATCACCACGGCGCCGACATCGTGCGCAATGCAGGACTCGAAGGCCGTGAGCACCTCGCTGGCCGGCAGTGCGATCACCACCAGGTCGCAGGGCCCGGGCAGGCTTGCCAAGTCCGGATAGCAGCGAATCCCGGCGATCTCCTGCGCGACGGGATTGAGCGGATAGATGTCACCCTGGAAGCCATGCGCCGCGAGGATCGCCACCAAGTGATTGCCGAACTTCACCGGGTTGCGCGACGCGCCAAGGATGGCGACAGACTTCGGTTCGAACAGGCATTGCGCGAGGCGCTCCCGGCCGGGGCTGACCGCTGCGGCTTTCTCAGGCATCAAGCCGCCTGCGCCGGTTCGAAGTAGACGAAGGTCACTTCGTCGTTCTGCGGCACAAACTTGGGCCGCACCTTCATGCCGATGGCAACTCGCTGCGGATCGCACTCGACGATGCGGGTGTACATGCGCGCGCCTTCTTCCAGCTCGACCACCGCGGTGATGTAGGGCACGTCGTCAACGAACGGTCCGGGTGACCGATAGACCGTGCTGAAGGTGAACACGGCGCCCGCGCCTGTGGATTCCTGCCAGGACAGGTCGTGGCTCTGGCAGTGCCGGCACACGATGCGCGGATAGTGCTGGTAGCGCCCGCATGCGCCGCACTTCTGCAGGATCAGGCGTTCGGCTCGGGCGGCTTCCCAGAACGGGGCCTGCTCGACGGTGATGGTCGGAAGCGGCTTGATGAAGGGGTCCATGTTCGGGCGGTCCTCGGGTTGGCTTATCGGCCCAATATCAATGTCACTTCGCCGGAGGTGATGCCGGCGTTGGCCTGGACGAGGGCGATCTCCGCATCCGGGATCTGCCGCTCGGCGGCCTCGCGCCGCAGCTGCCGCATCGCCTCGACCACCAGCAGCACGCCGCCGGGTCGCCCCGGGTGCGCATACGAAAGCAGGCCGCCGTGGGTGTTGACGGGAATCGAGCCGGTCGGCGCGATGTGGCCGTCCTCCACGAACCGTCCGCCTTCTCCCACCGGGCAAAAGCCCAGTGACTCAAGCGAGATGATCGGGGAAATGGTGAACGGGTCGTACAGCATTGCGACGTCAATGTCCTTCGGCCCGAGGCCGGCCATCGCATAGGCGCGCTGGCTCGCCTCACGCGCGGCAAAGCTGGTGAGCGAGGGCGACTGGCTCATGTGCTGGTGCGCCCGGCCCTCGCCGGCGCCGAGCAGAAACACCGGCGTCTGGCGCGCATCGCGGGCGCGCTCGGCGCTGGTGATGATGAAGGCGCAGCCGCCGTCGGAGATCAGCGAGCAGTCGAGCATGTGAAACGGGGTCGCGATCATCTTCGAATCGAGCACGTCCTCGATCGTGATGGGCGTGCGCTTGTGCGCCTTCGGATGCCGGCCGGCGTTCTGCCGGAACTGCACCGCGACGGCGGCCAGCTGCTCGGGCGTGGTGCCGTACTCGTGCATGTGCCGCTGCGCGGCCAGCGCGTAGAGCGAGGGAATCATCGCGCCCATCGGATTTTCGAAGTCCGGGTGGCCGGTGTCAGCATAGTGGTCGACCGCTCCGGCGCGGCTCATGCCACTGAGCAGGTTGTCGGCGCAGATCACCATGATGTTGTCGGCGATGCCGGCCAGCACCATGGCCGCCGCCTGGTAGATGCAGGCAGTCACCTGCATGCCGCCGACGGGCATCGAGAGCGCGAACTTGGGGCGCAGTCCCAGGTGCTCGGCCAGCGCCGCGGAACCGGTCGGATGCGGATCGACACGCGACACGGCGGTGTACAGGCCGTCGATGTCGGACCACTTCATTCCCGCATCGGCCAGCGCCAGCTCCGCGGCCTCGACGTACAGGCCCAGTGCGGTCGATTCCGGCAAGATTCCGACGGCGGTCTCGCCAACGCCGATGATTGCCGCTTTCCTATTCAGTCCTGCCATTTTTCTCCCTCTTTCACGTTCACGACTTCATTTCCCGCGCGGCACGCGGAACCATCATTTCGACGACGTCGCCGACCGATTCGATTTCCTCGATCCGGTCGAGCGTCGCGGCCAGGCGATCCACCTCCTCGGGTGCCAGCACCAGCGAAGTGGCCGAGGTGAACTTGGCCTGCCGCTGTGCCCGCGACATCGGATTGAGCGGATGGCCCAGGCCGTGGTCGACATGCTTGCGCAGCACAGAGCCGTCCTCGAGTTCGAAAACCACCTCGCCGCCGAACACGCTGTGCTCTGGATTGCGCAGGTCGTCCACCACCTTCACTCGCGCCAACATCGCGCGCACGTCGGGCGCTGCCACGCGCGCTTGCTCGAATTGCTCCGCGTTGCCGGCACGGTCCAGGATCGCGACGGCGACCGGGTACTCGAGCGAGTAGCGCGCCTCGAAAGGCGTGCGGGGGTCATGAAACTGCAAGATCGATGCGGTCAGCGGATCGATGTGGCAGGTAATCGAGCGGATCGCCTCCGGCTTTGGATTGGCTTGATCCATCAGACCCAGCGTCGCGTCGATCAGCGGGTGGCTGCTGCCGCAGCAGGCATAGGGCTTGAGGACGATTCCCCATTCGCCTTCGATCGCCAGCTTGCCGGCATCGAGCGTGCTTGGCACTTCGCCAACGGGCGCGCCTTCTCCGTAAAGCGCGAGGAATCCATAACGCCCCGAAAGGGCCGTGGGCGACCCGCCGACGCCGGCCTGGGCCAGCAGCGCAGCCATCACGCCGGCGCGAGCAGCCTGGCCGGCGTGCAATGGCTTGGTGGTGGTGCCGAAGTTCTCGCGGATGCCGCCGCAGCTGGAGGCGGCGATGCCCAGCGCCATCGTCATTTGCGCAGCATCCAGCCTGAGCAGCCGCGCGGCGCTGGCGGTCGCGCCGAACACGCCGACGCTGCTTGTCGCATGCCAGCCCTTGCGATAGTGGCGCACGGTCGCGGCGTCCCCGATGCGGGCATCGACCTCGTGGCCGGCCAGCCAAGCCTCCATCAGCTCGCGGCCGCTGCGCCCCAAAGACTCGGCCAGCGCAAAGCAGACCGGGGTCAGCACCGAGCTGCAATGGCCATACATCGGGTGTGAATAGTCGTCCCAGTCGAGCACATGCGCCGCGACGCCATTGGCCCATGCGGCATCTGCCGCGCCCGCCCGCAATGTGGTTCCCCACAGGCGGGCGCCGGTCCCGGCAGCGAAGCCGCGCACGGTGCCAGCCAAGGGCTCGCGGCTGCCCGCTATGGCGATGCCCACGGCGTCCGACAGGCCGATCCGCGCCCGCTCGATCGCCAGCGCCGACACCCGGTCCAGGTTGACGGCCAGCGCGGCGTCGACCACGCTCCTTTCGAATGCGCCCGTCACCGTCAGGCCCGCATCCACCTGGATGTCGATAGGGATTCGCTTGCTGCAAGCACGGTTTATTCCTTGGCCCTTGCGCCCGATTCCTTGGCGACCGTACCCCACTTGGTGTACTCGTCTTTCATGAAGAGCGCGAACGCATCGGGTGAGGCCGACGGGAAGGTCGACATTCCGATCTTGGCGAATCCCTCCTTGACCTGTGGTTGCGCCAGCGCCGTGATGACCGCAGCGAAGATCTTGTCGACGATAGGCTTGGGCGTTTTCGCGGGCGAATATATTCCCATCCAGCTCAGGGCCAGCAGCGGAAATCCTTGCTCGCCAGCCGTTGCTACCTCCTGCAGGAACTCGCTGCGTTTGTCGCTGGCGACGAAGATGCCGCGCAACCGCTCGCTCTGGATCATGGTCCGCAGAGCGGCGAGATCGATCACCACGCCCTGGACGTGACCGGCGACCGCATCGGTGGCTGCCGGCCCGCCGCCTTTGTAGGGAACGTGGACGATGCGCGCGCCCGAGCTCTTCTTCAGGCTCTCGATCACAAGGTGCGGCAAGCCGCCCTCGCCGGATGATGCCAGCGCGATGTCGCGGGTCTTGCCCAGCTCCAGCAACTCCTTGAGGTTGCGGGCCGGAACACTTGGATGGATGGCCAGCGCCGAGGGGTTGGCGCCGACGCCGGAGATCGCGACGAAATCGTTGATCGGGTCGTAGGGAACGCCGCGCGGGACGGTATGTGGATTCACCACCATCGGGCTGATGCTGTTGAGCAGGATGGTGTAGCCATCCGGCGCGCTGCGTGCCACGTATTCGGCGCCGATGGAGCCGTTGGCGCCGGCCTTCGTTTCGACGATCACATTGACGCCCAGCGCCTGCGCAAGCGCCGGCGCAATGACTCGCGCAGCGATGTCGGTCGATCCACCCGGCGGATATGCGACGACCAGTCGCACTGGCCGCGAAGGATAGTCCTGCTGCGCGAGTGCGGGCCCGACCATGGAGAGCAGGCCGAGCGCCGCCATCATCCATCCGGCCGCGCGACGACCGACCAGCCTTGCCGGCCAATTTCCTGCGATATCCATGACTTTGTCTCCTGGTGAGGGGGCCGTCTTGGTGTGGGTCGCTTGCCCTGCGGATCTTCTTGCGGCGGTCCCTGCGCGCATCATAGGTTTGGGCCACCCTGCGTGACAGACGAGATTCATGAAGGTATCGTTCGAGTTTCCCGAAACGTCAGTGAAGGACTCCGATGGATCGCCTCTGGGCTATGAAAGTCTTCGCCCGCGTGGCCGAATGCGAAAGCTTTTCCCGTGCGGCCGAATCGCTGGACCTCGCCAATGCCACTGTGACAACCTGCGTGCGAAACCTGGAGGAACACCTGGGCGTCACCTTGTTGCAGCGCAACAGCCGGCACCTGCACCTGACCGACGAGGGGACAATTTACTTGCAGCGCGCGCGCGAGTTGCTACCGCTGTTCGAGCAGGCCGACGCCGAGGTCGCCGTGCGTGGCGGCACAATCAGCGGCAACCTGCGTGTGGAGCTGCCTTTCGCGCTCGGCCAGAAGATTTTTCCCCACATGCCCGAGTTCCTGCGCCGCCACCCGGCGCTCACCGTCGCAATTAACCTCACCAATCAGTCGCAAAGACTGATCGAGCGCGGCACCGATCTAGCGGTCCGCATGGACAGCGTGGATGACGCCGAGATGGTGGCGCGCCCGATCTGCAGCGCCCGCTACGTCACCTGTGCTTCGCCCCAGCTATATGCCGGCCGCGACGCGCCAAAGAGTCCGCGCGAGCTCGATCCGCAGCGATGCCTGGGGCTCTTGTCCGAAGGACACTACACGCCGCTCGATTGGGTCTATGCACGCCGCGATGAGCATGTCGTGCTGCGTCCTTCAGGCTCACTGCTGATCAACAGTACCGATGCGCTGATCCAGACCGCCATCAAGGGTCAATGGGCGATCTGCGTGCTGGACCTGTTCGTCAGGGCGCCGCTGGCCACTGGCGAACTGGTCGAGCTCTTTCCCGAGTGGAGCAACTCGATGCGAACCTTTCAGCTGGTGACGCCGAAGGCGCGTTTCATCTCTCCGAAAATCCGCGTCTTCGCCGATTTCCTGCTTGAGATTTTCGATACCCAGTTACCGCCGAACACGAATGCGCAGATCGCGGTGCGCTCGCACCGCAAGGAGAAGAAGGCAGCGCGCGGGACCAATGCCGCCGGGGCGAGTCCCAAGCGTCACTGAAGCACGTAGCGACAGCGACTCAGAGCTGTTCGTCCACCGTCGAGCCCGACCCCCGCACAGTCACCCGCCGCAAGTCCCGCGGATAGACATGGCTGTCATACGTGCGGCCACGATGCATGGTGCACCGGTTGTCCCAAATCACCAGGTCGTGTACCGTCCACGTGTGCTGATAAACGAACTTGCGTTGAGTCGCGAATTCAGTCAGATCGTTGATCAGCGCCAAGGCTTGCGGCACATGCCAGCCGTGAATGCTGCCGATGTGTGCCGACAGGAACAGCGAAATCCGGCCGCTACTCTCGTGGCGCCGAACCAGCCGCTGGGGTGAAGGCGCCCCTCGCTTGAGCTCTTCGGCAGAGAATTCGTCGAAGCCAAGCTTCTTGCGTGAAGTGATGATGGAATGATCACAGATCAGGTCCTTGACCTTTTCTTTCATCTTTGCCGGCAACTCGTCCCAGGCCGCACGCATGTCGGCGAATTCCGTCTCTCCCCCCTCCGGCGGGACGACGCGAGCGTGCAACATCGAGTACTGCGCGGGCGAGCGCTTGAAACTGCTGTCGCTGTGCCAAAGGAGGTTTCCCAGGGCATACATGCGGTTGCGGTGGTCGGCCGCGAGGATCTTCCCGTCGGCGTCCAGGTTGGAGATGTCGTTCATCTCCTTGATCGACAGTCGATTCCCCCGCTCCTTGACGCCGCTGGACGCATCTTCGATGGGGCCGAACCTTGTCGCGAACGCAAACTGCTGTGCGTCATCCAGCTGCTGGCCGGCAATGACTAACACGGCAAAGCGGTCCATCGCTGTGTTGATTGCATCCCTCAGGGCGTCGGACACCGGGCCGCGCAAGTCCAGCCCTTGGACGCGTCCGCCGATGGTGGAGTGCAGTGGCGTGATGCGCAATTGGCCGATCGTGACGGGCTCCTCGCAC
Organism: Comamonadaceae bacterium; assembly: GCA_947476465.1. Taxonomy (GTDB): domain Bacteria; phylum Pseudomonadota; class Gammaproteobacteria; order Burkholderiales; family Burkholderiaceae_C; genus Ramlibacter. The sequence goes on along the minus strand of CANJQN010000006.1, from coordinate 50,389 downwards.
AGGGTGGTGGTGGATTCGGCGTCCATGGCGGCCAAGCGCTGCTTCGTTGACGCGGTCATTGCAACTTGATGGCGCTGTCGCTCGCGACCTTTTTCCAGCGCACGATCTCGGCACGGATGTGCTCGCCGAATTTCTCGGGCGTGCTGGTCGTGATGTCGATGCCGTCCGTGGCGAACTGGTTGACGATCTCCGCAGAGGCCATCACCTTGACCACGGCACGATTGAGTCGATCGATGATGTCCTTCGGGGTGCCGCCCGGGACCGCCAGACCGTTCCAGATCGTGGCTTCGTAGCCGGGGAAACCGAGCTCGGCCACGGTTGGCAGTTCCGGGGCCAGGGGGGAGCGTCGGGCACCGGTTACGGCCAGTCCGCGGATCTTTTTCGCCTGCACATGGGGGTAGACGGTGCCCAGCGTGAGCGAAGCAATCTCCACTTGCCCTGCGATCAGCGCCGACAGGCCCGGGCCGCCGCCGGCATAGGGAACCTCGACGACCTTCATCCCGGCCAAGTGGGCGAAGTGCAGGAGTGGCAATGAGGCGGAGGCCCCAGTGCCGGCAAAATTGAGCATGCCCGGCTTCGATTTTGCGAGGGCAATCAGTTCGGAAAGGGTATTGGCCGGCAACGACGGGGTGACGGCAAATAGCAGGGGCTGCTTGGACAGCAAGGACACAGGGGCGAAGCTCACGAGCGGGTCGTACGGCAGCTTGGCGAACACGGCCGGATTGATGGCCATCACCGACGTGGGAGCAAAGAACAGCGTGTAGCCGTCGGGCGGCGCGTTCATCGCGACCTGCGCGCCGACCATGCCGCTCGCGCCACCGCGGTTATCCACGATCACAGGCTGACCAAGCTCCGTCGCGAGACCGGCCGCCAGCCGCCGCGCGACCAGATCGGTGCTGCCGCCCGGCGGGTTCGGCACGATCAGACGAATCGATTTGTTCGGATACTCTTGCGCGAACGCAGTCGCCAACGGGAACAGGACCAAAGCGAGAAACAATCTCTTGAACATTCGAAACCACGGGGGCGACATCGGAACAGTCAACAAAACTCAGCCGTTCACGTGCTACGAGGCTGTAGGCGGGGTCCATTACGTGGGTAAGGACAAGGGCAATGTATGAAGCGGCCAGCGCGATCGTCAATCGAAACGCCTGCGGTTGCAGATGCCTCCAATGCTGCTGCGCGAGTTATTCTTACGGGCCGAAGACGTAGCCACGCAGCCCTGATGCCCCAAGCAAGGAGCAACATTGATCACCTCGCTTGACCACTGGAGAGAAGCCCCCTTTCTGGATGGAGAGCTTTTTGGCACCACCGGGGCTTACCTGAGGATTTCCGGCGTTGCAGTCGGCCGCCTCGATCCCGATGACCCGGCCAATCGCAATATCCCGTGGTTGGAGGCTGCCGCGCGAACGCCCAGCGGAGACGTCGAGTACCGTACGCCCTTCGAGCTTCTTCGGCCTGCACTGCCCGCGCGAGGCAACGGATCCGTGCTGTACGAAGCGACAAACCGCGGCAAGAAACTGCTCTTTGCGTACCTTTTCGACGCGCACTCGCAAAGCAACATGCTGGATGCGCTGGACCAGTTGGGCAACGCCGCCCCCTTGCATAGCGGGTTCACGCTCGCCTGGTGCGGCTGGGACGCGAACGCGGCGCCTGGCGCGGGGGCTTTGGCGCTCGAGGGGCCCGATGCCCACGAAGCCGGCCAGCCCATCGTGCGGATCGTGCGCGATGAATTCGTCTCAGGCACACGCCACGGAATCCTGGACCGGCTTCGGTTGTCGTATGAAGCCGCCTCCACCGACCCGGCCCATACCTGGCTGGCCGTGCGCGAACACGTGCATGACGTTCCCCGAAAACTGCACGCGCAGGCGTGGCGTTACCAGGACGCAAGACACATCGTCCTGCTCCCCGAAGGCAGCAAACCGCAGCCCGGCTGGCTCTACGACGTGCACTACCCCGCCACCGGCGCCAAGGTCCTGGGCGTGGGATACGCCGTCACCCGCGACCTGGTGAGTTTCCTGCGCCACGACCCTGGCGCCGCGGCCCTGGTGGGCGGACCGGTTCGCAACACCCTCGCCGTCGGTATCTCTCAGGCGGGTAGGTACCTGCGCGGCTTCGCCGCAAAGGGATTCAACCGAGACCCACTTGGGCGCCGGGTGTTCGATGGCATGTTCGTTCATATCGCTGGCGCGGGCCGTGCCTTCGTCGACGACCTGTTTGCGCAACCGTTTCGCACGCGTACCCAGCACCAGGATCACGATTTTCCCGAAAACGAGTTTCCGTTCTCCGCCGCCCGGACCGCGGATCCGCACTCGGGCCACAGCGCCGCGCTGCTCGCAGACAGCGCATGCGACCCTTTGCTGATCGAGACAAACACGTCGTCTGAGTATTGGCAGAAAGGCGCATCCTTGCTGCACACCGATCCGCTGGGCGAGCATGACCTGACCCTCCCCGACAACGCGCGTGCCTACCTGATCGCCGGCACGCAGCACGACGGCCGCCCAGGCCTGACCACAGACCGCGGCAGCTGCGCGAACCCCGGCAACCCGCACGATCCCTCGCCGGTGCTTCGCGCGTTGTTGCAGGCACTTCATGAGTGGGTGAGGAGCGGTCGGCCGCCGCCCGCCAGCCGCGTGCCCACCATTGCCCAAGGCACGCTGCTGCCGGTGAGTGCGCTGCAGTTCCCACACTGGGACGGCTTGCAACTGGCACGCCACTGCAACGACGTGGTCCCCTCCGGCGACTGGGTCCACCCGGAGAAGCCGGGCTTTCGTTACGGCGTGAGGGTGTGCGCGGTGGACGCCGACGGTAACGAGGTCAATGGCGTTCTCACGCCCGATATCCGCGTGCCACTGGGCACCTACGCGGGGTGGAACTGCTATCGATCCCCCTATCCGCAGGGCGCGCTGGGCGACCGCAGGGGAAGCTTCATCGCCTTTGCCGCCACCCTTGGGGAAAGAAGCTCGAATGGGGATCCACGTCAGTCGCTGCGGGAGCGTTATCCGAGCCGCGAGGCCTACCTGGACCTGGTGCGAAAGGCCGCCGCGACGCTGCTAGAGGAGCGACTTCTGCTCCACGCGGACGCCGAGCGCTACGTGGCGCGGGCGCAGGCCTGGTGCCTGGCGCCGTAGACACTGGCGAGCGCAGATCGTTTTACGCCAGGTCGATGCGGTCGAGGTTCATCGCCCTGGTCCACGCAGCCAAGAAATCGCCGAAGACTAGGGCGATACTGATCAAGGGCACCGCCGTTACGCAGGGCGCATTGGGCGGCACGCTTACGCGTCAGCAGCACGGGCAAAGGCGAGGCGGTGACGCCTTTGCGCAAGAATCGTGGGGAAGCCCGTGGAATGATATGCCGGCTGACGGGATTGATTAACGCCTTGATGAAGGGGACAACGGCATGCAGCAAGATCGCGAATCCATGACGCTTGAACAGAGGGTCGGGCGCATTGAAGATGTCAGTGCCATTACGTCGCTGAAGTACCGGTATGCGGCCTTTTGCGACGCTGGTTATGACCTCGATGGGCTGTGTTCGGTATTTGTTCCCGACGGCCGGTGGGCCGCCAACGGGTATGGCGATTTCAAGGGGCATGCTGAAATCAGGGCCTATTTCGCGGGACTTGCCACAACGGTGGTCGACGTACTGCATTACGTGACATCGCCGCGGATCGATCTCGCAGAAGATGGCCAGAGCGCGAGGGGCCAGTTCTATTTACTGTGCCTGTGTAAATCGCTGCGCCAGGATGTTCCCGACGTCGCGGACCCGGTGGTCATCGCCGGCACTTATGAAGACCAGTTCGTCAAGATCGACGGGCGCTGGTTCTTCAAAGAGTTGGTCGTGGACGTGCGCTATTCGAAACGCATTCCCGGCGGTGGCGGACCAGTCATGGCCGGCAGCCGACGTGTCGCCAAATAGTTGAAGAGATGAATTCCACCCTCTTCGCGAAATTTGGTGCGACTGATGAGTCACTCGCGCTGCTTGGCGACACGGAGCGCGTCAGCTACCGTGAACTGAACGCCCAGGTCAACCGATTCGCAGCCGCGTTGCTCGCCTTGGAACTCAAGGCGGGAGATCTGTTTGCATTCCTGTTGCCCAATTGCGCAGCGGTTCTCTACATTTACATTGCCTGCGCGCGAACCGGGATCGTCGCCTTGCCGCTGTCGCAGCGCATAACCGGTGCCGAACTGGCGTTTCAGATCAAGGACGCTGGCGCGCAAGCCTTGCTCTACGCGCGCGATTTCGCCGAGCTGGTGGCCGAGCGGCGCGAGGAGTTAAACCATCTTCCACATCTGCTGGACGAAGATTTCATTCACAAGCTTGCGCTGTTCGATGCGCCTGCGCTTGACATCCAGGTCAAGGCCGCGGATCCATTTTGCGTCATGTATACCGGTGGAACGACGGGCAAGTCCAAGGCCGCGGTGCAATCGCACGAAAGCTGGATGTGTTCGCTGGAGACGTCTGTGGAGCAGTGGGGGCTGTCTGCGTCGGACCGGCATCTGATTGTGCTTCCGATGTCCCACGCCGCCTGGTACACCGCGGGAGCGACGCTTTTAGCGGGAGGAAGTGTCACCATCGTCAAGCATTGGGATCCCCATCTGGTACTGGAACTGGTCGAAAGACACCGGATTACGACGTTGAACATGATCCCAACCATGTTGAACGACTTGATTGGGGCCTTCGAGGCCAGGTCGAGGGACGTGCGCAGCATACGCTTGCTTACCGTGGCCGGTTCCGTTCTTCCCATTGCCACCTATGAGCGGTCGCGCGCTATTTTTGGTGAGGTTATTGGCAATGTCTATGGCTTGACCGAGCTCGCGGGCCCGGTCACCTTTCTGTTGCCATCACACATGGCGGAGGGAAAATTCCGTTCGGTTGGAAGAATCGGAAAACACATAGAAATGGCGCTTTTGGACGATGAAGGCAGACCCAGCCCAGCCAATCTCGGTGAACTCGGTCTGTCTGGGCCCCAGGTAACCGCTGGTTATCTGAATAACCCCGACGAGACACGGAATGCCTTTTCAGGCCGATGGTTTAAAACCGGGGACGTGGTGGAGGTCGATGGGGATGGATTTCTGTACGTCGTTGACCGAAAAAAAGACATGGTCAAAACCGGCGGGTTCAATGTCTACCCCAGTGAGGTTGAACAGGTGCTCTACCGTCACCCTGAGGTCCTTGAGGCGGCTGTGATTGGCGTGCCGGACAAAAAATGGTCGGAAGCCTTAACTGCGGTAGTGGTACTTAGGCCCGACGCTCGGTGTTCCGCTGACGACATCATGGGCTATTGCCGCACCGGTTTGGCAGCCCACAAAGTACCGAAGAAAATTCATTTCACCCAGAAGTTGCCTCGAACCCGGTTTGGTAAATTTGACAAGGCCCAAATATTGAAAGATCTTGTGGCCAGTTTCGGCATTCAAGGTTTTTAAAAGGGGGCGAACGGGTGGGGTGACACGCGCCGTTCTCCACCACCACCGGTTGCCCCAGGCGTGCGGACATGAATGGCGCAAACAGTCTTGCAACGATGTCACTGGCGCCGTCCGGCGCAAACGTGACGCCCAGCTTGACCGGTTGAGTGGGCCAGGCCTGCGTGTGGGCGCGCAGCGAAAAAATCGGCGGGGCGGTGGATGCTGCGCAGACCCAGCAGCGTGCGGCGATTGAGGGCCATGGGTTCTCCTTCAAGTCAAAGCGAACGTTGGCGCAACAAGCGTGCGCAGGCAGTCGGGGTGCCCGTCCGGTTCATCGACTCTTTCCTCGGCCGTTGCGGCCTTTCACCGCACCCGCAACTCGCGCGGCCCGGCACCGCTGTCCCACTGCATCAGGCTGCCATGCGCGTTCAGCGCAATCGTCGCCGAGTCGCCTGCGGCCACAGCCAGGATGGCCTCGCGCAGCCTTTGGGGTTTGATCGCGAAACCCGACCCCCACGCCCACAGTGTGCCGTCCAAGTCGATCGCCACGGAGTGGCGTGAGCCGGTGGCGATGGCGCGCGCACGGTCGAACACCCGACCCCAGCGGTCGGCCTTGTCGCCCAAGCCGTGCGCCCCCAGTGGCCCAAAACGGTTACCTCCGGTGCCCTAGGACGCCAGTTGCTGGCCGGAGCCATCGGCAAGAGCGCTGGCGCCGGACATGAGGGCGAAGGGCCCGCTGATCAGCGCCAAGAGCTGACGCCGGCGCATGGGTCTGGCCCGACTTCGCGACGCTCGAGTGGGCGAGCGTGGAGGGACATGCGGCCGCTCAAAGCTTTTGCCCGAATTCACGGGCATTCGCAAATGCGGCAAGAACGGGCTCTACCGAGTCGATGACATTGGCGTTGGCGAAGCTGTCCAGCGCACGCATGCTCTCTACCGGCAACTGCATTTCCCCAGCCAGTCCTGCCAGTAGGTCATTGACTTGTGCGCGCGTGAAATCGAAGTCTTCCAGGCCGCGTCGCTCAACGAGCTCGTGATGCACGCCGTCGACGGTTTCCACCGTGGCCGCAGCGGACAGGTAAGGAACGGCGGGATCGACTGAGACCTGTGTCCTCGCGAGCAACGACGCGATATCCGGGCTATTGAATTCGCTCAAGGAACGCAGCTCGATTGCGCCGCGGGCCAACGCGGTCGCACAGCAGAAGTTAACGCTCAACAGCGTCTGACCGAGGAGCTCGAATGGTCCGGGGTTGATCATTCCGTTGAGCACGTTCGGATGGATTCGCATCCGCACCATCTGGATTTGTTCGACGTCGAAACGACTCCGAATACGGATTGCCAAGGCGGCCGCAGCTTGATTGCGGTTGCAGATAGGGAATGGCTTGAACGCAATCTCAGGCAGCAGCCATTGCCCGAACTCGGGCGTTTCGAGTGTGTTGCGCGCGAAGCCAAATGCAAAGCCCCGTGGTCCTTCCAGGGCAAGAAGCGAACCGACCGATCCGGCACGAGCGAGAAACGCCGCCTCCATGCCACGCCGCGCCGCTACGCCCATCTGGTGGCGCCACTCGTCCGCGCCTTCGGCGACGCCCTGAAGTGTGCCGCCGGCGAAGGCAGCGGCGTGCGCCAGCGCCGCTTGCGTCTGCGCAAGCGTCAACTCCATCGCTTTGGCTGCCGCTGTGGCGGCGGCAAGCGTTCCGTAAAGGGGGGAAGCGCGAAAGCCCTGAGCGGACGAATGGCGGCCGATCTGCCGCTCAATGGCACCAGCCGTCTGATAAGCCGCAATAGCGGCCACGAGGAGGTTGGACGCCGGAGCCCTGCCCGATTCGACCAGCGCCAAAAGCGTTGGCCAGATTGCCACTCCAAGGTGTGAGGAGTTCAACGTGTCCTCCTGGCACCGGCCGTGAAACATCACGGCATTGCAGAAGGCCGCTGCCGACACGGGCAGGCGATGACCCGTTGCCAGCGCGGTGGCGCCCCCCGTGCCGCTTGAGCCTTCAAGTGCAACCAATGCTTGGACAGCCGTCCGGCCGAATCCGCTGTGTATGCACGCCAAGCCAATCCCGAGGCCGTAAAGCAGGCAGGTGCGCGCCTTGACGACAATGGCCTGCGGAACTTCGTCCAACGACAAGGCGTGGCTGAATTGTGCAGCAGCCAACGTTGCGCCCTTGGCGACCTTGCCCGGGGCCGTAGCCGGCGTGTCCACGAATTTTTTCAACTCGACTCCTGTGTGGGATTCACTCGCCAACGGGGTGCCAGTTCATTCGGCAGTCATCCCGATGGCCCTGATGACCTTGCCCCTGCGCGCCGAGCTGCGGCGCGCGTCCCCCTTTGATGGCCCGGGCCTGAACCGAGGCGGCATGCAACTGCCGGCCCCTGGCTTCACAGCCCCATGTAGGCGCGCTGGATGTTCGGGTCGGCCATGAGCGCGGCCCCGGTACCGCTTTGCACGATGCGGCCGCTTTCGATCACGTAGCCACGGTTGGACATCTCCAGCGCGTCTTCCACGTGCTGCTCGACCAGCAGCACCGACACCTGGCGCGCGGCCACGACCGCCTTGAGCATCTGGAGCACCTTCTCCAGCATCTGCGGCGACAGGCCCGCTGAGGGCTCGTCGAGCATGAGCAGGCGTGGGCTGCTCATGAGGGCGCGGGCGACGGCGCACATCTGGCGTTCGCCGCCGGACAGAGAGCCGGCCATCTGGTTGCGGCGCTCGCCGAGCACCGGAAACAGCGTCATCATCTCGTCGACCAGGCGCCGGTTGTCCTGGCGGCTGGCGGCGGTAAAGCCGCCCAGTTCCAGGTTCTCGGCCACGCTCATGAACGGGAACAGCCGCCCGCCTTCAGGCACCAGGGACATGCCGCGTTTGATCAGCTTGTGTGCCGCCACGCCGCTGATGGTCTGGCCGTCGAACACCACCTGGCCGCCGGTGGGTGTGAGCAGGCCCGAGACGGTGCGCAGCAGGGTGGTCTTGCCGGCACCGTTGGCGCCGACCACCGAAACCACCTCGCCCGTTTCGACGTGCAGGGAAACCTCTTGCAGCACGTTGCCCAGGCCGTAGCCGGAAGACAGGTTCTGGATGTCGAGCAAAGTGCTCATCGGCGGCGCTCCCCGAGGTAGGCTTTCACCACATTGGGCATGTTGAGGATGGTGTCGGCATCGCCTTCGGCGATCTTGGCGCCGCGGTCCAGCACGATCACGCGTTCGGAGAAGGCGCGCACCACCTTGAGGTTGTGTTCAATGATCATCAGCGTCAGGCCGCTGCGGTGCAGGCCGCGTACAACTTCGATCAGGCCTTCCACCTCGCTCTGGTTCAGGCCCGCCATCACTTCGTCGAGCAGCACCACGGTGGGCTGCAGCGCGATGGCGCGGCCCACTTCCAGGCGGCGGCGCTCGGCGGGCGTGAGTTCGCCGGCCTTGACCTCGTCGCGGCCGGACAGGCCCACCTGCTCCAGCACCGCATGGGCCCGCTCGCGCGCCTCGCGCTGGCGATGCGTGTGCAGGAAGGCGCCGACCATCACGTTCTCGACCGCGGTCAATGCCACCAGCGGCTTGGTGATCTGGAAGGTGCGACCCAGGCCTTTGCGGGCACGCTGGTCAGGCCGCAAGGTGTTGATGACCTCGCCTTGAAGGATGATGTCGCCGCTGGTCGGGCGCAGCTGCCCGGTCAGCAGGTTGAACAGCGTGGTCTTGCCGGCACCATTGGGGCCGATGATGCTCACGATCTCACCACGGGCGACGTCGAAGCTCACGTCGTCCACGGCGGTCAGGCCGAAGAAGCGCTTGGTGGCATTCTGGATGCGCATGAAGGGTTCGGCCGCACTGGCCCCCACGCCCGGCCCTGCACTCGTGTTGGCCACGGCGTTCATTTGCGCTCCCCCTGCTGCGCGGCCGAACGTTTATGCCGCCAGCGCCGCAAAGCCTCGGAGATGACATGGCCCACGCCTTTGCGCATGAACAGCGCGGCCAGCAACATGAAGGTGCCCAGCACCAGCAGGTGGCCGCCAGGGATGGCGTTAGACAGCAGGGTGCGCAGCCAGTTCTCGGTCGGGATGATGAGAAAGGCGCCGAGCACAGGGCCCATCACGGTGCCGATGCCGCCGATCAGCGCCAGCAGCGCGAACTTGAAGCCGATGTCGGTCAGCGAGAACAAAGTGGGCGGGTCGATGGTGCGAACGTACATCGCGAACAGGGTGCCGCCGGCCGCGGTGAGGGCGGCGCTGATGGCCATGCCCAGCAGCTTGACCCGTGCCACGTCGATGCCCGCGGCGCGGGCGCAATCCTGGTCGTCGCGTACGGCCAGCAGGTAAAAGCCCAGGCGGCCATTGCGCACCAGCCAGGCCACGCCCAGGCACAGCGCCATGTAGCCGAACATCAGCAGGGCGTAGTGCAAGGGGTTGGCGAAGATCATGTTTTCCAGGCCGGCCTTGAACGGCACCTGCACGCCGCGCGGGCCGCCGGTGATCTCGAAGTAGTTGGCAAGGGCCATGCCCACCTCGTTGAAGGCCAGGGTGGCAATGGCGAAGAACGAGCCCTTCAGGCGGAAGGTGGGCCAGAAGATCAGCGGGCCCAGCACGCCGCAGATCAGCATGCCCGGCAGGATGCCGATCCAGGGCGAGAGGCCGTAGCGCAAATACAAGATAGACCCGATATAGGCCCCGGCCGCGAAGAACACGCCGTGCCCCAGCGAGAACTGCCCACCGAAGCCGGCGATGATGTTCCACGACACCGCCAGCCCCGCGAACAGGTAGGTGTAGATGAGGATGTTCATCCAGAACTGGTTGCCCCAGAAAAGGACGATCGGTGCGGCCGTGGCGGCCATGGCCAGAGCAGCCAGCTTCAGGGCGCGGCTGGTGCTGTGCTGGGAGGACACGACGGGCCGTGCCGGCGGCGCCTTGCTGTCCACCGCGATGGGGTCGTTGCTCACGTCTGCTCCCGAAAACCGATTTCTTCTGCGCCGACCTGGCCGAACAAGCCCGTCGGACGCACCACCAGCACCAACACGAAGATCAGGAACCAGATCGCCTGCTTGAGCTCAGGGTCGATGAAGGTGCCGGCAAAGGCCTCGATCACGCCGACAATCATCCCGCCGAAGTAAGCGCCGGCCACGCTGCCCAGCCCGCCCAGCACCACGACGGCGAAGGCCGCCAGGATGAAGTTGCCGCCGATGCTCGGCGACAGCGTGTACACCGGCGCCAGCAGCACACCGGCCACCCCGGCCAGCGCCGCGCCGATGCCGAAGGTGACGATGAAAGTGCGCTCGACGTCGATGCCCATCAGGCGCGCGGACTGCCGGTCTTGCGTCACCGCACGGATAGATTTTCCGGTGAGCGTGCTCTTGAGGAAGTAGTGCAGCAGCACCGACAGCACAGTGACCGCGACGAACACGATGCCGCGCGTGGCCGTCACCCGCACGTCGCCCAGTTGCAGTCCGCTCGTTGCCACCGCCGTCGTTACTGAAAAGCCCTCGCCGCGCGTGAACGCCAGCACCAGGTTCTGCAGGATGGTCAGCAGCGCGAAGGTTGCGAACATCTGCATCATGTGCTCGTTTTGCAGCGGCTGGATCACCAGCCGCTGGATCGCCAGCCCGAAAATGCCCAGCAAGGGCACCACGATCAGCAGCGAGAGGTAGGGCTCGATGTGCAAAACGTTCACGCACAGCAGCGTGCCGTACATGCCGAGCATCACCAGCTCGGCATGCGCGAAGTTCACCACCCGGATCACGCCGAAGATGAGATTCAGGCCCAGTGCAATGAGGGCGTAAATGCCACCCAGCAGCAGGCCGATGACCAGCGAGTTGAAAATGTCATCCATCGTGCTACCGGGTCGAAGCCCTTTTAGACTTTGCTGGGGACGTTGACCAGGTTCACACCGGCGCGCCTGGCTTCCAGCGGGAACACCGTGACCTGCTTCTTCGACTGCCACTGGATGATGGTGGGGAAGGCGCGCGTGTTCTGCATCTTGTCGTCGAACTTGGCGCCGTAGCCACCGGGGTACGTGTTGTAGGGCTTGTCCAGGGCCTGAGCGGCGGCGCGCATCTTGGCTGGGTCGGTGCTGCCGGCGGCCTGGATGACTTCCAGCATCATTCTCATGCCGCCGTACGCGGTCATGGTCTGGGGCGCGATCGGGTCGCGGTTGTAGGCCTTGCGGTACGCGGCCAGGAAGGCGGCCATGCCGGGGGAATATCTTTCCGAGACGTCGGGCCAGGCATAAGCCACCACCATCACGCCTTCGATGAAGTCGCCAGCGGCCTCGGCTGTCTCGGATGTGTCGCCGGTGCCGGTCAGCAGGATGGCGGGCGGGCGGAAGGCCTGCTCCCTGGCGGTCTTGAGCAGCAGGTTGGTGTCGGGCACGTAGCCGGTCTGCATCCACACATCCGGGCGGGCCCGCTTGGCGCGCAGGATGGAATCGGTGACATCGGCGGCGCGCGCATTGTGGGCTGATATGCCCAGCACCTTTACGCCGGCGCTTTCGAACGCGGCCTTCTGGGCGTCAACCACGGATTTTCCGTAGATCGACTCTTCATGCTCCAGCCAGACGGTGGTCTGCTGGGGCGTTTTCTTCAGCGCCGGCGCGATCAGCTCGACGACACCGCGCACGCCGGTCTGGCCGAAGGACACGGCATAGGGGCCTGAGCGGATGAAGTTCGGGAGCTTGCGTTCCGTGAGTTCGGCCGCCAGGGCCTGGGTGTCCCACCACACCTTGTTGTGGCGCAGCGCCGCGTCGCTGCCGGCCGCGGCCAGGGCCGAGCTGTAGGTGCCGATGAAGACTTCCACGTTTTCGCGCGTGGCCATCTGATCGACCCCCGCGATGGCTTGCTGTGGGTTGGTGGCATCGCCTTTGACCACTTCGACCCTGCGGCCGAGCACGCCCCCTTTGGCATTGGCCTCCTCGGCGGCCATCTGGTAGCCGCGGGCGCACTCTTCGCCGTAGGTCGCGAGCGGACCGCTATAGGGGTTGATCGCCCCGATTTTGAGCGGGGGTTGCTGCGCCTGCGCGCCGCTGGCCGTCGCGCCGGCAGCCACGGCGGCCAGGAGCACTTGCCGGCGGGTCGCGGATGAGTTTTTGGTTGTCATGATGTTGTCTCCTCGGGTTGTATGAATCTTGCGTTGCGTTGCGTTGCGGGGATGGGAAGGGAATCAATGGCGGAAGCTGCCGTCTATGCGGTCCATCTTGCGCATCAGCGCCTCGAACTCGACGCCGCCTTCGCCCTGCGGATGGCTGGCCTGGAAGGCGTCGAGGTCGGTCTGAGACTGCATGGCCACGGCTTGCGGCATGACATGCAACGTGCCGGCGGCGGCCGCGTCGATGTGCACCTGGCAGGCGCGTTCCAGCCGGTACAGCCGCAGAAAGGCTTCTGGCACCGTGCGCCCGACCACCAACAGGCCGTGGTTGCGCAGGATCAGGGCGCGCGCATTGCCCAGCGACGCGACGAGGCGTTCGCGCTCGTCCATTCGCAGTGATGCGCCTTCGTACTCATGGAAGTTCAGCCGCCCGCCGGCAAAGCAGGTGGAGAACATGGAGATGGGCGTCAGGCCGTCCTGCAGGCCCGCAACGGCCATGCCAGCGCGCGAGTGGGTGTGCAGCACCACCTTGTTCTCGGCCGAGCGCACCATGTGGATCGCCGAGTGGATGATGAAGCCGGCATAGTTGACGATGCTGCGCCCGCCGGAGATGACATTGCCCTCGATATCGATCTTGACCAGGTTTGAAGCGGTGATTTCTTCGTAGTTCAGCCCGTACGGGTTGATCAGGAAGTGATCTTGCGGTCCCGGCACGCGAGCGGTGAGGTGGCCGTAGATCAACTCGGACCAGCCGAAGTACTCCACCAGCCGGTAGGCCGCAGCCAGCTGCACCCGCAGCTCCCATTCGGCGTCCGACATGCCGGTTTCCCGTTGCAGGGGAAGAGATTCATCTCGCTTGTTCATGGTGTACCTCGTGACTGGTTGAGGCCTTATCGGGCCGGTTGCACGGCAAACTTCAGGGCGGCTTCGGTGATGGCCGCTACTTCGATGCCCACTTGCGCGTCGGCGCCGATATGCGCCTGGCCGCCAATGGCCTGGATGAAATCATGGACGCTGGCACGGTAGGTGTCGAGCATGCCAAAGGCCTCGAAGGCTTCGGGGCGCGCACCGTTTCGCGTGATGAGCGACGGGCCCAACAGCGTGTCGTCGGCGCGAAGCCAGCCTTTGGAGCCGTAGAACTCGATGCGGCTGCCGGGGCTGTCGTTGGCGCAGCTGGCTTCTATGCTGCCGATGCCGCCATTGGCCAGCGCCAGCAAGACCGCCGCGCTGTCCTCGGTGCCCACCTGGAACTTCTGCGAGGCCATCACGGCGCCGGCGACGGTCGCGGTCTGCGCCGTGATCCACAGAGCCAGGTCGATCAGATGCGAGCCAATATCGTTGATCACCCAGCCGCCGCTCTCGGCGGCATCGCGCCGCCAGCTGGGGGGGCCGTCGGGCGGCATGTCCGAAAAGTAAGGGTAGGGCCAGAAGCGGTGGATGCGCAGGTAGCCGACGCGGCCGATCGCGCCGCCGAGGATCAGCTCGCGGATGCGCAAATGGGCCGGGCGAAAACGATGCTGGCAGTCGACCTGCAGGACCACGCCGGCGCGCCGCGCCGCGTCTGCAGCCTGTTCGGCGGCGGCGCGGCCCACGGCGAGGGGCTTTTCCACCAGCACATGTTTGCCGGCTGCCGCGCATTGCGCCACCTGCCCAGCGTGCAGATGGTTGGGCGAGCAGATCCATACTGCATCGACCTCGGGGTCGGCCAGCGCGGCATCGACGTCGCCGTAGATCCGATCGAGGCCGGCTTCGCGGGCGAAGACCGCGCTGCCTTCGCGGGTGCTGCCCACCCCGCCCAAGAGGCGTGCCTGCGGCATCGACTGCAAGGTCGGAACGGCCACCCGCAAGGCATGGCCGCGCGTGCCCAGTACGGCGAAACGGATCGGGGCCGGGGCGGTCATGTCAGCGGTGCGCGCTGGTTGCAGGGCTTACTTGCGCGGCACGTTCACGATGGCGACGCCGCTCGCGCGAGCGGCCACCGGGAGCACGGTCACCTGCTTGCCCGACTGCCACTGGATCACGTTGGGCAGGGCTCGGGTGTTCTGCATGATGTCGTTGAACTTGGCGCCGAAGCCCGAGGGGTAGCTGTTAGCTGGCTTGTCCAGCTTCAGAGCGGCCTCGCGCACCTTGGCCATGTCGGTGGAGCCGGCGGCCTGGATGGTCTCCAGCAGCATCAGCATGCCGGCATAGGCGGTCAGCCCCTGCGGCGCCACGGGTTCGCGGTTGTAGGCTTTGCGATAGGCGGCCAGGTAGGCGGCGGCGCCGGGTGCGAATTTCTCCGACACATCCGGGCGCGGGTAGGACACGACAAACACGCCTTCAAGGAACTCGGCGCCAACGGCGTCGAGCGTTTCGAAGGTGTCGCCGGTGCCGGTGAGCACGATCGCCTTGGGCTTGAAGTTCTGCTCGCGCATGGTCTTGAGCAGCAGGTTGGTGTCGGGCACATAGCCCATGTTCATCCATACGTCCGGGTTGGCGCGGCGGGCACGCAGGACCGAATCCGTCAGGTCGGCGGCACGGAAGTTGTGGGCGCTCTGGGCCAGCACCTGCGCACCCTTTTCCTTGAGCACACGAACCTGCGAATCAGCGATCGACTTGCCGGAGATCGAGTCTTCATGCTCGACCCACACCTTCAGGTCTTTGGTCGTGATCTTCAGGGCGGGCGCGATCGCATCGAGCACCGCCTGCACGCTGACATCGCCGAAATTGCCGGCGAAGGGGCCTGAGCGAATGAAGTTGGGCAGCTTGCGCTCTGTCAGCTCAATGGCCAGGGCGTTGGTGTCCCAGTAGATCTTCTGGTTGCGCAGCGCCGCGTCGCTGGCCGCGCTGGACACGGCGGAGACGTAGGTGCCGATAAAGGCCTCGACCTTGTCGCGGCTGGCCAGTTGGTCCACTGCAGAAATCCCCTGCTGCGGCGTGGACGCGTCGCCGCGCACCAGTTCAATCTTGCGCCCCAGAATGCCGCCGGCGGCGTTCTTGAGGTCAATGGCGAGCTGATAGCCGCGCGCGCATTCGTCGCCGTACAGGGCCATCGGGCCGCTGTAGGGGTTGATGGCGCCGATGCGCAGGGCATCCTGGGCGAAGGCCGAGGACACGGCGATCGCCGAGCCGGCGAGGATCAGCGTCGAGACGGCGCGCCGTGTGAGGGAAGGGGTGATTTTCATTGGGTTTTTCATAAGCGTGTTTCGGTCGTTTTCTCGTTGTGATTGCGGCGGTATTGGCTTGACCGGGCGATGCGTCGCAAGCGTCAGTCAGTGATTCCCAGCTTGTAGAAGCGGTTGGCCGTTTCGCGGAACAACCAGGCCTTCTCGTCGGCCGAGGCGCCGCTGGCAATGCGCTTGAAGGCGTTCCACATCACAACGTAGCTGCACATGGCCTTGTCCACCGGGAAGTTGCTCTCGAACATGCAGCGCTTGGCGCCAAACAGCTCGATGGCCGTCTTGATGTAGGGGCCCCAACCCTCGGCCACCACCTGTGAGCTGGGGGGCTCGGGCCGCTGATGCAAGCCAAAGCCCATGACCACCATGCCCAGGCCACCCAACTTCATATAGACGTTGGGGCAGGTGGCCAGCAGCTTCATCGCGGCCTGCCACTCCTTGAAGACCTCGTCGCGCTTGCCCACATAGGGCCCGACGCCCAGCGGTGCGCCCAGGTGGTTGAGCACGATCGGCAGATCGGGGTGGGCGCGGGCGAGTTCGGCCAGGCCGGCGATCTGCTTGAAGTACAGCCAGGCGTCGAAAGTCAGGCCCATCTTCTGCAGCACCCGCAGGCCTCGGTGGAAGGCGGGGCGCTGCAGCAGGTCGGCGGGGGGGCGGCCCAGCAAGCTGGCGCTGATGCCTTCGTCGCGCGCGGTGATGTGGCGGATGCCGCGAAAGTAGCCGGCGCCGGCCTCGACTTCGGCCTGCAACACCTCGGCCACGTCGTCACCCAGTTCCATGTCGGCATGGCCGACGATGCCGGCGCATACCTGGGTGGGCAACTTGCGGCGCTTGGCCTCCAGGGCGACAGCGGCCACGCGGGCCACCTCGCCCACGGGGCGCATGCCCACCGGGCCGTCTTCCTTGTAGGACCAGCCGCACTGCGAGTACACGGTGGCCAGGATGCGGTGGCCGGTGGAGGTGTCTTCGATCAGGTCGTCGAGCCCATAGCCACCGAAGACGTCCCACAGGTGGTGGTGCGGATCGATGATGCCCAGATCGGGCTCGATGATTTCTTCGGTGTGCCGGGCCAGCCAGGCCTTGTCGGGCGTGGGGTGGCGAAACAGCGGGATCCCGTCGGAGTCGTATTCCTGCTGGGGGGCGGGGTTCTGTGCGTTAGTGCTCATTGGGCTTCTCAGGCGGCGACGACGGGCTCGGTGCCGACGATGGTGGTGCGGTGCATGACGCGGCGCTCGGCCGGGTCGTAGGGCGTGACTTCGTGCATGGTGCAGCGGTTGTCCCACATCACCACGTCGTCGGTTTCCCAGCTGTGCGAATAGACGAACTCGGGACGGCCGCAAAAGTCGAACAGCTCGTCGATCAGCGCCTTGGTTTCCTCGGCCGACAGGCCTTCGACCTCGTCGTTGTAGATGGGGCTGATGTACAGCGACTTTCGCCCCGACACCGGATGGCGGCGCACCATGGGGTGCCATACCGGCGGCATGGCGGCGCGCTCTTCGGGCGTGAGTGGCTTGATGGTCGCTTCCAGACGATGAAGCATTCCAAAATCATGGCGGCACTTGCGGCCCTCGACCAGATTGAGCAGGCGCTCAGGCAGAGCCTCGTAGACCTTGTACATGTTGGTGAATTTGGTCTGGCCACCGCTGCGGCTGACCTCCACGCCGTGCAGCAGCGAGCCGACGCAGGGAATCTCTTTGTAGCTGCTGTCGGTGTGCCACATCTGGGACAGCGAGAGCTGCTTGACGGTGGGGTTGCTGGTGGGCATCAGCTTGCCGTCTTCGTCAACGTTGGACACGCGAAAGATCTCGGGCGTTCTCTGCGACTTGATGATCTTTTGATGAAAGATCTCGGGCTCGCCGAAATAGCGGGTGAACGCAACGTGCTCTTCGTCGGAGATCTTCTGGCCGGGGAACACCAGCACCAGGTTGGCGGTCCAGGCGTCCAGGATGTCCTGGCGGGTTTGCGCATCGAGGGGCTCGCGCATATCGACGCCGCGGACTTCGGCGCCCAAGGCGGGGGTGATGCGCCGCACGGTGATGCGGCTGGTGGTGGTGTTGGCGACGCTCATGGGGGCTCCTCTGGGTCGGGGATCAGGCGGTGGGATGTTCGGCGAACTCGAAGCCGAGCGCGCGGGTGTAGTAGTAGATGCCACCGTCCTGGATGATCAGGAACTTGGCCATCTTGTCGCCGCCGTTGTGATGCGAGTGCACCGAGGTGGGCGGGGTGATGGTGGTGGCCCAGGGCGCCCAGGGCTTGAGGCGCCCGTCGATGGTGGACGAGCAGCGCTCGCCCTGAATCACCAGGCTGACGGCCACTGAGTTGTGGCGGTGCGGGCGCTGGGTGGCGCCGGCAGGCAGCGAGTTCATGGCCACGGTCAGCGTGGGCAGCACGTTGCGGATGCCTTCCTGCTTGGTTGACGAGAAGATCAGCGCGGACCCGGCGATGTCATTACCGCGGCCCACCTCGTACAGGGTATGGATCTGGCGCTCGATCTCGTCGGCCGGAAAGTGCACCGCATCGGTGGGGGCCTGACCTTGCGCCGGCGCGCGCAGGTTCTCGAAGGCCAGCTGCGGCTCGTTGGTCACGATCCAGAGCACGGCGTCTTGCTCACCGGCGGTGCTGGTGAGTTCCTGCCCGCCCGGGAGCACGAAAACATCGCCCTCGTTCCACGCCACGGTTTCGCTGCCGCAACGGGTGTTGCCGCTGCCGGCGATGACGTAGAACACGACGCCACTGGCCTGGAAGTTGGCGCCCAGCGATTCGCGGGCGCGGATGCGGGCATAGCGCGCCAGCACCAGCGGACTGGTGGCCGGGTAGGGCATGGCCATTTCGGCGGAGCGGTCGCAGGCGATAAACCCCGTGGGCGTGTTCTTGTCGAGGGCGCGGGCCGGCTCCACGGTGAAGCTCATGTCGGGGACGATGGGCAGCTTCAGGTTGAAGGCGTTGCCGGTGTTGAAGTACAGGGCACGCCGCTCGGCTTCGGACTTGGGCGACAGCGCACGCTGGGCCGGCATCTCGGCGATGGAGCCCGCCTTTACAGCGGAGGTTGGGGTGGCAACTGTCATGGTTTCCCTCTCTGGCAACAACATGCGATAGTGTCAGCGCGTGAATTATGAAGCCAGTTGAGGAAACCCCGAATGCCGTTTCCAGATTTCGGAAAGTGCGGTTAAGTATTTCGGGTGATGGTTGCCTGCCTCAGAGCGCAGCTTGCGTTCTGGCCCGCTTGGCGGCGTGGTGGCGCCCCGTTCCGCGAGTGATCACCCGGTCGGTGGCCAGCACTTGGCCAGGCTCGTACTCGGGTGCGCCTTTGACGTGTTCATAGGTGGGCGCAAAGTCGATCCGCGCCAGGCGCAGCAGGTCGTCGAACGTGTCCAGCACGAAATAGGTCTCCTGGAAGTCGTCGATGCGGTAGCGGGTGCGCATCACGCGTTCGAGCTCGAAGCCCACGCGATTGGGTGAATCGTCTTCGACAGCGAACACCGTCTCCGCGGCCGACGAGGCAATGCCGGCGCCGTAGAGGCGCAGGCCGTCGTCCTGGCGTAGCAGGCCGAACTCGACCGTGAACCAGTACACCCTTGCCAGGTTGTCCAGCACACCCAGCCGCTCGGCGCGCAGGCCGCCCTGGCCGTAGGCCTGGATGTAGTCGGCGAGCACCGGGTTCATCAGCATCGGGACATGGCCGAAGACGTCGTGGAAGACATCGGGTTCTTCGATGTAGTCGAGCTGGTCGGGCCGGCGCAAGAACTGCCCCGCGGGAAAGCGCCGGTTGGCCAGGTGCTCGAAGAACACCTTATCTGGCACCAGGCCGGGCACGGCCACCACCTGCCAGCCAGTGCGCTTGCGCAGCGTCTCGGACAAGGCCTCGAAATTGGGGATCTGGTGGGTGCCTATGGGCAGATCCCTCATGCCCTGGATGAAGGCGTCGCAGGCCCGGCCGGGCAAGAGCTTGCACTGGCGCTCGAACAGCGTCTTCCACACCGCATGCTCTTGCGCCGTGTAGGCGGTCCAGTTCTGGTCGATCGTCCAGTCGGCCCGCTCGGGTGCCTGCCCGGCCGCGAGGCCGTGCTTGATGGCTTCAGGCTTGGGCTTGCGCATGGGGTGTCACCTGCAACGCACCACGGCGGATCTGGTCGCGCTCGAGCGACTCGAACAAGGCCTTGAAATTGCCTTCGCCAAAGCCGTCGTCGCCCTTGCGCTCGATGAACTCGAAGAACACCGGGCCCAGCAGGGTCTGCGAAAAAATCTGCAGCAGCAGCCGCTTGTTGCCGCCCTCGGTGCTGCCGTCGAGCAAGATGCCGCGGGCTTGCAACTGCGGCACCGACTGGCCGTGGCCGGGCAGGCGCTCGGACAGCATTTCGTAGTACAGGTCGTTGGGCGCAGTCATGAGGGGAATGCCGGCCATCTGAAGCTCGTCGACCGTTTGCAGCAGGTTGTCGGTGAGCAACGCCACGTGCTGGATGCCCTCGCCGCTGAACTTCATCAGGAACTCCTCGATCTGCCCGGCGCCATGGCCAGATTCCTCATTGAGCGGGATGCGGATCATGCCGTCGGGCGCCGTCATCGCCTTGGAGGTCAGGCCGGTGTACTCGCCCTGGATGTCAAAGTAGCGGATTTCTCGGAAGTTGAACAGCCGCTCGTAGAACGCCGCCCAGTGAGCCATGCGGCCGCGGTAGACGTTGTGCGTGAGGTGGTCGACGATCTTGAGCCCGTGGCCGCGCGGGTGGCGCGGGGCGCCGGGCAGAAACTCGAAGTCGATGTCGTAGATCGACTTGCCTTCGTCGAAGCGGTCAATCAGATACAGCGGCGCGCCGCCGATGCCCTTGATGGCGGGCAGGCGCAGCTCCATCGGGCCCGTCGGAAACTCGATCGGCTGCGCGCCCAGCTCCAGCGCGCGGGCATAGGCCTTGTGCGAATCCTTCACCCGGAACGCCAGTGCGCAGGCCGAGGGGCCATGCTCGGCGGCGAAGTAGGCCGCCTGGCTCTTGGGCTCGCGGTTGACGATGAAGTTGATCTCGCCCTGGCGGAACAGCAGAACGTCTTTAGAGCGGTGCCGGGCCACCAGCGAGAAACCCATCTTTTCGAACAAGGGCTCCAGAAGATTCGCCGTGGGCGAGGCGAACTCGACGAACTCGAAGCCCATCAGCCCCATCGGGTTGTCCAAGAGATCTGGCATGGCGCAGTTCGATGAGTGGAAAACCCGACTTTAGGCACGAGTGGTCGCCAGGTTCATGCGAAACCCCCCAGGTTTTCCCGAAGACGTGCAGGATTTGTGCGCGATGTGCCTTGGCGAGCCAGCACGGATAATCCCAGGTTGACGCTCGCCTGAGCGTGCGCCTGATCGATTGCATGCCCAGCCCCCACCCGTTCAAGGTGTTGAGCCTCATCCCCCCGATGACACAGCTCAACACGCCGTACCCGTCCACCGCCTACCTCACCGGTTTCCTGCGCTCGCGCGGCATCGATGCGGTACAGGCGGATCTGGCCCTGGCCTTGGTGCTGCGACTCATGAGCCGGGGTGGCCTGGCGCAGCTGCACGAAGCCGCCCTGGCCCAGCCCGAGGCAGCGCGCAGCGGGCCGGTCAATTTCTTTCTGGACCACTACCCGCGCTATGCGCAAACCGTCGACCCTGTCATCGCCTTCCTGCAGGGGCGCGACAGCACGCTGGCCCACCGCATCGCAGGCCGCGGCTTGCTGCCCGAAGGGCCGCGCTTTGCCGCCCTGGATGCCTACGACGACGAGGAAACCGGCGACCCGCTGGGCTGGGCCTTCGGCGCCCTGGGCAGCAGCGACCGCGCGCGCCACCTGGCCACGCTGTACCTGAACGACCTGGCCGACGTGGTGCGCGATGCGGTGGACGAGCGCTTCGAGTTCGTGCGCTATGCCGAATCCCTCGCCGCCGCTCAGCCCAGCTTCGACCCGCTGGCGCAGGCCCTGGCCGCGCCGCCCAACCTGGTCGACCAGACCCTGGCCGAGCTGGCCCTGCAGGCCGTGGCCACCCACCAGCCGCAGCTGGTGCTGCTGTCGGTGCCTTTCCCCGGCTCGGTGTATGGCGCGCTGCGCATCGCGCAGACGCTGCGCCAGCACCATCCGGGCCTGCGCATCGGCCTGGGCGGCGGCTTCGTCAACACTGAACTGCGCCAGCTGGCCGAGCCGCGCCTGTTCGACTTTGTCGACTTCATCACTCTCGACGGCGGCGAGCGGCCGCTGCTGGCCCTGATCGAACACCTGCAAGGCCGGCGCGGCCACGAGCGGCTGGTGCGCACCTTCGTGCGTGGCGACGAAGGCGCCGTGCAGTACCTGAACTGGCCCGAGCCCGATGTACCCTTTGCCGAGGTCGGCACGCCCACCTGGGATGGCCTGCCGGTGCACGATTACCTGAGCCTGCTGGACATGCTCAACCCCATGCACCGCCTGTGGAGCGACGGGCGCTGGAACAAGCTGACCGTGGCGCACGGCTGCTACTGGAAAAAGTGCAGTTTCTGCGACGTCAGCCTGGACTACATCAGCCGCTACGAAACGACCACCGCCAGCGAGCTGGTCGACCGCATCGAGCGCATCGTGGCCGAGACCGGCCAGACCGGTTTTCACTTCGTCGACGAGGCCGCGCCGCCCAAGATGCTCAAGGCCCTGGCCGAGGAACTGCTGCGCCGCAAGCTGCAGATCTCCTGGTGGGGCAACATTCGCTTCGAAAAAACCTTCACGCCGCAGCTGAGCGAGCTGCTGGCGCAAAGCGGCTGCATTGCCATGTCGGGCGGGCTGGAGGTGGCCTCTGATCGGCTGCTGGCCCTGATGCAAAAAGGCGTGACGGTGGACCAGGTGGCGCGCGTCACACGCGGCATGGCCGATGCGGGCATTTTGGTGCACGCCTACCTGATGTATGGCTTTCCGACGCAGACGGTGCAGGACACCGTGGATGCGCTCGAATTCGTGCGTCAGCTGTTCGAGGCCGGCTGCATCCAGAGCGGTTTTTTCCACCGCTTTGTCTGCACCGTGCATTCACCGGTGGGCCTGAACCCGCAAGACTATGGCGTGCAACTGGTGCCGCTGCCGCCGGGCAACTTTGCGCGCAATGACATCGGCTTCATCGACCCCACGCCCATGCCTGCGGGCGTCAACCACGACGTGCTAGGCCGCGGGCTGAAGAAGGCCTTGTACAACTTCATGCACGGCGTGGGGCTGGAGCAGGACGTACGTGGCTGGTTCGAATTGCCCAAGGGGCAGTGCCCGAAGCCGACGGTCAAGCGGGATCGAATTGCGCGGGCTTTGGGCTGAGGGGCGCTTGTAAAAAGGGTGCCATCCCGCGCCCGCATGACTATCATGCGGCAGTGCGCGCGGCGAGGGTGTGCTGGACACTGGGCACGCTCCTTTTGCATGCAGTGCACAGTCTGGAGCACACCATGACGCAAGACCCATTTGCAGAGCTGAAAAAGCGGCAGCGAGAAATGTGGGCCTCGTTCTCGCCCACGGCCATGTTCACCACACCCTCGGCGGGCCATCTGGTCCGTTTTGCCGGCGTCTCGCCCGGCCAGAAGCTGCTTGACGTGGGCACGGGAACTGGGGTGGTGGCCTTACCGCCGCAAGGGCCGGGGCCCGGGTCAGCGCCCTGGACCTCACGCCCGAATTGCTGGCGGTCGCACACGAGAATGCTCGCATCGCCGGGCAGGAAGGCATTGCCTGGACCGAAGGCGATGCCGAGCAGCTGCCTTACCCTGACGCCTCGTTCGACGTGGTGCTGAGCCAGTTCGGCCACATGTTTGCGCCGCGCCCCGATGTGGTGGTGGCCGAGATGCGCCGCGTGCTCAAGCCGGGCGGCCGCATCGCGTTCGCCACCTGGCCGCCGGAGCATTTTGTCGGCCGCATGTTCGCTTTCGTTTGAATCGCTGGCCGCGCCCTACTACTGGGACAACGTCATGCACAAGGAGTATTTGTTGACGCGGGCGCAGGCTGTCTGATGCGGCGCGTCACAGGCGGTCTGACACAGTCCGGAAGCCGATGTTGGCGTCGAACTGGAGCGTGTGTCAGCCCGATGCGCTCGTGATGCGTCGGCGGGCGATGCCGTTCGCCGGAATCAGGAAATCGACGCGAGCGTGATTCGACAGCAGTAATTCCTTGAGCGTAGGGCCGGCTGCGGTTTGGAGCCGACGCCACTGGTCGACTGGCACAAGGACAGCGGCTTCCACGCCGCGCTTGGTGACCATCTGAGGACCTTTGGCCATGCAGGCTTCGAGGAGCTCATTGAATCGTCCCTTCGCATCTTGAGCCGGCCATGTTTGCATCTTGATCTCGCTGTGACGTCCAGTGGCTAGCGTATCAGGCGGCGTCGTGCG
The DNA here is from genome assembly GCA_947476465.1 of Comamonadaceae bacterium. Classification (GTDB taxonomy): domain Bacteria; phylum Pseudomonadota; class Gammaproteobacteria; order Burkholderiales; family Burkholderiaceae_C; genus Ramlibacter. The sequence continues at coordinate 26,443 of CANJQN010000006.1, read as the reverse complement.
ATCGCCCAAAGTCAGCAGCGTGCGTGCGGGCATGGAAGCGCTTGCGGCCCCGCACTAGTCCGACAACCAACTTTTGAGCTTGCGCTCCAGCGCGCGGAACTCGTCGGTGAACGGCAGCTCGGCCGGATCGCGCGGATGGGGAAACGGCAGGCGCATGTCTTCGATGATCCGGCCGCCGGGGGCCATGATCATCAGCCGGTCACCCAGCAGCAGCGCTTCGGTCAGGTCGTGCGTGACGAAGACGACGCTGCTGCGCTGGCGCTCCCACATTTGCAGGAACTGCGCGCGCGCCGATTCGCGGGTTTGGGCGTCGAGCGCGGCGAAGGGCTCGTCCATCAGGATCAGGTCGGGCTCGAGCGCCCAGGTGCGCGCAAGGGCGACACGCTGGCGCATGCCTTGCGACAGCTGCCAGGGGTAGCGCGATTCGGCGCCCGCCAGGCCCAGGCTGTTCATCAACTCCTGGGAGCGGGCACGCCGCTGCTGGCGGCCGACGCCGCGCACCTCCAGGCCGATCTCGACGTTCTCCTGGGCGGTGCGCGAGGGCACCAGCGCGTCGCGCGCGAACATGTAGCCCAGGTGATGGCGCGCCTGCCGGGGCGGCTTGTCCATCACGCGCACGTCACCGGCCGTTGCGTCGAGCAGACCGGCCAACAGGTTCAACACGGTGGTCTTGCCGCAGCCGCTGCGGCCGACGATCACCAGGAACTCACCCGGGGCGACGTCGAGCGAGAAATCCCGCAGGACGGTGGTGGCCTTTGCCGTTCTCGCGCCGCCGAACCGGACAGTGACGCCGCGCAGGCTGGCTACATTCGAAGGAGGGGTCATGGTGCGGGGGTCAGCGCGCGGTGGGTGCTTGCCAGCGAAGCAGCCAGCGCTCGATGATTTCGCTGGCGGTGTTGAACACCGCGGCGGTGATCATGAGCAGCAGCAAGGCCGCATACACGGTGGCCAGGTCGAACACTCCGGCACTGCGGGCAATCAGCTGGCCCAGACCGTCGGCCGAGGCAATCAGCTCGGAGGCGATCACGCCCAGCAGGGAGTAGATCAGGCCCAGGCGCACGCCCGTGAGGATGGAGGGCAGGGCGGCCGGCAACACCACCATGCGAAGGGTCTGGGCACGCGATGCGCCCATGGAGGTCATCATGCGCACTGCTTCGGGGTCGGCGGCGGCCACGCCCGCGATGGCGTTGAGAATCATGATGAAAATCACCAGGCTGACCGCCAGGGCGACCTTGGCCGCCATCGTGATGCCGAAGACGACGATAAACACCGGCGCCAGCGCGATGCGCGGCATGGCGTTGATGGCGCTGAGGAAGGGCGCCACCACCCGCTGGGCCGTGGGCATCAGGCCCAGCGTCAGCCCGATGGGTGTGCCTATCACGACGGCAATGAACAGGCCGACCATCGTGGCCTTGAGCGTGGCCCAGTAGTGGTGCCACAGGTCGTCCCCGATGGCCAGCGTGAGCAGTGCTTTGCCCACCGCCTGCGGGCTCTGCACCACGACCTTGACGCCCCAACCGAGGCTGGCGGCCAGCTGCCAGAGGGCCAGGGCCGCCAGCAGCACGCCGCACTGCATGAGGAGCACGCGCAGCCATTGGGGCACGCGCCAGCCGGCGGCCGGTTCATCGTCATCGAGCTGTGCCTGTACTACGGCGAGGGGTGCGTCCGCTTTCTCAAGCATGGGGGCCTGTTGGATGCTGCGTCCTGACGATTATTCAGCGGCCCGGTTCAGACCTTGCCTTGGCAGGCCGAGGACACGTGGTTGCCATAGGCCGGCAGGTCGGTGCCCTTGGGAAGCAGGAGGGACTGCGCATTCCACGAAGCGCTGTCGATCTTGGCCGTAGGCCACGTGCCCTTGTACTGCTGCCAGAAGCTGGCGGCGGTGGGCTGGTCGATCTTGAGCGTCTTGGCGACCACGCCGACGACCACATCGGTGTTGGCCGGGTTGTTGACGAAGCGGTAGGCGTCGCCGACGGCGGCGCAGAAGGCTTCGACCACGGCCGGGTTCTGCTTGACGTAGTCGCAGCTGGCGCCCGAGAACACCTGGGTGAGGTGGTAGATCGGGTTGTCCTTGGCGATGTCGGTCAGCTTGGCCATGTACTTGAACTCACCCGGCTTGAGCAGCTGCTCCTGGATTGGGAAATCGAGCGCCGCATCGACCTGCTTGTTGCGAAAGGCCGCGACGGCGGTGGCCGCACCGCCGGTGGCGATGTAGGTGACGTCGCTGGGGCTCAGGCCGCCCTCGCGCAGCACCGCGTCCATCATGAATTCCATGGCGGTGCCGCGTGCGTTGACGGCGATGCGCTTGCCCTTGAGGTCGACCAGGTTCTTCGGGAAGGGCTGGTTGGCGTTGGGCAGGTTCAGGTCGGGCTGGGCGATCAGGTTGTAGTAAGTGCGTGCGCCGGAGGTGAGGTACTGAAAGCACTGGCCCTGCTTGATCAGAGGCGCGGTGGCCGAGATAGTGAGCGTGCCGATCTGCGCACTGCCGCCGATGAGCGCCGACACCATCTGCCCGCCGTTGGCCGCGCCGACGAACTTGACGTCCAGGCCGCGGGCCGCGAAGAGGCCACGCTCGATCGCAACCTGCTCGGTCAGGTTCAGGGGGGCGCCGTCAAAGCCCACATAGGTGATGGAGCCGAGCTTGGGCACGGGGGCCTGCGCGAGGGCGATGGAACTGGCGGCCAGCGCCAGGGCGCCGATGACGTTCGAGATGGGCTTCATGGTTATTGCTCCTCAGGTGGATGGGTTATTGGCGGGCTGCATGGCGGCGCGGCACGCTTGCAGCTGGACGGACGCCGCGTTGAGAAAGAGGTGAAAGTCGGTGTTGCAGCAGGCGATGCGCTGGCCGCGCTGGCGGGCGCGGGCGAATTCGTCGGGGGTGCCGGCCACTGGGATGACGGGGATGTTGCGGGCGCGGCAGGCCGCCTCGACACGTTCGATCGCTTGCGCCACCGCGGCGGGCACCGTGTTGGAGACGCTGCCGCCGTAGCTCATGGTGTGGCCCATGGACATGGCCAGGTCCACGTGGCCCGGCATGACGGCGTCGATGCCTGGCACGGCCAGGATCTCTTCGATGCGTTCAACAGCCTCGATGTGCTCGATCTGGATCACGCACATCACGTCGTCGTTGGCGCCGTGCATGTAGCCGCCGCCGCGCTGCAGCACGTTGCGCAGCGCCGCGACGCTGCGCCGGCCGCGCGGCGGATAGCGGCAGGCCTCGGTGGCCATGCGCGCGTCGTCGGCCGAGTTGACCATCGGCACGACCACGCCGAGCGCGCCCAGATCCAGCACCCACTCGATCTGGTCAGGCCGGCGCGGGTGGACGCGTGCCAGGGACGAACAGTCGGTGCCTTTGACACCGGCCAGCACCGACTCGATGCCGGTCAGGTCGATGGCGCCGTGCTGCAGGTCGAACACCAGGAAGTCGTAACCCAGGTGCGCAATGATGCGCGCGCTGGCGCCGCCGTCCATCATGACAAACATGCCGACGGCGCTGCCCGCCCCGTTGAGCGCGGTGCGTAGCGTGGAAGGCTTCAAGCAGCGCCCCGGCGGATGTGCGGGACTTGGGGTGAATCGGCGAACGCGTCGCCGGCGTTGAGGCCGAATTTCTCGAAGTGCCGGTGCGGCGCGCCGGTGTACAGCACGTTCGTGGGCATGTAGCGCAGCGTGTAGGCGGCGCGGTCGCGGCCGGTGGTGTTACCGCCGGCGCCATGGATCGACAGGTCGAGGTGGACAGTGGCGTCGCCGGCGCGCAAGGGGGTACCGCCGGCCAGGCCGTACTTGGCCACCAACTCGGGATGGTCGTTGAGCATGTCATCGCCGGCCTTGCGGCTGTAGCGGCCCAGCGGCCCCTCCATGTGGGCGCCTGGCAGGAATTGCAGTGTGCCCATGTCTTCGCTCATGTCGGTCAGGGCGATCCAGATGGTGAAGGCACCGGTGCGGTCGAACGGCCAGTGCGGGAAGTCCTGGTGAAACGGCGTGGGGGCGCCGTCGTCGCCGGTCTTGATGAAGGACATGTCGTGGATGAACAGGCCCTCGTCCTGGCCGATCAGATCGAGCGCCGCGGACTTCATGCGGGGCGAGAGCGCCAACTCGCGGAACCAGTCGTCCTTCCAGGCCATGCCGTCATGCATGCGCAGCACACGCTGGTAGTCGTTGGCCGTCATCCACTTTTCGGCTTCCGTTGGCGCGACGAGGTTGTCGGAGGCGTACAGCCTGTTCATGATCTGGGCCGCCAGCTCGGGGCTGAGCAGGCCGGGCAGGCGGGTCCAGCCTTCCTTTCGGCACTGCTCCAGGCTTTCCTTGGGGATGCGGTATTCGGTGTCCAGGCTGAACTCGTTGCTCACGTCATGTCTCCAGGGCTTGACCCGTTTGCGTCGCGGCACGCCCCTTGCGAAACAAGGCGTTCGTGTTTATCGTCGCAAGTTATCGGCCGATAATTCGAAACGAGTCTAACTTCTCAAGTGATAAACAATATAGGGAAAACCCGGGCTCCCAGGCCCCGGCGGGCGACGGTTCACGATGCGCCGGCCGACGCCGCACCGGCGCGCCGCCGTCTGTCGCCGCAGGACCGTGAAGACCAGATCGTGCAGGCGGCCATCGGCTTTTTCTCGCGCCACGGGTTTGATGCCAGCACGCGCGACTTGGCGCGCGAGCTGGGAGTGACGCAGCCGCTGCTGTATCGGTATTTCCCCACCAAGGAAGCCCTGGTCGACCGGGTCTATGACGAAGTGTTCGTGCGCCGCTGGAACCCCGAGTGGGAGGAGTGGCTGGCCGACCGGGCGTTCCCGCTGGGCGACCGGCTCAAACGCTACTTCCACGACTACTCCCGATTCATCCTGCGCAGTGAATGGGTGCGCATCTTCATCTATGCGGGCCTGAGCCGCGCCGGCATCAACCAGAAGTATCTGGCCCGGCTGCGCGAGCGCCACTTCCTGGTGATTGCCCGGGAGCTGCGGCATGCCTACGACATCCCCGACCCGCCCGACGCCGCCGCCGAGGAGGACGAGGTCGAACTGGTCTGGGCCATGCACTCGAGCGTGTTCTACGTGGGTGTTCGCAAATGGGTCTACCAGCAACCGATCCCCCGCAACCTGGAGGAGCTGATCGACATGCGGGTCGACGCGTTTCTGCTCGGCACGCCCGCAGTCTTGAAGGCCCGCAGGCGCTGAGCGTCAGGCCACACCTCGGCCAAGATCCCTTGCTTGCATCGCCCGGTCACCGCGGTTAATATTTATCTGTTGATAAGTAGATAACCCAAGGAGACGCGGATGCCGGTTGGCAAGCTAGCCCATTATTCGGTGCGCACGACGGCGCTGGAGGCATCGCGGGCGTTCTATTGCACGGTCCTCGGCCTGCATGAGGGCTTTCGGCCGGACTTCCCGTTTCCCGGCGCATGGCTCTACCGTGAGGGGGACGAGGCCGACTACGGCGTGGTGCACCTGATCAGCGTCGACCGGGCCGACCCATCCGGCCTAGACAACTACCTGGGCGAGAAGGATGAAGGCGCGCTGCAAGGCAGCGCCGCGGTGGACCACCTGGCTTTCCTGGCCACCGATCTGGTGGACATGCGCCGCCGGCTGGATCGCGCGGGCATCGCGTTTCGTGAACGCACCGTGCCCACCCTGGGCTTGCACCAGATGTTCGTCGAAGACCCGAGCGGCATCACCATCGAGCTGAACTTCTCCGCTGAAGAAGCCCGCATGGCCGGCGCTGCGTGACGCACGGGCCCATGGCAATGCAGCGAAGCGCCGCGGTCATCGGGGGCTCGCTGGGCGGGCTGTTCGCCGCCAACCTGCTGCTGCGCGCCGGCTGGGATGTGCATGTGTACGAACGCGCCGCCGAGGAGTTGGAAGGGCGCGGCGCCGGCATCGTCACGCATCCCGAGCTGTTCGACGTGCTGCGCGACGCAGGCGTGGTGGTGGACGATTCGCTGGGCGTGAAGGTCACGCAACGGGTCACGCTCGATCACTCGGGCCACCGCCTGGCCGAATGCGAGCTGCCCCAAACGCTCACGGCCTGGTCCCGTTTGTACAGCGCCTTGCGCACGGCGTTGCCGGATTCGCGCTATCACACGGGCAAGCAGCTGGTCGCGTTCTCAGACGACGGCGCCGCTGTTCACGCGCGATTTTCAGATGGCCAGGCGGTGCGCGCCGACCTGCTGGTGGCCGCCGACGGCATCCGTTCGACGATTCGCCAGCACCTGCTTCCCCAGGTCAAGCCCATGTATGCCGGCTATCTGGCGTGGCGCGGCCTGGTGGAAGAGAGCGCGCTCTCGGCGCAGGCGCTGCGCGATGTGTTCCCGTACTTTGCGTTTGGTCTCCCCGCGCAGGAGCAGATGATTGCCTACCCGGTGGCCGGCGCCAACAACGCCGTGGCGCCTGGCCGGCGACGCTACAACTTTGTCTGGTATCGCCCCGCGTCGCAGGCGCAGCTGACAGACATGCTCACCGACGGTGACGGCAAGGTCTGGCCGGAGGGCATTCCGCCGCCGTTGATCCGCACCGAGGTGCTCGACGGCGCGCGCCAGGCGGCTCGCGCGGTGCTGGCGCCGCAGTTTGCCGAGGTGGTGGAAAAGACCGGCGCGCTGCTGTTTCAACCCATTTACGACCTCGAGAGCCCACAGCTCGCGTTCGGCCGCATCGCGCTGATCGGCGATGCGGCCTTCGTGGCGCGCCCGCACTGCGGCATGGGCGTGACCAAGGCCGCTGCCGATGCGGCGGCGCTGGCCGATGCGCTGGCCAGCCCTGGCGATGACATCGCGGCCGGCCTGCGGCGCTTCGAGTCGCAGCGGCTGGCGTTTGGCGCACGCGTGGTGGGGCACGCGCGCGAACTCGGCGCCTACCTTGAGGCCACAGCGCAGGGCCGCGACAACTCTGCGCAAGCCCATGACCGCTCGCCCAAGAACGTGATGCTGCGCACCGCCGTCCCCATGACCTGAGGCCGGACCAGGGCGTGCTTTCGCCCTGGTCCTCAAGCGAGCCGTTGACGACGCGCGTGCCAGCGGCGCCGGCTACCTCATCCGGCCCGACCAGCATGTCTGCGCCCGATGGTTGACGGTCGATGCCAATTGGCTGCAAGCTGCCGGCCAAGACCTTTGACCGCAAGGAGTCCCCATGAAAATCGAACGCATCCATCACGTCGCCTACCGCTGCAAGGACGCCAAGGAAACCGTGCAGTGGTACGTCAAGCATCTGAACATGGACTTCGTGCTGGCCATCGCCGAAGACGCGGTGCCTTCCACCAAGGCGCCAGACCCGTACATGCACGTCTTCCTCGACGCCGGCATGGGCAACATACTGGCGTTTTTCGAGCTGCCCAATGCGCCGGCCATGGGCCGCGACGAGAGCACGCCCGACTGGGTGCAGCACATCGCCTTCAAGGTTGACAGCATGCAGACGCTGGAAGACACCCAGGCGCGCCTGCAGGCGCAGGGCATCGAGGTGATCGGCCCGACCGACCACACCCTCTTCAAGAGCATCTATTTCTTCGACCCGAACGGCCACCGCCTCGAGCTGGCCGTCGACGTGGGCACACCCGAGATGTACCAGAAGCTCGACGACGTGAAGTGGGACATGCTCGAAGAATGGAGCCAGACCCGGCGCGCGCCCAAGCACGCCGCCTGGATGCACGTGCGGGAGTTCAAGGCTTGAGCGCGATGGGCATGGCGCAACTGAACGAAACCCAGGCCCCGGCGCTTCGCAGCTGGGTCGCGTCGGCCAACGCCGTCGGTGGTGACTTTCCGATCCAGAATCTTCCGTTCGCGGTGTTGCACCGCAAGGAATCGCACGAAGCCCTGCGCGGCGGGGCGGGGCGGGGCGGGGCGGGGCGGGGGCTCTGTCATCGCCTTCCAGCGCGAGGCCTTGGGGCCGGGTATGCGGCGGCGTTGCGCTACGTACAACCAGATTGTAGAAGGCCCGCCCTGCGGTCACACTCGCATCCGTACCAAGGAACAACCATGCTGATCGCTCGTGAATCCGCCCCAAAGGCTGTCGGAACGCCAGGGCAGCGGTTGCGCGCCGCCCTGGCGGCCCACCAGCCGCTGCCCATCGTGGGAACCATGAACCCTTATTGCGCCTTGCTGGCCGAGCGGGCCGGGCATCAGGCCATCTATCTGGCTGGCGGCGGGATGGCGACCTATTCGCATGGCCTGCCCGACCTTGCGCTGACCACCATGACAGAGGTGCTGCAGGAAGTGCGCCGCATCACGGATGCGTGTGATCTGCCGCTGATGGTGGACGTGGACACCGGCTTTGGCGGTATGCTGAACATCGCCCGCCTGGTCAAGGGCTTGATCAAGGACGGTGCCGCAGCGCTGCACATTGAAGACCAGGTGACGCTCAAGCGCTGCGGTCATCGACCGAACAAGGCCATCGTGGGCACCGGGGAGATGGTCGACCGCGTCAAGTCCTGCGTGGACGCGCGCACCGACGATGCGTTCCTCATCGTCGCCCGCACCGACTCGCTCGCCAACGAAGGGCTTCAAGCGGCTTTGGACCGTGCCTGCGCCTATGTGGAGGCGGGCGCTGACATGGTGTTCGCTGAGGCCTGCGCCAGCCTAGACCAGTACCGAGCCTTCGTCGACGCCATCGGCCGGCCACACGCGGTGCTGGCCAACATCACCGAGTTCTCGATGACGCCGGCCTTCACGCTGCAGGAACTTCGGGGCGCCGGCGTGGCGGCTGCGTTGTTCCCGTTGTCCGCCAACCGGGCCATGGCCGAGGCCGCCCGCAAGGTGTACGAGACCATCCTGCGTGACGGCTCGGTCAAAGCGATGCTGCCCGATATGCAGACGCGCGCGCAGCTGTACGAGGTGCTCAACTACCACGCCTACGAACGCAAGTACGACGCCCTGCAGGCCGCGGACGTGCGCGACGGTCTGCGTGGCGGCACCGAGCCCGAGTGAGACGCCGGCCATGACACTTGCCGCTGGCAACCACACCTGGGCCGTGGACAGCCACGCCCATGTGTTTGACACCCGACGCTACCCGCTGAACAACCCGCAAGCCTACGTACCGCAGCCCAACGAGTGCGGCACCGCGCGCGAGTTCGAGGCGGTGCTGGCCGCGCACGACATGACGCACGGTCTGCTCGTCAACCCGTTCGCCGGCTACGCACTGGACAACCGCTGCATGCTCGATGCGATCGCCGCATCTGGCGGGCGCTTCAGGGGCATCGCGCTGGTGGGCACCGATGCCACCGACGCCCACCTGCGGCAGCTGGTTGAGGGTGGCGTGGTTGGCGCCCGCTTCAACACCCTGTTCTCCGGCGCCACCTCGCTTCAGGGGCCCGACGGTGCGCGCCTGCTGGCGCGGATCAAGGAGCTGGGTTGGTTCGCGCAGATCTACTTCCATGACGATGAGGTGCTCAAGCTGCTGCCGATCCTGCAGGCGGCGAACATCCGGGTGGTGGTCGACCACTGCGGCTGTCCCGACGTCAGCCGCGGCCTGGACCAGCCGGGCTTTCAGGCCGTGCTGGAGCTGGGGCGCGGCGGCAACGCCGCAATCAAGCTGTCCGGGCCTTTCCGCTATTCGCGGCAGGGTTGGCCGTACGAAGACTGCGATCCGTTTGTTGCGGCGCTGATCGACGCCTACACACTGGACAACTGCGTGTGGGGCTCGGACTGGCCGTTCGTTCGGCTGCCGCACCGAATCGACTATGGCCCCACCCGCCGAATGCTCTCACGCTGGCTGCCGGATGTGACCGACCAGCGCAAGGTGCTATGGGACACGCCCAGTCGCTGGTTCGGCTTCAAGGCGCCATTCACGGAGCGCGCCGGTGCAGCCTGAAGGCCAGGACCGGGTGCGACTTGCCGCCGAGGAGGCCAGGGCGCTGTCGGTCCGCGCGTTGGCCGGCGCTGGCTGCGATACGCAGCAGGCGCAAGTGCTGGCGGACCACATGCTCGACGCCGCGCTGTGCGGCTACGAATATTCGGGGCTTCCAAAGATCTTGAACGTGGCCGAATTCATGGCCCAGCGGCCGCCGCTGGGGCCCCTTGAGCTGCGCCGCGACACGCCGATGTCCGTACTGCTGGACGGCATGGGCCACAACGGGATGTTCACCGTCATGCGCGCCACGCAGATGGTCATTGCCCGCGCGGCTGCGCACGGTTTCGGCCTGGTTGGCGTGAACAACACCTGGATGAGCGGGCGCGGCGCGTATTTCATGGAGGCGGTGGCTCGCGCCGGCCTCATCGGCATGTTGGCCATCAGCTCGCGGCCACAGGTGGCGCCGCCCGGCGCCGCCAAGGCGGCCATCGGCACCAACCCGATCGCCTTCGGTTTTCCCACCGAGGGCGATCCGCTGCTGATCGATATGGGCACTTCGTCGCTGATGTTCACCGACCTGGCACTGCGCGCGCGCCGTGGCGAGCCACTGCCAGAAGGCAAGGCGATCGATGCACAGGGCTGTCCAACCACGGACCCTCAGGCTGCCATGAACGGCGCCGCGCTGTCCTTCGGGGGCCACAAGGGCTTTGCCTTGGCACTGGCGATGAAGGCATTGGGCGTGCTTGCCGGGTCGGGCCAGGATCGCGACGGCGCCGGGTACCTGGTCATGGCAATCCAGCCAGAGTTGATGATGCCGTTGGCTGACTACCGGCGGGAGTTGTCGCAAGCACTCGCGGTGATTCGCGCGACGGCGCGCCAGCCCGGCGTTGACGCGATCCGGATCCCCTCTGATCGCTCCTATGCGCAGCGGCGCGAAAACCTGGCCATCGGGATCGTCATCGACCGGCATGTGTATGAGTCCCTGCTGCGGCTGGCGGCCTGATGTCGTCAAGCGCGGCTGTGGCGTGCCTGTGGCGCGCGGCAATCGCGGGTTTACGATCATGCTGCGAGCCAGGCTGGCGACCGGCCATCAACTGATCAATGATGTCGGGCGCGAGTAAGGTCAATCGCAATAACGGGTTGACCGGTGAGCGGTGCAGCCCTTCAGCCCGGGCAATCGCCAAGCCACTGGCCATCACCCTGGCATCGAGCAAACTCTGCCAATAAAACGCCCGGCCCAAGCCCACCAGAAACGTGGTGTCGTGCGCTGGGGTGACGGTTTGCGCCAGTCGCTGAATGCCCCGCCGCTTGTAGGCGAACGGAACAAAGGTCGCCAGCTCGCTGTTCACGTCGCCTCCAGTTCCAGCAGTTCAGAGCCGATGCTGATGGAGGCGAATTCCTTGATCAGTTCCTTCCCGCCCAGCGCGAGCGTGCGCAGGCAGTCATCGCGCTTTTAATCGGCTTCATCAATCGCCTGTGACGGCATCGCGAGTGCCTTAGCTTTGACCGACTGTCGAGAAGGCTGCGCTTGACGGCTCACGAGGCTGCTTATCACCCTGCTGCGATCCGCCCCTCGACACACCACGAACAGTGAAGTCCGGAAGTCTCGATATACTTGATCAAATTACTCGGGTATCCATTCAGGCAGCGAGGTCTTGCCCGTGGATTGAACGGGATGCGTGAGATTGCGTCCCCAGTCGGAAACGCACCGGACGGACGACCAGCTTTTTTTGCGAGTCAGCCGCCATGGTTAGCGGCGCAAGCGCCTTCAAACAAGGAGTTCGAAAAATGACGATGACACTGACCGAACGAGCAGCGACCCAGATCCGGCGTCAGCTCGACAAACGCGGATCCGGCATCGCGCTGCGCATCGGCGTCAAGAAAGTGGGCTGCACGGGGCTGGCCCACACCTTCGAGCTCGCCGACGAGGTTCGTCCTGGCGAACACAGCTTCGTGTCGCACGGCACGCGATTGCTGGTCGATGCCGAGAGCCTGGTGTTTCTCGATGGCTCGCACATCGACTTCGTCACCGAAGGTCTCACGCAACGCTTCAAGTTCGACAACCCCAATGTGGACAACGAATGCGGTTGCGGCGAGAGCTTTAACGTGAAGAAGCCGACGGTCGCTGCCGCGGTGGACGCGCTCGCCAGCACACCCGGGGAACCCTCATGAGTGCGGTGCTTAAGCAGTTCGTCAACCAGCCCTACAAGCACGGTTTCGTCACGGAAATCCAATCCGATGTCGCGCCCAAGGGGTTGGGCGAAGACACCATCCGCATGATCTCGGCCAAGAAGGACGAGCCCGGATGGTTGCTCGACTTCCGGCTCGACGCTTACCGCACCTGGCTGCAGATGCAGGAACCGACTTGGCCCCACCTGCATTACCCGAAGATCGACTTCCAGGCCATCAGCTACTACGCCGCACCCCGTCAGAGAGCCAAGCTCAAGAGCATGGACGAGGTGGACCCGGAGTTGCTGCGTACCTTCGAAAAACTCGGTGTGCCGCTGCACGAGCGCATGGCGCTGGCCGGGGTGGCGGTCGACGTGATCTTCGACAGCGTCTCGGTGGCCACCACCTACAAGCACAAGCTGGCCGAGATCGGCGTCATCTTCTGCTCGATGTCAGAAGCCGTGCAACAGCATCCCGAGCTGGTGCGCAAGTACCTCGGTTCGGTCGTGCCCCAGGCCGACAACTACTACGCCGCGCTCAATTCGGCAGTGTTCACTGACGGCTCGTTCTGCTTTATTCCCAAAGGGGTGAAATGCCCGATGGACCTGTCGACCTACTTCCGCATCAACACCGAAGAGTCAGGCCAGTTCGAGCGCACGCTGATCGTGGCCGAAGAGGGCGCCTCGGTGTCGTACCTGGAAGGCTGCACAGCACCGGCCTTCAGCACCAACCAACTGCACGCGGCGGTGGTTGAGCTGGTGGCGCTGGACAACGCCGACATCAAGTATTCGACGGTGCAGAACTGGTACGCAGGCGACGAGAACGGCGTCGGCGGCATCTACAACTTCGTCACCAAGCGCGGCCTGGCCAAGGGGGTGAACTCGCGCATCTCCTGGACCCAGGTCGAGACCGGATCGGCCATCACCTGGAAGTACCCGTCGGTCGTGCTGCGCGGCGACAACTCGGTCGGCGAGTTCTATTCGGTCGCCGTCACCAACCACCTGCAGCAGGCCGACACCGGCACCAAAATGATCCATCTGGGCAGGAACACGCGCAGCAAGATCATCAGCAAGGGTATCTCGGCAGGCCGCTCCAGCAACAGCTACCGCGGGCTGGTCAGGATGGCGCCCACCGCCGCAGGGGCGCGGAACCATTCGCAGTGCGATTCGATGCTGATCGGCGACCGGTCCGGCGCCCACACATTCCCCTACATCGACGTGCGCAACCCCACGGCCCGGGTCGAGCACGAGGCGTCGACTTCGAAGATCGGCGAAGACCAGCTGTTCTATTTCGCGCAGCGCGGGGTCGGTGCCGAGGCCGCCGTGTCGATGATCATCAACGGCTTCTGCAAGGAGGTCTTCCAGCAATTGCCGATGGAGTTCGCGGTCGAGGCAACCAAGCTGCTCGGCTTCAAGCTCGAAGGGAGCGTCGGATGATCTACGCCGACAGCCCGGTCTTGCTGGAAGTGCGCGGCCTGTGCGCCAGCGTCAACGGCACCGAGATCTTGAAGGGCCTGGACTTCACGGTCCGCCGCGGCGAGATCCACGCCATCATGGGCCCCAACGGTTCAGGCAAGAGCACCTTCGCCAAGGTGCTGGCCGGCCACAGTGCCTACGTGGTAACTGCGGGCAGCGCGCGGCTGGACGGGCAGGATCTGTTCGCGCTGACCCCCGAGGCGCGGGCGCTGGCAGGCGTGTTCCTCGCCTTCCAGTATCCGATCGAGATCCCCGGGGTCGGCAACAGCCAGTTTCTGCGCCTGGCCTACAACACGCTGCAGGCGCAGCGCGGCCAGGACGAACTGGACCCGCTGGAGTTCGACGACTTCGTGCGCGAGAAGATGAAGCTGCTCGAGATGAACCCGGAGTTCCTCGACCGCAGCGTCAACGAAGGCTTCTCGGGCGGCGAGAAGAAGCGCAACGAGATTCTCCAGATGGCCTTGCTGGAGCCGCTTCTTGCGATCCTCGACGAGACAGACTCCGGCCTCGATATCGATGCGTTGCGCATCGTCTCGCAAGGCGTCAATCGGCTGAGTCACCGCGACAACGCCATCGTGCTGGTCACCCATTACCAGCGCCTGCTCGACCACATCGTGCCCGATTTTGTTCATGTGATGGAGGCCGGCCGCATCGTCAGGACCGGGGGCAAGGAACTGGCGCTCGAACTGGAGCAACGGGGTTACGAGGGGATCGCAGCCAGGCAAGCGGCCGAGCCCGTGGCCTTCGGCCGCGCGCCCGCTGGGGCGGTGGCCCCGTGAGTGCGGTCATAGCCCTGCGCCGGCCAGCCGCGGCAGACGGCCCGGGAACCCTGTGGGCCGGGCATCCCCGCCTGCCGCCCAGTCCCTGGGCGTTTGTCGATGCGCTGCGCAGCCAGGGTCACGCCGACCTGGGCTCGCTGGCCCTGCCCACCTTGCGCGACGAGGCCTGGCGCTTCACCGACCTGGCGGCGCTTACCTCGCTGTCGCTGCAGCCGGCAGGCCGCGCCGGCGCCGTGTCGGCGGCCGACATGGCCGGCTTCCAGCTCGACGAGGCGACGACACGGCTGGTGTTCGTCGACGGGATCCATGCGCCCGAGCTTTCCAGCCGGGCCACCGATACGGGCGGTGCGCTGGTGGCCAACCTGCCCGTGGCGCCGGCAGAGCATGCCGCAGCGATCCAGGCGCATCTCGGCCGCCACCAGCCCGCCGGCAGCGATGTCTTCGCAGCCTTCAACACGGCCTTCCTGCGAGACGCGGCGGTGGTCCTGGTGCCTCGCAACGTGGCGCTCGTCGCCCCGGTCCACCTGTTGTTCATCGCCACGCAGGCGGGGGTCGTCACCCACCCGCGCTGCCTGCTGATGGCCGAGGCGGGCAGCAGCCTGACGCTGATCGAGGACCATGTCTCGCTGCAGGGCGCCGCCTGCCTGGGCAACGCCGTGAGCGAGATCGTGCTCGCCGAGCAGGCCCGGGTGCAGCACATCCGCGTGCAGCGCGGCGGCGCGCAGGCCTTCCACATCGCCAACACCAGCGTCTCGATGGGGCGCGCCAGCCACTACCGGTCGGTGGCCGTGGACATGGGCGCGCAGCTCGCGCGCCATCAGCTCGCCGTGACGCTCGGCGAAGGCGCGGACTGCGAGTTGGACGGGCTGGCCGTCGTGCACGGCAGCCAGTTGGCCGACACCCACAGCTGCATCGTCCACGCCCAGCCGCACGGGCGCAGCCGCCAGCTCCACAAGTGCGTCGCGGGCGGCACTGCGCGTGCGGTGTTCAACGGCAAGGTCAAGGTCAGCCCCGGCGCGCAGCAAACCGACGCAGCCCAGATGAGCCGCAACCTGCTGCTCGGGGCCCGGGCGCGCATCGATACCCAACCGCAGCTCGAGATCCTGGCCGACGACGTGAAGTGCGCGCATGGTGCGACGGTAGGGTCGCTCGACGGCGAGGAAGTTTTCTACCTGCAGAGTCGCGGGCTGTCCGACAGCGCCGCGCGCGAGTTGCTGACCTATGCCTTCGGCGCCGAGATCATCGCGCGCATTCCCGTCGCCTCGCTGCGCCTGCAGTTGCAGCAACGCATGCGCGCGCCAACCGGCGGCCGGCCATGAACGCCCGCCAAGCCGACCTGGGCCGCGCCACGGCGGCGGCCCAAGCCGCCCAGCCCTTCGATCTCGAGCGCATTCGTGCGGACTTTCCGATCCTGCAACAGCAGGTGCACGGCAAGCCGCTGGTGTACCTGGACAACGCAGCATCCAGTCAGATGCCGCAGCCGGTGATCGATCGCCTGGTGCGCTACCAGACGGCGCAGCACGCCAACATCCACCGCGCAGTACACATGCTGTCGGAGCTGGCGACGACCGAGTACGAGGCCGCCCGCTGCAAGCTGCAGGGCTTCCTGAACGCCGCCGAAGCCAGGGAGGTGATCTTCACCAGCGGCACCACCGACGCGATCAACCTGGTGATGCACGGCCATGGCCGCAAGTTCATCCGCGCCGGTGACGAGATCATCCTGACCACGATGGAGCACCACGCCAACATCGTGCCATGGCAGATGCTCGCCGAAGAGACCGGCGCGACGATCCGAGTGGTGCCGATGACGCACGCCGGTGAACTGTGCCTGGACGCGTACGGGGCCTTGTTCAACGCGCGCACCCGCTTTGTCGGCGTCACCCAGGTCTCCAACGCGCTGGGCAGCATCAACCCGGTCAAGGCGATGATCGCGACGGCGCATGCCCATGGCGTTCCGGTGCTGGTCGACGGTGCGCAAGCCGTGCCGCACATGCCCGTCGACGTGCAGGACCTGGACTGCGACTTCTATGTCTTCTCGGGCCACAAGCTGTGCGGGCCCACCGGCATCGGCGTGCTTTACGGCAAGGCGGCCCTGCTCGAGGCGATGCAGCCGTTCAAGGGTGGCGGCGACATGATCCTGTCGGTGTCCTTCGAGGGCACCGTCTACAACACCATCCCGCACAAGTTCGAGGCCGGCACGCCCCCCATCGCCGCAGCCATCGGCCTGGGCGCCGCGGTCGACTACCTCGGCGCCATCGGCCTGCCGGCCATCGCCCGGCACGAACACGCACTGCTGCAACAGGCCACCGCGCAGCTGGGCGCGCTGCCCGGCGTGCGGCTGGTCGGCACGGCGCGCCACAAGGCCGCGGTGTTGTCCTTCGTGCTCGACGGTGTGCACCCGCACGACGTGGGCACCCTGCTCGACCAGGACGGCATTGCGGTGCGCACCGGCCACCACTGTGCCCAGCCGGTGATGACACGGCTGAAGCTGCCGGCCACGGTACGGGCCTCGTTCGCGTTCTACAACAGCCCGGCCGAAGTGGATGCACTGGTCGCCGGTGTGCGCGCCGTGCAGAAGGTGTTTGCGTGATGGCCGACCCGAAGGCGATGTACCAGGAGGTCATCCTCGACCACAACCGCAAGCCGCGCAACTTCGGCCCGCTCGAGGGGGCCAGCCACCGCGCCGAAGGCCACAACCCGCTGTGCGGTGATCACTTGAGCGTGGCGCTGGCCATCGAAGACCAGACCATCGCCCGTATCGCCTTTGAAGGCGAGTCCTGCGCGATCTGCAAGGCATCGGCGTCGATGATGACGGTGGCCGTCAAGGGCCAGGCCCTGCCACAGGCGCGGTCGCTGATCCAGGAGTTTCTCGCCATGACCACCGGCAGGATCGACCTGGAGGCTACCCGCCAGATCGGTCGCCTTGCCGTCTTCTCCGGCGTGCGCAACCTGCCTACGCGGGTGAAGTGCGCGATCCTGCCCTGGCACACGCTGCAGGCGGCGATCGACTCGCAGCCGCGAGTCTCCACGGAGGCTGGCGCCGACCCCTCTCCTCACCGAACGGACCCGCCATGACCGCTGAAGAACTCAGACACCACATCGTCACGGGCTTGCCCTGCGACCACGCGCAGGTGCAGGGTGACGACGGCCAACACTTCGAGGCGTTGGTCGTCAGCCCGCAGTTCATCGGCATCAGCCGGGTGCAGCAGCACCAGCGCGTCTACCAGGCACTCGGAGACCGCATGCGCTCGGAAATCCACGCGCTGTCCCTGACCACTTTGACGCCCGAGGCCTGGGCGCAATCGAACCACCCATGACCCCGGAGCGACAACCATGAATACCCACGAAACCATCCACCAGCAGATCAACGACAACGCCGTCGTGCTCTACATGAAGGGCACGCCGCAGTTCCCGCAATGCGGGTTCTCCGGCTCGACGGTGCAGATGCTCCAGGCCTGCGGCGTGAAGAACCTGACGGCCGTCGACGTGCTGGCCGATCCGGACATCCGGGCCGGCATCAAGGCCTATTCCAACTGGCCGACCGTCCCCCAGCTCTACGTCAAGGGTGAGTTCATTGGCGGCGCCGACATCGTGCGCGAGCTCTACCAAACGGGTGAATTGCAGACCCTCCTGGACGCCGCCCTCTCGTGATGACCGCGCGGCCAGCGGCTGACAGCGAAACGCCGCAGCAGCGGCAGGAGGCCCGGTGATGCCGAAGATCGCAGAGATCGACGACACCCCCAACCCGAACGCGGTGAAGTTCACGCTCCACGAGCCGCTGACCTGGGGTATTTCGCATTCCTTCGAGAGTGCCGATCAGGCCGCAGGCGACGCACTCGCTTCGGCGCTGTTCGCTATCGAGCACGTGAGCAACGTGTTCTACGTCGATCGCTGGCTCACCGTGACGCAGGACGGCAAAGCCGACTGGCCGGAACTGGTGCGGCTGATCGCCGTGCCGCTGCGCGCAGCACCGGCGGCCGCGGCGCATTCGGCCGCCGCGGTGTTTGAGGCGCGCGCGTCGATCGCCGACCTGAGTCAGCAAGACCAGGCGCGCCTGGAGGCCATCCGTGAGCTGCTCGATGCCCGCATCCGACCTGCGCTGAAGGCCGACGGCGGCGACCTTCACATCGTGGGACTGGCGGGTAACGAGCTGAGCATCCACTACCAGGGGGCTTGCGGTAGTTGCCCGAGTTCCATCTCCGGCACGCTAAGCGCCATCGAGAACCTGGTGCGGACGATTGAGCCGGACATCACGGTGCTGGCGGTCTAGCTTGCGCGCCGCCTGTCATCCCTGAACCCCAGCGACCAGGAATACCCCATGCCAAGCACCGCAATGAACACGACCAGACGCGCATCGTCGACCCAGCCGTCCGAATAGACGAAACCCTTGGTAAAGCCGCGCTTGAGCGGTGCGCCGGCCACGTGCTGGCGCAAGTCGACCGTGCGCGAACCGGGCAGCACCTCGCGCTTGGCCAGGTGGTCCTACAGGAACAGGCCGATCCGCACCATCCACACCGGGCGCATGCCCGGGTCGTGCGGCATCACGAAGCGCAGCGCCCACATGATGTGCGGTGCGGCTTTCAGCAGCAATTCACGCTCGGCCAGCGACTTGCGCACCAGTGAGAACTCGTCGTACTCGAGGTAGCGCAGCCCGCCGTGAATGAGCTTGGTCGACGAACCCGATGTGTGAGAGGCGAGGCCGTCCTTCGCGCACAGCAGCACCTTCAGGCCGCGCCCGGCAAGATCACGCGCGATGCCGGCGCCGTTGACGCCGCCGCCGACGGTGAGCACGTCATAGCACGCCTGTTCCGCGGGTTCGGAGGGGCCGACCTGCTGAGCGGCGAACATCTGAGCGCACGTCATGTGTGGATGCGGGGAGAGCGTCCCAGCCGGCCTGGTCAGAGGGTGTTTGTTCTCGTTTGGCGGCGAGTGTGATCGTTTATTGTTCGGTTATCCCCAATATTTACCCTCATACGCTTTCGGTTATGTTTGATTAGATTCGTAATCAATGCAGTTTCTTCCGCGTCAAGGCCGCTTGACCGAGCGGGTTCGCCAACTCGGCAGCGTCTCGGTCGAGGCGCTGGCCGAGCACTTCGGTGTCACTTTGCAAACGGTGCGCCGTGACGTGCGGCTGCTCGCCGAGGCCGGCCTCCTGACGCGTTTCCACGGTGGCGTGCGGGTGCCGGGCTCGACGACCGAGAACATCGCCTACCGGCAGCGCCAGCGGCTCAACGAGGCCGCCAAGCAGCGCATCGCCAAGGCGGTGGCGCAGGCGGTGCCGCACGGCTGCTCGTTGATCCTGAACATCGGTACCACGACCGAGGCGGTCGCCCGCGAACTGATGCAGCACCGCGGCCTGCGCGTGATCACCAACAACTTGAACGTGGCGGCGATCCTGAGCGACCACACCGATTGCGAACTGATCGTCGCCGGCGGCGTGGTGCGTTCGCGCGACCGCGGCATCGTCGGCGAGGCGACAGTCGACTTCATCCGCCAGTTCAAGGTCGACATCGCGCTGATCGGCATCTCGGGTATCGAGGCCGACGGAACGCTACGCGACTTCGACTATCGCGAGGTGACGGTGGCGCGCGCCATCCTTGACCATTCGCGTGAGGTCTGGCTCGCCGCCGACCACAGCAAGTTCAACCGTCCGGCGATGGTCGAACTGGCGCGGCTCGACAACCTCGACCGGCTCTTTACCGACGCGGCGCCACCAGAGCCGTTTCCGCACCTGCTGGCCGAGGCCGGTGTGCAGTGTGTTCTCGCGGGAGAAAGCCAGTGAGGTACCTGCTCGCCCTCGACCAGGGCACTTCCAGTTCGCGCAGCATCGTCTTCGACGCCGAAGGACACATCGTTGCCAAGGCGCAGCGAGAGTTCCGCCAGATCTATCCCCAGCCGGGCTGGGTCGAGCACGACCCGCACGAGCTCTGGACCACCCAGCTGGCCACCGCCAAGGAAGCCCTGGCCGCGGCCGGCCTGCAGGCGGGCGACATCGAGGCGATCGGCATCACCAACCAGCGCGAAACCACCGTGGTCTGGAACCGTCGCACCGGCGAGCCGCTTTACAACGCCATCGTCTGGCAAGACCGTCGTGCCGAGCCGGCCTGCGCCGCGCTGCGCGCGGGCGGCCACGAGGCAGCCATCCGCGACAAGACCGGCCTCATCGTCGATGCGTACTTCTCTGGCACCAAGCTGCAGTGGATCCTCGATCACGTGCCCGGCGCCCGGGCCGCGGCGGCGCGCGGCGAGGTCGCGTTCGGTACCGTTGACAGCTGGCTGATGTGGCAACTGACAGGCGGGCAGACCCACGCCACCGATGTGAGCAACGCCTCGCGCACGATGCTGTTCAACATCCGCCGCAACGAGTGGGACGATGAGTTGCTCAGGCTGCTCGACATCCCGCGTGAGCTGCTGCCGGTGGTGCATCCGTCGAGCCACATCTACGGCCACACCCGTGCCGGCTTGCTGGGCGCGAGCCTGCCGATCGGGGGCGTGGCAGGCGACCAGCAGAGCGCGCTCTTTGGCCAGGCCTGCTTCAAGCCCGGGCTGGCCAAGAACACCTATGGCACGGGCTGTTTCATGCTCATGCACATCGGCGCGCAGTTCCAGACCAGCGCCAACGGGCTCATCACCACCAGCGCGGCGCAGGCCACGACGACGCCGGAATTTGCGCTCGAGGGCAGCGTATTCATCGGCGGCGCGGTGGTGCAGTGGCTGCGTGACGGCCTGCGTGCCATTGAAGGCAGTGGCCAGGTGCAGGGCCTGGCCGAAAGCGTGCCGGACGCCGCAGGCGTGATCTTCGTGCCCGCCTTCACCGGCTTGGGCGCCCCCTACTGGAACGCCCAGGCGCGCGGCACCATCGTGGGCCTGACCCGTGGCAGCACCGTGGCGCACATCGCGCGCGCGGCGCTGGAAAGCATTGCCTTCCAGAGCGCCGCACTGCTGCAGGCCATGGCGAGCGACGCCGCCACCGTCGGCCAGGTGACCGAGCTGCGCGTGGACGGCGGCGCCTGCGTCAATGACCTGCTGATGCAGTTCCAGGCCGACTTGCTCGGCATCCCGGTGGTGCGGCCCAAGGTGATTGAAACCACGGCGCTGGGCGCGGCCTACCTGGCCGGGTTGTCTGCCGGCGTATGGCGCAACCTGGACGAACTGGCCGCGCACTGGCAGGTGGATCGGCGCTTCTTTCCCACCATGCCACGCGCGCGCGCCAAAGAGCTGATGGCCACCTGGGACCACGCGGTGCGCCAGGCCACGGCGGCCTGAGGGCGGGAGTGCCGTCAGGCCCTCGCTGTCCGTTCAATACAGCGACCGCTACCGGCTCGACGCCGACGGGCGCTGGCGCATTGCCCGGCGAAACACGGCGATCGTGTTGATCAACCGGGGTTGACGACGCTGCCGCTTCAGCCGCGTCCGCGCGCTGTCTGATCACCGCGCTTTAGCGCTGCACAACCGTTCCCCTCACCGACCTGCCCGCCCCTCCACACAGGTTGCCCGCGCGCATTAACCCCACGGTTTCGAGCGCCGCAGTCCTACGTGCTGTGCTGATCGGTGAACTCAAGCTGATGCGCGGTTAATCACGGCTGCTTCATCAAGGAGATAGACATGAATTCAATCATCTGGCTGGTCGGACTGGTGGCTATCGTGTTTTTCATTGCCGGCTACTTCGGGCTGCGATAAAAACGCATCCGGTCACCGCGTTCGTCGCCGGCTGAGAGTCCCTGCGGGCGCAAAACGAGTCGCATGGGTGGGCGTCAATGCTTGACCATCACATGCCGCGCCACGCTGTAGTCCTCCAGGGCGTAGGTCGACATGTCCTTGCCGTAGCCTGAGGACTTCATGCCACCGTGTGGCATCTCGTTGACCAGCATGAAGTGGGTGTTGATCCAGGTGCAGCCGTATTGCAGCTGACGCGCCATCCGCATCGCCTTGCCGACATCGGTCGTCCACACGCTGGAGGCCAGGCCGTAGTCGGACTCGTTGGCCCAGCCCAGCGCCTGCTCCTCGTCCGAGAATCGCGTGACCGACACCACCGGCCCGAACACTTCACGCTGCACGATCTCGTCGTCTTGCCGCGCACCGGCGATCACGGTCGGCTCGTAGAAAAAGCCGTTGCCCGCGCGTACCCTGCCGCCGGTGGTGATCTCCATGTGGCCGGCCATCTGGGCCCGTTCCACAAAGCTGGCCACGCGGTTGCGCTGCCGGTCTGAGATGAGTGGCCCGATTTCCACGCCTTCTTCGTCTTGCAGCCCGACTTTGATCGATGCGACGGCGGTGGTGAGGTCGGCCACCAGCTTTTCATAGATCTTGGGCCCGGCGTAGACGCGGCAGGCGGCGGTGCAGTCCTGCCCCGCGTTGTAGTAGCCGAAGTTGCGCACGCTTTCCACCACGGCGGCAAGGTCTGCGTCGTCGAACACGATCACGGGCGCCCCTGAATGCCTTGAACGCTGGATTACGATCTCGCCATCAATTGCCTCTTCGGCCAGACAACGGCTTAAGGCAGTGCGCCACACACAATGCGGGTCCAACCCATGCAGCCCAATCCATTGAGTGACTTTTCCGTCGACCCCGCGTCCGTTCAATACATCGGCGCATGACGGATGAAGAGTCGATCACCGTGCCCAGCGCGATGATGATCGCCACGTCAAGTAGTCAGGCTGCCGTGGCCAAGACGCCGAGCCCTTAGTCCTGCTGCGATGGCTGAGAAGCCAGTGGCGGGCGGCCGAGAATCATGTCTGCTGCTTTTTCCGCAATCATCATCACCGGAACGCAGGTGTTGCCCGACGGGATCGACGGCATGATCGACGCGTCCACAACGCGCAGGCCGGCCATGGCGTGCACCCGAAGTTGATCGTCGACAACCGCCAGAGGGTCTGATGCCGGGCCCATGCGCGCGGTCCCGACAAAGTGGTAGACGGTGCTCCCGAAGTGCCTGGCAAAATCCAGGAGAGCCTCGTCGCTTTGCGCTGCGGGCCCAGGTTGGGTTTCAGCCACCAGGAAGTCTTTGAGTGCGTCGGAGGCCAACACGCGGCGACCTGCACGCAAGGCATTGACGATGACCTCGCGGTCCGCCTGGCAGCCAAGGTAATTGGGCTGGATGATGGGCGCTTCGGCGGCGTTTGGCGAGCCGATGCGCACGAAGCCGGTGCTGGCCGGACGCTGCGGATAAATTCCAAGCGTCATCCCGGGAAAGGTGTCCAGGTCGGCAACGACTCCATTTTTATAGCTGGCCGGGGTGAATACGCCCTGGAAATCAGGCGCACTGAGCGTTGGATCCGACTTACCAAAAAAATGCACGACAGAGGGGCTGAGCGCAAGAATGCTCGGGCGTCCGACCGCCCATTTCACAATTTCGGATGCGAGCCGAATTCCACGCGACTTCTCATTGATGGTGACGGCGTTTTTCACCCGCGCCACGATTCGCACGCAGAAGTGATCCTGCAGGTTTTCACCTACGCCGGGCAGGTCGTGGACCACTGGCACGCCAACGCTTTGAAGATACTTCGCCGGCCCGATGCCCGACAGCTGAAGCAGCCGCGCTGTATTGATCGTTCCGGCACACAAGATAACTTCACGGCGTGCCAACACCGTCGACGGCTCGTCGCCCATCCTGCTGAACTCGACACCTGTTGCCCTTCGCTGCTCGGTGAGCACGCGCTTGACCAGGCAATGGGTGCGGATATGAAGATTTGCACGGCGTTTGGCGGGGCGAAGAAATGCCTGAGACGCGCTCTGACGACGGCCCCGATAGATGTAGCGCTGCATGTAGCCAACGCCCTCCTGGAACTGGCCGTTGTAGTCCGGGTTTCTCGGGATACCCAGCCTTGCTGCGCCGTCGATGAAGGCATCGCAGATAGGGTGGCGCCAGTCGCTGTCGGTGACTTGCAGTTCCCCCGTGCGGCCGCGAAAAAAATCGTCGCCGCCAGCGCGGCGCTCTGAGCGCTTGAAATAGGGCAATACGTCTTGGTGGCTCCATCCGTGATTGCCGCGCAGCGCCCACTGGTCATAGTCTGAATGCTGGCAGCGGTTGTAGATCATCCCGTTGATCGAGCTTGATCCCCCAAGCGCCTTGCCTTGGGTGGCGGGTATGCGGCGTCCGGCAGTGCCCGGCGATGGTTCACTGTCGAAGCGCCACGTATACGCGGGGTTGGCAAGGATTTTTATGAATCCAGCCGGAACGTGGATCCAGGGGTGCAGGTCTGCTGGCCCGGCCTCGAGGACGCAGACGCTGATAGAAGGCTCTTCCGAAAGCCGGGCTGCGAGCAATGAACCTGCGGTGCCGCCTCCGACGATCACATAGTCAAAAGTATCCGCGTTCTTCTCAATTTGCGTCACTTGTGAGCCCTTTAAAGATGTGCCAAAGCCAGCGGGGCGCGCAAACCGATGCGCGTGTGCTGGTGAAAAACGCGGTTCGTGCGCGTGTGAGCACCAATGGGTTTTATCACGATGTTGCTACTACTTGAGAGGCATGATTTCCAGAGCCATACTTCTATTTACCCCAGTACCTTAACAATGTCGTGCGGCTTTATGCGCGGTGCCAATGAGGGGCCGTTCGATCATGCCCTTACCTGGGGTCCGGCGACTGGCTGGGCGAGGCGCTGTTGGACGTGCTGCCCTTCGCATTCCTGCTGGCGTTTCAGGCGGCCATGAACACCTCGTTCATGTCGGCCGCGATAACCGGCCCTGGCGGCAACCGCAAGACGACCTACCAGATCCTGCAGGCGCAGGGCGTCGCCAACATCGCCTGCGGGTGCCTGGGCGCGCTGCCGGTGACCACCAACTCGGCGCTGTCACTGATGGCCGCACGGCATGGCCCTGGGCCGCGGCTGCCGGCGGTCAGCGGCCTCATGGTGGTGGCAGCGGCGATCGCGGCCTCGGCTCTGTTGGGCCTGCTGCCGCTCGCGGCCTTCGCGGGCGTGCTGATCGTCAGCGGTGCACGCATGATCGACCCGCGCATCTGGCAATTGCTGCGAAGCCTTTATGCCGTGCGCCGGCGGGTGGACACCGCCATGAACCTGCTGGTCATCGCGACTGTTGCCAGCCTGCTCTTGGCCGAACGCGTGGTTGCCGGCATCGCGGCGGGCATCTTGTTGGAACTGGCACACCTGGCCTTGCGCGCTGTGTACCTTCAGCGCACCGGCGGCTTTGATTCGATGCAATTGCAGGACACTGCCATGCACGATGCGGGCTTGCGCGAACGCGGGATTGAAATCCTGCGCATCGACGGGCTGCTTTTCTTCGGCAATGTGCCGAACCTTGCCAAGCGGCTGGCGCAACTGCCAGTCAACACCCGCCACCTCGTGTTGGACTTCTCCAGCGCCACGCACGTTGACCTCACCGCCGTCCACACCTTGCGCCGCGAACTGCAAGAGCTTGCTGCAAACGGCGTGCAGACGCGGTTCTCAGGTATTCGCCCCGGGAAAGGCCCGCTGGGTCACCTGGCTGGCGCGGAGCCTCTGATGACGGGGCGGCCGTGCTTTGAAAACCTGCAAGGGGCGGTGGAGTCACTGTGGCCGATGGCGCGGCAGCCGCGCGAGGCTGAACTAGCGGCGTGATGCTGGCGCCGCGTCGTACACAATGAACTCCAGAAGGTTGTTGTCCGGATCGCGGGTGTAGGTGCTGGTTCCGCGGGCTCGTCCGCCGTCGCGTGCGCCAACCCTTTCGACCGGGCCGATCTCCACCGCCGCGCCCACGGTGTGAAGCGTTTGCTCGAGTTCCTCCACCGTGCCGGCCCAGACAAAGCAGAAGTCCCCGCAGCCCGGGCTGGCGGCCGGGCCGCGCAAGGTAAACGCAGGGTCCTGCCAGAGTTGTGGTGAGTGGACGTTGATCTTGTTTTCGCCAAACTGGATGGAAAAGTGTCGGGTTCCCGAGGCACGCCATTCCTCTGGCGTTGGCGCCTGAAAGCCGAGCGCCCGGTAAAACCGCAGCATGTCTTCGGGCTTGGCCGTTGGAATGGCGACATGGTCAAATCCGGTGACGGGCATGAGGCGACCTTTCTTTGTGGGTGAACAGCATCTCATAACACCCGGGGCAGCGCATCGGCAAGAAAATCAAACACCGCACGAATTCGCTGGCTGGTGCGGATCTCGCGATGCACGGCCAGCCCCCCCGCGTCAGAATAGTTGTCGCCTCCATAGAACCAAGAACCCGGGGGCGGCGATGAAGGACGACAGTGGCTCGATACGGACAATCATTCAAGAACAAGGCGGTGGCGCGGTTGCTGCCGCCGGAGAGCGCGGCGCTGGAGGTGGTG
>CANJQN010000005.1 GCA_947476465.1 Comamonadaceae bacterium | reverse complement strand
TGCGGGCTCCCCAAGGCTGCTAAGCCGAGGAAAGTACGCGATTCTGGGAAAACGAAGTTCAAGTCGGCACCAAACGAAATCGGCCTACAACCCGCGCCAATGCTTGATCTCAGGCTCGGCGTGGCTCACTTAACCGGACAGTAGTGATCTGCATCGGTCGCTGATCGAAGGCGGGTGGCTGGCGGTCAGTCCCAGCGAAGCATTGACCGACCAGTTTTCGTCGTTCAACGCTGTCAACTTGTTCGATGCGAACCTGTTTCAGAAAGGCGCCACGCCGCCTCGGCCGCAGCTGAACACGCAGGCGTCCACCGGCACCCCAAAATTGGCTGCTCACGCGATCGAGGCGCCCTTCCCGTGGGCACCGTCGGCCGTTCCGGCAGCGGTTTCGGCGTCCGTTGCGCCGGCGGAACACCACGCCCGGCCGCAAGCGCCGGACCGCGCCCTCGCGTCCGCGCAAGCGCTGTACCAGCAAGGCCGTTTTGCGGAAGTGGTTGACAGCTTGCTGGCCGCCCCGCTCGCACTTGGGGGCGGGGCGGCGGCATTTTCGCTGCTGGCCCGAGCGCTGGGCAACCTGGGCCAGCTTGCGCAGGCGCTCACCTGGTGCGAGCGCTGGATCGCCGCCGACAAACTGGACCCGGCTGGCCATTACCTGCGCGCGGTCGTCCTGCTGGAGCGGGGTGATCACGCGCCGGCACGCACCTCGCTGCGGCGGGCAACCTTTCTCGACCCAGGCTTTGTGCTGGCCCACTTTTCGCTTGGCAACCTGGCGCGCAGCCGCGGCGACAACGGTGAAGCAGGTAAGCATTTCGCCAACGCGAAGCGTCTGCTGCAGCGTTACCAACTGGACGATCTTCTGCCCGAATCGGACGGATTGACCGCCGGCCGCCTCGCCGAAACCCTCGGCGCCATCACGGACCCGGAGCCGGCGCCATGACCGCTCCGACCCGCGCCACCTTTGCCGACCCCCAAGCCATCCTGCGCGCCCGGGCCCGCGCCCTGGCGCGCCCGCAGGAGAGCGCCACGGTCACCGCCGCCTCGCTGGAACTGCTGGAGTTTCGTCTGGCCCAGGAATCCTATGCACTGGAGACGCGCCACGTGCGCGAGGTCTATCCCCTGAACGATCTGACGCCGCTGCCCTGCACGCCGGCCTTCGTGCGCGGCCTGGTGAACGTGCGCGGTCGCATCACTCCAGTGATCGACATCAAGAAATTTTTCAATCTGCCGGACCAGGGCTTGACCGACCTGCACCGCATCATCGTGGTTCATGGCAACGGTCTCGAGATCGGCCTGCTGGCGGACGAAATCGAGGGTGTCCGGTCCGTTCCCATCGGCGCCTTGCAGGCATCGCTGCCAACCCTCACCGGCATCCGGGCCGACTATCTCAAAGGCGTGACAGCGGACCGCCGGGTGGTACTGGACCTCGACCGCTTGCTGGCCGCTCCGAAGATCATCGTGCATGAAGAGGTGGGAAATTGAAACCGCACAACCAAGGGGAATCTGAGTCATGAAATGGAATGTCGGAACCAAGATCGCTGCGGGCTTCAACCTGACGCTGGCCGTCTTTGTGATTGTGGGCGCAGCCTCTTACCGTGCGACGACGCAGCTGGTAGAGGCGTCGAACTCGCACAAGCGCACCCTCCAGGTCTTGGCCCAGCTCGATCAGCCGCCTATGTTTTTAAGGGATGTAGAGCTTGGGAATCGCAGCTACTACTTGACCGATCAGGAGCGCTTTCTCGAGCAGTCCCGCGCCGCAGCGGCGCGTATCGGGCCGGTCCTCCAGCAGGTGCGAATGATGACATCTGACAATCCGCGCCAACAGCAACGACTCGACATGCTGGAGCCGCTGATCAGGAAACGCATCGAATTTGCGGAGGAAACGGTCAAGTTGTATCAAACCCACGGTCAGAAACCAGCGGTCGACCGCGTCAGGGGCGGCGGCGGCAAAACATTGAGTGATGAGGTCGACAAGGTTTTAGATCAGATGAAAAGCGAAGAGTCCGCCTTGCTGAAACAACGAGGCGAAGAGGTGGATGCTCATGCCGAGAATACGAAAATGGTGTTGGTGTTCGGTACGCTCGCCGCACTGGTGTTGGCGGCATTGGCTGGTTTCGTCATCACGCGCAACATTGCCACTCCGCTCAAGAAAATTTCGGATAAGGCGGAGCGAATCGCGGTCGGAGACCTGGATGTCAACGTTGTCATGGACAACCGGCGGGATGAAATTGGCGTTCTGATCCAGGCCTTTGCCCGGATGACGGACTCGCTCAAGGACATGGCCGCCGTGGCCAGCAAGATTGCCGCCGGCGACCTGCGTGTGAGAGTCCAGCCGCAATCGAACAAGGATGTTTTGGGCAATGCGTTTTCGGCCCTGGTGGAGAATTTGCGGCAGCTGACGGGCGATATCACACACGGCGTCAACGTCCTGAGTTCATCGGCCAGAGACATCGTCGCCTCGACCGGTCAACTGGCCGCCAGTGCCAGCGAGTCGGCCGCCGCGGTGAGCCAGACCACCACCACGGTCGAGGAAGTTCGGCAAACGACGCAGCTGGCGAGCCAGAAGGTCAAGAGCGTCGCCGAGAGCGCGCAGCGGGCGGCGCAAAGCGCCGTGGACGGGCGCAAGTCCACCGCCGACGTCGCCGCCGCCATGGTCCGCATCCGCCAGCAGATGGAGGCGATTTCCGCAAGCATGGCGCGGCTGTCCGAGCAGAGCCTGACCATCGGCCAGATCATCGCGACGGTGGAAGACCTGGCGGCGCAATCGAACCTGCTGGCGGTCAACGCGGCCATCGAAGCGGCCAAGGCGGGCGAGCACGGCAAGGGTTTTGGGGTGGTGGCCCAGGAGGTCAAGAGCCTGGCCGAGCAATCACGGCAGGCCACCAACCAGGTGCGCACCATTTTGGGCGATATCCAGAAAGCGACAACCACGGCGGTGATGGCGACCGAGCAAGGGGGCAAGGCGGTGGAGGCAGGAACCCGGCAGACCGAAGTGGCGGGCGAGGCGATCCACGCACTCATCGGCAGTGCGAACGAGGCGGCGCAGGCGGCCACGCAGATCGCGGCGTCCAGCCAGCAGCAGATCGTGGGGGTGGACCAGGTGGCGGGGGCCATGGAGAGCATCAAACAGGCGAGCAGCCAGAACGTGGCCGGTGCCAAGCAATTGGAGACCGCGGCGCGCAACCTCAATGAGCTGGGCCAGCGCCTCAATCAGAGGGTCGAGCGGTATCAAGTGTGAAAAGCTGACGCGCGATGACCACTCAGCAGGAAGAATTCCTCAAGCAGCTGCAGGCGATCTTCAAGGTCGAGGCGGCGGAGCATTTGCAGGCGATCACGGCCGGTTTGCTTGATCTGGAGAAATCGCCTGCGCCCGAGCAGCAGCGCCAGATCGTGGAAACCGTGTTCCGCGCCGCGCACAGTCTGAAAGGCGCCGCCCGGGCGGTGGATTTCACCGAGATCGAGTCCTTGTGCCAGACGCTGGAAGACGTCTTCGCCGCCTGGAAGCAAGGTCAGAGCGATTCGTCGGTCGCCGCGCTCGACAGCTTGCACCGCACGCTCGATGCCATTGCAAGCGCCATGTCTGCACCGCCGGCGGCCGAGGGCGCGACCGCGTCCCCAGCGGTATTCGATCCGCCCGGTAGGCCGCCGCAAGCGCCAACGGCCGGTGACCCGCAAGAACCGGCGCCGGCGCCGGCCACGACGAACGAGGATTTCTCCGCCCCGCAAACGGTTCGCGTCGACGTCGCCAAACTCGAGGCGCGCCTGGTGGAAGCCGCGGAGATGCTCGGCGTGAAACTGAGCGCCCGCCAGCGGGCGCAGGACTCGCGTGAACTGGCGCAACGCTTGACGGCTTGGAGGGACGAATGCGCGGCGGTCGAACCGCAACTGCGGGCACTGCGCCGGGCGCTGGACCGGACGGAGACCGGCGGCGCCCACCCCTCATCCAGTGCCGGCCTGACCAGGCTGCTCGCGTTTGTCGACTGGAACCTCGATCAGGTCAAGGCCATGCAAGGCGAGGCGACGGCGCTGAGCCAAGCCGCGCAGCAGGACCTCCACGTCATCGGCAAGCGGCTGGACGATCTGCTGGAGGCTTCCAAGAAGCTGCTGTTGCTGCCCTTTGCGACGCTGTCGGCAGCGTTGCCGAAGCTGGTGCGCGACCTGTGCCGCGATCAGGGCAAGGAGGCCGAGCTCATTGTTCATGGCAAGAACATCGAGATCGAAAAAAGCATTCTCGAGGAGATGAAGGACCCGCTGATTCATCTGCTGCGAAACAGCATCGATCATGGCATCGAAACCGCGGCCGAACGCACACGGTGCGGCAAGCCACCGAGGGCAACGATCAAGCTGGGCGTGTCACACATCAGCGGCAACCAAGTCGAGCTGACGGTGTCCGACGACGGCGCTGGCATTGACACCGGCAAGGTCAGGGCGGCGGCTGTCAAGCGCGGCCTCGTTTCGGCGCAAGACGCGGCTCGGCTCAGCGAGCCCGAGGCGCAGGCGTTGATTTTTGAATCCGACCTGTCGACCAGCGCAATGATCACGCGGCTGTCGGGCCGTGGACTGGGGCTGGCCATCGTGCAGGAAAAGGTCAGCAAACTGGGGGGCAGCATATCGGTCGACAGTCAGGCGGGGTATGGGACCGCGTTCCGGATCGTGCTGCCGGCGACGCGGGCAACGTTTCGCGGCATCCTGGTCATGGCCGCGGGGCGGCTGCTGGTGGTGCCGACGGTCCAGGTCCAGCATGTGTTGCGCGCCCAGCCCGACGACATTCGAACCGTCGAGGGGCGAGAGACCCTCTCGTTCGCCGGGCGTGCGATGTCCCTCGTCTGGCTGGCCCAGGTCCTGCAATTGCCGCCCACGCAGCACGCCGACCCTTGCGCCGGTGGCGTGCCGGTGATCGTACTGGGCGCGGGCGAGCAGCGTGTCGCGTTCGCCGTGGATGCGGTGCTGGACGAGCAGGAAATTCTGGTCAAACCGCTGGCAAAGCCGCTGTCACGCGTGCGCAATATCGCCGCCGCCACGGTGCTGGGTTCCGGCCAGGTGGCGCCGATTCTCAATGTCGCCGACTTGCTCAAGTCCGCCCGGCATGTGGCCGGCGCCGGGGTGCGGGCGGCGGCGCAAACGAAGCCGGAGCACGCGAAGGCGGTTCTCGTCGCCGATGACTCGATCACCTCCCGCATGCTGATCAAGAACATCCTCGAATCCGCCGGCTACAAGGTCACAACGGCGGTAGATGGCATGGAGGCGTTCGGACTGTTGCGCACCGAATCCTTCGACCTGCTGGTGTCCGATGTGGAAATGCCGCGCCTGAACGGATTCGGTCTGACGGCGCGCATCCGTGCCGACAAGAAACTGGGGGAACTCCCGGTGGTGCTGGTGACTGCGCTGGAAACACGGGAGGACCGCGAGCGCGGCGTCGACGCTGGCGCCAATGCCTACATTGTCAAGAGCAGCTTTGATCAAAGCAACTTGATCGAGGCTGTCCAGCGGCTGATTTGAATGATGCGACACCTCACGCGACACCTCACATGAACGATCCCAAGATCAAGGTCCTGGTGGCGGATGACTCGGCGGTGACGCGCCTGTTTCTCGTAAACCTTCTCGAATCGGATCCGCGGATTCAAGTGGTGGCCTCGGTTGACGATGGTCAGGCGGCGCTGGATTTTGTCACCGCAAGCAAGCCCGACTTGGTGCTGATGGATATCCATATGCCACGCATGGACGGTTTCGAAGCGACGCGGCGCATCATGGAGACGCATCCGGTGCCGATCGTCATCTGCAGCGCCACCGCCAGGGCCAAGGACGTTGTCATTGTCTTCAAGGCGGTGGAGGCGGGCGCCGTTGCCTGCATCGAAAAACCCCTGGCCCACGAGCACGGCGATTTCGCGGCGAAGGCCGCGCACCTACTGGAAACGGTCAAGCTGATGTCGGAGGTCAAGGTCGTGCGCCGCGGGGCCCGCTCGCGAGGGGCGGCCTCGCGACCGCCGGAACCTGTCCCGGCCGCGAATTGGCAGCGCGCGCCGGCGCAGATCAAGCTGATCGGCATCGGCGCATCCACTGGCGGACCGCGGGTGCTGCAGACCATTCTCGCCGGCCTCCCCAAAGACTTTGCCGCGCCGGTCCTGATCGTGCAGCACATTGCCAAGGGCTTTGTGTCCGGTATGGCCGAGTGGCTGAACCAGACCACCAGCATGCAGGTTCAGATCGCTTCCGACGCGACGATCCCGTTGCCAGGGCATGTGTACCTGGCGCCGGATGATTTCCACATGGGCATCGGCAGCGGCGGTGTCATCGTCCTGACCCGCGAGGCACCCGAGAATAACCTGCGGCCGGCTGTGGCCTACCTGTTTCGCACGATGGCGCAGGTGTATGGCCCGAACGCGGTCGGCGTGTTGCTGACCGGCATGGGCAGGGACGGCGCCGACGAACTGAAAGCGATGAAAGAACGGGGGGCCGTGACCATCGCACAAGACCTGGAAAGCTCGTTGGTGCACGGCATGCCGGGTGTCGCCATCGCCCTGGGTGGTGCCACGCAGGTGCTGCCCACAGCCAAGATCGCCGACGCGCTGGTCGCGTTGGTAACACGAGGCAATGGCCAACATGGCCTATCGAGGAGCTGACATCGTGAGCGAAACCGTGCAAGCCTCTCCACCACCCATCAAGATCCTGATCGCCGAAGACAGCCCGACCCAGGCGCTTCGGCTGCAGCACCTGCTCGAGCAGAACGGCTACGAAGTGGCCGCGGCCCGGAACGGCCGCCTGGCGCTGGAGATGGCGCCCGCGTTCGGGCCCGCGCTGGTCATCAGCGACGTCATCATGCCGGAAATGAATGGCTACGAGCTGTCCACCCGGATCAAGGCAGACCCGCACCTTCGCCATATTCCGGTGATCCTGGTGACCACCATGTCCGACCCCAAGGAGGTCATCCGGGGGCTGGAGTGCGGGGCGGATAACTTCGTGCTCAAGCCGTATGAAGAGCAATATCTGCTCGGTCGCGTGCACTACGTGCTCGTCAACTGTGATGTGCGCCGGGAGAAGGACACCGGCATTGCGGTGGAGATCTTTTTCAACGACCGGCGGCATTTCATCACCGCCGACCGGCGGCAGATCCTGAATCTGCTGCTGTCCACCTACGAAGCCGCCGTCCAGCACAACAGGGCACTCCGGCAGAGCCAAAAGGATCTGCAGGTACTCATCAGCAAGCTGGCGGACGCGAACCAGGAACTGGAGACTTTTTCCTACTCCGTCTCCCATGACCTTCGCTCGCCCCTCAATGCGGTGGACGGATTCGGTCACCTGCTTGAGCACTCGGACGGCGACAAACTCAGCGACAAAGGCAAGCACTACCTCAAGCGGATGCGCGCGGGCGCCCGGCAGATGAACGAACTGATCGAAGGCCTGCTCTCACTGGCGAGGTTCTCGCGCGAACCCTTAAAAACCGAGTCGGTGGACCTGACGGCCATCGCCAAGCGGGTCGAGCAGATATTTCGGGAACGCGATCCGCAGCGCCAGGTGCGCGTCGACATTCAGGACGGGCTGCTGGCGCAGGGCGATCCCCGGCTGCTGTCGGCGGTGGTGGAGAACCTGGTGGGCAATGCCTGGAAGTTCACCGCCAAGCAAACGGCGGCCAGGATTGTGATCGGCTGTGACAGCGGCGCCGATGGGAGCCCCGTCTACTTCGTCAAGGACAACGGCGCCGGCTTTGACATGGCTCAGGTCGAGAAACTTTTTACGGCGTTCGAGCGGCTGCATTCGACTTCGGAGTTTGCTGGCACCGGTATCGGGCTGGCGACCGTGAAGCGCATCATCACCCGCCACGGCGGCCGCATCTGGGCTGAAGGCAAGGTGAACGAAGGCGCCACGTTTTATTTCACTCTGGGACAAGAGGGCGGATCCGGCACGCAAGCCGGCTAAGGCATCGGCTCTGAGATCCAGGGAATCGACCACCCAGCAACGCTGAACAGATCACCGCTGGTCAGACAATTGGCGGGCCATACGGATCGCCGCGATAAGGCTGGCCGGGTCGGCGCGGCCCGTGCCGGCGATGTCGAAGGCCGTGCCGTGGTCGGGGCTGGTGCGCACCAGCGGCAGTCCCAACGTCACGTTCACGCCCTTGTCCAGGCCCAGGTACTTCACCGGGATCAGCCCCTGGTCGTGGTACATGGCGACCACCACGTCGAATTCGCCGGGCCGCTGCGGCGTCGACCGCGCCCGCATGAAGACGGTGTCGGGCGCATGCGGGCCGCTGGCATCGATGCCTTGCGCCCGCGCCGCCGTAATGGCCGGGGCGATGGCGTCGATCTCCTCGCGCCCGAACAGGCCGCCCTCGCCCGCATGCGGGTTCAGGCCCGCCACGCCGATGCGCGGCGCGCGGCCCAGGGCCCGAGACAGGGCGGTGTGGGTGATGCGCAGCGTCTGCAGCACGTTGCCTTGCGTCACCGCCGCGATCGCCTCGCGCAGCGAGACATGGATGCTCACCAGCACCGTGCGCAATGGGTCGCTGGCCAGCATCATGCGCACCGGCAGCTGCGCCAACGGCAGGCCCAGGTAGGCCGCGGCGCGGGCCGCAAGCAGCTCGGTGTGGCCCGGGTACGGCACGCCGGCGGCGGCCAGCGCTTCTTTGTGGATGGGGGCGGTGACCAGGCCGGCCACCTCGCCGCGCAAGGCCGCGCCGGCCGCCCAGTCGATGGCGTCCGCCGCCATGCGCCCGGCCTGCGCCTGCACCCGGCCCCAAGGCAGCAGTGCGGGCGCCGGCTGGCCGACCTGCAGCAGCGCGATGCACCAGGGCGGCACGTCCAGGGCCTGGGCCGGCTGCTCAATGGCGAGCACGGGCACCGGCAGCCCGGCGCCGGCCACCACCGCGATCGCTCGCCGCAGATGGGACAGGTCGCCGACCACGAAGCAGCCGGCCATGACGTCGGGCGCCTCCAGGAAGGCGCGGGCGATGATCTCGCCGCCGATGCCGGCGGGGTCGCCCAGGGTCAGGGCCAGTGGCTTCATCGCGCTGTCATTGCCCGCTTCAGTCATAGGAAGGCCCCCACGCTCGGCACTGCGTGTCGGTCGCTACCCCCCAGGGGGCTGCGAGCTTGCTTGAGGCGGCTCAGCGCTGCGCTCATGCCGGATTGGGAATGTCGATGAACCGGTGCTCGATGCCCAGCTGCGCCGCCACGTGGGCGGCCACCGCCGGGGCGCCGTAACGCTCGGTGGCATGGTGGCCACAGGCCGCGAAGCTCACCCCGCACTCGCGCGCGTAGTGCGCCTGTGGCTCGGAGATCTCGCCCGTGAGAAACACCTGCGCGCCGGCGGCAATGGCGGCCTCGAAGTAAGCTTGCGCGCCGCCGGTGCACCAGGCGATGCGCGACAGCGGGCCGGGCGCCCCCGCCACCGACAGCACCGGTCGGCCCAGCGATGCTTCGAGATGACGGGTCAGCGCGGCCAGGTCGGCGAACGGCGACCCGTCGGCGCGCCCGCCGAGGAACCCCAGGTCCTGCTCGCCGAAGCGGCTCGGCGCCTGCAAGCCCAGCAGGCGACCGAACTGCGCGTTGTTGCCCAGCTCAGCGTGAGCATCCAGCGGCAGGTGGTAGGCGAACAGATTGATGTCGTGCGCCAGCAGCCGGGCCAGGCGCTGCTTCATCCAGCCGGTGACGCGGCCGTCCTGGCCGCGCCAGAACAAGCCGTGGTGCACGAAGATCGCGTCGGCGCCGGCGTCCACGGCCGCCTCGATCAAGGCCAGGCTGGCGGTGACGCCCGAGACGATTCGCCGCACCTCGGTGCGGCCTTCGACCTGCAGGCCGTTGGGGCCGAAGTCCTGGAAGCGCTCGGGCGCAAGCAGAGCGTCGAAGGCGGCAAGAAGTTGTTGCTGGGTGGCCATGAAGAAGTGTGTCGCGCCGATTGTGGACCATTCCCGCTCCCGTTCCCATCCGCCCGGCCCTTTGCCGCGCCCCCGCCAGCCCAGGCGCGGGTCTACACTCTCACCACCTACTTCCCGCTGAATTCATGCGTCGCTACTGGCTCGTTTTCTCCCAGGCCGTCACCGTGCTGCTGGCCGCCTGGTTCGTGGTTGCCACGCTCAAGCCCGAATGGGTCGGACGCGGGGCCGCCATCGACCGCGCCACCGGCGTCTCCCTGATCCAGGCGCCACCCGCGCCCACCGGCGAGACCCCGGCCGGCAGCCTGCGCAGCGCCGCGCAACGGGCCTCGGCCGCGGTGGTGAGCATCAACACCAGCAAAGCAGCCGAGCGCAACCCGCACGCCGACGACCCCTGGTTCCGCTTCTTCTTCGGCGACCGGGGCATGCAGCCGCAGGCCGGGCTGGGCAGCGGCGTGATCATCAGCCCCGAGGGCTACGTCCTGACCAACAACCATGTGGTCGAGGGCGCCGACGAGATCGAAGTGATCCTCAACGACACCCGCTCGGCCAGGGCCAAGGTGATCGGCACCGATCCCGAAAGCGACCTGGCCGTCCTGCGGATCGCGCTCGACCGGCTGCCCGTCATCACCCTGGGCAATGCGGACAACCTCCAAATCGGCGACCGGGTGCTGGCCATCGGCAACCCCTTCGGCGTGGGCCAGACCGTCACCAGCGGCATCGTCAGTGCCCTGGGCCGCAACAAGCTGGGCATCAACACCTTCGAGAACTTCATCCAGACCGATGCCGCCATCAACCCGGGCAACTCGGGCGGTGCCCTGGTCGACGCCAACGGCCAGCTGATGGGCATCAACACGGCCATCTACTCACGCTCGGGTGGCAACATGGGCATCGGTTTCGCCATCCCGGTGTCGACCGCCAAGATGGTGCTTGAGAGCATCCTGCGCGATGGCGTGGTGCGCCGCGGCTGGATCGGCGTCGAACCGGCGGACCTCTCACCCGAGCTGATGGAGACCTTCGGCGTGAAGGCGCGGCGCGGTGTGCTGATCACCGGTGTGCTGCAAAACGGACCCGCTGCCCAGGCCGGGGTGCGCCCCGGCGATGTGGTGGTGGACGTCGCCGGCAAGGGCATTGGCAATGTGCAGGAACTGCTGGCCAACGTCGCGGCGCTCAAGCCGGGCGAGCCGGCGGCCTTCAAGGTGCAGCGGCGCGCCCAGTCACTGGATCTGCAGGTGACGCCCGGCCTGCGCCCCAAGCCTGCGGCCCCGCAGCAGCGCTGAAGGGCTGGCCTTTCAGGAGGGATCGGTCTTGGCGGCCGGGTCTTCTTCCGGCGCCTTGGTGCGCTTGATGAAAATCTTGGCCGCCCAGATGCCCACCTCATACAGGATGACCATCGGGATGGCCAGGGCCAGCTGCGACACCACGTCGGGCGGCGTCACAATGGCCGCGATGACAAAGGCCAGCACGATGAAGTAGGCCCGGAAGGCCTTGAGCTTTTCGATGGACACCACCCCGATGCGCGCCAGTACGACCACGGCCACCGGCACCTCGAAGGCCAGGCCGAAGGCCAGGAACATGGTCAACACGAAGCTCAGGTAGGCCTCGATGTCAGGCGCGGCCGTGATGCTCTTGGGTGCGAAGCCCTGGATGAACTTGAACACCTGGCCGAACACGAAGAAATAGCAAAAGGACACGCCGATCAAAAACAGCAGCGTGCTGGAGACCACCAGCGGCACGACCAGTTTCTTCTCGTGGTTGTACAGGCCCGGGGCGACGAAGGCCCACACCTGGTACAGCACCACTGGCAGCGCCAGCAGGAAGGCGGCCATCAACAAGATCTTCAGGGGCACCATGAAGGGCGAGATCACCGAGGTGGCGATCAGCGTGGCGCCCTTGGGCAGCGATGCGGTGAGTGGCGCCGCGAGCAGGTCGTACAAGGCGCCCGGGCCCGGCCAGAAGGCGAGTACGGCGGCCATCAGCCCAATGGCGATCGCGGCCTTGATGAGGCGGTCGCGCAGCTCGACCAGGTGTGCGACGAAAGGTTGTTCGGTCCCCGCGAGCTCGTCTTCTTTGTTGTTCGGTTCGGCCATCAGTTGAATTTCTTGGGCCGGTAGCGGGCCACCCGGGCGGCGCCCGACAAGGCCTGCGTGCGGACGCCATTGCGGGCCTTGTACCAGTTGGGCGTGGCGCCCTGCTTGATCCGCCAGTTCTTGCGCGGATGCTTGTACTCAGGAAAGGACGGCGGCGACTCGAGCGCGGCGTAACTGTCGCCGGACAAGCCGGCGGCCTGGTTCAGGTCGCGCTCGATGTCGCTGGTGGTGCTGTGGATGGAGTTTTCGACGTCGCGGGCGGCGCCCTCGACCGTCTCCTTCATCTTGCGCAACTCATCGAGGTCCATCGAGCGGTTGACCTCGGCCTTGACGTCGTTCACGTAGCGCTGCGCCTTGCCAAGCAGCGTACCCACCGTGCGGGCGACGCGGGGCAGCTTCTCGGGACCGATGACGATCAACGCCACCGCGCCGATCAGCGCGATTTTTGAAAAGTCAATGTCAAACATGGCCGCTGCCTCGGTGCGCGGGCGGTCAAGACTTGTTACGTGCTTCGACGTCGATGGTGGTGCTGTTGGCCTTGTCGGCAGCAGGCGGCACGCTGCCCACCTGCTGCGGCGGCGTGGCGTTGGCGTCGTTGGCCGAGCCATCGCGCATGCCATCCTTGAAGCCCTTGACGGCGCCGCCCAGATCGCCGCCCATGTTCTTGAGCTTCTTGGTACCGAACACCAGCACCACGATCAGCAGGACGATCAGCCAGTGCCAAACGGAAAATGAACCCATGGAAAACTCCTGA
This sequence comes from Comamonadaceae bacterium, assembly GCA_947476465.1. Taxonomy (GTDB): domain Bacteria; phylum Pseudomonadota; class Gammaproteobacteria; order Burkholderiales; family Burkholderiaceae_C; genus Ramlibacter. The sequence goes on along the minus strand of CANJQN010000005.1, from coordinate 150,986 downwards.
ATGTGATTGAAGGCGATTCTAGACTTCGGCGCCGCCCGCGGCGGTCGGGGGGATTGCGCCGCGCAGCCAGGGCTTGGGCCCGCCGATGACGTGCAGGTGCAGGTGGTGCACTTCCTGGCCGCCGTGCGAACCGGTGTTGACCACCATACGAAACCCGCCGTCGGGATAGGGCAGGCAACCTGCCTGAAGCGCCAGACGGGGCGCCAGCGCCATCATCCGGCCCAGCAGTGGCGCATGCTCATCCTCGATCTGCGCCATGGACGGCACGTGGATCTTGGGGATCATGAGGAAGTGCACCGGCGCCCAGGGGCTGATGTCGTGGAAGGCCAGTATCTGCGCGTCCTCGTAGACCTTGCGCGACGGAATCTTGCCGTCGACGATCTTGCAGAAGATGCAGTTCGGATCGTGCTTGATCATGCGTTGCCTCGGGGCAGGGTTGCGTTGTTGAAGCGCAGCCAGCCGCGCAGGCACCGGTACAGGTACCACAGGCCGACCACGCACTGCGCCACCACGCCGGGCAGCACGAACAGCAGGTACAGGGGTGAGGTGATCACCAGCCACAAGACCGTCCACCAGAACGTGGCGATCATGTAGGCGTGGTGGGCCAGGTACAGCGGGTGCCGCGTCTCGCCGCGCAGGATGTAGTTGGCCACGAGCGCGATCACGGCCAGCATGCCCAGCGAGAGCCAGGCGACGGTGTGCATGCCGTACAGCACATGCATCACGGTGCGTTCGTTGGACGTCGGTGCTTGCAGCGCCAGCGGGCGGGTTTCATCCATCATTCGTTCTCCTTACGGGTCGCTCAGACCCATCCTCCACGAAAGCGGTGCACGGATAAGGGGGCCACCGCGGAACCAGCTTTGCCGGGCCGCTGGTGGCGCCCCCTTAAGGGGCTGAAGGCCGCGGCTCCTGACCTGCCTGCGCAGGTCAGGACGGCCTGAAGAGCCGCCGCCTCTGGCGGCGAGCACTGGGCGCCGAAGGCGCTTCGGGGGTGGGTCACGTCATTCGCCTGATTCGCGAGATCGGACTTTGCGCAAGGCCTTTTCCTCCAGGCCGCCCAGGCCTTCGCGGCGCACCAGTTCGGCCACCACGTCGGCCGGACTGAGGCCGTAGTGGGCCAAGGCAATCATGCTGTGAAACCACAGGTCGGCCACCTCGCCCACCAGCTTGGCCGTATCGCCGCCGTGGTCGCAGTCCTTGGCGGCCATGACCGTTTCGGTGGCCTCCTCGCCGATCTTCTTGAGGAAGGCGTCCGGCCCCTTGTGCAAAAGCCGCGCGACATAGCTGCGCTCGGGGTCACCGCCGAGCGCGGGTTTGCGGCTTTCGATCACGGCCGCAAGGCGGTCCAGGGCGTCGGTGGAGCTCATGATGTGGGTCAGGTATAGATGGTGGCCGGGTCTTTCAAGACCGGCTCGATGGCCCGCCAGGAATTGTCTTCCAGGCGTTGGAAGAAGCAGCTGTGGCGGCCGGTATGACAGGCGATGCCGGGCTCGTGGCCGGTCTGGGTGACCTTGAGCAGCACGACGTCGTTGTCGCAATCGAGGCGGATCTCGTGCACCGTCTGCACATGGCCGGACTCCTCGCCCTTGAACCACAGCTTGCCGCGCGAGCGGCTGTAGTAGACGGCGCGGCCCTGCTGCGCCGTGAGCGCCAACGCCTCGCGGTTCATCCAGGCGAACATCAGCACGTCGCCCGTGCCGGCCTCCTGCGCGATGACCGGGACCAGTCCGCGCTCGTCCCATTTCACTTGATCGATCCAATCCATGGGTTGATTGTCCGTCATCGTACGGGGGACTGCCGTCATCCCCGCGAAGGCGGGGATCCAGGAGCGCGGTTTCTCCGGCGCCACGGGCACGCGCGGCGCCGCAGTCACAGCCGTACGGTGATGCCGCGCGCCTGCATGTGGCGCTTGGCCTGCTCGACCGTGTACTCGCCGTAATGGAAGATGCTGGCGGCCAGCACCGCGTCGGCGCCGCCCTGCTGTACGCCGTCGGCCAGATGGTCGAGGTTGCCCACGCCGCCCGAGGCGATGACGGCCACCTCGACCGCGTCGGCCACGGCACGGGTGAGCGCCAGGTCGAAGCCCGACTTGGTGCCGTCACGGTCCATGCTGGTCAAGAGGATTTCGCCGGCGCCGCGCCGGGCCATCTCGGCGGCCCACTGCACGGCGTCCAGGCCGGTGTTGCGGCGCCCGCCGTGGCTGTAGACGTCCCAACCGGGGCCGCGCTCGGCCTCGTCCTGGGCCTGCCGGCGCTTGGCGTCGATCGCGACCACGATGCACTGCGAGCCATAGCGGTCCGAGGCGTCGGAGATAACCTGCGGGTTGGCAATCGCCGCCGAGTTGAAGCTGGTCTTGTCGGCGCCGGCGTTGAGCAGGCGGCGTACGTCCTCCACCGTGCGCACGCCGCCACCCACGGTCAAGGGAATGAACACCTGGGAGGCGACGGCCTCGATGATGTGCAGGATGAGGTCGCGCTCGTCGCTGGTGGCGGTGATGTCCAGGAAGGTGAGCTCGTCGGCGCCCTGGTCGTTGTAGCGCGCGGCGATCTCGACCGGGTCGCCCGCGTCGCGCAGTTCGACGAAGTTGACGCCCTTGACGACCCGGCCGCCCGTGACGTCCAGGCAGGGAATGATGCGTTTGGCCAGCAAGGCTCTCAGCCTCTCAGTTCGTCGGCCCTGGCCTGCGCGGCGGCGAAATCGAGGTCGCCGCTGTAGACGGCGCGGCCGCAGATGACGCCTTCGATGCCCTCGTCTTCCACGGCGCAGAGGTTTTCGATGTCGGCCATGTTCGACAGGCCGCCCGAGGCGATGACCGGGATGGTCATCGCCTGGGCCAGCTTGACGGTGGCTTCGATGTTGATGCCCGAGAGCATGCCGTCGCGGCCGATGTCGGTGTAGATGATGGACTCGACGCCCCAGTCCTCGAACTTCTTGGCCAGGTCGACCACCTCGTGGCCGGTCAGCTTGCTCCAGCCGTCGGTGGCGACCTTGCCGTCCTTGGCGTCCAGGCCCACGATGATGTGGCCGCCGAAGGCGCTGCAGGCGTCCTTCAAGAAACCGGGGTTCTTGACGGCGGCGGTGCCGATGATCACGTAGCGCAAGCCGCCGTCGATGTATTTTTCGATGGTGTCCAGGTCGCGGATGCCGCCACCGAGCTGCACCGGGATGTCGTCGCCAACCGCGCGCAGGATGGATTTGATGGCCGCGAAGTTCTGCGGCTTGCCGGCAAAGGCGCCATTGAGGTCCACCAGGTGCAGCCGGCGTGCGCCCTGGGCAAGCCAGGTCTTTGCCATCGCGGCGGGGTCCTCACTGAAGATCGTGGCCTGGTCCATGTCGCCTTGTTTGAGGCGCACGCAGTGACCGTCCTTCAGGTCGATGGCGGGAATGAGAAGCATGAAAAGGGGTGGTGAAGCGGAAAGGGCGGCCCACACGCCGGCCGGCCAGGGGCGGCGTCAGGGGTTCCAGTGCAGGAAGTTGCGGTACAGGGCAAGGCCGGCGTCAGCGCTTTTTTCGGGGTGGAACTGGGTTGCGAAAATATTATCCCGCGCGATGGCGGCGGTAAAGACATCGCCGTAGTCGGCTTCCCCTACGCTGTGGCGCTCATCCGACGGATGGGCGTAGTAGCTGTGGACGAAATAGAACCAGCTGTGGTCCGCCACGCCAGCCCACACCGGGTGCGGCCGCGACTGGCGAACCCGGTTCCAGCCGATCTGCGGCACCTTGAAGCGGCTGCCATCGGGCTGCAGGCGCCCCGAAAGCTGAAAGCGCTGAACCTGCCCGGGGATCAGGCCCAGGGAGTCGGTGGGCCCCTCTTCGCTGCGATCGAGCAGCATCTGCATGCCCACGCACACGCCCATCATCGGTTTGTGCGCCGCCGCATGCATGACCGCCGGGTGCATGCCGGAGGTGTGCAGCTCGCGCATGCAATCGCGCATGGCGCCCTGGCCGGGCAGCACCACCCGGTCGGCCGCGATGACTTCCTCGGGCCGGGTGGCCCACACGACGTCGACCCCGCTGCCCTGCGCGGCATGCAGCACGGCCTGCGTGACCGAACGCAGGTTGCCCATGCCGTAGTCGACCACCGCCACCATCTTCATGGTCACAGCGAGCCCTTGGTCGAGGGGATGATGCCGGCGGCGCGGGGGTCGAGCTCCAGCGCGGCGCGCAGGGCGCGGGCGAAGGCCTTGAACACGGTTTCGCACTGATGGTGCGCGTTGTCGCCGCGCAAGTTGTCGATGTGCAGCGTGACGAAGGCGTGGTTGGCGAAGCCCTGGAAGAATTCGTAGGCCAGCTGGGTGTCGAAGGTGCCGATCATGCCGCTCTTGAAGGGCACGTGCATCTCCAGGCCCGGGCGGCCGGAAAAATCGATCACCACCCGCGACAGCGCTTCATCGAGCGGCACATAGGCATGGCCGTAGCGGCGGATGCCCTTCTTGTCGCCGACTGCCTTGGCCACCGCCTGGCCGAGCGTGATGCCCACGTCTTCCACCGTGTGGTGGCCATCGATGTGCAGGTCGCCCTTGGCGTCGATGTCGAGGTCGATCATGCCGTGGCGGGCGATCTGGTCGAGCATGTGGTCGAAAAAGCCGATGCCGGTGGACAGGCTGGCACGACCGGTGCCGTCGAGGTCGACGCGCACGCGGATCTGGGTCTCGGCGGTGTGGCGCACCACCTCGGCGTGGCGGCCGGCGGAGGTGGCGATGGCGGGTTCGTTCAAAGAGGTCATAGGGCGGCGCGCAGCGCGGTGAGCATGCGGGTGTTCTCGTCGGCGGTGCCGACGGTCAGGCGCAGGCAACCGGCCAGCAATGGGTGCATTTTAGAAACGTTCTTGACCAAGACGCCGTGGCGCTTCATGCCTTCGAAGGTGGCGTGTGCATCGGGCACACGCACCAGGATCATGTTGGCGTCGCTGGGCCAGGGGGTAACGCCGGGCAGGGCCGCCAGCTCGCGCAGCAGGCGGGCGCGCTGCTCGCGCAGGTCGACCGCCTGGGTGGCGTACACATCGGCATGCTCCAGCGCGAACAGGGCGGCCTCGGCATTGAGCACGCTCACGTTGTAGGGTGGGCGCACCTTGTCGATCTCGGCAACGAGGGCCTTGGCACCCATCATGTAGCCCAGGCGCACGCCGGCCAGGCCGAATTTGCTCAGGGTGCGCATCAGCAGCACATGCGGGTGGCGCGCCAGCCGATCCAGGTAGCTGCGGCTGGAAAAGGGCTGGTAGGCCTCATCGATCACCACTAGGCCGGGGGCGGCCTGGATGATGCGGTCGATCGCGGCGTCGTCCCAGAGGTTGGCGGTGGGGTTGTTGGGGTAGGCCAGGTAGACGATGGACGGCTGGTGCTGCGCGATGGCCGCCAGCATGGCCGATTCGTCCAGTTCGAAGTCGGGCGTGAGGTCGACGCCGATGAACTTCAGGCCCTGCAGTTGGGCGCTCATGGCGTACATCACAAAGCCCGGCAGCGGCGCCAGGATCGACGCGCCGGGCACATCGCAGGCCATGGCGATCAGGGAGATGAGCTCGTCGGAGCCGTTGCCCAGCATCAGGGCGCAGCCCTGCGGCAGCGGCACGTAGCGGGCCAGCGCCTGGCGCAGTTCGTCGATGCGGGCGCCAGGGTAGCGATTGAGCGCCACCGCGCCCAGGCGCCGGCCCAGCTCGGCCTGCAGCGCCGGTGACAGGCGATGGGGATTTTCCATCGCGTCCAGCTTGACCATGCCGGCGGCGTCCTGCACCGCGTAGGCGTGCATGGACTGCACGTCCTGGCGGATGAGGCGGGCGATCTTGTCTTGCAGCGGGTTCATGGCGTCGACCCGGGCTTGGGCGGATTCTTCATGCGCATCTCGGCGGCGCGGGCGTGGGCCTGCAGGCCTTCGCCGTGGGCCAGCACCGAGGCGATGCGGCCCAGGGTCTGGGCACCCTCTTCGCTCACCTCGATCAGGCTGCTGCGCTTTTGAAAGTCGTAGACACCCAGGGGGCTGGAAAAACGCGCGGTGCTGCTGGTGGGCAGCACGTGGTTGGGGCCGGCGCAGTAGTCGCCCAGCGATTCGCTGGTGTAGGCGCCCAGGAAGATGGCGCCGGCGTGGCGCAGCAGCGGCTCCCAGCGGTGCGGCTCGTGGCTGGCGATCTCCAGGTGCTCGGGCGCGATGCGGTTGCTGATCTCGCAGGCCTCTTTCATGCTGCGGGTGTGGATCAGCGCGCCGCGGCCGTTGAGGCTTGCGGCGATGATCCCGGCGCGCGGCATCTGCGGCAGCAGGCGGTCGATCTCGGCCTGCACGCGATCGATGTAGGCGGCGTCAGGGCACAGCAGGATGCTCTGGGCCAGCTCGTCGTGCTCGGCCTGCGAGAACAGGTCCATCGCCACCCAGTCGGGCGGCGTGCCGCCATCGGCCAGCACCAGGATCTCGCTGGGGCCGGCGATCATGTCGATGCCCACCTGGCCGAACACGCGGCGCTTGGCGCTGGCAACATAGGCGTTGCCCGGGCCGGTGATCTTGTCGACCCGGGGAATGGTCTGGGTACCGTAGGCGAGCGCCGCGACCGCCTGCGCGCCGCCGATCTGGAAGGCGCGGCTCACGCCGGCCACGTAGGCGGCCGCCAGCACCAGCGGGTTCTTCTCGCCGCGCGGCGTGGGCACCACCATGACAATCTCGCCCACGCCCGCCACCTGGGCCGGGATGGCGTTCATCAGCACGGAAGACGGATAGGCCGCCTTGCCGCCGGGCACATAGATGCCCACCCGGTCCAGCGGCGTGACCTTCTGCCCCAGCAGCGTGCCGCCGGGGTCGCGGTAGCTCCAGCTCTCGCCGCAGGCCTTCTTTTGCGCCTCGTGGTAGCTGCGCACCCGGGCGGCGGCCTGTTGCAGTGCGTTGCGCTGCTCGGCCGGCAGGCCATCGAAGGCGGCCTTCAGTTCTGCCGGTTGCAGCTCCAGCGCGGCCACCGCGGGTACGGTGAGGCCATCGAAGCGGGCGGTGTACTCCAGCACAGCGGCATCGCCACGGGCGCGCACGTCGGCCAGGATGTCGGCCACGCGCTGCTCGACCTGCGCGTCGGTGTCGGCCGACCAGCGCAGCCGGGCCTCGAACGCGGCGTCGAAGCCGGCATCGGCGGTGGCCAGGCGAAGGGGGGCGGCGGACAGCGTGGTCATGCGGGGCAGGGCTCGGTCGCTCAGCGTCTCAGGCCTTGCTGGCCTGCGCGAACGCGTCGATCAGGCGGCGAATCGGCGCCTGCTTGAGTTTGAGCGAGGCCTGGTTGACCACCAGGCGCGAGCTGATGTCCATGATGCGCTCCACCTCGACCAGGTGGTTGGCTTTGAGCGTGTTGCCGGTGGACACCAGGTCGACGATGGCGTCGGCCAGGCCGGTGAGCGGGGCCAGTTCCATGCTGCCGTACAGCTTGATCATGTCCACGTGCACGCCCTTGGCGGCGAAGAACTCGCGGGCGATCGCCACGTACTTGGTGGCCACCCGCAGGCGCGCGCCCTGGCGCACGGCGCTGGCGTAGTCAAAGTCGTCGCGCACGGCCACGCTCACGCGGCACTTGGCGATGCCAAGATCCAGTGGCTGGTACAGGCCGTGGTTGCCGTGCTCGATCAGTGTGTCCAGGCCCGTCACGCCCAGGTCGGCGCCGCCGTACTGCACATAGGTGGGCACGTCGGTGGCGCGCACCAGCACCACCCGCACATCGGGCTGGTTGGTGGCCAAAATGAGCTTGCGCGACTTCTCGGGGTCTTCCAGCACCTCGATGCCGGCGGCGGCCAGCAGGGGCAGGGTCTCATCGAAGATGCGGCCTTTGGACAGGGCCAGGGTGATCGTGGTCATGGCGTGACAAGCGTGGGGGTCACTTGACTCTTTCGATGTCGGCGCCGATGGCCCGCAGTTTTTCTTCCATGCGGTCGTAGCCCCGGTCGAGGTGATAGATGCGGTCAATCTGGGTCTCGCCCTCGGCCACCAAGCCGGCGATGACCAGGCTGGCCGAGGCGCGCAGGTCGGTGGCCATGACGGTGGCGCCCGACAGGCGCGCGACGCCTTCGATGATGGCGCTCTTGCCGTCGACCTGGATCTTCGCGCCCAGGCGAACCATCTCGTTGACGTGCATGAAGCGGTTTTCGAAGATGGTCTCGGTGACCACCGACGAACCCTCGCCGATCACGTTGAGCACCATGAACTGGGCCTGCATGTCGGTGGGAAAGCCCGGGTACTCGGTGGTGCGAAAGCTCTGGGCCCGCAGACGGCCCTGCGAGCGCACGCGGATGCCTTCGGGCACGGCCTGCACGGTGGCGCCGGCGTCGCGCAGCCTGTCGATCACGGCCTCGAGATGGTCGGCGCGGCCATGCCGCAGGAGCACCTCGCCGCCGGCGGCAGCCACCGCGCACAGGAAGGTGCCCGCCTCGATGCGGTCGGGCACCACCTGGTGGGTGGTGCCATGCAGGCGGTCGACGCCCTGCACATGGATGCGGCTGCTGCCGTGGCCTTCGATCTTCGCGCCCATGGCGATCAGCATCTCGGCTAGGTCTGCGATCTCGGGCTCCATGGCGGCGTTCTCCAGCACGGTCTCGCCCTGGGCCAGGCTGGCGGCCATCAGGAAGTTCTCGGTGCCGGTGACGGTGACCATGTCGGTGCGGATGTGCGCGCCGTGCAGGCGCTCGCGCCCCTGGGACAACTTGGCAATCATGTAGCCGTGCTCGACCTCGATCACGGCCCCCATCTGCTGCAGTCCCTTGATGTGCTGGTCGACCGGACGCGAGCCGATGGCGCAGCCGCCAGGCAGCGACACCCTGGCTTTGCCAAAGCGCGCCAGCAGGGGCCCCAGGGCCAGCACCGAGGCGCGCATGGTCTTGACCAACTCGTAGGGCGCCTCGGGGGCGTCCAGGCGGCTGGCGTCGATGGTGACGTTGCCGTCACTTCGCTCGACCTGCACGCCCATGTTCTGGATCAGCTTGACCATGGTGACCACGTCCTGCAGGCGCGGCACGTTGCGCAGCGTGACCGGCTGGTCTGTCAGCAACGCAGCGCACAACTCGGGCAACGCGGCGTTCTTGGCGCCGGAGATCCGGACCTCGCCCTGGAGCTGGCGCCCCCCGCGAATCAGTAGCTTGTCCATCTGAAAAAGTGTCGGTGTCTGGAGCCGGCCGAATGTGCCAGCGTCAATCGGAGGACGCGGCCCATTCGGCCGGCGTCAGCGTCTTCATCGACAAGGCATGGACCTCGTCGGAGTGGATTCTCGCACCCAGTGCGGCGTAGACCCGCTGGTGGCGCTGGATCGGCCGCTTGCCCTCGAACTGGGCCGACACGATGACAGCTGACCAGTGGCGGCCGTCGCCGGACACCTCCAGGTGCTCGCAGGGCAGACCCGCGGCGATGATGTGCTTGAGTTCGTCGGCGGTCATGGTCTTCAGTTTCTAATTTTGTAGCCCGTGCGCAGCAGGTGCACCGCGACCGCGCTCACCGCCGTCGCGGCCAGCGCGACCACGCCCAGGCTGATCCAGGGCGAGACGTCGCTCACGCCGAAGAAGCCGTGCCGAAAGCCGTCGATCATGTAGAAGAACGGGTTCAGGTGGCTGACCTGCTGCCAGAAGCCGGGCAGCGAATGAATGGAATAGAACACGCCCGAGAGAAAGGTCATGGGCATGACGACGAAGTTCTGGAAGGCCGCCATCTGGTCGAACTTCTCGGCCCACAGCCCGGCGATCAGGCCCAGCGCGCCCAGCATCCCCGCGCCGAGCACGGCGAACACCAGTATCCACAGCGGCGCCGCAAACTGCGGCCGCACGAACGCGGAGGTGACCACCAGCACCCCGGCGCCCACCGCCAGCCCGCGCACGATGGACGAGCCCACATAGGCCACGAACCAGCTCCAGTGCGACAGGGGCGTGAGCAGCACGAACACCAGACTGCCCATGATCTTGCTCTGCACGATGGACGAAGAGCTGTTGGCGAAAGCGTTCTGCAACACGCTCATCATCACCAGGCCCGGCACCAGGAAGGCGGTGTAGGAGATGCGGTCGTAGACCTTCACATGGTCTTCCAGCACGTGGCCGAAGATCATCAGGTAGAGCACCGCCGTGAGCACGGGGGCGGCCACGGTCTGGAAGCTCACCTTCCAGAAGCGCAGCACCTCCTTGTAGAACAGGGTCTGCCAGCCGGTCATGTGGAAGACCCCTCCAGGGTGGCCCGCTTGCGGGTGTTCACATGGGTTTCCTTCATCACGTCGAGGAACACGTCCTCGAGATCGGCCTTGCGGATCTCCACGTCGTCGACCTGCAGACCGGCCTGGCGGATCGCCGTCAGGTAGGCCTCGATCTCGTGGGCGTCATGGGCCGGCAGTTGCACGATGCGTCCGGTGATGCGCGCCTTGGCGGCCAGCTCGGGCGGCAAGTGGTGGCCCTCGGTCTTGAAGCGCAGCACGTTGCTTGACGCAGCCTTGAGCAGCACTGAGGTGCGCTCCAGCGCCACCACACGGCCGGCCTTGAGCATGGCCAGGCGGCTGCACAGGGCCTCGGCCTCTTCCAGGTAGTGGGTGGTGAGCAGCACCGTGTGGCCTTCCCGGTTGAGCCGGGCGATGAACTGCCACAGGGTCTGGCGCAGCTCGACATCGACGCCGGCGGTGGGCTCGTCCAGCACGATCACCGGCGGGCGGTGCACCAGCGCCTGCGCCACCAGCACACGGCGCTTCATGCCGCCCGACAGCTGGCGCATGTTCGCAGTGGCCTTGTCGGCCAGGCCCAGACATTCGAGGAGCTCGTCGATCCAGGCATCGTTGTTCTTGACGCCGAAATAGCCGGACTGGATGCGCAGCGCCTCGCGCACGGTGAAGAACGGGTCGAACACCAGTTCTTGCGGCACCACGCCAAGCTGGCGGCGCGCCTGCGCGTAGTCGGACTGCACGTCGTGCCCATTGACGAGCGCATGGCCGCCGCTGGCGCGCACCAGGCCGGCCAGGATGCTGATCAGAGTGGTTTTGCCAGCACCGTTGGGCCCGAGCAGCCCAAAGAATTCGCCCTTCTGGATGTCGAAGGAGATGTCGCTGAGGGCCTTGAATTCACCGCGCGCGGTGGCGTAGGTCTTGGAGACCGATTGAAAGGAGATGGCGGGCATGTGAACCCGCCATTTTAGGCCGGTGTCAGAAGCCCTTCGACGCCGTACAGCCCCGCGAGTGTGCGAAGGCGCTGCGGCAGATCGTGCACGGCAAAGGTCTTGCCCATCGCCAACGCTTCGCGGCGTAGCTCGAGCAGAACCGCCAGAGCCGAGGAATCGAAGCGGTCCAGCGCCGAGGCGTCGGCCACCGCCCGCCTGTCCGGCGAGGTGCGCACGGCCTGCGCCAGCATGCGCGAGCAGCCGGCCGCTTGTTCGTGGGTCAGCGTGGCGGGTAAAACGAGTGTGGCCATACGAAATTCCCAACCTAGATGAAAACGCGTGTCCGGACCAGCGGCCACCGCGGAACTGGCTTTGCCAGGCCGCTGGTGGCGCCCCCTTGAGGGGGGGACGGCTACACGAAGTGAGCCGTTTCGGGGGTGGGCTTATTTTCGGGCTGCGTTGGCTTTGTTGCGATCGGCCAGGGCGGCGATGAGGCCGTCCAGGCCCTTCTGGCTGATCTCCTGGGCGAACTGGCTGCGGTAGGTTTCCACCAGCCACACGCCCAGCACGTTCAGGTTGTAGATCTTCCAGCCGGCGCCGCTGCCGGGCGTCTTTTCCAGCCGATAGTCGAGCTGGATCGGGTCGCCCCGTCCACGCACCTCGCTGCGCACCATCACCTCGTTGTCAGTGGGCGCGGCGCGCAGCGGCTTGACCTGGATCGACTCGTCGCTCACCTGTGCCAGCGCGCCGGAGTACGTGCGCACCAGGAGGGTCTTGAACTCATCCTGAAGGCGCTTGCGCTGCTCGGGCGAGGCCTGGCGCCAAGCCGGTCCCACCGCCGACGCGGTCATGCGCTGGAAGTTGACGTTGGGCATGACCTTGCTGTCGACCAGGACCATGATGCGATTGACGTCGCCAGCCTTGAGGCCCGGGTCGGTGCGGATCGCGGCCAGCACTTCGTCGGACACCCGTCTGATCAATACATCGGGCGCCTCTTCGGCCGCCCAGGCCACCGTGAGTGCCTGCGGAAGCGAGGCCACCAGTGCCAGCGCCAGTGCGGCCTGGGCGAAAACACGTCGTTTCATGCTTGTTCTTCTTTCAAATGCGAGTCGGGCCCTTGGGCGATGGCAGGCTGGAAGGGTCAACCGGCCCACGGGTTCCTCGGCGTGGCATGCTGTTTCAACCTCATGCACACCCGTGACCGTACCTCAGCGAGCGGGCGCCGCGACGGGCGTCGCAGGCGGGACCGATGGCTCAGCCCTGGATGGATCTTCCATCTTGCCCGCATTGTCGTCGGCCCGGTCGCCCTCGTCGGCCCCGTCGAGCACTTCAGAGCGGCGGCGCTGCAGGTAGGCGTCGCGGATGAATCGGTATCTGTCCAGGGCCGCCTGGTCCAGCACATCGCTGGCGCGCAGCACATTGGCCCGGAAGTCGACCGCCCGCAGCACGGACAGGCCGGTGCGCGCGCTGTCCGAGACCAACTGACCCATCGGATCGCCCTTGATGTCGACCGGCAGAGCCACCGTATCGCGCAGGGTGGACGGCCCGAGGATCGGCAGCACCAGGTAGGGTCCGGCGCCAACGCCCCAGCGGCCCAGGGTCTGCCCGAAGTCCTCGCGATGGCGTTCGATGCCCGCTTCTGTGGCGATGTCGAGCAAGCCGCCCAGGCCGAACACGGTGTTGACGCTCACGCGCAGCACGCTGTCGGCGGTGTTCTGGATCTTCAGTTGCAGCAGGCTGTTGGCGGCCGACCACACATCGCTGAGGTTGCCGAAGAAATTGGAGACCCCCGTGCGCGCCAGCGCCGGCACGGCGTCGCGGTAAACAATGGCCAGGGGCTTGAGCGCCAGCGCGTCGACCTGGTCGTTGAAGGCCATGACCTTGCGGTTCCACGGCTCCATGGGGTCATGGGGCTCCCGGCCGGCGGCGCATCCGGCCAGCCCCAGCAAAACCAGCGTCAACAGGATCAGGCGGCGAAACATCGGCAGGCGGGTCATTTTCGGGCAGGAGCGACAGCGGCGGCCGGCGCGGTGGCGGGGCCGTCCGCAGCCTTGTTGTAAAGGAACTGGCCGATCAGGTTTTCCAGCACCACGGCGGACTGAGTGTTACCAATTGTATCTCCCTGCACCAGATTCTTGTCGCCGGCCCCCGCTTCGACACCGATGTATTGCTCGCCGAGCAGGCCGCTCGTGAGGATCTTGAGCGAGCTGTCCTTGGGGAAGGCATAGCGCTGCTCCAGGGCGAGCGTCACCTGGGCCTGATAGGACTTGTCGTCGAAGGCGATCGACTCAACCCGTCCCACCACCACGCCGGCGCTGCGCACCGCCGCCCGCGGCTTGAGGCCGCCGATGTTGTCGAACTTGCCCACCACCTTGTACGTGGACTCGAAGCTCAGGGTCAGCAGGTTGGCCGACTGCAGCGCCAAAAACAGGATGGCCGCCGCGCCCAGCAGCACAAACAACCCGACCCACACATCATTCTTTGATCTTTCCATTCCCAAATCCCTTTCGAAAACCAAGCCTCCAACCGAGGCCGCCGCGGAACCGGCTTTGCCGGGCCACCAGCGGCGCCCCCTGGGGGAGAGGGCGCAGCCCGAGGGGGCCCGGCCGCTAGGCCGTTTCGGGGGGCTATATGCTGAACATCATCGCGGTCAAGACAAAGTCAAGCGCGAGGACGGCCAGCGAGGCCATCACCACCGTGCGCGTCGTCGCCCGCGAGACGCCTTCGGGTGTCGGGTGCGCTTCGAACCCCTGCAGCAGCGCGATGAAGGTCACCGTGACGCCGAACACAAAACTCTTGAGAACGCCGTTGCCCACATCTTTCCAGACATCCACGCCGCCTTGCATCTGACTCCAGAAGGCGCCGGGGTCCACCCCAATCATCATCACACCCACGACCCAGCCGCCGATGATGCCGACCGAGTTGAACACTGCCGCCAGCAGGGGCATGGCGATCACGCCGCCCCAGAACCGTGGCGCCAGGATGCGCAGTACCGGATCGACCGCCATCATCTCCATGGCCGAGAGTTGCTCACCAGCCTTCATCAGGCCGATTTCGGCGGTGAGCGAGGTGCCGGCCCGCCCGGCGAACAGCAAGGCGGTGATGACCGGCCCGAGTTCACGCACCAGGCTCAGCGCCACCATCAAGCCCAGCGCCTCGGACGAGCCGTAACGCTGCAGGATGTAGTAGCCCTGAAGACCCAGCACGAAGCCGACGAACAGGCCCGAGACCGCGATGATGGCCAGCGAGTGGTTGCCCAGGAAATGGATCTGGTCGCGCACCAGCGAGAAGCGCCGCAACGCCGGCCCGGTCAGCCGCATCAGCTGCAAGAACAGCCGCGTGCCCCGGCCCAGGTCGGCCAGCTTGTTGCGCGTGGCAAGACCGACTTCCGACGGATGCCAGAACCTCATGGGCCCAGCCCCGCGCCAAAATCCTCGGCCACGGTGGGGCCGGGATAGTGGAAATGCACCGGGCCCTCGGGTTCGGCATTGACGAACTGGCGCACCAGAGGGTCTTGCGAGGCCCGCACTTCGGTTGGCGTACCCTGGGCGGCAATGCCGCCATTGGCCAGAACGATCACCTGGTCGGCGATGCGGAAGGTCTCGTCGAGGTCGTGCGAGACGACGATGCTGGTGATGCCCAGAGTGTCATTGAGCTGGCGAATCAGCTGCGCCGAGGTGCCCAGCGAGATCGGGTCGAGCCCGGCGAAGGGCTCGTCGTACATGATCAGCTCGGGGTCCAGCGCGATGGCACGAGCCAGGGCCACGCGGCGGGCCATGCCGCCGGACACCTCGCCGGGCATCAGGTCACGTGCGCCGCGCAGGCCCACCGCATCGAGCTTCATCAGCACGATGTCACGCACCAGAGGCTCGGGCAGGTCGGTGTGTTCACGCAGCGCAAAGGCCACGTTGTCGAACACGGAAAGATCGGTGAACAGCGCACCGAACTGGAACAGCATGCCCATGCGCCGGCGCACCGCATACAGGCCATCGGGGTCGAGCTTGCCGACGTCCTGGCCGTCAAAGCGCATTTCGCCCTGATCGGCACGCACCTGGCCGCCGATCAGGCGCAGCACGGTGGTCTTGCCGCCGCCGGACACACCCATGAGCGCCGTCACCTTGCCACGCGGCACGGTGAAGCTCACGCCGTCAAGGATGCGGCGCTCACCGTAGCCGAAGCTGAGGTTGCGGCATTCGACCAGCAAAGTGGCGTCGGGATCGGACATCAAGGGCTGGAAAACAAAGAAGCGGGGGCAAGCCCGGCCGTGTGCTTGGGGTTATCCCGATGATACAGAGGGGCCGGCGTATGAGCACTGGAGCGTGTTGGTGGCAGCCCACGAGAGACCGCGCGCCTGGATCCCCGCCTGCGCGGGGATGACCTATGGTTCGTCGTCCCCGCGCAGGCGGGGACCCAGGCCCGGACCGACCCCGCGAAGGCGGGCTCCCAAACGAACGTCAGCGAGGCAGCTCGCTTGTGCCCATCAAGAACTCATCCACCGCACGCGCCGCCTGACGGCCTTCGCGGATCGCCCAGACCACCAGCGATTGGCCGCGCCGCATGTCGCCGGCGGCAAACACCTTGCGCACGTTGGTCGCGTAGGCGCTGGCCGCCTCGGTGGTGGCCTTGGCATTGCCGCGGGCGTCCTTGTCGACGCCGAAGCCTTCGAGCACGGTCGCCACCGGGCTGACAAAGCCCATGGCCAGCAACACCAGATCGGCCTTGAGCAGTTGCTCGGAGCCGGGCACCTCGATCATCTTGCCGTCTTTCCACTCGACGCGAACAGTCTTCAAGCCCGTGACCTTGCCCTTCTCGCCGATGAACTCCTTGGTGGCAATGGCGAACTCGCGCTCACAACCCTCTTCATGGCTGGAGCTGGTGCGCAGCTTGTACGGCCAGTAGGGCCAGGTCAGGGGCTTGTTCTCCTGCTCGGGCGGCTGGGCCATCAGCTCGAACTGCACCACGTTGGCCGCGCCATGGCGGTTGCTGGTGCCCACGCAGTCACTGCCGGTGTCGCCGCCGCCGATCACGATGACGTGCTTGCCATCGGCGCGAAGCTGGCCCTTGAACTTGTCGCCGGCGTTGACCTTGTTCTGCTGCGGCAGGAACTCCATCGCGAAATGGATGCCGTCCAGGTTGCGGCCGGGCACGGGCAGGTCGCGCGACTGTTCGGCGCCGCCCGTCAGCAGCACGGCGTCGAAGTCTTTTTGGAGCTGCTCGGGGCTGATGGCTTCCTTGGCCCAGTTGGTGACCTTGGAGCCTTCGGGCAGCTTGCCGACCATCACCCCGGTGCGCACCCTCACGCCCTCGGCCTTCATCTGCTCGACGCGGCGGTCGATCAGCTGCTTTTCCATCTTGAAGTCGGGAATGCCGTAGCGCAGCAGGCCGCCCAGGCGGTCGTTCTTCTCGAAAAGGGTCACGTCGTGGCCGGCGCGGGCCAGCTGCTGCGCCGCCGCCATGCCGGCCGGGCCGGAGCCGACCACCGCCACCATCTTGCCGGTCTTTGTGGCGGCCACGCGGGGCTTGACCCAGCCGTTGGCCCAGGCGCGGTCAACGATGGCGCGCTCGATGGACTTGATGCCCACCGGTTCGTTGTTCACGTTCAGCGTGCAGGCCGCCTCGCAGGGCGCGGGGCAGATGCGGCCGGTGAACTCGGGGAAGTTGTTGGTCGAATCCAGGACCGTGAACGCGTCCTGCCAGTCCTGGCGATAGACCAGGTCATTGAAGTCCGGAATGATGTTGTTGACCGGGCAGCCGCTGGTGCAAAACGGAATGCCGCAGTCCATGCAACGCGCGCCCTGCACCTGCGCCGCCTTGTCGTCCAGCGCGATCGTGAATTCCTTGTAGTGCTTCAGGCGCTCGGGTATGGGCTTGTAGCCCTCCTCGATGCGCTCGTACTCCATGAAGCCGGTGACTTTTCCCATGCTAACGCTCCGTTTTTCCTTGAACCATGTCTGTTCCAACCCAGGCCACCGCGGAACCGGCTTGGCCGGCCCGCCAGTGGCGCCCCCTTGAGGGGGAGAGGGCGAAGCCCGAGGGGGCATCGCCGAAGGCGCTTCGGGGGGGAGCTTTACGCTGCGGCCACGCCATCGTGCACGGCGGCCATGGCGTTGTTACCGGTGCTGGCCTCGGCGACCTCGCGCTCATGCATCTCGGACAGCGCGCGCTTGTACTCGTTGGGGAAGACCTTCACGAACTTCTGGCGGGCCTCGCCCCAGGTGTCCAGCAGCTCGCGGGCACGCCTGCTACCGGTCCAGCGGTTGTGCTCCTCCAGCAGGCGCTTGAGCAACGCTTCGTCGCTAGCGTTGGCGTGCAGCTTGGTCTTGCCGCTGGCCGCCTGCTGCTCGGCCGAGGCCGCGACCTTGTCCAGCGACACCATGGCGGTGTTGCAGCGCGACGCGAACTGCCCGTCCTCGTCATAGACATAGGCCACGCCGCCGGACATGCCCGCCGCGAAGTTGCGGCCGGTCTTGCCCAGCACCACGACAGTGCCGCCGGTCATGTACTCGCAGCCATGGTCGCCTGTGCCCTCGACCACCGCGGTGGCGCCCGACAGCCGCACCGCGAAACGCTCGCCGGCCACGCCGCTGAAGAAGGCCTCGCCGGTGGTGGCGCCGTACAGCGCGGTGTTGCCGATGATGATGTTTTTGGTGGCTTCGCCGCGGAAATCGATGCTGGGGCGCACGATGACACGACCGCCCGACAGGCCCTTGCCGGTGTAGTCGTTGGCGTCGCCGATCAAATACAGCGTGATGCCCTTGGCCAGGAAAGCGCCGAACGACTGGCCGCCCGTGCCCTCGAGCTGGATGCGAATGGTGTCGTCGGGCAGGCCCTCGGGGCGCACCTTGGTCAACGCGCCCGACAGCATGGCGCCGACGGTGCGGTTGACGTTGCGGGCACGCTCGATGAACTGCACTTTCTCGCCCTTGTCGATGGCCGCGCGCGACTTCTCAATCAGGATCACGTCCAGGCTCTTTTCCAGGCCGTGGTCCTGCTCGGACACATGGAAGCGCGGGACGTCGGCCGGCGCCTGCGGCTGCGCCAGCAGGCGGGCAAAGTCCAGGCCGCGCGCCTTCCAGTGATCGATGCCCTTCTTCATGTCGAGCAGGTCGGTGCGGCCGATCATGTCGTCGAACTTGCGGATCCCCAATTGCGCCATGATCTGGCGCACTTCCTCGGCGATGAAGAAGAAGTAGTTGACGACATGCTCGGGCTTGCCGGAGAACTTCTTGCGCAGCAGCGGGTCTTGCGTGGCCACGCCCACCGGGCAGGTGTTGAGGTGGCACTTGCGCATCATGATGCAGCCCTCAACCACCAGCGGCGCGGTGGCGAAGCCGAACTCGTCGGCGCCCAGCAGCGCGCCGATGGCGACGTCGCGGCCGGTCTTCATCTGGCCATCGGCCTGCACACGGATGCGCCCGCGCAGCCGGTTGAGCACCAGGGTCTGCTGGGTCTCGGCCAGGCCGATCTCCCAAGGCGATCCTGCATGCTTGATCGACGACCAGGGCGAGGCGCCCGTGCCGCCATCATGACCGGCGATCACCACGTGGTCGCTCTTGCACTTGGCTACACCAGCGGCAATGGTGCCAACGCCCACTTCCGAGACCAGCTTGACGCTGATGCTGGCGTGCGGCGCGACGTTCTTGAGGTCGTGGATCAGCTGCGCCAGGTCTTCGATGGAATAGATGTCGTGGTGCGGCGGCGGCGAGATCAGGCCCACGCCGGGCACCGAGTAGCGCAGCTTGCCGATGTAGTTGGAGACCTTGCCGCCGGGCAGCTGGCCACCTTCGCCGGGCTTGGCGCCCTGGGCCATCTTGATCTGGATCTGGTCCGAAGACGACAGGTATTCGGCCGTGACGCCGAAGCGGCCCGAGGCCACCTGCTTGATCTTCGAGCGCAGCGAGTCGCCCGCCTGCAGCAGCATGTCGACTTCGACCACGTCGCGGCCCACGATGTCGGCCAGGGTCTGGCCCTGCTTGATCGGGATGCCCTTGAGTTCCTGGCGGTAGCGCGCCGGGTCTTCCCCGCCTTCGCCAGTGTTGCTCTTGCCGCCGATGCGGTTCATGGCAATGGCCAGCGTGACGTGCGCCTCGGACGAGATGGAGCCCAGCGACATGGCGCCAGTGGCGAAACGCTTGACGATCTCCTTGGCCGACTCGACCTCCTCGATCGGGATGGCCTTGGCCGGATCGACTTTGAACTCGAACAGACCGCGCAGCGTCATGTGACGGCGGCTCTGGTCGTTGATCAGCTGGGCGTATTCCTTGTAGGTGTTCCAGTTGTTGGAACGGGTGGAGTGCTGCAGCTTGGCGATGACGTCGGGCGTCCACATGTGCTCTTCGCCGCGCACGCGCCAGGCGTATTCGCCGCCGGCGTCGAGCATGGTGGCCAGCACGGGATCGTTGCCGAAGGCGGCCTTGTGCATGCGGATCGCCTCTTGCGCGATCTCGAACACGCCGATGCCTTCGACCCGGCTGGCGGTGCCGGTGAAATACTTGTCCACGGTCTCACTGTTCAGGCCGATGGCTTCGAACAGCTGCGCGCCGCAGTAGGACATGTAGGTGCTCACGCCCATCTTGGACATGATCTTGGACAGCCCCTTGCCGATCGCCTTGACGTAGTTGTAGACGGCCTTTTCGGCCGACAGATCGCCCGACAGGTCCTTGTGGATGTGAACCAGCGTCTCCATCGCCAGATAGGGGTGCACGGCCTCGGCGCCGTAGCCCGCCAGCACACCGAAGTGATGCACCTCGCGCGCCGAGCCGGTCTCGACCACCAGACCGGCCGTGGTGCGCAGGCCCTCGCGCACCAGGTGCTGGTGAATCGATGACAGCGCCAGCACCGCCGGAATCGCCACCTGCGTGGCGCACGCGGCGCGGTCGCTGATGATCACAATGTTCTTGCCGCTCTTGATGGCGTCGACCGCCTCGGCGTTGAGCGAAGCCAGCTTGGCCTCCACGCCCTCATGGCCCCAGGCCAGCGGGTAGGTGATGTCCAGCGTGTAGCTGCGGAACTTGCCCTGCGTCACCTTGTCGATGTCGCGCAGCTTGGCCATGTCCGCGAAATCCAGAATGGGCTGGCTCACTTCCAGCCGCATCGGCGGGTTCACCTGGTTGATGTCCAGCAGGTTGGGCTTGGGGCCGATAAACGACACCAGCGACATCACGATGGCCTCGCGGATCGGGTCGATCGGCGGGTTGGTCACCTGTGCGAACAGCTGCTTGAAGTAGTTGTACAGCGCCTTGTTCTTGTCCGACAGCACGGCCAGCGGGCTGTCGTTGCCCATCGAGCCGATGCCCTCTTCGCCGGCCTGGGCCATCGGCGCGAGCAGGAACTTGATGTCTTCCTGGGTGTATCCGAACGCCTGCTGCCGATCCAAGAGTGTGGCCCCCACGCTCGTCACTTCGTGTACTTCGCTGCCCCCCGAGGGGGCCCTCGCGCCTTGGGGCGGCCCGGCGGCGCTCAAGTCTTCACCTTTGATTTCGCTGAGGTCGTCGAGCTTGATGCGCAGGTTCTCGATCCACTGCTTGTAGGGCCTGCTGTTGGCCAGGCCCGCCTTGAGCTCCTCGTCGTCGATCATGCGGCCCTGCTCCAGATCGATCAGGAACATCTTGCCGGGCTGCAGGCGCCATTTGCGCACGATCTTGTTCTCGGGCACAGGCAGCACGCCCGACTCGGACCCCATGATGACCAGGTCGTCGTCGGTCACGCAGTAGCGCGAGGGGCGCAGGCCGTTGCGGTCCAGCGTGGCGCCGATCTGGCGGCCGTCGGTGAACACGATCGAGGCCGGGCCGTCCCAGGGCTCGAGCATGGCCGCGTGGTACTCGTAGAAGGCCCGGCGGCGCTCGTCCATCGTGGTGTGCTGCTCCCAGGGCTCGGGGATCATCATCATCACCGCCTGGCTGATCGGGTAGCCGGCCATCGTCAGCAGCTCAAGGCAGTTGTCGAAGGTGGCGGTGTCGGACTGGCTGGCGAAGCTGATCGGGTAGAGCTTTTGCAGGTCGGTGCCCAGCACGGGTGAGGACATCACGCCTTCGCGCGCCTTCATCCAGTTGTAGTTGCCCTTGACCGTGTTGATCTCGCCGTTGTGGGCGACGTAGCGGTAGGGGTGGGCCAGCGGCCACTCGGGGAAGGTGTTGGTGGAAAAGCGCTGGTGCACCAGGCCCAGGGCCGAGACGCAACGCGGATCGCGCAGGTCGCAGTAATAAACGCCAACCTGGTCGGCCAGCAGCAGGCCCTTGTAAACCACGGTGCGGCTGGACATGCTGGGAACGTAGTATTCCTTGCTGTGCTTGAGCTGCAGGTTCTGGATGGCGGCACTGGCGGTCTTGCGGATCACATACAGCTTGCGCTCCAGCGCGTCCTGCACGATCACATCGTTGCCGCGGCCGATGAACACCTGGCGCAAGATGGGCTCTTTCTTGCGCACGGCCGGCGACATCGGCATGTCGCGGTCCACCGGCACGTCGCGCCAGCCCAGCAGCACCTGACCCTCGACCTTGATCGCACGCTCCAGCGCCTGTTCGCACGCCAGGCGCGATGCATGCTCCTTGGGCAGGAAGACCATGCCCACGCCATATTCACCGGGCGGCGGAAGCGCCACGCCCTGCTTGGCCATCTCTTCACGGTAGAGCTGGTCCGGCAGCTGGATCAGGATGCCGGCGCCATCGCCCATCAGCTTGTCGGCGCCCACCGCGCCCCGATGGTCCAGGTTTTCGAGGATCTTGAGCGCCTGCTGGACGATGTCGTGGCTCTTGTTGCCCTTGATGTGAGCGACGAAGCCGACCCCGCAGGCATCATGTTCGTTCGCGCCGTTGTACAGGCCATGTTCCTGGAGGTGAGCGATTTCTTCGGGCGTGACCATGGACGATCCTTCGGGTTTCTACGGGGAGCCGGAAGGATAGTGCAGCGCAACATCCGTTCCAAGGAAAATAAATTGGGGTCAGACACCTTTTGTCCGCGAGATAACCAAGTCTGCCAAATATAAGGGACAGATCAATTGGGCGCGGCGTTGCGCGGCCGCCCGGGCTTGCCGCGGCTCAATCGGCGCCCGGTCGCCTTCTGCAGCTCAGCGAGAAAATCCTCGTCGCCCAATGCCCAACCGTAGAGTGCAGACTCACTTAGCGCCTGCTGAACCGCTGTCGGCAAGCCGTCTGCGACGCGCTGCGCATAGGCCTGCTCCCGGGCAAACGGCGTGTTGCCCAGGCTCCAGAACAGCGGATGGACACTGATCAGGCGGTCGTTCACGCGCCCGGTGTAGTGCCGATGGCTGGACCAGGCGTAGTCCGCCGGGTTCTCCACCAGCCCAGCGCGCACCGGATGCAGGTCCATGTGCACCATCGCGGCGATCAGGTACGGCTGCGCCTGAAGCGGGGCGCAGCGGTAGCGCCCCTCCCACAAGGTGCCGCTGCGCTGGGTGCGCGCATTGAAGTGGCGGCCGTAGCGCCGGCCAATGCCCTGCATCATCCGCGCCAGGCTGTCGGCTTCGGCGGGGGTGGCCAGCAGGTGCAGGTGGTTTTCCATCAGCACATAGGCGTGCACCGTCACCCCGTCGATGCGCGACTGCTCGACCAGCAGGCCATGCATCAAGGTGTAGTCGGCGGAATCGATGAACACCGGCTGTCGGTTGTGCCCGCGATGGATCACGTGGTGCGGGTGACCGGGCAAGGTCAGGCGAGGCAGGCGGGCCATGGCCGGCGATCATAGGCCCGGCCGGACCGACGACAGCCGACCACACCCGCGTACAGGCGGCTATGCCGCCGCCAGATCGGCCTCGATCGCCGCCGCGCAGACGCCCGATTCCTGCCGGATCTTGCGCTCATGGGTCCCCTTGGCACGGCCGCTCAGCACGGCGACATGGATAGCGGCGATGACATGGCCGGACGCATCGCGCACCGGGGTCGCATAGCCGGTGATATTGGCGAGCATCTCCTCGCGGCTGATCGCGAAGCCCGACTTGCCGACCTTGGCGAACTCCCGCTGAAGTTCGTCCGCATCGACCATCGTCTGCGGGGTGTATTTGCGCCGGGCATTGGAAAGGCACCGGTGCCGCAACTGTTCGTCATGCGCGGCAAAGAGCTTGCCAGCCGAGGTGGAGTGCAGCGGCCAGATGTGCCCCACCCGGATGTTCACCGACACCGGCTGGTTGCCGGCGACGCGCGCCGCGCAGGCGACGTCATTGCCGATCCGCAGTGCCAAGTAGACATCGTCGCCGATGCTCGAGGCCAAGGACTTCATGTGCGGCTGAGCCAAGGTCTTGATGTCGTAGGCGTTGGCCACCTTCAAGCCCAGCCGGATGGCGCGCGGCCCGATCGTGTAATTGCGGCCGTTCGCGAGCGACACCACGCTGGCGCTGGTCATGGCCTTGAGCAGGTCATGCACGCTGCTGACAGGGGCTTCGAGCAGCGCGGCGACTTCCGACAGGCGAAGGCCGCCAGGGTGTTCGACCAGGAGGTCGAGCAAGTCAAATGAACGGGCAAAACGACGGGCATCCACGGATGTTCCTTTGGGAGGGAAGTCGAGGGTTCTCGCACATTGACATGCGAGGAGCGGGTGCCCTACCATCCCCACACGATATACGCATTTGCGAATTATATTCCGTGAATGCGGAAACTGGCATCGCCCTTCAATGAAATCAAACCTAGAAAACCCAGCCGCTGGATTGACTGAACTGCAAGCCATGGTCGGTCGCGAAGGCCCCTCGTTCGAGGGCCCAGACCCGGTCAACACGGCCATGATCCGGCACTGGTGCGCCGCCATCGGCGACCGCAATCCCGCCTACACGCAGCCGCGACATGACGCCCGGACGCAGTGGCAAGGCGTGATCGCGCCGCCCGCCATGCTGCAGGCCTGGGTGATGCCGGGCTTCGGCGTGCCACCGGCAGACAACGACCCCATCGCGCAGTTCCACAAGCGATCCGCGGAACTGGGCTACAGCTCGATCGTGGCCACCAACTGCGAGCAGGAGTACCTGCGCCCCCTGCGCCTGGGCGACCGCGTGAGCGTGCGCAAGCGCATCGAAGCGGTGTCCGACGAGAAGCGCACCGCCCTGGGCGCAGGCATCTTCCTGACCTCGCGCTTTACCTTCACCGACGGCGACGGCCACGAGGTGGCGCGCATGCTGCATCGGGTGCTCAAGTTCAAGCCGGGCCAACCCGGCGCGTCGGCGGCCGTCCCTGGCGACGCGCCAACGGCGCTGCGGCCGCGCCCCAACCTCACGCACGACAACGCCTTCTATTTCGAAGCGGCCCGCGAACGCCGGCTGCTGATTCAGCGCTGCACCGGTTGCGCGCGGCTGCGTCATCCACCCACCGCGGCCTGCGCCCACTGCGGCGCGCTCGGCTGGGACACGGTTCAGTCGCGCGGACTGGGCACCTTGTTCAGCTACACCGTGATCGACGCGCCCGTGGTGCCGCCCTTCAAGCCGGGCCATGTCGTCGGGCTTGTCGAGTTGGAAGAGGGCGTGCGCGTGGTGGCCGAACTCGTGGACGTTGCCCGCGACGAGGTCGCGATCGGCATGCCGCTGGAGGTCGCGTTTCTTCAATGCGATCCGCAGCTGGTGTTGCCGGTGTTCCGTCCGCGCGCCGACCTGCCCGTGGTGATGATTGGTAGTGAACGCGCGATCGCTTTTCCGGGTGCGGGCGTTCAGGCCCTGCCGCGTACCGTCACACCTGACGACGTTCGCGTCGGCGCACGCCTGGCGCGGCTGGAGGTTCCCATGACCCGCAGCTACATCGTCGCCTCGGCCATGGCCACGCGCGACTACCAGGACGTGCACCACGATCCCGACCTGGCACGCGCGCGCGGCTCGCAGGATGTGTTCCTCAACATCCTCACCACGAACGGCCTGGTCGGGCGGCAAGTCACCGACGCCTTCGGGCCGAACGCGCAATTGCGCAAGCTGGCGATCAAGCTGGGTGCCACCGCCTACCCCGGCGACACCCTGGTGATCGATGGGCAGGTCATTGAAAAGCAGGCCGCGCCGTCTGGAGGGGTCGACGTCAAGGTCCGCATCCGCGGCACCGTCAGCCGCGGTGAACACGTCAGCGGCCAGGTCTGGCTGCGCCTGCCCGCCGCGGGGGAAACAGCATGAGCCGCACCCGCCCCGACAACCTGTCCCGCAAGGCCGCGATCGTCGGCATCGGCGCGACCGAGTTCTCCAAGGACTCCGGCCGCAGCGAATTGCGCCTGGCGGTGGAAGCGATCGGCCACGCGCTCGCCGACGCGGGCTTGAAGGCGTGCGACGTGGACGGCCTGACCTCGTTCACTTACGACACCAACCCCGAGATCCAGATCGCCTCGGCGATGGGCATGGGGCCGCTGACCTTCTTCAGCCGCATCCACTACGGCGGCGGGGCCGCCTGCGCCGTCGTGCAGCAGGCGGCGATGGCGGTAGCCAGTGGCGTGGCCGATGTGGTCGTCTGTTATCGCGCGTTCAACGAGCGATCCGGCTTGCGCTACGGCTCGGGCCAGATGAGCGACATCCAGACGGGCACCACCGAGGGCACCCGCTATTCCTGGATCTCGCCGTACGGGCTGCGCACGCCGGCCAGCTGGGTGGCCATGTTCGCGCAGCGCTACCTGCACACCTTCGGCGCCACCACCGAAGCCTTCGGCCATGTGGCCGTCGCCGCCCGCAAGCATGCGGCGACCAACCCCGCGGCCACCTTCTACCAGCGGCCGATCACCCTGGCCGAACACCAGGCCTCGCGCTGGATCGCGCACCCGCTGCGGCTGCTCGATTGCTGCCTGGAGACCGACGGCGGCCAGGCGCTGGTGGTGACCACCCCTGAGCGCGCCCGCGATCTGCGGCAAAAGCCCGCGCTGATCCTGGCCAGCGCGCAAGGCTCGGCGCCGCAGCAGCACGCGATGACCAGCTACTACCGCGACGACATGTGCGGCCTGCCCGAGATGGGCGTGGTGGCGCGCCAGCTCTGGGCCACCAGCGGCCTGGGGCCACGCGACATCGACACCGCGGTGCTGTATGACCACTTCACCCCCTTCGTGCTGTCGCAGCTGGAGGAGTTGGGCTTTTGCCAGCGCGGCGAAGCCAAGGACTTCGTGCAGGGCGGCAACATCGAGATCGGCGGGACGCTCCCTGTCAACACCCACGGCGGGCAGTTGGGCGAGGCCTATCTGCATGGCGTCAACGGCGTGGCCGAGGGCGTGCGGCAGATCCGCGGCACCGCCGTCAACCAGGTGCCCAACGCGAACACCGTGCTCGTCACCGCCGGCACCGGGCCGCCCACCAGCGGCCTGATCCTGGGCGCGCAATAACAAGATTCATCTCACCGGAGACATCCCCATGCTGATCCGAAAAACCCTCACCTGGCTCCTGTCCGCCGCGGCCCTGGCGGCCGTCATCGCGGCGCCGGCGACCGCGCAAGATACCTACCCGTCCAAGCCGATCCGCATCATTGCGCCCTTCGGCGCGGGCGGAGGCGGCGATGTGTCGCTGCGCATGCTGGGCGGCCACCTGTCGCGCGCGCTCGGCCAACCCGTCGTGGTCGACAACAAGCCGGGCGCCAACGGCGTCATCGGCGTGCAGGAAGCCCTGCGCGCGCCGACCGACGGATACACCCTGTTCTACGGCAGCACCACCACGCTGGCGGCCAATGCCAGCCTCATGAAGACGCTGCCCTACGACCCCATCAAGGACTTCTCCGCGATCACCGTGGTGAGCAGCATTCCCTTCATGCTGGTCGTCAACCCCTCGTCACCGGCCACGACCGTCGCGCAACTGGTGGCCCTGGCCAAGAGCAGCGCCACGCCACTGACCTTCGCCACCGCCAACCACACCGGCCTGGTCGCGGGCTCGGTGTTTTCGCGCCTGGCCGGCGTCAAGCTCACCAACGTGCCCTACAAGGCCAGCCCGGCGGGGATCACCGACCTCATCGGCGGGCAAGTGAGCATGATGTTCGTCGACGTGGCCACCGGCTTGCCGATGGTCAAGGCCGGCCGGCTGCGGGCCCTGGGGGTGACCACCGCCGCACGCTCCAACCTCATGCCCGACACGCCGCCGATCGCGCAGACGCTGCCGGGCTTCGAAGTGATCGGCTGGACGGCGATGGTGGCGCCCACCGGCACCCCCGCTGCCGTCACCGCGCGCGTGCACAGCGAGATCGAGAAGATCCTCGCCCAACCGGAGGTGCGCGCCGAATTCGAGAAGGTGGGCTTCGAGCCGCGCACCACCACGCCGCAGCAGACCGCCGCCTACATCCTGTCCGAGCGCGACAAGTGGGCGCAGTACGTCAAGGAAGCCGGCATCCCGGTCGAGTGAAGTCCAAGGAGCACTCAGTGGGACCGTTGTACGGAGTCAAGATCGTCGAGCTCGCGGGCATCGGCCCCGCCCCGCTGTGCGCCATGCTGCTGGCCGACCTGGGCGCCACGGTGCTGCGGGTGGACCGGGCGGCCAATGCCGACGTGGGCGTTGCGCGCGAGCTGCGCCATTCGCTCGTGCTGCGCAATCGTGAGGCGGTGGCGCTGGACCTCAAGCAGCCCGAGGCGGCAGCGTTCGTGCTGGAGCTGGTCGAGCAGGCGGACGCCCTGCTCGACCCGTTCCGCCCCGGTGTGATCGAGCGACTGGGCCTGGCGCCCCATGTGTGTCTGGCGCGTAACCCGCGTCTGGTCATCGGGCGCATGACCGGCTGGGGGCAGGACGGCCCGCTGGCCGCGCGCGCCGGCCATGACCTCAATTACGTCGCGCTCTCGGGGGCCCTGCACGCCATCGGCCGCGCCGGCCAGCCGCCGACGCCGCCGCTCAACCTGGTGGGCGACTACGGCGGCGGTGCGATGTTCCTGGCACTCGGCGTGGTCAGCGCGATCCTGGAGGCACGCCGCAGCGGCCAGGGGCAGGTGGTGGACGCGGCGATGTATGAAGGCGTCGCCTCGCTGTCCACGTTGTTCTATGGCATCCACGCCAGCGGCCAGTGGGATCCCCGGCGCGGCCACAACTACCTGGATTCGGGCGCGCCGTATTACGACTGCTATGTCTGCGCCGACGGCAAGTGGCTGTCGGTCGCCGCGATCGAGCAGCGCTTCTATGAGGAGCTGCTGGACAAGCTGGGGCTGCGGGCGGCCGCCCTGCCCTCGCGCGACGACCGGGCACAGTGGCCCGCCCTGCGCGAGACCATCGGCGCGCGCATTGCGACCCGCACCCGCGACGCCTGGGACGAGGTGTTCAAGGACTCGGACGCCTGCGTCGCCCCGGTGCTCGATTTCGACGAGGCGCCGCAGCACCCCCAGGCCCGCGCGCGCCAGGCCTTCATCGAGGTCGACGGCGTGCAGCAGCCCGCGCCCGCACCGCGCTTTAGCCGCACCGCGCCCCCGCGGCCCACGCCGCCGCGTGCGGCGGACAACGCGGACGTCGCTCGCTCGCTCGATGGCTGGCTGGACACCGGCCGCGTCGCGCACTGGCGCGCGCGCGGCCTGCTGGCACCGGTCGTCGATAACCCGTCCTGACGCTTGCCGCGATGAACGACGACACCGCCCCCGCCCCGGCCTACGGCTACACCGACGAAGAGCTGGTGGCGCTGCCCACCGCCTTTCGCGACCGCCTGTTCGAAGGCCAGGTGGTGCTGGTCTCCGGCGCCGGCAGCGGCCTGGGTAAGGCCATTGCGGTGTTGTATGCGCGCCTGGGCGCCAAGCTCGCGATCTGCGGCCGCACGGTCGAAAAGCTTGAACGCAGCGCACTGCTGCTGCGAAACCTGGGCGCGCAGGTCTTCATCCACCCCGTGAACATCCGCGACCCTGACCAGGTGGCGGGTTTGATGGACGCCGTGTTCGCGCACTACGGCCGGCTCGATGTGCTGGTGAACAACGCGGGCGGCCAGTTTCCCGGCCTCGCCATCGACTTCAGCCCGCGCGGCTGGCAGGCGGTGATCGACACCAACCTCAACGGCACCTGGTACATGATGCAGGCCGCGGCGCGGCGCTGGATTGACCGTGGCGAGGCGGGCCGCATCGTCAACATCGTCAACACCATCTGGCGCGGCCGGCCGACGGTGGCCCACACCACGGCCGCGCGCGCCGGTGTGATCTACCTGTCCAAGACGGTGGCGGTGGAATGGGCGCCGCACCAAATCCAGATCAACTGCGTGGCGCCGGGCGTGGTCGAGACCACCGCCTTCAGCCTGTACCCCGCCGAGGGCCTGCGCACCTACCAGCACGAGGCCAACCCGATGCGCCACCCCGGCGACGTGCAGGACATCGCGGAAGGCTGCGTCTACCTCAGTGCGTCCAGCGGGAAGTTCATCACGGGCGAGGTGATCACCGTCGACGGGGGGCAGCAGCTGTGGGGCGACCCCTGGCCTGGGGGGCGGCCCGAGTACTTTCGCGCGCCTTCGACATGATGTCGCCATTCTGAAGGAGCACCCTTGGATTTCGCCCTCAACGACCACCAGCGCAGCATCCGCGACGCGATCGTGCGCCTGTGTGAGCCCTTCGATGACGCCTACTGGCTGGCGCTCGACCGCGAGGGCCGCTTTCCCCACGCGTTTCGCGATGCGTTCGCCAAGGCGGGCTGGCTCGGCATCGCGATGCCCACCGAGTACGGCGGCGCTGGGCTGGGCATCGCCGATGCGGCGGTGATGCTGCAGACCATCGCGGCTTCCGGCGCCGGCATGACCGGCGCAGCCACGGTGCACATCAACATCTTCGGCCTGAACCCGGTAGTGAGGTTCGGCACCCAGGCCCAAAAGGACCGCGCCCTGCCGCCCCTCATCCAGGGCAAGGACATCCCCTGCTTTGGCGTGACCGAGCCCAACACCGGCCTGGACACCACGCGCATGACGACCTTCGCGCGCCGCGTGGGCGACCACTACAGCGTGACGGGCCAAAAGGTGTGGATCACCACCGCGCAGCAGGCCAACAAGATCTTGCTGCTGGCGCGCACGCAGACGCTGGAGGAATCATCCAAGCCCAGCCGCGGCATGACGCTGTTCTACACCGACATCGACAAGAGCCGTGTGGAAATGCGCGAGATCGAGAAGATGGGACGCAAGGCGGTCGACTCCAACCTGCTGTTCTTCGACGACTTCCGCATTCCGGTCGAAGACCGTATCGGCGAGGAAGGCCGCGGCTTCGAGTACATGCTGCACGGCATGAACCCCGAGCGCATTTTGATAGGCGCTTGCGCCGTCGGCAACGGTCAGGCGGCGCTGGCGCACGCGGTGCGCTACGCCAAGGAGCGCGTGGTGTTCGGCCGGCCCATCGGCCAGAACCAGGGCATCCAGCATCCGCTGGCCGAATGCTGGATGCAGCTGCAATCGGCTTCGCTCATGGTGCTCAAGGCCGGCGAGATGTACGACGCGGGCCTGGAATGCGGCGCGCAGGCCAACACCGCCAAGTACCTGGGCGCCGAGGCCGGCCACAAGGCCTGCGAGACCGCCCTCATGACGCATGGCGGCATGGGCTACGCCAAGGAGTATCACGTTGAGCGCTTGCTGCGCGAAAGCTTCATCCCGCGCATCGGCCCCATCACCCCGCAGCTGATGCTGTGCTACATCGCCGAGCGAGTGCTGGGCCTGCCCAAGTCCTATTGACGCGCCGTCTCACAATCACGCCCATGAACGAGCCACGCCGCCCTGACCTTCCACCGCACACGCCACGCCCGGCGGGCGCGCCGCTGGCGCTGCAGGGTTTGCGCGTCATCGACTTCACACGCATGCTGGCCGGCCCCTACAGCACCCAGCAACTGGCCGACTTCGGGGCCGAGGTGATCAAGATCGAAACGCCCGGCAAGGGTGACGACGCCCGCCACTACACCACCACGGCGCTGGCTGGCGAGTGCGCCTTCTACCTGAGCACCAACCGCAACAAGAAGAGCATCACGCTGGACCTGAAGACCCAGGCCGGCCGTGAAGTGGCGCGCGAGCTGATCGCCGGCGCCGACATCGTGATGGAAAACTTCTCCAACGGCGTGATGGAGCGCTTCGGCCTGGACTACGCCACGGTGTCAAAGGACCATCCAAGGCTGATCTATTGCGCCATCTCCGGCTTCGGCCGCGACGAGAATACCGAAGTTGCGCGCCGCAGCTACGACGCCATGGCCCAGGCGGCCAGCGGCTTCATGTCGCTCACCGGCGAGCTCGACGGCCTGCCCATGCGCACCACCGTGCCCATCATCGACACCGCCACCGCCATGACGACCACCAGCGCGGTGCTGGCCGCCGTGGTGGCACGCGAGCGTCTGGGCCTTGGCCAGTACGTGGAGGTGGCCTTGATCGACGTGGCCATGGCGTGCCTGACCATGTACGGCATGGCCTACCTTGTCAGCGGCGAGGAGCTTCAGCGCAATGGCAACCGCTCGCCCCAAACCGCGCCCAGCGATGCCTATGGCACCGCGACCGGCCCGATCTTTCTCACCTGCGGCAACGACCGCCTGTTTCGCCGCCTGGCCGGCGCGATCGGGCAGCCTGAACTGGCTGACGACCCGCAGTTTCTGACCAACCCGCTGCGCGTGCACAACCAACCCAGGCTGACCGCCCTGCTGGCCCAGGTGTTCGCCAGCGGCACGCGCGAGCACTGGGTGGACAAGTTGTCCGTCGCCGGTGTGCCGGTGGCGCCGGTCAACACCATCCCCGAGGCCTTCGCCAGCGCCGACGTGCGCCGCCGCGGCATCCTGACCGGCATCCCGCACCCCAAGGCCGGCGTGGTGCCCAACGTGGCGCCGCCGTTTCGCATGAGCCTCACCCCGGCGGCCGACCCGGTCGCGCCGCCGCTGTTGGGGCAAGATAACGAGGACGTGTTCGGGCGCGTCCTCGGCTATGACGCCAGCCGCATCGAAGACTTGGGCAGGCGTGGCGCATTCGGTTCAGATTTCACATGACAACCAAAAGGAGACATTCATGAACCTTCTCAAGCTTGCCGCGCTGGCCCTGTCCGCGCTGTCCGTGACGGCGCCCGCGTTGGCCGCCGACCCGTACCCCACCAAGCCGGTGCGAATCGTCGTCAACTCGTCGCCCGGCGGCCTGACCGACGTCGTCGCGCGCGTGATCTCAGCGCGCATGTCGCAGGAGGCGGGGCAAACGGTCGTCGTCGAGAACCGGTCGAGCGCGGTGGTGGGCATCGACACCGTGGCAAAAGCGCCGGCCGACGGCTACACGGTGGGCGTGTTCGCGAGCGCTTTGTCCAGCCTGCCGGCCCTGGTGGCTAACCTGCCGTTCAACCCGCAGACCAGCCTGACGCCGGTGGCGCTTGTCATCTCGGCGCCCCTGGTCATCGTCACCGGGAGCAAGTCGCAATACCAAAGCGTGCGCGACTACGTCACCGATGCGCGCTCAAAGCCGGGCAAGGTGTCGGTCGCCTCCGGCGGAAGCGGCACGCTCGGCCACCTGCTGTCCGAGCAGTTCCAGACGGCCACCGGCACCCAGCTCATTCACGTGCCCTACAAAGGCGGCGCACCGGCCATCGCCGACGTGATGGGCGGCCACGTCCCATTGTTCTTCGACGCCATCGCCACCACCGTCCCGCTGGCGCGCGAGGGCAAGATCCGCCCCCTGGCCATTGTCAGCGACAAGCGCTCGCCGGCGCTGCCCGATGTGCCCACCCTCATCGAGGCCGGGTTCCCGGGTGTGGAAGGCCAAGCCTGGTTCGGAATGTTCGCGCCCGCCGGCACGCCGCCGGACGTCGTCGCCAAGATCAACGCCTGGGTCAACCGCGCCCTGCAGGCGCCAGAAGTGCGCGAGCGGTTCACCGCGCTGGGCGTCGTCTCCGAAGGCGGCGCCCCTGCCGTGATGGGCGACCTGCTCAACAAGGAGCTGCCGCGCTGGAGCAAGCTGGTGCGCGAGCGGAACATTCCCACCAACTGAGGCCGGGGGGGCCGGTGGTCAACCTTCCTTTCGCAGTTAACGCAGGCATCCGCCATGTACGTGCCTGAGCACTTTGCCGAGCGGGAGCCGCGTGCTCTGCTCGACCTTGTCACCCAGAACCCGCTTGGCGTGCTGATCACGCATACAGCCGAGGGCCTGGACGCCAATCACATTCCCTTCGAAGTTGAGGGGGGCCTCGTCGCAGGTGGCCGGCTTCGCGCCCACGTCGCGCGCAACAACCCCGTGTGGCGCGAGGCCGCTGACGGCCAGCAGGTACTCGTCGTCTTCCGGGCCGCGGACGCGTACATCTCCCCGAACTGGTATCCGAGCAAGCACGAGTTCCACCGGCAGGTGCCGACCTGGAACTATCGTGTGGTCCATGTCCACGGCACGCTGCATATTCACGACGATGAAAAGTTCGTCCGGGGTGTGGTCGCGCGTCTGACCCGGCGCCACGAAGCGGGCACTGGCGACCCGCGCCCCTGGAAGATGGCCGACTCCGAGCCGGGCTACATCGATCAGATGCTTGCCGAGATCGTTGGTCTCGAGGTTGAGATCACGAAGGTCGAAGGCAAATTTAAGCTCAGCCAGAACAAGCAAGCGCGGGATCGTGCGACCGCGGCAGATCAACTGCGCGAGCGTGGAAAGATCGAAGTGGCTCGTGCCATGTGGGGTGAATCGAAAACCGATCCGACCAACACCTGATGCCGATGTACTGCGCGTGTGCGATACACCCGTCGTAGCGGATCTTGTGATGCGCGCCGCACGCGGCCCCTCGCGCTGCTGTACGGGCCGGGCGGCGAATGACCCGACCGTGATTCAAAGTGGCAGCCCGTCGAAGACTTCATAGGTCTTCTTCAACCCGTTCTTCGAGCTCAAGACCGAAAGATTGCGGGTGAAGGGGGGCCCGACCCGCATATGAAGGCCCAGCAGCACAGCAAGAAGCTGTGCGCGCATTGGCCGCCCAAGCGCCAGACCCGACACATCCCTCAGTACACCCCGAGCGCCAACCCCGCCGCGAGCGCGGCGCCCAACTCACGGCATTGCGCGAGGTCGGCGTCGCCAATCCGCTTGGGCCGGGCGATGTCCTCGGGCGTCTGGGCATGAGTGCACACGATCAATGCCGGCGCGACGGCGCGCAACCGCCACCCGGTGGCGATGCGCTCGACTTGCCTGACGGCGTTCTGGCCATCGCTGCCGGCGCAGACCATCAAGGCGTAGGGCCGGCCGTTCACGCGATCGAGCGCGGCATAGTAGCAGCGGTCAAAAAAGTCCTTCATCAGCCCGGCCATCGCCGCAAGGTTCTCTGGCGTGGCGAACACATAGCCGTCGGCACTGAGCACGTCCTCGGGCTGCGCCTCGCGCGCGTGCAGCAAACGCACCTGCACACCCGATTCGTCGCGCGCACCCTCGGCGGCGGCCTGTGCCATCTGCTCAGTGCCGCCCGTCATGGTGTGATAGACCACCAGAAGCGTCTTGTGCGTCATGCCGGCCAGCATAACGGCCGTTGCTGCAAGGCTGCCAGAATGTTCACATGCTGCTAGACAAGATCCTGCGCGAACAGGTGCGCGCCCACCTCGCCGCCTTTCCGGTGCGTCGGCTGGCGGTGGGCACCCAGCGCGCCGCGGCGGTGGCGCTGGCCCTGATCGAGGAAGGTGAAGGGGCCGCGTTGCCGGGAATGCCTGCGCATGCCGAGTGGAGCCAGAGCGCCGCTGTGCTGCTCACACGGCGTGCTGACCGGTTGTCGAGCCACGGCGGACAATGGGCGCTGCCCGGCGGCCGCATCGATCCGGGCGAGACACCCGAAGAAGCAGCTCTGCGCGAGATGCGCGAGGAAGTGGGGCTGGCCCTCGGCGCCAGCGACATCCTCGGAACGCTTGACGACTACGCCACCCGCTCCGGCTACGTCATCACGCCCGTCGTCGTGTGGGCCGGCAGTGTCCGCAACCTGCAGCCGTGCGAAGAGGAGGTGGCCAGCGTCCACCGCATCCCGGTGACGGAGTTCCAGCGGGCCGACGCACCGATGCTCAGCCTCTCGGAAGAGCCCGGGCGCGAGGTGCTTCGAATGCCAGTGGGCGACAGCTGGATCGCAGCGCCCACGGCGGCCATCCTGTACCAGTTCAGCGAGGTGTGTATCCGGGGCCGTGACACGCGGGTGGCGCACTTCGACCAGCCGATGTTCGCGCGGCGGTAGTTCTACAGTTCGCTCAACTCAGGTTGGCCGCCTGCTTGAGATGCTCCGCGGTGAGCGGGAGGCCACGCTTGTCCAATGCCTCAATGAGCTCGGTCGCCGTGCGCGGCGGATGCTTCCATCGTGATCGCATCCTCTTTACAGCCTCAAGCGCGACCAGCTCTTGCAGTTGAAGCTGGTTCATAACGAAGTCGTCCGGGTGCTGAATCTCGATCCCGTGCTGAGAGACGACCTCCAACGGAAAGTCTTGGAGATTGAAGGTCACGACGGCGTCGGCGTGACCGGCAATCGCCGCAGCGAGTACATGCCTGTCCGACGCGTCCGGGAGCGTCACGCACCCGATCAGCGGTTTGTAGTTCTCAACCAGGCAGTCTGGAACGGCCGCATTCATGAGTGCCACAACCTGCGGAAGTTTGTCTGCGAGGTCGGGACGGTCTGCAGCAAGGTTTCTCGTCCACTCCGCGTGGATGTCCTCAGTCCAGCGGGCATGGTAGAGGCCCACCGTGGCAAGGCGCAAGAGGAGATCGCGTACGAGCGTCGGGTAGAGAACGTTCGCATCCAGCACGGCCGTGTATCGCGCTGAGCCGCCCACTTACAGATCCATTTCAAGCTTCGCAGAAAGGTCCGCCAGCTTTTTGAGGGCGTCTTCTGAGCTCTTGTGCTGTTCTGCCATATAGCGTTTCAGCGCGTCGAACTCGATCCGCCGGTGCCGGTTCACCTTCTTGCACTTCAGTCGGCCGGCTTCGATTTCCTTGATGACAAAGGGCCTGGAGACGTTGAGAAACGCGGCGGCCTCCTGCGTGGTCAGCTCATGTTTCTGCGGCAGCAACATGATCGGTTGCTGCTGAGCCATCCGCTTCAATACCTCCGCGAAGAAGCGCAGAGCCTGTGGAGGGAGTGTCAGCACTGGGGCATCGGTCTTTTCGCCGTTTTCGTCGAGGAGCGCAATGCGTGGCGCGTTCGAGTGGTCCAGTGCTGCGGTAAGACAACGCAAGGCCGTCTTGGCCAGTTCGGCCTCTTCGTCGCTCGCCACCGGCTCGAGAAGGTCTGGTGCTTTCATAGGTCCTCTCACGTGACCGTTCAGGATGCGCCGAGCTTAGCACTTATTCGAAATATTCGCATTATTCGAAGCAAACGATCGGCGTCGAGACGCGCCTCCGCACGTGGACTTCGCGGCCGCCCCCGCAGCGCGCCAGCTGAATCGGGCGCAACAAAGGCTTTCTATCGCCGCAAGCCCGGCCCCTGCTTGCGCCTTGACTCGGCGCTCACTCGTGATCGACCTGCAGCGCCTCCAGGAAGCGCGAAACCAGGTTGTAGGCAGCGATGGTCGCGGTCAGCTCGACCAGCTCGCGTTCACTGAAGTGCGGGCGCACGGCCTGGAACACCGCATCGGGCACGTGGATCTCGCGCGTCATTGAATCGCAATAGGCCAGCACATCGCGCTCACGCGGGTCGAACGCGTCCGCCCGGCCCTCGCGCAGCGCCTCGATCTGCGCCTGCGTGATGCCTTCCTTTAAGGCGAATGGCACGTGGGCGCGAAACTCGTAGTCGGCGCCATTGATCACGGCGATGCGCAGGATCACCAGTTCGCGGTCGCGGCCGGACAGCTGGCACTGTTGCCGGATCGCCGTGAGGAAGGCGAGCCAGCCCTCGGCGACCGGCGGGCTGTGCAGCAGCATGCCGTAGAGATTGAGCACCTTGCCGCGTTCGCGCTCGATCCGCTCGACCAGGGGCGCGATGGTGGGGCTGTGCAGGTCGGGGTAGGGGATGCGTGCCATGGGGGTAGGTTAGCGGGTGGCGGCGGTGATGCCGCCATCTACCACCAGCTGTTGCGCGGTGATGTATTTGCTCTCGTCGCTGGCCAGGAACAGCGCGGCGTTGGCGACGTCCCAGGCATCGCCCATGCGGCCCATGGGCACCTGCTGGTGCCGGTGCGCGACGTAGCCCTCAAAGTCGCCCTTGGCGTACTTGTCGGCCAAGCGCCTGACCAGCGGGGTGAACACCAGGCCCGGCACCACGCAATTGAGCCGGACGCCGCGCTGCGCGTACACCACCGCGGTGGTGGCCGTCAGCTGCATGAGGGCGGCCTTGGCGGCCGAGTAGGCCACCTGCGGCTTGCCGATGTAGCGCAGCCCGGCGATCGAAGCGACGTTCACGACAGACCCGCCGCCCTGGCGCTCCATGATCGGCAAGACTTCCTTGCAGCACAGAAAGGCCGACTTCAGGTTGACGTTCATCTGCTCGTCCCAGACCTCTTCATCCATCGTCACCGGGTCGCCCGGTTCCGAGCGGCCGACGTTGTTGACCAGGATGTCGATCTGGCCGAAGCGCGCGAGGCAGGCCTGCACCAGCGCCTTCACGTCCGCGGCCCGGGTGACATCGGCCACCTGGACTTCGGCCGTCCCGCCTTCTTCCTGGATGATGGCGCGGGTGGCCTGCGCCGCCTCCAGATCCAGATCGCAGCCATACACCTTCGCGCCCTGCCGGGCCAGCAGGACGGCAATCGCCTTGCCATTGCCCCAGCCCCCTGCCTTGGTTCCGCAGCCCGTCACGAGCGCAACTTTTCCGTCTAATCGCAGCACTTGGCGTTCCTTTCAGTAAAACTCTGGCGAGATTAACCGCAATGTCCTGGCTCGATTGCGAAGGCCAGTGCGTTTTGCCGAACTGCCCCCATATGCGGTTGATGAACACGTCTGAGACCGGTACACCCTTTCTTCAGGAAAACCAGATGCACCGCCAAATTGTCCACCGCACACGCGGCCAAGGCCATGGTCCGATCACGCGGCTCATGAGTCCATCTGACCTGGGGCGATTTCTCAAACCCTTCGTCTTCCTCGACATCTTCGACATGGACTTTCGGGGCGGCCCCGCTCACAGGATGCCGATTCATCCCCATTCAGGCATCGCCACCGTGACCGTGTTGACGCAAGGGCAAATGCGCTTTGAGGACCCGCAGGCCGGCTCAGGCACCTTGGGTTATGGCGCCGTCGAATGGATGCGCGCGGGCGGCGGTGTGTGGCACGGACAGGAAATGTCACCGGCCGACGTTCCGCGCGTTCAGGGCTTCCAGCTCTGGTTGGCGCTGCCGCCCGAGCTCGAGGCGTCGCAGCCCCAAAGCCGGTATATCGAAGCGTCCGCGATGCAGCGCGCAGGCCCGGCCCACGTCATCGTCGGCGAGTTTGCCGGTGTGCGTAGTCCTGTCCCGGCATGGGGGGGTGTGAACTACCTCCTGGTCACGCTGGCGCCAGGCGACGCGTGGACATACCAACCGCCAGCCGGGCATACGGTGGGCTGGATGGCCCTTGCCTCGGGCGCGCTAGACGCGGGCGAGCCCTTGTCCGCAGGCGAAATGGCCGTGTTCGAGGACAGCGAGACGCCGATCGCGCTCAAGAACAGCGGTGAAAGCGACGCGGTATTTGTGCTTGGCTCGGCGGTCCCACATCGCCACGAGTTGCATTTGGGAAGCTACTCGGTGCACACGACGGCGCAGGCGCTGGAGGCGGGCGAACGCCGGATTGCCCAACTGCACACGAAGCTTGTCGCAGCAGGCGATCGGCGCACGGGTGCAGGAACAGTGCCGGTCTATCGCTAGTCTCGCTAGTGCGCAAGCCGTAGTCCTACGTGCTGTGCTTGCCGGCGAACTCAGACTGATGCAACGCTAATCCACAAGTTCGTGGAGTGAGCGGCAATACGCTCCAGGATGCCCAGGACGGTGGCTGGTGGTGTGCTTAGAAGAACCGGCTTTCTCAAGGAGAGAAACAATGAACCAAATCATTTGGCTGGTCGGTCTCGTCGTCATCGTGCTCTTCATTGCTGGCTACTTCGGTCTGCGCTGAAGCGCATCCGGTCACTTGCTACCGTGCCCCTTCGCGGGGCCAAAGGGCAGCACAAGCCGGCGCCCTGCGCGACCACCTGCGCTCCATGGTGATCGTTGCCCGCCAGGTCCAGCAACACGCCGATGCCTGCGGCGGTGCTCTGTAGACCAAGCGGTTCCTGCTGACCGACGTGCTAGGAGGTCGAGTAGCCACCGTTGACCGGATAGGTCTGGCCGCTGATCCAGGCGGAGGCATCCGAGGCAAGGAAAAGAATCATGTTGGCGACGTCGCTCGGCTGCCCAAGCCGGCGGATGATGTACTTCTTGAGCATAGCCGTGACAACGGCTTGGTCCTCAATCATGGGCGCAATGCCGGGCGTGTCAATGCTGCCCAGGGAAACCGAGTTCACCCGGATGTTGTGCTTGCCTACGGCCTTGGCCAGCGCGCGCGAGAAACCCGCGGCGCCTGCCTTGGCGGCGGAATAGACAGCGAGGTGAGGTTCTCCGACGCGGCCGGCGTCCGAGATAACGTTGATGATGCTGCCGTAACCGCCTTTGATCATGAACGGCACCGCTGCCCGGCACACGTTGAGCACGCCCATCAAATTCGTGCCGAGCCACATGTTCCACTCCTTTGGGCCTGTTTCCCAGAAGGGCGGTAAAGAATCCATCGTGCCGGTGGGACCGGCGTTTCCCGCATTGTTAACAAGGACGTCGAGGGTGCCGGCCTTTTCAACCGCGTCGGCGACCATGCGGTTCACAAAATCAAAATCGGTGATGTCGCCACAGGCCACGAATGCTTGGCAACCCAGAGCGCGGACTTCCTCGGCAACGCTTGCCGCCCGTTCAGCATGAAAGTCGTTGACGATCACTGCTGCGCAACCGTGCGCCGCGAACTGGAGCGCGGTCTGGCGTCCAACGCCCTGCCCTGCGCCTGTGATGAGCGCCACGCGATTGTTGAGACTGAGCAAATCCTTCATATCGTGGCGTACCGCATGGTCAAACGGTATCAGTGGCTGACGTTAGCGTCAATATAATGAACGTTGCCGTCGGCGAACTTGGAGCATGCGCATGGAAAAGATCTACGTGGCCGGAGTCGGCATGACGCCGTTTCGCAGGCACCCCGACCTCAGCGTGAAACAGCTGGCGGCATGGGCGATCAGGGACGCGCTGGCCGATGCTGGGTGCGAGGTGAGCGCGATCGACGCGGTCTACTTTGGCACCACCGGCCAGGGGTTCTTTGATGCGCAGCTCATGGTGCCCGGCCAGATGGCGGTTCTGCCGCTTGGCATCCAGGGAATTCCGATCTTCAACGTCGAAAACGCGTGCGCCACCGCGAGCGCCGCCTTTCACCTTGGTTGCCAGAACCTGCGGGCAGGCTCAGCTCAGATCGTTCTGGTGGTGGGCGTCGACAAGATCCATTCCGCCAGCAAGGAGAAGAACATGGCGTTCTTCGATGGCGCCTGGGACGTTGAAACTGTGGAGGAGAACATACGCAAGCTCATGCTGCTCGGTGAAGGCGTGCAGGTGCCGCACGATTGCGGCCCTGAACGCGCGCACAGCCGCTTCATGGACGTCTATGCTGCTTTTTCCAGGAACCACGTGCGTCGCTTCGGCCTGACCCAAAGGCAGTTGGCCATTGTCGCGGCCAAGAACCACACGCACGCCGTCAACAATGACCGTGCGCAGTACCGCAAGGCCATGACGACCGAAGATGTCATGGCCGCTCCGCTGATCACGTGGCCCCTGACCTTACCGATGTGCGCCCCGATTTCGGATGGCGCGGCGGCGGCCGTCCTGTGCACGCAAGGCGCATTCGCGAAAAGCGCGCTGGACACCAAGCGCCGCGTTCGCGTGCTGTCGTCCGTCTTTCGGTCGGCCACGGGGCGCTCAGGCGACGACGCAAAGAACAGCGCATGCCACCTGGCGGCGATGAAAGCCTACGAAGAAGCTGGCGTCGGGCCTGAGTCGATGAGCGTCGCTGAGGTTCACGACGCGACGTCCATGGGAGAAATAATCCAATCGGAAAACCTCGGACTTTGCGAGTTCGGCGCAGGAGGCGCGCTGGCGCAGTCCGGCGCCACGACTCTGGGTGGCCGTGTGCCAATCAACCCCTCAGGAGGCTTGGCTTCGAAGGGGCACCCGGTGGGCGCAACTGGCCTCGGCCAGATATTCGAGCTGGTTTCGCAACTGCGTGGAGAAGCTGGGAAAAGGCAAGTGGCGAACGCGCGATTCGCGGTTCAGGAGAACGGCGGGGGGCTGTGGGGCATTGAAGAAGCCGCAGCGCACGTCGGCGTGTTCTCGAATATCGATTAATGGTGAGCGCCCGTCGAATAGGGCAGTCATTTTTTGGAAAAAGAGTAGCCTGTCCTGAATTTTGTGTTTGAGGCATCACCATGACCGACATGGATCATTTATGCCAAGCAGAACGAAGACGAAGTGAAGTGGCGCCGTAAATCTGAACAGCGCGATAAGTGGAAACTCTGGGCATGATGCTGGCACTTAGCGGTGGCATCGCCCCGCGATCTGCGACTGCTTCCTGTCCTGTGCTCGCGGCTGCCCTCTGAAGCAAGATCATCAATGGACTGCGCTGGCGCCGACAACGAAACGGTTCGGCGCGTTCAGATGGCGACGCTGCTGGAAGGGGGCCATACCCGCACGGGTATCGAAGACCACCCCTACGCCCGGCCAGGCGAACTGGCCACAAGCAATGAACAGATGGTCGGGCAATGGGCTGACGCAGCGGCCCGTCTGCTTTTTGACCAGAAGCTGCCGTGGCGCGATCCAGATGGCCACGGCCACCGTCCTCATCGGGGGGCCGCAGGAACCGCCGGCCGCGTCATCAGGCGCAGCGCGAACGGCAGCGGCCATTGTCCATCGACGCCAGCCGCTGCCTCGCTGCGCAAGTCGAGCCGCGGCCACGTGCGCGGGCCGGCCCACAGTGAGTTGTTCGCCGCGCGCGCGCAATGCGCCGGGTAGCTGTCGACACCGCCCAGATCCATGAAGAGCCCGAGGTTGGGCAGGCTCTCGCGCGGGGTGCCCCACTCGTGCAGGTCAGCGGCGCCCAGCGCGCGGCAGGTTGGCGACATGACGGTGTAGCGGTCGTTGCCCGCGCCGTCGACAAAGAGGCCGGTGCTGTTCGCGAAGGCGACCCCCAGGCTCAGCTGGCCCACGGTGTAATCGTCGTCCCCGCCCTCGTCCACGAACACGCCGACCGAAAAGTCGTTGCCGGTGCCCAGCACCATCTCGTGGGTCGAGCGGTAGACGTCGTTGCCGATGCCGCGCTTGAGCAAGATTCCCGCGGCGTAGTGGGCCGATGCGCCCATCGCGTACCAGGCTGCTTCGAAGTGATCGTTGCCGCCGTCGTCGAGCAGCATGCCCAGGCCTTCGTAGTAGCCGGCGCCCTGCGCGAACACCTGCGCTTCGTAGCGATCGTTGCCCGCCATGTCCAGCAACAGGCCCATGCCCCCGGCGGTGGAGCGGCCGTCGAAGAAGAGGCCGCGCAACCCATAGCCCGCCCCCTGCCCCATCGACGTGTTGCGGTCTGGCAGTTGCGGTGATGGCCGCACCAGCGGCAGCTTGGCCAGCGTGTAGCGATCGTTGCCGCCCGTGTCGACCAGCATCGCGACGCCCAGCGGGCCGCCGGTTGCCTGCGAGTAAGTTTGCGCAGTGAACTCGTCGTCGCCCCCGCCGCTGACCAACACCGCGAGCCCCGCTATTGCGTGGGCCTGCGATCGGCTGCTCGCCACGAAGCGGTTGTTGCCGCCGCCATCGACGAGCAAGGCCGCGCCGAACAGCGCGGACGCTTGCGCCTGTTGCGTGCCCTGGTAGCGGTCATCGCCTTCGGTGTCCCAGAGGATGCCGTAGCCGAGCGTGGCGCTCGAGGGGTCCGCGCCGGGTGCGGCCGCCCGGTAGCTGTCGTTGCCGAGATGGTCCAGCAGGACGCTGATCTTGTGGGTGTCGCTCTTGGCCTCGAACTCGTAGTCGTCGTCGCCGCCGACATCCAGCACCAGCAGCGGATCCTTCAGCCGGTGGCGGTTGTTGCGGCCGGTGGTGTCAACGACGATCCAGCCCAAAGGCGTCTGCAGCGACCACGCCACCGAAGGCAGCGCGGCTTCACCCTTGACGAAGCGTTGCAGGCGATCGACGGCGCCCACCAGGTCGAGCATGCCGGCGAGCACGGCTTCGCGCTCGACCAGCGGCAGCAGCTGCCGCAGGTCTGGTGTCTCGAACTGGGTGAGCCGATCGTCGAGCGCCTGCCGGCGCAGCAGCTGCGGCGTCACACCGGGGGGAAAGCGCTCGAACGCGCGTTGCAGGAACTGGTGCGACTGTGCCATGGTGGCCAGCACGCGCGCGACCTCGTAGCGCAAAGGGTTGGGCAGTTGCGCGTGGTCCGGCAGCACCGGCTCCCAGCCCGCGCCGGCCTTTGTCGAAGCCATCCAGGCCAGGCCGGCCGCGAGCGGATCCGGCGCCGCGCGCAGCCGCGCTTCGGTGGTGGCCATCAGGGAATTAACCGGACGGTGCAGCCGCGCGCCCCAGACCGCCCCTGCGAGGCTGATCAACTCGCGTGGCGATCCGGCCGCGTCCCGCAAAAAATCCCCCAACACGCCGGCGCGGTACGGTGCCTCCAGCGGCGCGGCCATCACCGCCCGGAACAAGGGCAGCTGCTGCTCGCGTGTCGGGGACGCATCGAGCCCCGTGAGATCGGGTGCGCCGCGGCTGGTTGCGGCGCCCGCCTGCTGCAGCAGATCCGGCAACGGCGGCCGGTCCTGGGTTTGCGCCTGGGCAAGCCCGCCCAGGGCGAGCGCGATCAGGAAGGTGGCTGCAAGGCGATGCATTGCGGATACTTTAGCAACTCAGCGTGCTGCAACACCGGCATTCACAAACCAAGGATCAGGGTTGACCCGGATGCTGGCGCATCAGCGCTCGCCTATCGTGCAGTTGCCCTTTCAGGAGAACCCCATGCGCACCCTGCTCGTTGCACTGAGCTTGGCTTTCAGTGGCGCCGCCTTGGCCCACAACTGCCCGAACGAAATGAAGGCCATCGATGCCAAGCTGGCCACCAAGCCCCAGTTGGCTAAAGCGAACGCCGACAAGGTCGCCAAGCTGCGCGCCGACGGCGAAACCCACCACAAGGCCGGCAAGCACACTGAGTCCATGGCGGCGCTGGGCGAGGCCAAGAAGCTGCTGGGCATCTGAGACGCGAGTGCCCCGGCTCTGCGCCTCGGGTCTGGCCGGCGTTCTACTGGGCGCCTGTGTTGGCTTTGCTGCAACCGCGCAGCAAGCACCGGCTGCCACCCCCGCCGACGAAACGCCCAGGCTCACCCGCACTGTCGTCATGACAGGCTTGCAGAGCCCTTGGGACATCGCCTTCACGCCCGACGGCGTGATGCTGTTCACCGAGAAGTGCCGCGGCCTATCGGTACGCCTTGCCGACGGCAAGACCGTGCGGCTGTTCGGCACCAGCGGCTCGGCCGTCGTGGCGCCGGATCTGTTTTGCCAGGGCCAGAGTGGCGTGCACGGCGTCGCGGTCGATCCGGATTTCGCCAAGGGAAGACGCGATATCTATGTCTTCATGGCATCCAACTTGCGCACACCGGCCACCAACCGGGTCGTTCGCCTGACCCTCAGCGCCGACGCCACGCGTGTGAGCATGCGCACCGACATCATTGAAGACATCGCCTACAAGCATGCGGGCAATGGGGCCGGCGGCGCCGGCGCCCATAGCGGTGGGCGAATCCGATTCGGCCCGGATGGACACCTGTACGTCACCACCGGGGACAACCACAACGCGACGCTGCCGCAGGACCTCAATCGCCTCGGGGGCAAGGTGCTGCGCGTGAACCGCGACGGCGCAGCGGTGGTGGGCAACAACACGCCGGCCGGGGGTGATCCACGCATCTTCACTTACGGCCACCGCA
Organism: Comamonadaceae bacterium; assembly: GCA_947476465.1. Classification (GTDB taxonomy): domain Bacteria; phylum Pseudomonadota; class Gammaproteobacteria; order Burkholderiales; family Burkholderiaceae_C; genus Ramlibacter. Next base: position 106,184 of record CANJQN010000005.1, on the reverse strand, counting down.
ACGTGCAGGGCATTACCTTCAGGCCCGCCGGTCAGCCCAACGCCGGCCAGCCGTTCACCGCCGAGCACGGCCCCAACCACAGCGACGAAGTCACTGCGCTGGTCGCGGGTGGCAATGCCGGGTGGGATCCGCAGAATCGGCCGGGACTGCGTTGCCCAGACGACTACTGCGGTTACGCCGGCACCCCCACCACGATGCCGATGACCGATACCCAGCGCTTCCCCAAGGCGATGCCCCCAAGCTGGGTCTACAACGGCAGCGGCCGCGGCATGGATTCGGCGCTGTTTCTCGACGGAAACCAATGGAAGGGATGGAACGGCCGCTTGCTCGTGAGCTTGATGCGCGGGCAACGGATCGCGGTGCTTCAACTGGATGCGCGCGGCATGGCGGTTGGCGATGCAACCGCCGACTTGCCGTCAACGCGAACCCGCACCCTGGTGCAGGGCCCGGGCGGGAACCTCTACACCGCCAATGACGACGGAGAGATCTGGCAGGTTGTTCCGAACTGAGTTCATGCGCCCTCGGCGGCTATCTGAACTCCTGACACTTCCTCTCGGTCTCGGCAGTCGTCTTCAGCTTGCTGTTCGCGCAGGCGGCTTGGGCTGCCGCGAAGCAGGCCGCTGCGGCCATGTCCTGCTCTTGCCTGGTCTGCCTTCGCAGCGCCGGGACGACGACCGGCTGGAACGTCTTGCGGCACTCACCACTGATGTTTGGGTCGCCGTTGCGCCGCGCGAGATCTGTCACGACGTCCCATGCCCGGTAAGCGACCTCGAAAGGCGGCGCCGGTGATTCGGCCTGAGCGCTCGCGGCGAGCACGAGCAACATTGCGGCGGCAGCCAAGGCAGTGTGATGCACAGCTTTCATACTAACGGCCTTGCTTGGGACCGAAGACAATCACCACGCCATCGTCCACGACGCGCAAGCTCTCCGGCTCGAAGCCCATGGTGTCCGCCAGGGCAAGGTCGCGAGGAACGAACTTGTGCAGCACGAACTCGCCCACGGCCTCGCGTACCACGGCGTACAGTGACCGTTGCAACTGCTGAAGGGTCGCAGGCGGCAGCCCGGGCCACCGCAAGGCCAGGATCTCCGGATCACGGGCCCGTACCGTCCGATCAGATGCCTCGTATCGCAACGCGAACACAACGTCGATCTCGCCAGGAGGCATCGGCTGCAGCTGCATGCCGCCGACCTGCACGACCAGCCCGGCGCCCAACTTGTCGCGCGCCGACAGCAGCAACAGGCGCGGCGCGCTGATCGCCACTTCCAGAAGACCTGCGAGCATGAACCGGACCGGAAACCGGCCAGAAAGCGCCTCGTGCAGTTGCGCAGCGCCGATCTTGTGGCGCGGCCTTGGCGCACCCTCTTGGGCCAGCAGGGACGCGGCGGGCCAGGATGCGAGTGCGGACAAAATCAGGCGTCGATGCACTGGTGCTGTTCCTCTGCTCAAACTTTCTCCGCCTTCTCAACATGAATCGCTGCGGATTTTCCGAAGGTCAGCCGGTTTAAGTCAGGCCGCCACCGCAGTGACCTGACTGGCGAGTTGCCGGTAGTTTGCATCAGCCTCCGCTGGGGGTAAGTAACCGATGGGCCTGCGCTATCGCTAGTAACGCCAAATCGTCGCTACGCTGTGGCCCTCCCGCGCAGATGGCCCCATTGCGCCTACTCTGAAGTGGCCCCATTACGGCGATCGCCGACACCAAGCCTCCTGAATACGCCTCCGATGTGCATACGCCTCCTTTACCGGCTGAGCAGGCCGGGGTATTTTTTTGCCCGCAGTTCTTCGAGCGCTTTGTCGGTCAGCTTCCACGCAGCGCCCTTGATGCGGGTGATCAACTCGTTCCAGACGCGCTCGAACGCCTGTATCGCATCGTCGTCGTTGAAGTGGACGCCGGCCGGCAGCAGCGGCGCGACGTCCTCGATGAGGCTGCGCGTCAGCTTTTCCAGCATGCGCTGTTCGGCCATGGCGCGAGTGATGGGCCTGCCTTCGAGCGCCAGGTAGTGGTCGAAGCAGGCGATGAGCTTGGCCGGGTCCATCGAAAGCTGTTCGAGCCCGTGATGCAGATCGAATAGGTCGCGATTCTTGCGCCGTTGCAACCGTGCGCGCAGCTTGGTGCCGAACACCTCTTCGGGTTCGAAGGACGCAATCTCGGCCTTGCCCTGATACCAGTCGCTGTCCACCGCGAATGGATACGGTTTGATGCCGAACACAGGCTCGTGCTCGCGGGTGTTGATCTCGACCTTGAGCTTCAGGGTGGCCTGCGGGTTGGCTTCGGGAGCGTACTTGAACACCAGGTGCATCGAGTGTCCAGCCTGTTCGCGATTGCACTTGCCGAGCCATGACAGAGCAACGCGGATCGCATCGACCGTCGTGCCGATGGACTCGGCCTGCGTCTGCACCAAGTCGATATCCTCCGAGTAGCGCAGCGGCTGCTTGAGCAGTAGCTTGTTGACTGCGGTGCCGCCGCGGAAGGCGATCTTGCCGCTCAACGCCGGCGCGTTGAACAGGTCGCACAGCGCGCGGCTGATGATCAGGTCCTGTTCGACCTGCTGCGCGTCGGGCCAAGGGGCCTTTGCGCTCCAGGCCTGGATGTAGGCGTTAGGAATCAAAAGTCGATCTCCACGGGTTCATTGATCACGAGTTTCCACCTGGGGTCTTTCTCGTGGAGCTCGGCGAGGGACGCGATGAGGGGTTTGACGGATGGGTCCAGCAGCACCGCCGTCTTGGCCTTCTTGGCGAAGGGCTCCAGCGCGTTGGCTTGGCGCGTGTGCCCCGCCAGTTCGAGCAGGTAGCCGAGCCGGCGCACAGACGAGTTTTCGTAGGCGGCAGCGACCTTGGCGAGCGCGCGCGGCCCGGCTTTGGCGCCGATGTCCTTGGCAATCTGCGCGACGCCATTGATGCCGGCGGCGTTGTGGAAATAGCGGGCGCAGTCCAGCAGTGTGAGTTCGACACCGGCGACCTTGGCAAACCCGGTATCGCTCTTGATCTGGTCGAGCTGGTCGGGTTGGTTGATCTGTGCGAAGGCCTTGGGCGTCTGGTATACGAACTGGAGACGGTGGCGGCCAATCTCGAAATCGCGTAGCTGCTTTGGGGTAACGACCTGGAAGACCATGGCTGCCTGGTGCGATGAGCCATGGAAGGCTGCGGCGCGCAACAATGAGATGCGATAGTCGAGCCCCTGATGTCTCATCAATGGCTCGATCCAGCGCACCGGATCGGGGGCGCCCGCGATCTGGTCTTCGGGACGCAGAATCAAATAGAAGCCGTGGCGGGGATTCGCGAGCCGGCGTTTCTTTACCAGCCGGGTGATCGCGTCCGTCAGGGCGGCGGGCTTCAGGCCAAGCGCGGCTTGCACTTCTTCGCGGGAGAAGTGGGCGCGACCGCGGACCAGCCGGTCATCGACGAATTGCGCAAGGGAGCTCATCCCCTGATCATATGCAAAAGTCGTCAAAAAACCAATGTTTTTGCATATGAGTTGGGGAAGACTAAACGGCAGCTTAGCGGCCCTCGCGGCTTTCACGCAGCAGAAGGGAAATCAGTGTGTCGATTTGGTCGATCGCGGTCACCTTATCCAGGCGCACAAGGAAATCCGAGCGCTGGCCAGCAAGTACCCCCAAATGCGCATCGTGATCAGCTGCCGCACGGCCGCCCATCACTACCTCTTCGCGCAGTTCGTGGATGTGGAGCTTGCCGACTTCCACCAAGGCCAGGTGCGCCAGTTCGTGCGCAACTGGTTCTGCGATCAGAGCGAAAAGGCAGATGATTGCTGCTCGGTCGTATCAGAGTCGACCGATGCGGCCACCGCCAACCGCCCAAACCGCACCCCCTCCAACTCCCCCAACCCAAACTCCGCCAACACCGCCCGCAGCCGCTCCGCCGCACTGCGCTTCTTCTGTCCCGTGCGCCGCGCGATGATCAGCTCGTTCTTCAAGCTGTGCTCCCACCCCACCAGCTCGGTCACCGTCACCTGGTAGCCGCAGGCCTCCAGGTACAGGCACCGCAGCACGTTGGTGATCTGGCTGCCCATCTCGCGCGTGTGCAACGGGTGGCGCCACAGCTCGGCCAAGGGCGTGCGCGAGAGCGACAAGGCCTTGTGCTGGCGCAGGCAGGCCGCCACCTCGGCCTGGCAGCAGGGCACCAGCACCATGAAGCGCGCCTGGCGCGCCAGGCCGAAGTCGATGGCGTCGTCGGTGGCGGTGTCGCAGGCGTGCAGGGCGGTGACCATGTCGACGGTGGGCGGCAGCACCGGCGAGGCCACGGCGTCGGCGGCGGCGAGATGCAGAAAACTCATGCGATCGAAGCCCAGGCGCTGCGCCAGGGCGGTGGAGCGCTCGACCAGTTCGGCGCGGGTTTCGACGCCGACCACATGGCCGGTGGCGCGCGACTTGAGGAACAGGTCATACAGGATGAAGCCCAGGTAGGACTTGCCAGCGCCGTGGTCGACGATGGTCGGGCCCTGCCCTTCCGGCAACTCCAGCAGCAGCTTTTCGATGAACTGGTAGAGGTGATAGACCTGTTTGAGCTTGCGGCGTGAATCTTGGTTGAGCTTGCCATCGCGCGTGAGGATGTGCAGCTCTTTGAGCAGCTCGATGGACTGGCCTGGGCGCAGCTCAGGGATCGTCGGGGGAGCGGGGGCGCGGGTCATGGCGGGTTCCGATTCATCAGCGCGTTCCAGCCATCATGGCCTAGGCGCTCCAGGGTGGCGATATTGGCATCGTAGATGGCTGATGCATCCGGAAAGGCGGCGACGGCGCGGTCGATGCTGGCTTCGCGCAGCAGGTGCAGCGTGGGGTACGGCGCGCGGTTGCTGAAGTTCCCGATGGCGTCGGGCGCGGTGCCGGCAAACTGAAAGCGCGGATGAAAGCTGGCCAACTGAATCTGCCCATGCACGCCGCGCTGCGCCAGCATGCGGTCGGCCTGCGTCACCAGGCCGGTGAACTCGATGAAATCATGCAGGCAGCCCGGCACCATCAACAAGGTGGTGTCGCGCTCGTCGGGCGAGCGGGCCAGCAGCGCGTCGAGTTCACGCTCCAGGTCGGCCAACACGCCGTTCCAGTCGGTGGCCTGCGACACGGCGTAGTGCACCTGCCCCTTGACGTGCACCGTCTTGGCGAAGGGGCACAGGTTCAGGCCGATGACGGCGCGTTCGAGCCAGTGGCGGGTGTCGGCAACCACCTGCTGGGGGTCGGTGGTCATGGCATCGAGCGGATGGAGAAGCGAGATGCTTCGCTGCTGCGACGGGCGATCGCCTTGCTCGGCCTGGGCCTGGATTCCCGCCTTCGCGGGAATGACGCGACTGAGGTGAACTCTGTCATCCCCGCGAAGGCGGGGATCCAGGAAATGTGTGCGTGCCAGCGCGCAGCCCGCAGAAGTAATGACAGCGCACCAACCCCCAAACCACAAGGACACGGCCGCAGGCCGTGTTGACCCCCAATCCCCTGTGGCCGCGCCGAGGAGCGCAGCGGCGGGCGGATCAGGAAGCGCGACTGTCTGAGGCCCGCAGGGCCGAGTTTGAGCGCTTCCCCGCCCGGCGCGAGCACCGGAGGTTGCCCCGTAGCGCCGCAGGCGCGCAGGGGACGCGGACAGTGGGGTCGCCTTCTCTTGGTGACTTCTTTTGGCGAGACAAAAGAAGTTACTCGGCCGCCGGGCCGAGACCCGGCTTGCGACGTAATGCTACAAAAACAAGGACAGAAAGACGGACCCGATGGCACGTCGCGCCGGGTTGATCTCGCTCCTGGATCCCCTCCTTCGCGGGGATGACGCCGATCGCGGGGCCGCCGGCTTCGCCCGGATGACTGCTGTGGCAGGGATGACTGCATTGCGATACGGCGGGAATGTGGGGCGCCGATTCTATGCCCGCTGCGCCTGGCCGGCCGCCGCGGGCAGCCGGCCGATGGCGCCGGCCAGCACCAGGCCGGCCAGCGCGAAGGCAGCGGTGACGCCGCCGCTGTAGCCCCAGCCGCCCGCCTGGCTGGCGACCCAGGCCACCAGCGGCGGCCCGGCGAACTGGCCGATGGCGGACCACTGCTGCATCCAGCCGACGGTGGTGGAGACAGTGTCGGCGCCCGGTGCCAGCCGCACGGCCAGCGAGAACAGCGTGCCGGGGATCAGGCCGCCCACCATGGAAAAGCACAGCACGGCGGCATAGGGCACGGCAACCGCCGCCCCACTGCCAGCGGGAAACAGCGGCGTGAAGGCCAGCAGGCCGCCCAGGGCCATCGCGACGAACCCCGCTTGCAGCAAGCGCCCCGGCGCGACGCCGCGCTGCAGCAGGCGGCCCGAGGCGATGTTGCCGACGATGTTGACCGCGGCCACCAGGGCGGTGGCAACGCCGGCGCGCGGGCCGGACACACCGGCCTGGGCATAGACGGTGGGCAGGAAGCCGATCACCGCCAGCCACTGGGCCGAGTACGCGGCGAAGGTCACCGAGATCAACCACGGGCCGGGGGCTGCGAGCGTGTGCCGCAGGCGCGGGGTCCAGCGCCGGCCCGCTCCCGGTTCGGGGTGCGCCAGGTCGGCCGGCACCCAGGCCAGCACCGCCAACGCGAACACACCCGACAGCAGCGACGCCAGCCACCACCAGCTGGGCCAGCCCCAGGCGGCGACCCAAGTGGGCCCGGCCAGCAAGGCCAGGGCGGTGCCCAGCGGCATGTAGCTGCCCCACAGGCCCAGTCGCGGGGACAAACGATCGGGCGGCACCAGCCGCCGGAGCAGGCCTGGCGCCGTGGTGGCCACCAGCAGAAAACCCAGGCCCTCCAGCGCGCGCAGCGCGAGCATCGGGGGCGCCGATTCGACGAAGCCCGCCGCCAGGCTGGCCCCGCACAACACAAGCAGCCCGGCCACGAAGCTGCGGCGCAGGCCCAGGCCATCGGCCGCCAGGCCCGCGATCAGGCCCAGCGTCATGCCGGCCAGCTGCACCAGCGAGATCAGGAAGCCGGCCTGCACCAGGCCGATGCCCAGGCTGGCCTGCAGCGCCGGCAAGGCCGGTGGCAGCTTGCCCACGTGGATGGCGGCGCTGACGCCGGCAGCGATGACGAGCAGGGCGGGATCGAAGCCCAAAGGGCGTGCGGCAACACGGCTCATGAGGCCTCCACGCCAGTGTGGGGTTCGATGCTGAGCGGAACTTGAACCTCGTCATTCCCGCGCAGCCCCCGCCTGCGCGGGGGTGACAGGGAATCCAGAGCGTTCGCGCAGAAAGCTGGAAGCACTGGGTCCCCGCCTGCGCGGGGACGACGACATTGCGCACTAGACGCTGCCTTCATGCAGGCAGCAAGCGCCGCCCCGTCAGACGCTCATGCTCACGCGCGGCAAAGCGGTCGGTCATGCCGGCGATGTAGTCGGCGATGGCTCGGGTGGTGTCGGTGCGCGCGGCGTAGGCGGCGGGCAGCTCCTGGGGGTCGGCGGCATAAGCCTCGAACAGTTCGCGCACGACGGTGCGGGCCTGGCCGGTCATGTGCATCACCTGCGGGTGGCGATAGAGGTTGCGCAGCAGAAAGGTCTTGAGCACGCTGGAGCGCTCGCGCATGGGCTCGCCAAAGCACACCAGGGGGGCGGAGCGCCGCACGGCATCAGCGCTGTCGACGCCGCAGGCGCGCAGGGCTTGTGTGGTGGCGTCGATCACGTCATGCACCTGGGCGCTGAGCATCAGGCGGATCGACTCGTACAACAGGCGCCGCCCGGCCAGTGGCGGATCGGCCGCCAGGGCCTGCCGCCGGTAGCCGTCGAACAGCGGGACCTGTTCGAGTTGTTCGAGGGTGATCAGGCCCGAGCGCACGCCGTCATCGATGTCGTGCGCGTTGTAGGCGATCTCGTCGGCCAGGTTGCACAGCTGCGCCTCGAGGCTGGGCTGGGTGCGATCGAGAAAGCGCTGCCCTACCCCGCCGGGTTCGTCCTGCTCCAACTTTTGCGCATTGGTGCGCGAGCAGTGCTTGAGGATGCCCTCACGCGTTTCGAAGGTGAGGTTCAGGCCGTCGAAACGCGGGTAACGCTCTTCCAGCTGGTCGACCACGCGCAGGCTTTGCAGGTTGTGCTCGAAGCCGCCGTGCGGGGCCATGCAGTCGTTGAGCGCGTCCTGGCCCGCGTGGCCGAAAGGCGTGTGGCCCAGGTCGTGCGCCAGGGCAATCGCCTCGACCAGGTCTTCGGCCAAGCCCAGCGGGCGCGCGATCGAGCGGCCCAGCTGCGCCACCTCGATCGAATGCGTGAGGCGCGTGCGAAACAGGTCGCCTTCGTGGTTCAAAAAAACCTGCGTCTTGTAGACCAGCCGCCGAAAGGCGGTGCAATGCACGATGCGGTCGCGGTCTCGCTGAAACTCGCTGCGGTGGGGCGTGGGCTGCTCGGCATGGCGGCGGCCGCGGCTGGCCGCCGGGTCGCTGGCGTAGGGCGCGAGGGCCGCGGTCATGTTGGGCGAGGCCGGTGCTGGTGTCAGGCGCAGCAGCGGTCGATGACGGCAGCCACCAGCGCATCGGGCGCGGGCCGCACCTGCGCGCGGCCGGGTGCGGCGATCACGACAAAGCGGATCTCGCCGGCTTCGGCCTTCTTGTCCAGCCGCATCAGCTCCAGATAGCGCTGGGCGCCCAGCTTCGGGCCGTGCGTGGGCAGGCCGGCGCGGGCGATCAGGGCGGTGGCGCGCTCGACGAAGGCGGCGTCAATGCCACCCAGCTCGCGCGAGAGCGCCAATGCCATGACCATGCCGCAACCCACCGCCTCGCCGTGCAGCCACTGGCCGTAGCCCATGCCGGCTTCGATGGCGTGGCCGAAGGTGTGCCCAAAGTTGAGGATGGCGCGCAGGCCCGCTTCGCGTTCGTCCTGGCCGACGACGTCGGCCTTGATCTCGCAACTGCGGCGCACCGCGTGGGCCAGCGCCTGCGGGTCGCGCGCCAGCAGCGCGTCGACATTCGCTTCGATCCAGTCGAAAAAACCCATGTCGTAGATCGGGCCGTACTTGATCACCTCGGCCAGCCCGGCCGACAGCTCACGCGCGGGCAGGGTGGCCAGCGTGGCCAGGTCGCACACCACCAGCTGCGGCTGGTAGAAGGCGCCGATCATGTTCTTGCCAAGCGGGTGGTTGATGCCGGTCTTGCCGCCCACCGACGAATCCACCTGCGCCAGCAGCGTGGTGGGCACCTGTACAAAAGGCACGCCGCGCATGTAGCAGGCGGCGGCAAAGCCGGTCATGTCGCCGACCACGCCGCCGCCCAGCGCATACAGCACCGTCTTGCGGTCGCTGGCGCGCTCGAGCAGCGCGTCGAAAATGCGCTGCAGCGTGGGCCAGGTCTTGTGTTCTTCGCCGTCGGGCAGGGTGACGGTGTCGATCTGCTGGTAGTGCCCGGCCAGCGCTGCGGCCAGCGGCTGTACGTAAAGCGGGCCCACGGTGGTGTTGGTGACGACCAAGGCCGCATGGGCCTTGGGCAGGGCCATGCCGGCCATCTGCTCGAGCAGGCCGGCGCCGATGAGAATGGGATAGCTGCGCTCGCCAAGTTCGATGCGAACCTGCTCGGCCGGGGCGTGAACGGTCATCGGGCGAGTTTAAGCGCTGCCCACCATCGGCCGTTTCACGAGGGTGAGGGTGGCGCGGGGGGCGTAGAGGTCGACAGGCCTTCCAGCTCCAGCTGCGCGGCGAGCATATTCACCACCGAATGCGCCTTGCGGCGACCCGTGTCGACGGTGATGTGCGCGGCTTCGCGGTAGAGCGGTGCACGCTCGTCGTGCAGGGCCCGCAGCTTGGCCAGCGGGTCGGCCACCTGCAGCAGCGGGCGTTTCAGGTCGCCACGCAAGCGCAGGAACAAGTCGTCGGGGGTGGCTTGCAGGTAGATCACCTGGCAGGTGGCACGCAGGCGCGCACGGTTCTCGGGGCGCAGCACCATGCCGCCGCCGGTGGAAAGCACGCAGGGCGCCTCACCGGTGATCTCGTGCAGGACTTTCGCCTCAATCTCGCGAAACGCGGCCTCGCCCTGCGCCTCGAAGTACGAGCGGATGGAGCAGCCCAGGTGCTGCTCGATCCGCTGGTCGGAGTCGACAAAGGGCAAGCCCAGCCGGCGCGCCAGGATCCGGCCGAGGGTGGTCTTGCCGGATCCGGGGAGGCCGATTAGGGCGACTACTTTAGGGGCGTGCCGCTCGGCTACTTGCGAGCGTGATGAAAGAGGTGGCGAGTGCACCGTTGGAGTCTACCGCCGAGGTCGTGGCTGGTACGCAACCAATGGAGCCGAGTAAGACCGTGCTGCACCACGTTGGATGGACAGCGCCGCCACCGCCATCGAGCGAAGATCGACGGTCGTCGCCCCCCAGCTTCACCGCGCCGCGTTGCGGTCCGTGATCATCTTCGGCGTGATGAACACCAGCATTTCCTGCTTGTTGGCGGTGCGCTGGCGGTTCTTGAACAGGTTGCCCACGCCAGGCAGGTCCCCCAGCAGCGGCACCCGCGCCTCGGATTCGGTTTCGGTCAACTCGAAGATGCCGCCGATGACCACCGTGCCGCCGTTCTCGACCAGCACCTGGGTGCGGATCTGCTTGGTGTTGATGGCGATGCCCGCGGCGGTGGTCTCGCCACGGCTGTCCTTGGCGATGTCGAGGTCGAGGATGATGTTGCCCTCGGGCGTGATCTGCGGGGTGACCTCGAGCTTGAGCGTCGCCTTGCGGAACTGGACGGCGGTGGCGCCGCTGGCAGTGGCCTGCTGATAGGGGAACTCGGTACCTTGCTCGATCAGCGCCTTGGTCTGATCGGCCGTGACGACGCGGGGGCTGGAGACCAGCTTGCCCTTGCCATCGGCCTCCAGCGCGGACAGCTCCAGGTTCAGGAAGCGGTTGGCCGCCGAGCTGAACAAGGAGATCGCGATGGACGGCGCGTTGAAGCCGGCCACGCCCACCGCCGGCAGGTTGACGAAGTTGGTGTTGACGTTGTCCAGAGCCGTAGCGCCCTCGCCAGTGGTCGTGCTGACAGCCGAGTAGCTGCCGCCAAAGGCGACACGGTTGGCGCCACCGATGGAGAAGCCGCCATCGCCGCCGCGCACACCGCGCAGGTCGCTACCGCCCAGACGCACGCCCAGCGACTTGCCGAAGGTGTCAGAGGCTTCGACGATACGGGCCTCGATCAGGACCTGGCGTACCGCGATGTCCATGCGCGCGATCATGGCGGCGACCTGTTCCAGCCGGGACGGAATGTCGGTGACGAACAGCTGGTTGGTGCGCACTTCGGCCAAGGCGCTGCCACGGGTGCTCAGGACCCGGTTGGCGACAGGGCCGGTCTGCAGCTGCGTGGCCACGGTGGCAGCACGGGTGTAATTGAGCTGGAAGGCCTGGGTGCGCACGGCTTCGAGGCCGGCGACCGCCGCCTTGCTTTCAAGTTCGGCTTTTTCCGTGGCAGCGATTTCTCCCTTGGGCGCGATCCACAGCACGTTGCCGGTGCGGCGCTTGTCCAGGCCGCGGGCCTGCAAGATGATGTCCAGCGCCTGGTCCCAGGGCACGTCCTTCAGGCGCAGGGTGACTGACCCTGTGACCGAGTCGGAAGTGACGACGTTGAAGTTGGTGAAGTCGGCAATCACCTGCAGCAGTGCGCGCACTTCGATGTTCTGGAAGTTCAGGGACAGCTTCTCGCCGGCGTAGTTGGGGCCCTGCGTCAGGCGGTTCGGGTCGACCTTCTGCGGGCGCACTTCGACGACAAACTGGTTGTCGCTCTGGTAGGCGCTGTGCTCCCACTGGCCGCGCGGCTCGATGACCAGGCGCACACGGTCGCCGGCCTGTGAGGTTGTGACGGTCTGCACGGGTGTGCCGAAGTCGGTGACGTCGAGCTTGCGGCGCAGGCCCTCTGGCAGGGACGAGCGCAGGAACTCCACGACCAGGCTGTTGCCCTGCTGGCGGATGTCGACACCGACCTGGTTGTTGGCCAGATCCACGATGACGCGCCCGGCGCTGTCGGCGCCCCGGCGGAAATCGAGGTCTCGAATCGGCTGCGAGTCGCGGTTGCGGCTCTCGGCGAACTGGGCGGGGGCGGCGGGCGCGGCCGGCGTGGGCGCGGCGACCGGGTCGAGCAGGACGAGCAGCGTGCGCCCGGAGATTTCGGTCTTGTAGGGGGCGGCGGTCTTGAGGTTGAGAACCAGCCGGGTACGGTCACCGGCCTGCACCACGTTGACGGAGCGGACGTTGCCCTGGTTGATCTCGACGCTGTTGCGGCCCAGGTTGTTGGCGGCGCCTTGCACATCAAGTGCGATGCGCGCCGGCGACTGGATGCTGAAACCCGTGGGCGCTGCGGTCAGGGGTTGGTTGAACTCGAAGCGGATGACCTCCATGCCGCCCTGCAGGGTCCCGGTGACCGCCTCGACGGCCAGGGGCGCGGGGCTGCCCTGAGCATGCGCAGTGGGAGCCGCCGTGGCAGCGAGCATGGCCCAAGCCAATGCCAGGAAGGGCAGCCAGGCCGCCCGGATACGTGATGTCATTTCGCCCTCTCTTGCAGCTGCAACGTGGCAGCACGCTCAACCCATTCACCCGAAGATTCCTGCACGATTTCGCGCAGGACAAGCTCGGAGTCCCCGACCTTTACGACTCGGCCATAGTTTTGCCCCAGGTGCTGGCCCTGCCGCACCTGATAGATGAGATTGTCCAGGCGGACCAGCGCCACCGGCTTGCCTTGCTTGCTCAAGCTACCGACCATGGTCATCGAGTCCAGCGGATAGGCCTCCAGTGGCTCCTTGCGGCGCGCCAGCTCGGGGGCCAGCAGCGTGGCATTGACCGTCGCCTGGCCCGCATCGCGGCGCAGGGCCTGCGTGAGCTTTTCGCGGTTGTACGGGTCGATGGACCCTTCGTCGTTGTAGGCCTTGGGCGTGTAGGGCTTGGGCTCGGAGATCGCTTCGATCTTGGCCTTGGCCTGGGAGCGCTGGCGCGCCATCCATTGGGGCAGTTCTTCGTTCGCGCCGAAGCCGCAAGCCGACAGCAGCATGGACGACGCGATAAGCAGGAGACCCATTCGTATCATTTGCGGGGCCCTCCCTGGGTCTTGCGCTGGGCGTTGACTTCTTCCGGATCGAGGTAGCGGAAGGTCTTGGCCGTGGCGTCCATGGCCAGCACGCCATTGGGCGCGGGAATGATGACCAGGTTGTTGAGCGTGACGATGCGCGAGAGGTTGGCGATGTCGGCGGTAAAAGAGCCGACATCGTGGTAGCGGCCCGTCACGCGCAGGGCAATGGGCAGCTCGGCGTAGTACTCCTTGACGCTGACCTGCCCGGGGCGGAACAGCTCGAAGGTGAGACCGCGCCCAAGGCCGGCCTGGTTGATGTCGGACAGTAGCGCGTCCATCTCGGACTTGCCGGGCAGCTGCTTTTCCAGCTGGGTGACGTACTGCAGAACCTGCTCGCGCTGGCGGCGCAGGGTTTCCAGGTTGATCGCCTGCCCGAGCTTGCGCGTGTAGTCGGTCTTGAGCTGGACTTCCTTGTCCTGCTCGGCCCGCAACACGTCAACGGACGAATTGATCACCAGTAACCACAGTGCGGCCACGATCATCACGACGACGCCGAGGAACATGGTGACGCGCGGCACCAGCGGCCAGGAGGCCGGGTCGCTGGTGTTCAGACCCTTGAACTGGTTCGCGTAGTGGGCGTAGGTGGCCCGCAGGTCGATGCTTTTCTTTGAACGGGTGGCCATGGCGATCAGCTCTTCGCAGGCGTGGACGCGGGCGCTGCGGGCTTCTGAGCCTCGCTGGCACGCAGGATCCGCACGCGGATGTTGAAGTTGGCGACACGGCGCCGATCACGCGGCGACACGTCCATCGAACTGGCGACGATCTCGATCAGCTCGGGCTGGGTCAACCACGGGCTGTTGTGGCTGAGGTTGCGCAGGAACTCGGACACGCGCTCGTTGGACTGGGCCACGCCGCCGAGTGTCACGCGCTGGCCGTCCTGGCGCACGCTGGTCAGGAAGATGCCGTCGGGCACCTGCCGCGCGAGTTCGTTGAGCAGGTGCACCGGCATGTTGCGGTCGGCCTGCAGATCCTCGACGGCCTGCTGGCGCGCCTTCAGGCCGGCGATTTCCTGCTGCAGCGTTGCGATGTCCTTGATCTCGGCTTCAAGCTTTTTGATCGCGACCTGAAGGGTTGTGTTGCGCTGCTGCTGCGTCGCGATGCGGGTGGCATAGCCGAGATACACCCCGCCGGCAATCAGGGCTCCGGCGATCGCCGACACGGCGACCGAAATGTAGAACACCTCGCGCCGCCGCTTGCGTGCGGCTTCGCGGTGGGGCAATAGGTTGATCAGAATCACTGCGCGAACCTCCGCATGGCCAGCCCGCACGCCGTGAGGTACGACGAGGCCTCACGCTTGAGCCGCTTTTCGCGCACCGTGGAGGCGATCTGCATGCCGGCAAAGGGGTCGGCCAGGCTGGTGGGGAAGGACGTCTGGGCCGTGATGGCCTCGATCAGGCCGGGCAGTGCGCCGGAGCCGCCGGAGATCATGACGTGATCGACCCGGTTGTGCGGTGTGCTGGTGAAGAAGAACTGCAGCGCCCGCGCGATTTCCTGGGCCATGCTGTCCACGAAGGGCAGGAGCACGGCGGCCTCGTAATCTTCAGGCAGGTCGCCGCTGCGCTTCTTGAGCTCGGCCTCGTCGGGGCTGAAACCGTACTGGCGGGCGATCTGCTGCGACAGTTGGGCGCCGCCGAAAGCCTGGTCCCGGTCGTAGAGCACCTCGTCGTTGCGGATCACCTGCATGCTGGTGGTGAAGGCGCCCACCTCGAACAGCGCGACCATGGTGTCGACACCGCCCTGCGGCAAGGCCTGGATCAGGCGGCCGGCAGCCATGCGCGAGGCATAGGACTCGATGTCGAGCACCATCGCCTTGAGGCCGGCAGCCTCGGCGAGGCCCTGGCGGTCTTGCACCTTCTCCTTGCGCGAGGCGGCGATCAGCACCTCGACGTCGCCGGCGGAGGAGTTGCTCGGGCCGATGACGCAGAAATCGAGACTGACCTCGTCCAGCGAGAACGGGATGTACTGGTTGGCCTCGGCCTCGACCTGCACCTCGAGCTCCAGCTCGGACAGGCCGCCCGGCAGGATGACCTTCTTGGTGATGACCGCGGAGGCTGGCAACGCGATGGCGACGTTTTTCGTCTTGGTGCCGCTCTTCTTGACGAGGCGGCGCATGGCTTCGGCGACCTCGTCGAACTTGTCGATGTGGCCATCGGTGATCCAGCCGCGCTCGAGCATCTCGATGGCACAGCGCTCGAGCACGAGCTGTCCGTCGGCCGTTCGGTTCAGCTCCACAAGCTTGACGCTGGACGAGCTGATGTCCATGCCCATCATCGGCGCGTCTTTCTGGCTAAACATTGAGCCCAGCGAAATCAAGGAGAGTCTCCAGCTGACGGAACGTTACCGTCCGTAACAAAGGTTAAGAAGTCGCTCGAATCCTAGCTGCAACACCCTTGATCACAAAGGAGTTTTCAGTCAGGGCAGGCGCGGGCCGTTGTCAAAATCCGACGAGAGCCCCTGCGATACTCGGTCTTTGCGTCGGGGATTGTGCTGTTCTTAACACTCAGCCACAACTCTACAGCGGTCCCGGCCGGAATGGATGGATCCTGTCTTGAGCTTTCGCGCATATCTATGATCTATGACATCTGACCGTCAAACTTCCCAGCCACCACGGCATGAGCCGCGCGCCACGAGGGGCCTGCTCGTCAAGGCGCTGCTCGGGGCCGCCGCCGTGGTGTTGGCCGCAGGCGTCAGTTTGATGATCGCCGCGGCGGTTGCGCTGGCCGTGGCCTATCCCAACCTGCCCGATATCTCCGACCTGTCGAACTATCGGCCCAAGCTGCCGCTGCGGATCTTCTCGACCGAAGGCGTGTTGATCGGCGAGTTCGGCGAAGAGCGCCGCAACCTCACACCGATCAACGAGATCCCGAAGGTCATGAAGGACGCCGTCCTGGCAATCGAGGACGCGCGCTTTTACAGCCACGGCGGCGTCGACTGGCGCGGCGTCACGCGCGCGGCGCTGGCCAACCTGGGCCGCGCCAAGAGCCAGGGCGGCTCCACCATCACCATGCAGGTGGCGCGTAACGTCTATCTATCGTCTGAGAAAACCTTCACCCGCAAGCTGTACGAGGTGCTGCTGACCTTCAAGCTGGAAACCCAGCTGAGCAAGGACCAGATCCTCGAGATCTACATGAACCAGATCTACCTGGGCAACCGGGCCTACGGCTTCGCCGCGGCGGCCGAGGCGTACTACGGCAAGTCCCTGAAGGACCTGAGCATCGCCGAGGCGGCCATGCTGGCCGGCCTGCCCAAGGCGCCGTCGGCCTACAACCCGATCTCCAACCCCAGGCGCGCGCGGTCCCGCCAGCTGTACATCATCGAGCGCATGGAGGAGAACGGCTTGATCACCGCGGTGCAGGCCGAGGCGGCCAAGCGCCAGGAGCTGCAGCTTCGCAGCACCAACGGGCCGACCCGCGTGCATGCCGAGTTCGTGGCCGAGACGGTGCGCCAACTGGTGTTCGCCCAGTACGGAGACAGCACCTACACCCGGGGGCTGAACGTCTACACCACCGTGCGCGCCGAGCAACAGCAGGCCGCCTACCGGGCGCTGCGTCAGGGCATCATGGACTACGAGCGCCGCCAGTACTACCGCGGACCCGAGCGCTTCGTCGAACTGCCGGTCGACCCCAAAGAGCTCGACGACGCGGTCGACGACGCCCTGTCGGACCACCCGGACAACGGCGATGTCCTGGCGGCGGTGGTCCTGGAAGCCGGCCCCCGCCGCGTGCTGGTCGTGCGCGGCACCGGAGAACCGTTCGAGATCACCGGCGAGGGCCTGCGCCCCGTCCAGTCGGGCCTGACGGACAAGGCGCCGCCCAAGATCCACATCCGCCGGGGTGCGGTGATCCGGGTGGTCAAGGCCGCGCGCGGCTGGGAGATCACCCAGCTGCCCGAGGTGGAAGGCGCCTTCGTGGCCCTCGACCCGCGCGATGGCGCAATCTTGGCCATGGTCGGCGGATTCGACTTCAACAAGAACAAGTTCAACCACGTGACCCAGGCCTGGCGGCAGCCCGGCTCGGCGTTCAAACCCTTCATCTACTCGGCGGCGCTCGAAAAGGGTTTCACGCCCAGCACCGTCATCAACGACGCGCCGCTGTTCTTCGACGCCAGCGTCACCGGCGGACAGCCCTGGGAGCCCAAGAACTACGACGGCAAGTTCGAAGGGCCGATGCCGCTGCACACCGCCCTGGCCAAGTCCAAGAACATGGTGTCCATCCGCATCCTGCAGGCCGTGGGCACGCAGCCCGCGCAGGAGTGGATCACCCGCTTCGGGTTTGAGGCCGAGCGTCACCCGCCCTACCTGACCATGGCCCTGGGCGCCGGCGCGGTCACGCCCATGCAGATGGCCTCGGCCTATTCGGTGTTCGCCAACGGCGGCCTTCGGGTCAACCCCTGGTTGATCACCAAGGTGACCGACCAGCGGGGCAAGACCTTGGTGGAGAGCGCGCCGCCGCTGCCCAGCGAAGCCACCCGCGCGATCGACAGTCGCAATGCCTTCGTGATGAACCGGCTGCTGCAGGAGATCGCCCGCTCGGGAACCGCCGCGCGCGCCCAGCAGGTGCTCAAGCGCACCGACCTGTTCGGCAAGACCGGCACCACCAACGACGCCATCGACACTTGGTTCGCCGGCTTTCACCCGACGGTGACGGCGGTGGTCTGGATGGGATACGACACGCCGCGGTCCCTCGGCGACCGCGAGACCGGCGGCGGCCTGAGCCTGCCGGTGTGGATCTCGTTCATGGAGACCGCCCTGCGCGACGTGCCGGTGACCGCCTATACCGCCCCAGCCGGCGTGGTCAACGTCGGGGGCGAGTGGTACTACGAAGAATTCGCGGCCGGTGGCGGTGTGGCCACGCTGGGCATGAGTGGCGGCGCGGGCCTTGGCACCCCTGCGGGCGGTCAGCCCGCGGGGGCGGGCGTGCAGACGCCGCTGATCCCGGGCCAGCAGGGCGACCAGAGCACCTGGAGCCCGGACGGTCAGGCGCCGGCGACCGGGCCGGTGCGCAGGGCGCCCGCCGAGGAGCGCCGCAGCATCCTGGATATCTTTCGCAACTGATCGCCCGCAACCGAGCTTCAGGCGCTGAACACCAGGGGCTGGCCGGCCTGCTCGCCGGCATGCTGCGCGAGGTTGACGAAGAACTCGCCATGGCCCTTGGTGTCCACCCAGCGGGTGCCGTCAAAGCGGTAGTGGAAGCCTCCGGCGCGTGCGGCCATCCACAACTCCTGCAGCGGCTTTTGCAGGTTGATCACGATCTGGCTTCCATTGCGAAACACCAGGGTCACCATGCCGCCGACGCGCTGGCTGTCGATGTCGGCATCGCTGTCTTCGTTGATGCGGTCACAGCAGGCTTCCACGCTGCGCAGCACGGCTTCGGCGTGGTCCATGTATTCGAGGTCGGTCATTACAATCAGTCGATGTTCCCGCGGTTGAAATCCATTCTAGTCACGCGCACCCTTGCTCAGGTGACGGCACTGGCCGCCCTGGGGGTGTTGTCCGGGTGCGGGCAGCGGGGCCCGCTGTTCCTGCCACCCGACAGCACCGGCCAGGCCTCGTTGCCTCAGACCTTGCGGCCCGGCGGCTCTCCCGCTACAGCCCCCACCTCCACCACCTCACCCCCCGCTTCGGCGCCCGCGCCCGTGCGCGCGCCATGACCGAGCTTCCCGGCCATCCCCACATCGCCTTTCGCGGCGCGGATCTGTTCATTGAGGACGTGCGGCTAGGCGACCTTGCCACGGCGCACGGCACACCGCTCTTCGTCTATTCCAAGGCCGCCATGCTGGCGGCCCTGGCCGCGTACCAGCGCGGCTTTGCCGGCCGCCGCGCCACCGTGTGCTACGCCATGAAGGCCAACCCGTCCCTGGCCGTGCTGCAGTTGTTCGCGCAAGCCGGCTGCGGCTTCGACATCGTCTCGGGCGGTGAGCTCGAGCGCGTCATGGCCGCCGGCGCCGACCCGGCCAAGGTCATCTTCTCGGGCGTGGGCAAGACCCGCGCCGAGATGCGCCGGGCGCTGCAGGCCGGCATTGGCTGCTTCAACGTCGAGAGCGAATCCGAGCTCGAAGTCCTCAGCGAAGTGGCCAGCGCCTGTGGCGTGACCGCACCGGTCAGCATCCGCGTCAACCCCAACGTGGACGCCAAGACGCACCCCTACATCTCCACCGGCCTCAAGGGCAACAAGTTCGGCGTGGCCCACGAGCACACGCTGCAGGCCTACCGCCGCGCCGCGCAGCTGCCCGGGCTGACCGTGGTGGGCATCGACTGCCACATCGGCTCGCAGATCACCGACGGCGCCCCCTACCTGGACGCCATGGACCGCGTGCTGGAGCTGGTCGCGGCGATCGAGGCGGCAGGCATTGCGCTGCACCACATCGACTTCGGCGGCGGCCTGGGCATCGACTACAACGGAGACCGTCCGCCGGCGGCCGATGCGCTGTGGGCCCAGCTGTTCGCCAAGCTCGACGCCCGGGGTTTCGGCGACCGGCATTTCATGGTTGAGCCCGGCCGCTCGCTGGTGGGCAATGCCGGGGTGTGCCTGACCGAGGTGCTGTACCTCAAGCCCGGCGAGCAGAAAAACTTCTGCATCGTCGACGCCGCCATGAACGACCTGCCGCGCCCGGCCATGTACGAGGCCTACCACGGCATCGTGCCGCTGTCGCGGCGCGCGGGCCCCTCGTCCACCTACGACGTGGTCGGCCCCATTTGCGAGAGCGGCGACTGGCTCGGCCGCGACCGCGAACTCTCGGCCCTGCCGGGCGACCGCCTGGCCGTGCTGTCGGCGGGCGCCTACTGCATGAGCATGGCCAGCAACTACAACAGCCGGGGCCGCGCCGCCGAAGTGCTGGTCGACGGCGCCAAGGCGCACCTTATCCGCGAGCGCGAGACGGTGGCCGACCAGCTGCGTGGGGAGCGGCTGCTTCCGGCGACATGAGCCCACCCCCGAAGGGGCTCACTGCGTGTAGCCCCCTCCCCCTCAAGGGGGCGCCACCAGCGGCCCGGCAAAGCCGGTTCCGCGGTGGCCGCTGATCCGAGCACTGTTTTCGGGCAAAGTGGGCGTCATCCACCTCATCGAGAACCGAGAGGCTGCGATTGCATCACGGCGCGCGCTCGGACCGCGCGCCACAGCCGCCAGCCCAGCAGCGCCGCCAAGATGGCCGCATACACCGCCACCTCGGCGAAGTTGCGCTTGCCGGCGCGCATCCAGAAAAAGTGCAAGACCGCCAGGCCGGCGATGACGTACACCAGCCGGTGCAGCCACTGCCAGCGGCGCGCGCCCAATGCCTTCACCGCGCGGTTGAACGAGGTCGCGGCCAGCGGCGTGAGCAGCACAAAGGCGGAAAACCCCACCAGGATGAAGGGCCGCTTGGCGATGTCCCGGGCGATGTCGGGCACATCGAACCCCATGTCGAGCCAGCCATAGGCCAGCAAGTGCATGCAGGCGTAAAAGTACATGAACAGGCCCAGCATGCGGCGCAGACGGGCCAGGCCGGGCCAGCCCAGGTTCACGCGCAGCGGCGTCACCGCCAGGGTGATGCACAGAAAGCGCAGCGCCCAGTCGCCGGTGGAGCGGATCAGGGCCTCGGCCGGGTTGGCGCCCAGTTGGTCGGCGGCGGCGCTAAAGATCAGCCAAGCCAGGGGGCCGAGCGCCAGCAAAAACACCGCCGGCTTCACGGCGCGGTGCATCAGCCAGGCGCCCGCAGCGCGGCGCGCGGCCGGCCGGGGGGCGGCCTGCATGGTCGTGCCTAGTAGAACTTCTTGAGGTCCATGCCGGCATAGAGCTGCCCGACCTGGGCTTCGTAGCCGTTGAACATCAGCGTCTTGCGCTTCTTGGCGAACAGCCCGTCTTCGCCGATGCGGCGCTCAGTGGCCTGCGACCAGCGCGGGTGGTCGACGTTCGGATTGACGTTGGAAAAGAACCCGTATTCGTTGGCCGCGGCCTTGTTCCAGGCGGTGCGCGGCGGGGCCTCGGTGAAGCGGATGCGCACCAGCGACTTGGCGCTCTTGAAGCCGTACTTCCAGGGTGACACCAGGCGGACGGGCGCGCCATTTTGATTGGGCAGCACCTCACCGTACATGCCAAAGGCCAGCAGCGTGAGCGGGTGCATGGCCTCGTCCATGCGCAGGCCCTCGACATAGGGCCAGTCGAGCACGCTCGAACCCACGCCAGGCATGGTCTTGCGGTCGGCCAGGGTGTGGAACTCGACGTACTTGGCGTTGCCCAGGGGTTCCACCATGGCGATCAGCTTGGCCATCGAGTAGCCCACCCAGGGAATCACCATGGACCAGCCCTCGACGCAACGCATGCGATAGACGCGCTCTTCTTGCGCGCTGAGCTTCACCAGGTCTTCGATGGCGTACTTGGCGGGCTTTTTCACCAGGCCGTCGACCTCCACCGTCCAGGGCTGGGTCTTGAGCGTGTGGGCGTACTGGGCCGGGTCGGCCTTGTCGGTGCCGAACTCGTAGTAGTTGTTGTAGGTGCTGGCGTCCTTGTAGTCGGTGAGCTTTTCCATGGTCATGGCGCCCGGTACCGCCGACTTGGTGGCCGACAAGGCCGCCAGCTTGCCCGGCCGCGCCGCCTGGGCCAGTGCCTGGCGCGAGGCCCAGCTCGCCAGACCAGCGCCCGCCGCGCCGCCGGCCATCCAGCGGATCAGGTCACGCCGCTGCTGGTAGATGCCCAGGGGCGTGATCTCGCTGGACTGTGGGTGGGTGAGGCCGTCTCGGCCGGTTCGGATCAACATGGGCGCTCCTGGTGGAAAGTGATTGCCTTCCTGATACGCAGCGATTCTCGCCGCGGATGCAAAACCCCGTCAGAGAGTGCCGTAGCTGTGCAGACCCGACAGGAACATATTGACGCCCAGGAAGGCAAATGTGGTGACCGCCAGGCCCACCAGCGCCCACCAGGCGGACACCGCGCCGCGCAGGCCCTTCATCAGGCGCATGTGCAGCCAGGCGGCGTAATTGAGCCAGACGATCAGGGCCCAGGTTTCCTTGGGGTCCCAGCTCCAATAGCCGCCCCAGGCCTCGGCGGCCCAAAGCGCGCCCAGCACGGTGGCGATGGTGAAGAAAGCAAAGCCCACGGCAATGGCCTTGTACATCACGTCGTCCAGCACCTCGAACGAGGGCAGCCGCGCGGCGATGCGCCCGCGCATGGCGATGATGGCCGCGGTGATCAGGGCGCCGATGCCGAAGTACACCGCCCAGTAATCACTCATGCCCCCCTGGCCGCCGCCCGACGAACGGAACACCAGGGGCTCCAGGCACAGCACCACGCCCAGCAGCCACAGGGGCGCCAGCTTCCACCAACGCGTTTCGCTGGCATGCAGCTTGATGAGGTAGGCGAAAGCCACCATGGCGGCCAGCGCGAAGGTGCCGTAGCCGATGAAGTTGGCCGGCACGTGCAGCTTCATCCACCAGCTTTGCAGGGCCGGCACCAGCGGCTGGATCTCGTGGGCCTCGCGCACCACGGTGTACCAGAGCAGAAAACCCACCGCGGCGCTGACCACAAGCATGACGAAAGCGCCCAGCGCGCGGGTTTCGTAGTGCTGCTCGAAGTACAGGTAGAAGGCCGCGGTGAGCCAGCAAAACAGCACGAAGACTTCGTACAGGTTGCTCACCGGGATGTGGCCGATGTCGGCCCCCAGCAGGTAGCTCTCGTACCAGCGCACCAGCGAACCCACCAGGGCCATGCCCACCGCCGCCCAGGCCACGCCCGAACCGATGCGCTCCATGGCGCTGGCCTGCGTGCGGGCGAACATGCCCAGCCAGTAGAACACCGTGCTCATGAAGAACAGCACGCTCATCCAGAGGATGGCCGACTGGCTGGACAGGAAGTACTTGAGCCAGAACACGCTCTCGGCGCGGGCCAGGTTGCCTTGGTAGGCGGTGACAGCCAGCAGCGACGCCGCGGCCACCGCCAGCATCAGGGTGCGCGCCGAACGCCAGAACCAGCCGAGCCAGATTGCCGCCGGAACGGCGCCCAGCAGGATGCCCTTTTCGTACACGTCCATGAACGCGCCATAGCGCTGCAGGCCAAACAGCCCGCCCGCCAGCACGACGGCGGCGAACAGCCAGTCGAGCCAGTTGCGCCGGGCGAAGAAGCCCTCGTTCAGGGTGAGCGTGGTGGTGGCGGTGTTCATGCGTTGGGCTGCTCGAGAAGTTGGGTGCGAAGCCGATCGAACTCGCGGTCGGCGTCGAGCGTGCGGCGGTTGGTCGACAACGCCATGCTGGCGCGGCTGCCCGCCTCACGCGGTGCGAGCCAGACCCACAGACGGCGCTCGCGCACGTACAGCATGGCAAAAATACCCAGGATCAGCAAGGCACACCCCAGGTAGACAATGTTGCGGCCAGGGCTGCGGGTGACCTGGAACACGCTGGCCTGCAACTGCTTGAAGTCCTTGAGCTGGAAGGCCATGGGTGCCGGATACAGATGCAGATCGCTCAGTGCCAGCACCGCCTGGTTCATGAAGCCCTGGGTGCGTTCGCCCGGTTGCATGGGCGGCTGCCCGGCCCGCTCGCGTGCCAGCTGCGCCAGCTCGAACAGGGAGCCGTTGAGGATGCGCACGATCACCTCGCCGGCGCGGGCCCGCTCGGCCTCGGGCACGTTGGACTCCGTGAAGTCGGAGATGGCCTGCAGGCCGCCGGTGACCTTGCCGCCCGGCGTGGCCAGCAAGGCACCGGCGAACAAGTCGAGGGCGCGGGCAGCCGATGCGGCGAGCTGCTCGGCCAATTCAGGCTTGGCCGGGTCGGTGGCGATGGCCGCATAGCGGCGCACGGCCTGGGCCCGCAGCTGGGGATCGGCCAGGGCCTCGCGCAAGCGCAGGAAACCCTCCATGCCGCCCTGCTCGTCGACCGGCAGCCGAAGGTAGCGAAAGCTCTCCGCCGTGGTCTCGCGCATACCCAGCAGGAAGGCGGGCACGCCATCGCCCAGCTCCATCGGCAGCATGTAGTTGTTGAACTCGCGCGCCTGCCCGGCCGCGTCGCGCAGCTTGTAGCTGATGCTCGGCCCCACGTTGCGCAGCTCGCGCTTGGTGGTGGTCTTGTTGGCCGCGCCCAGGCGCGATTCGATCGATTGGCGCAGGTCCACCGCGCGCACGTCGGCGCCACTGGTTGACGCGCCGCCGGCGCCGGCCATGTTCTCGACGTTGATCACGCGCAAGGCGGTGAACTCCAGCGTCATTTGCTCGGCCCCCTCGGTCACGCCGCGCGACAGCGCCACGTTGCCGCCGATCCGCCCCTCGACCTCGAAACGCTTGCCGCCGGACTGCAGCGGCAGCGCCTCCAGCCGCACGGTGGAGCCGCCGTCTTCGAAGCTCGACTGGTAGATCTCGACGCCGCGATGGCGCGCCGGGTGGTTCACTTCGACCCGCGCCGGCAACGCCTGGCCGGTCTCGCGGTCGTGGATGATGATGTCGCTGGCGAACAGCTTAGGCATGCCCGTCGAGTAGTACTCGACCATGAACTTCTTGAGCTCGATCGAGAACGGCAACTCCTGCAGCAGGATGCCGTCGCTCTGGTTGAGGATGGCGGTGCCCGACTGCGTGCCCTCGGCCACCATGAGGTTGCCGCGGTAGGTGGGGTTGGTGTCTGGCAGCCGGTGGCGGGCCGGCACATCGGCGATCATGCCGCCGCCGACGTACGGCGTCTTGCCGCCGAACCACATCTGCGCCCGCACGATCAGGTCACCGTCGAGCAGGCCGCCCAGGCACACCAGAACGATGGCGCTGTGCGCCGCCAGGTAGCCGAGCTTGTTGGCCGCGCCGGCGCGCGCCGCGACCATCCAGCCGGTGCCCTGCGGGCCCTCGCGGCGCTGCAGCTTGACCCGCCAGCCGGCCTTGGCCAGGGCGCCGCCGACGCGGTGCGCCGCCGCCTCGGGGGCCAGCGGCAGATCACCCTGGGCGCGGTGGTGGAAGGACTGCAGGGCCTGCTCGCGCAGGTTTTCCTTGTGGGAGCGCAGGTCGTTGATGATCTTGGGCGTGTTGCGGGCGATGCACAGCGAGACGCTGGTCACCAGAAAGGCGAGGATCAGCAGGAACCAGGCGGCGCTGTAAACCGCGTTCAACTGCAGGGCCTGGAACACGTCGGCCCAGAACGGGCCGAACTGGTTGACGTAGTTCACAGCCGGCTCGTGCTGCTTGAGCACCGTGCCGATCACCGAGGCGATACAGATGACGCTGAGCAGCGCGATGGCGAAGCGCATCGACGACAACAGCTCCACCACCGCGCGCATCGGGCTGGTGCCGGTTCGCTCGAGGGGTTCTGAGGCAGTGGGGGACATCGAAGAAGGGCTCGAAACGAAAAAAAGGCGGAACCGTTCAAGTCCCGCCTGTCTTGGTGTGGGCTGAGGCGGGCTTGGTTCCCGCCGCGTTCAGCCGCTCAACGCACGCCGGCCGCGTAATCGGCCACGGCGCGGATCTCGCGGTCGTTCATCTTGGCCGCGATCTGGTTCATCTGGATGCTGTTCTTGCGGCCGCCATCGCGGAAGGCAACCATCTGGGCCGTGACGTAATCAGCGTGCTGGCCGGACAGGCGGGGGTATTGGGCCGGGATGCCGGCGCCGGTGGGGCTGTGGCAAGCCGCGCAGGCCGCGATCTTGCGATCGGGGATGCCGCCGCGCCAGATGCGCTCGCCCAGGGAGACGAGCTCCTTGTCCTTGGCGAAGCCGGGCTTGGCCTGCTGCGCGGTGAGCCAGGCGGCAATGTTGCGCATGTCGGCATCGCTCAGCTGGGCCGCGAAGCCCTGCATGACCGGGTTGGCGCGCTTACCGCTCTTGAACTCGGTGAGCTGCTTGACCAGGTACTCGGGGTGCTGGCGGGCCAGCTTGGGGTTGGCCGGCACGCCCGAATTGCCGTCGGCGCCGTGGCAGGCCGCGCACACGGCCGTGTAGCGCTTCTCGCCCTCGACCAGATCCGGCTTAGCCGGCCCCTTGGCGACACCGGCGGCGGCGGCGGCGGGAGCGGCCGTCTGGGCGATGGACATGACCGGCGCCGCAAGGACGGCAGCCAACAGCAGACAAGCGTGCAACTTCATAGGGCGATAGGTGTGAGAAGGCGCAAAACCGCAAGATTCTACAATGCCCAACCCTGGGCCCCGGCCGCCCGGTTCAGCCAGCCCCACCATGACCCACTCCCAACCGCCGGGGCCCATCGCCCCGAACCCCGACCCGTCCACCACCGGCGCCACCCCGGCGCAGGCCCTGGGATGGATGCACACCGCACGCTTTCTCACCACCGCGCCGACGCTGGAGTTCCTGCCACCCCACGCGTATCCCGAGATCGCCTTCGTCGGCCGCTCCAACGCCGGCAAGTCGACCTGCATCAACACCCTCACCCAGCAAAAGCGGCTGGCCTACGCCTCCAAGACGCCGGGCCGCACGCAAAGCATCAACCTGTTCACCATGGGCAAGCAGGGCATCACCGACGCTGTGCTGGCCGATCTGCCCGGCTACGGCTATGCGGCCGTGCCCAAGCAGGACAAGCTGCGCTGGCAGCGGGTGATGGCCAACTACCTGGTCAGCCGTGAGAACCTGCGCGGCGTGGTGCTGATGTGCGACCCGCGCCACGGCCTGACCGAGCTCGACGAGATCCTGCTGGAGGTGATCCGCCCCCGGGTGGAGCAGGGCCTGAAATTCCTGGTGCTGCTGACCAAGGCCGACAAGCTCAATCGCGCCGAAGCCAACAAGGCGCTGGACATCGCCCGGCTCAATGCCGGCGGCGGCGAAGTGAAGTTGTTCTCGGCCCTCAAGAAGCAAGGCGTGGAGGAAGTGGCCCACCTGCTGTGGCAGTGGGTTCACCCTTCCCCGGCGGTCAGTACACCGAAGGGGCCCCCGGCGGACGCGTCTTGAAGCGCTTGTGCACCCAGAAATACTGCTCGGGGCACTGGCGCACCTGGTCCTCGATCCAGCGGTTTATGCGCTCGGTGTCGGCCACCGCATCGGCGCTCGGAAAGTCGTCCCAGGCCGGCAGGAAGCGCACGCGGTAGCCCTGGCCACCGGGCAGCATGTGCGCCAGCACCGGCTGCACCTTCATGCCCAACGCCCGGGCCATGCGCGAGGGCGCCAGCAGCGTGGCCGCCGGCACACCGAAGAAAGGCACGAAGGCGGCGTCGCGCTCGCCAAAATCCATGTCGGGCAGGTTGAAAAAGCCGGCGCCCTGGCGCACGGCCCGCATCAGGGGCCGCGCGGTCTCGCCGCGCGAAAAAATCTCGGCATGGCCGTGGCGCAGCCGGCCACGCCGCACAGCGGCGTCGAGCACCGGGTTGGTCTGGGCCTGGTAGATCGAGGCGCCCGGCCGCCGGATGTTCAGCTGGATCGCCGCGCCCGCCACGTCCAGACCAACGAAATGCGGCGCCAGCCACATCATCGGGCCCACATGCCTGTCGGCAAAGCCGACATCGCCTTCCACGTGGATCAGCCGGCGCAGGCGCGCCGGCGAGGCCCACCACAGCAGGCCGCGCTCGAGCACGCTGCGGCTGAACCACTTGAACAGCTCGCGGCCGATGCGCTCGCGCTCGGCGGCCGGCAGCTGCGGCAGGCACAGCTCGAGGTTGCGCAAGGTGATGCGGCGGCGCGAGCCGGCGGCGCGCCACAACAACGCACCCAGCCCTCGGCCCACGGCCGCCTGGACGCCCAGCGGCAACCAGTGGAAGCACCACAGGAAGGCCAGCAGCGCATAGCCGCCGGCGTACGCGCCGGGGCGCTTCACTGCCCGCCCCCCGCCGGCTGGCGAGGCGGCTTGTAGCGGGCGTAGCTCCACAGGTACTGCTCGGGGCACTCGCGGATCAGCCGCTCCATGCCCTGGTTCATGCGCGCCACCGCCTGCTCCAGCGTGCCCTCGAGCGGGGCGTCCAGTTCGCGGCAATGCACCCGAAAGCCCCGTCCGGCGGGCAGGCGCTCGCCCCACATAAGGCGCACCTCGCAGCCAGTCTGCTGCGCCAGCCGGGCGGCCAGGGTCATGGTGTAGGCCGGCCGGCCGAAGAACGGCGCCCACGCGCCCATGCCCTCGGGCGGCACCTGGTCGGGCAGCAGGCCGACGGCGCGGCCCTGGCGCAAGGCCTTGATCATCTGGCGCACGCCGGCCAGCGTGGTGGGCACCGGCTCCAGGCCAGGGCGCTGGCGCGAGGCGGCGATCAGCGGCGCCAGCCAGGGCTTGCGCGCCGGGCGGAACAGCACCGTCAACGGGCCGTGCGCCTGCATGTGCCTGCCCGCGATCGCCTGCGCCGTCACCTCGAAGCAGCCCAGGTGGGGGGTCAGCAGCAGCACGCCGCGGCCGGCCTGGTAGGCGCGGTCCAGGCATTCGGGGTTGGCGAACTCGGCGGCCACCGGCGGGCCCAGCCACAGGCGCGGCAGCTCGCCCACCATGCGGCCGATGTGGGCCACTGCCGGGCGCACCTGCGCGAAGCCGTAGCCCGCCTGGCGCGCCTGCAGGACAAAGCGCCGCCGGTAGGTGGGAGAGACCAGGAACACCAGCCAACCCAGCGCCGCGCCCACCAAATGCAGCACACGCAAGTGGACATGCGACAACAGTCTGAAAAGCAAAAGCATGAACAGGTGGGGCCGGCGCGTGGGAGGGGCAATCCGAGGCCATTAGAATGGCCTCGTCGCTGAGTTAATGAACTACTTGCAGGGCGACGTTAAACAACAGCTGCTAAAGCGTTCGCCGAAGCTCCAGGCCAGGCAACGCGCCTTCAACCAACGGAGTATCTCAAATGGCGAACGACTATCTCTTCACATCCGAATCGGTCTCCGAGGGCCACCCCGACAAGGTCGCCGACCAGATCTCCGACGCCATCCTCGACGCGATCTTCCGGCAAGACCCGCGCAGCCGCGTCGCCGCCGAAACGCTCACCAACACCGGCCTGGTGGTGCTGGCCGGGGAGATCACCACCAACGCCCACGTCGATTACATCCAGGTCGCGCGCGACACCCTCAAGCGCATCGGTTACGACAACACCGAGTACGGCATCGACTACAAAGGCTGCGCGGTGCTGGTGGCCTACGACAAGCAGTCCAACGACATCGCCCAGGGCGTGGACCATGCCAGCGATGATCATCTGAACACCGGCGCCGGCGACCAGGGCCTGATGTTCGGCTACGCCTGCGACGAAACCCCCGAGCTGATGCCCGCGCCCATCCACTATGCGCACCGCCTGGTCGAGCGCCAGGCCCAGTTGCGCAAGGACGGCCGCCTGCCCTTCCTGCGCCCGGACGCCAAGAGCCAGGTGACCATGCGCTATGTAAACGGCAAGCCCCACAGCATCGACACCGTGGTGCTGTCGACCCAGCACAGCCCCGAGCAGAGCGACGGCCACAAGATGAAGGCCAGTTTCGTCGAAGCAGTGATCGAGGAGATCATCAAGCCGGTGCTGCCCAAGGAGTGGCTCAAGGAAACCCGTTACCTGATCAACCCCACCGGCCGCTTCGTCATCGGCGGCCCGCAGGGCGACTGCGGCCTGACCGGCCGCAAGATCATCGTCGACACCTACGGCGGCGCCTGCCCGCACGGCGGCGGCGCCTTCTCGGGCAAGGACCCGTCCAAAGTCGACCGCTCGGCCGCCTACGCCGCCCGTTACGTCGCCAAGAACGTGGTCGCCGCCGGCCTGGCCAAGCAGTGCCAGGTGCAGGTGGCCTATGCGATCGGCGTGGCCAAGCCGATGAACATCACCGTGTACACCGAAGGCACGGGTGTCATCCCGGATGAAAAGATCGCGGCGCTGGTCAACGAGCACTTCGACCTGCGGCCCAAGGGCATCATCCAGATGCTGGATCTGCTGCGCCCCATCTACGAAAAGACCGCTGCCTACGGCCACTTCGGCCGCGAAGAGCCCGAGTTCACCTGGGAACGCACCGACCGCGCGGCGCTGCTGCGCAGCGCCGCGGGGCGGTAGATCCCACCCCCGAAACGGTTCACTTCGTGTAACCGTCCCCCCCTCAAGGGGGCGCCACCAGCGGCCCGGCAAAGCCGGTTCCGCGGTGGCCGCTGAGCCGGACACTGCTTTTAGGGGCGCCTGGCCGCCTAGAGCGGCCGCCGCTGCCGCTCGATGTCCTGCCGCTTGAGGTTGAGGTAGGCCTCCCGGTCCATCTCATGGAGCTGGCGGGGGTAGGCCTCGCTGGCATCGAACCACTGGCCGATGCGCCGCTCGATGCGGCGCTCGGGCGGCAGGGCCAGCGAGCCGAGGTAGGCGTCCACCGCCAGGTAGTGGCGCATTGCCGAGCGCTCGACCGCGCCGCGCACGCCGCCGATGTACTGTGGCTGCCCGTCGCTCGTGCGGCCCACCACGGTAAAGCCCACCCGGCGCGCGCCAGCGGTGGCCAGGTACAGCTTCATCATCGTGCGGCCGGCGACACCGAAACTGTAGGCGTAGTCCAGCTCGAAGAAGGTGCGGCCGCCGTCCAGCGCGATTGCCGACACGACGATGCGGTAGTCACGCGTGCCCAAGGGGCCGTCGTCGGCCTGCAGCCGGCTCTCGAAGTAGTCGGGTGCGTCCGCCACCTTGCGGAAGGCGAAGTCCAGCGCGAAGGCCTGTTCCGGCGGCTGATCGTAGCGGCGGCCGATCCGCATCGCCAGCACCGGGCCGCCCGCCCCTTGCGTGACGCGGCAGTACTTGTTGTTGAACGGCAGGACCATGAGGTCGCACCAGTTGGCCGGGTCGCGCAGGGCCACACGCACGGTTTCGTAGGGATGCTCCCGCACGGCACTGACTTTGCCGCGCAGCGTGTCCCCCGCCTCGACCGATTGGATGGTCAGGGAATGATGCAGCCCGTTGTTGCGCAGTGCGTTCTTGACCTCGCCATCGCGGGCGCGCAGGCTGGCCGCATCGCCGGCGAAGGCGCCTGAAGAGGCGAGCCCACCCAAAGCCAGCAGGGCCAAGACGGTCATGTGCCCAAGCAATGACACCCCCATCGGACGGCAGCGGAAGCTGAGCATGGTGCTGTCCACCGCTCAGGCGGCTTCGTGGGCGCCGATCAGCTTCGCCGCATCCAGCACCTGCAGCACTTCGAGCTGCACGCCGCCGGTGAACAACAGATGCGGGCGCACCGAATAAGCAAATCGGCCGTGCGGCCCAAGATCGAGCACCATGGTCAGGCGCGGCTCGTGCATCTCTTTCCAGGTGCGCACCAGACGCGCTCGCACCAGGTTGTCTTCGCACTGCGCAGAGCGCAGCCGATCATGGTTGCGCACGAGCGCACCGGCATCGAGGTAACCGGCGGACAAGCGGTTGCGCGACTGGAAGTTCAGGCCGAGGTCGATGTGCAGTGTCAATGCGCTGCCGTCGACCTCGAGCATGTAGCGCCGGCCGATCAGGCCGTCGCTGGCGGCGCCGTCGCCATAGGAGAGTTGAAGGTGCGCCGCGGTTCGGCGCAAGGTATGCCACATGGTGGTCAAGCTTGCGCCCCAGCGTCCGGCTTGCGTGTAGGACGCCGCTGCGTCTGGTGGCCGCCGACGGTTGCCGGGAGTGGCCAAGCGCCAACTCCTACATGCGGACTTCAGCTTGGCTGACGGCGCCGCGATGTCGCGCGACCAAGATGCACTCCTCGGTGCCGGGCCCGTTGGCTCGGCGCTTTCATCAACCGCACATCAAGGAGTACAGCATGGCTGCGGAAGACAAGGACATGAATCGGGATACGTTGAGCAACGAGAGCGGATCGCATCCGGTGGCCACAGGTGTGGGCGCCGCCGGCGGCGCGGCGGCCGGCATCGCCGCCGGGACGGTGGGCGGCCCGGTCGGTATGGCCGTTGGCGGCGTCGTGGGTGCCGTGGTGGGTGGCCTGGCCGGGCGCGCTGCGGGCGAAGCGGTCAACCCGACAGACGAAGAAGCCCACTGGCGCGCCAGATATACCGACGAGCCGTATTACGAACCGGGCCGCAGCTTTGATGACTACGGCCCGGCCTATCGCCACGGCATGGACGCGCGCACCCGCTTCGGCGACTGGGATGAGGCGCAGCCGAACTTGGCTTCTGAATGGGAATCCCGGCGCGCCGGCTCATCGCTCGACTGGGATCAGGCCCAGTCCGCCAGCCGCGCCGCCTGGGATCGGGTCGATTCGGCCTACCGTGACAGCGGCGACTTGAAAGACTACGGCACTGGCATGGCGTCAACCGACTCGAGCTTGCGAACCGGCCGTTCGCACGCAGGGTCGGCCGATGCCGGCGACGACGACGATGACGTGGGCGACACGCTGGAAGACCTGCTCGAAGTCTGCCGCGATGGCGAGTACGGTTTCAACGCCTGTGCTGAACAGGCCAAGCGGCCCGATCTCAAAAACATCCTCATGCAGCGTGCGCAAGATTGCCGGCGCGCCGCGCAGGAACTGCAGCAATGCATGCGGCAACACGGCGGCGACGTCGATGAGGGCGGCAGCGCGCTGAGCGCCGTGCACCGCGGCTGGGTCTCGGTCAAGGCATCGCTGTCGAGCTATGACGACAAGGCGGTGATGGAAGAAGCCGAGCGCGGTGAGGACAACGCACTGGCACGCTATCGCCGTGCCCTGAAGAAGTCCTTGCCCGCGGACGTCGCCCAGATCGTCCAGCGCCAGTGTGAGGGAGTGCAACGCAACCACGACCAGATCAGAGACCTGCGCGACCAGTTGGCCGCCGGCTGAAGTCCCAGGCCGGGCCCTTGCCTCAAGCGGCGAAGGCCTTGGCCTGCTCGCGCAGCACAAACTTCTGGATCTTGCCGCTGGCCGTGCGCGGCATGGCTTCGATGATTTCCAGGCGTTCGGGCCAGTACTGGCGCGCCACTTTGTGCTGCTCCAGCCAGCCCCGCACCGCCGCAAGGTCCAGGCTGTCGCCGGGTCGCAGCGTCACGAAGGCGCAGCCGCGCTCGCCCAGTCGTTCGTCAGGCATGCCCACCAGGGCCACGTCGGCCACCGCGGGATGCAGGGTCAGCATGTTTTCGATCTCCATCACCGGCACCTTCTCCCCACCGCGGATCAACAAGTCCTTGGTGCGGCCGTCGATGCGGATGTAGCCCTGCGCATCCATGTAGGCGAGGTCGCCGCTCTCGAACCAGCCCTCGGCGTCGAACGGCTGCAAATCCGGGCGCTTGAAGTAGCCCATGCACATCTGCGCGCCGCGCGCCAGCAGCCGGCCGGTCTGGCCGGGCGGCAAGGCCTGCCCGGCCTCGTCGACCACCTTGACCTGCGCACCCCGGGTGGCGCAGCCGTCGAAGGCGGCGGACTTCTCGCGGCCGTGGTCGGGCGCCGTCATCGTGGTGCCCAGCGACTCGGTCATGCCCCAGCCGCTGGAGGTACCCACCCCCAACACCTGGGCCGCGCGCTCGACCACCACCGGCGGAATCGGCGCGCCCGCGCACAGGAAGCTGCGCAGCGCGGGCTTGGGGCCGCCGGCGGTGACTGCTTCGCACAGGTCCACCAGGAAGGCGGTGGCGCCGGCGGTGTGCGTCACGCCCTCGGCCGCCATGATGGCCAGGCCGCGCTTGGCGTTCCACACGTCCTGCAGCACCACGGTGCTGCCAGCGCACAGGCCCTGCAGCATGACGGCGGCGTAGGAGGTCATGTGCCCGAGTGGCGAGCAGGCCAGCATCACGTCGTCCTCGTGCAGCCCGAGGCGGTCGGCGAAACCATCGATGCAGGCCAGCAGAGAATTGCAGTGGTGCATCACCCCCTTGGGCATGCCGGTGGTGCCCGAGGTGAACATGATCAGCGCCATCTCGTCGGCGCGGCGCGGACCGGGCTGGCCCGGCGCCGGTGCGTCGATGCGCTCGGTGCCGGACAGCAGCGCGCGCTCGAAATCGTCGGGGCCATCACCGTCGACCACCAGCACGTGCCGCAGATCGGGGCAGTCGGCCTTGAGCGCCTGCCCCATCTGCGCATGGTCGAAGCCGCGAAACACCTTGGGCACGATCAGCACCTTGGACGGCGACAGCCCCAGCATGTAGGTCAGCTCGCGCTCACGGAAGATGGGCACCAGCGGATTGACCACCGCACCCAGGCGGCCGCAGGCCATGGCCGCCACCACGCACTGCCACCAGTTGGGCAACTGCAGCGACACCACGTCGCCGGGCGCCACGCCCAGGCCGCGCAAGCCGGCGGCGGCGCGGCCCACCAGGTCGTCCAGCTGGGCGTAGGTCAGGCGCTTGACGGGGGCCTCGCCCTGATCAGCGCGATAAGCCACCAGCGCCGTCTTGTTCGGCACCCGCCGCACGGCGCGCGCAAAGGATTGGTCGATGGTTTCGTCGCGCCAGAAGCCGGCGGCGCGCATGCGGCTGGCGTGGGCCTGCGGGTCCCAGGCGGTGTGGCTCATGAGGGGCATCTCCGTTGTTGTGTCTTGCGAGGCGAGGTCATTGTCGGGCTCAAAGGCGCTCGACGAGCGCTGCCGCCCCGATACCGCCGGCACCGGCCACAGCCGTGAGCCCCAGCGCGCCGGGGCCGCCCTCTCGCGCCAGATCGGCCAGCAGGCGCACCAGGGCGATGGCCGCCGACGCGCCGATGGGATGGCCGCGCGCGAGGCCTCCTCCGCGCCGGTTGATGGTTTCGGGCGCCAGGCCCAGCGCCTGGCAAAAACTCAAGCCCTGCACCGCGAAGGCGTCGTGCAACTCGACCGCGGCCAGGCGTGTCACGTCGTCGATGCCGCCACGCCGCAACACCTCACGCGCGGCCCGCTCGGCGGCCACCAAGGGCTCACGCGGATCGCAGCCCACCGACACCCCGGCATGCCATGCCATGGCGGCGCGCAGACCCAGGCGCCGGCTCGCCGCGGCGCTGAGCATCAGCACCAGCGCCACCCCGTCGGCCTTGGCCGAAATCGTCAGGGCGCTCAGGCCCGACGCCGCATCGCCCACCACCCTGGGCAGGCGGGCGGCGCGGGCCAGGGTCATGGGGCGCGGGTACAGGTCATGGGCCACGCCAGCGACGGGCACGATCTCGCCGGCCAACTCGGCCTGCGCGGCCACGGCCCGCTGGTGGCTGTGAACGGCGTACGCGTCCTGCTGCGCGCGAGTCAATCCATGGCGC
The DNA here is from genome assembly GCA_947476465.1 of Comamonadaceae bacterium. Taxonomy (GTDB): domain Bacteria; phylum Pseudomonadota; class Gammaproteobacteria; order Burkholderiales; family Burkholderiaceae_C; genus Ramlibacter. Next base: position 71,218 of record CANJQN010000005.1, on the reverse strand, counting down.
GCCGCGTAGTCGGCCGCGGCCTGCAGCAGGTCCGGGTCGCGCTCGGGGTCGGGCGCGAAGGCGGGGCGCTCAAAGGTGCGGGCGGGCTCGTGCTCGTTCAGTGGCCGGTGCTGGCGGATCGGTGCGCGGCTCCAGGCCTCGACGCCGCCGGCCACCACCACCTCGGCCTGCCCGCTGGCGATCAGGCCCGCCGCGACCGAGACCGCATCAAGGCCGCTGCAGCACTGGGTGTCCACCGAGAGTGCCGCGCAGGCATCTGGCAGGCCGGCCGCCAACGCGAGCACGCGCGCGGGGTTGCCGCCCGCGCCGAGCGCGTTGCCCAGCACCACGGCGTCGACGTCGGAGGGCGCCAGGCCGGCGCGGGCCAGCAGACCGCGCAACACCGGCGCGGCCACTTCATGCGGCTGCAGCTGCGCGAAGGCGCCGCCGTGCGGCGCGACGGCGCTGCGGGCCCAGGCCGCGATCAGCGCAGCGGCAACAGGCACGGTCCGCCCTCGTCATTGCCGGTCAGTGCCCGCGCCAAGGCCGGATGGTCGGTCTTGCCGCTCGGGGTGAGGGGCCACACGCAGCAGACGAACCAGCGGCGCGGCAGCTTGAAGGCCTCGAGCCGCTCGCGGCACCAGGCGCCCAGCGAGGCGGCGTCCAGCGGCACGGCGTCATCGGCCGGTTGCACGACGGCCACCACCTGGTGGCCCCGCACCGGGTCGGGCAAGCCCTGCACCGACACCGCCGCCACGCCCGGGTGCGCGGCCAGCACGGCCTCGACTTCCTCGGGAAACAGATTCTTGCCGCTGGTGACCAGCATGCGGTTTTGCCGGCCCACCAGACACAAGCGGCCTTGCGCATCGATGCTGCCGAGGTCACGCACGGACAGCCAATCGCCATCGCGCAGTGCCGCCGTGGGGTCGCCCTGGCCGCCCACGTAGTCGGTGAACAGCATGGGGCTGCGCACATAAATCAGGCCCACGCCCTGGGCGTCGGGTTCGCGGATGTCGATCTCGACGCCAGCGAAGGGCCGGCCCACGGCCTGCGGCGACGCGGCCTCGCAGGCCTCCATCCAGGCAATGAAGCTGGTCTCGGAAGCGCCGTAGAACTCGACCACGCGCGCGTTCGGAAACAAGGCCCGCAGCTGCGGCGTGCGCTCGCGCATCCAGCGCGCGCCGCTGATCATGACCAGGCGTACGCCCTCGATCGGCGGCAGCTGCCGGCGCTGGGCGTGGTCGAGCATCATGAGCAGCTGGCTGGGCACCGCCACCACGCAAGGCGTGTGCCCCTGCGCCAGCGTCTCGAGCGCGCGGGCCGCTGAGAAATGGTCTTGCGCCACCACCCCGGCGCCGCTCCACAGGCCGAGCATCATCCCGAACAGGAACAGCGAGTGCGACGCGCTGCCCGGCGCCAGCACACGGGTGGCCGCGTCGGGGCCGAAGGCCTGCATGCAGGCCAGAAAGCTTTGCGTCCACGAACGGTGGTGGCGCGCAAAACCCTTGGGCACACCGGTGCTGCCCGAGGTGAAGCCTACATAGAAAGCCGACAGCGACTGCGGCCCGGCGGCGAGCGCCGGCTCGTGGGGCAGCTGCGCTTGCACCGCGGCGCGCGTGGTGGGCGTCCATTGCGCGTCGGCCACCGCGGCACAGCGGCCGCTGACGATGATGCCGAGAAAATCGACCAGCGCTTCCAGCGTCGAGCCGGCGGTCTCGACCCAGACGGTGGCGGGTGCGCCCGCCTGGCCGAGCCGGCGGGCTACCTGCCCCACCCGCGCGTGCAATTGCGCGAAGCTCAGCGTCTGGTGGCCGTCGTCGAGGGCCACAACGTCCGGGCGCGCGGCGGCCCAGTGCGCCAGCGGCGCATGGACCAGATCGGCCGCGCCCGGCGGGGTCACGGGGCGATGCGGCCGCCGAATTGCCAGTCGGGCAGGCCGCGGGCGATGGTGTGAATCACCATCGCGCACAGGCCGCACTTGATCAGGTCCCCGGGCACGAACACCAGCGTGCCCCACAGCGCCTGCGACCAGCTCAGGTTGGCCAGGTTCACCAGCCCGATCACGCCGCACACATGCACCACCAGCAGCCCGCCCAGGGCCGAGGCGATGAAGGCGCTGGTGGCGGCGCGGCGCGGCGTGTTGGCCGGCAGGCGGGACATCACGAGACCGGTGGCCAGGGCGCCAAAGGCAAAGCCCACAAGGTAGCCGGCCGACGGCGCGAAAAACACGCCCACACCACCACGCCCGCCCGACAGCAGCGGCAGGCCCATGGCGACGGCCGCCAGGAACAGCAGCACCGCCTGCAGGCCGCGGCGCGGGCCCAACAGGCAGCCGGCGAGCATCACGCCCAGGGTCTGCAGCGTGATCGGCACACCCAGCGGCAGATCGATCTTGGGAATCAGGCCCAGCACCGCCAGCAAGGCGGCGAACAGCGGAACCAGCGCGAGGGAACGGGAGGTGGTGGTGTTCATGGAAAAAAATGATTGCCGGAGCGGATGCCAGCAGGCGTCAATCGCCAAGGCGCGCTCGAAGTGTATCGGCCACGCGGCGCGCCGCCAGCAGCATCTGGATGGCCAGCGGCGCCAGCAGGCGAGCGCCCCCGGCGCGGCCGGTGCGCAGACGATGCGCTTCGTCAAGGCGCTTCCACTGCATGAAGAAGATATCGATGAAGCGCAACATCAGCGCCAACTGCAGGCTCAAGCGGTCCACCCGCAGGCCCAACCGCCCCAGCGGCGCGAGCAGGCGCTCGAACACGGCCAGCCATTCGGTGTAGCGGGTGCTCACGGTCAGCGACACCCCCAGCAGACTGGTGCCCGCCAGGCGCGCGGCGCTGATGGCCCCCACCGCAGGCCGGCCCAGCGCGGCATGAAACGCGGCCACCAACAGCGCCATGACGATCAGCGCGGCGACCATGCGCCGCACGCCCTGCGTGGCGCGGCCGAGCGAAGCGAACACCAGCGCGCAGGCCGCGGCGCCGACGCCCAGCACGCCCAGGTGATCAGTGAGGAACAAGGCCGTGCCCAGCAAGGCGATCGCCAGCAGCTTGAAGCCGGCGGGCACGGCGTGCAGCCAGGTGCGGTGTTCGCTGTACAGGCTGGTCATGATGGGGCGGCGTCTGTCAGGCGCGGCCAGCGGCATCGCGCGAAGCCAAGCGCTGGGCCCAACGCGTCGCCACATCGGCCTCGTAGGCCGCACACACCTGCGCGCCCGGGCCGTCGGCACGCACTTTGCCGTGGTCGAGCCACAGCACGCGGGCGAAGCCGCGCACGTGGTCGAGCTGGTGCGTCGCCACGATGACCTGCTGGGGCGCTTGCGCGATGTCCTGGTGCAGCAGCGCCTGGCCGGGCAGGTCGAGGCTCGCGAAGGGTTCGTCAAGCAGCAGCACGCGCGGCCCGGCGATCAGCAGCGCCAGCCAGCACACATGCTGACGCTGGCCGTGGCTCAGGCCCGAGACGGCGCGCGCGGCCCAGTGCGCCAGGCCCCGTGTGTGCAGCCACTCGCGCGCCTGAACGATCGCCGGCCCGCGCGGACGGCCGCCGGCCGTGAGGCTGAGGGCGAGCTCCTCCTCCACCGTCGGGAACACGATCTGCTCGTCGGGGTTCTGGAACATCATGCCCACGCGCAGCGCCCGGGCCGCGCCTTCGCGCATGTCCTGCCCGCACACCGCCACCTTGCCGGCCTGCGGCACGTCCAGCCCGCAGATCAGCCGGAACAGGCTGCTCTTGCCGGCGCCGTTGTCGCCGATGACACCGATGCGCGGCTCTTGCAGATCGAGCGAGAGATCTTCCAGCACGGTGTTCGCGCCGCGCCGCAGCGTCACGCCTTGCAGGCGCACGCCGCTGCCCTCGGCGGGGCCGCCGGGCGGAAAGGGCGGCATGGAGGGGGAGGTACGGGACATGGAGACGGCTGGCGGGCGGGAGCGGGGATTATGACCAAGCCGCCCGGCGTCACGACGCGGCGCGCGGGTGTGGCGGTGCGGCTCGCGGCCGCATGGGTTTGCAGGCCGTGCGGATAACATTCAACACACACCCATGAAACACATCCTCCTGATCCGCCACGGCCTGCCGCATGAAGGCCACCCTGTCCACCCGGGCGATCCGCCGCTGCACCCCGCCGGCATGCGCCACGCCCGGCGACTGGCCACACGCCTGCAGCGCGAAGGCGTGGACTGCATCGTCAGCAGCCCGCAGCGCCGCGCCATGGACACGGCCCAGCCACTGGCGCGTCTGCTGGGCATCGCGCCCACCATCTATGACGGCCTGGCCGAGGTCGACCATGGCACGGACCGCTACCGCTCGGTCGAAACCATGCAGGCGGAAGACGCCAAGCGCTTCTCCGAATTCATGGCCTCGCCCGCGCGCTTCTTCGGCAAGGACCCGGATCAATTCCGCCAAGGCGTGCTGGGCGCGTTCGAAGCGGCGATGCGGGAGGCCAGCGGTAAACGCATCGCCATCTTTGCGCACGGCATGACGATCAAGACCATCTTGTGCGCCGCCCTGGGCACCGAGGAAGCCTACGCGCGCCTGTTGATCAACCATTGCTCGGTCTCGCGCCTGTCCGGCCACACGCCCGGCAAGCTGCGTGTGGACAGCATCAACGAATCACTTTGCACGCCGGTTTGATCTGCCTCAACTCGCGGCGATTGACCGCCGCTTCGGCTTGAACCCCAGGCATTCCCGGCACTAGGATGGCCCATCCGGCAAGACAAGCCGGCGTCCTGGAGACAAGCAATGGGAATGCAGTCCATGCCGCGCATCGTCAAGGATCTGTCGGCGATGCCGGTTCGCCCGCATCTGCTCGACTACCCACGGACGGTGGCCGACTTCAACTGGCAAGCGACAGCCCCCTGGCTCGACGGCCTGCCGGCCGGGGGCATCAACATCGCCTATGAAGCGGTGGACCGCCACCTCGCGCGCGGCCGCGGCGCGCGCACGGCGATCCGCTGGCGGGGCAAGGACGGCAGCCGCCGCGACCTGAGCTTTGCCGATCTGGCGCAGGCCACCAACCGCTTTGCCAACGCGCTGAGCGCCCTGGGCGTCGGGCCCGGCGAACGCGTCTTCGTGCTGATGGGCCGACTGCCCGAGCTGTACATGGCGGTGCTGGGCGCGCTCAAGGCACGCTGCGTGGTGTCGCCACTGTTCTCGGCCTTCGGCCCCGAGCCGATCGCCACCCGCGCCGAGATGGGCGACGCCCGCGTGATGGTGACCACGCCCGAGTTGTACATGCGCAAGGTGAAGGGGCTGCGCGAACGCCTGCCCGGCCTGCGCCACGTGATCCTGGTGGGCGGCGCGCAAGCCGTCGCGGCGGCCGCAGCCGGTGACCCCAGCGTGCACGACTGGCATACGCTGGTGGACGCCTGCTCGCCCGACTTCACCATCGCGGCCACCGACCCCGAATCGATGGCGCTGCTGCACTTCACCAGCGGCACCACCGGCCGGCCCAAGGGCGCGGTGCATGTGCACGGCGCGGTGCTGGCGCATGCTGTCACCGGCTACTACGCGCTCGACCTGCACGAAGACGATGTTTTCTGGTGCACGGCCGACCCCGGCTGGGTGACGGGCACCAGTTACGGCATCATCGCGCCGCTGGTCCAGGGCGTGACCATCGTGGTGGTCGAGGCCGAGTTCGACGCCGCCACCTGGTACAAAGTGCTGGCGCGCGAGCGGGTGACGGTCTGGTACACCGCGCCGACGGCGATCCGCATGATGATGAAGCTGGGGACCGAAGCCCTGCGGGGCCATGACCTGTCCGCCCTGCGCTTCATGTCCAGCGTGGGCGAGCCGCTCAACCCCGAGGCCGTGGTCTGGGGCCAGCAGGCCTTCGGCCTGCCTTTCCACGACAACTGGTGGCAGACGGAAACGGGCGGCATCATGATCGCCAACTTCGCGGCGCTGGACATCCTGCCCGGGTCGATGGGCAAGCCGCTTCCCGGCATCACGGCGGCCATCGTGCGACGCACCGAAGGCGGCGGCGTGCAGCCCGTCGACACGCCCGACACCGACGGCGAGCTGGCGCTGAAAACCCCCTGGCCGTCGATGATGCGCGGCTACCTGCATGAGGACGAGCGCTACCGAAAATGCTTCGTCGACGGCTGGTACCTCACCGGCGACCTGGCGCACCGGGACGCACAGGGCTACTACTGGTTCGTCGGCCGGGCGGACGATGTCATCAAGTCGTCCGGCCACCTGATCGGCCCGTTCGAGGTGGAGAGCGCGCTGATGGAGCACCCCGCCGTGGCCGAAGCCGCCGTGATCGGCATTCCTGATGCGATGGCCGGCGAAGTGGTCAAGGCCTTCGTCGCGCTCAAGCCGGGGTTCGAGGCAGGTGAGGCGCTGCGGCGCGAATTGCTGGGCCACGCGCGCAAGCGGCTGGGCGCGGCGGTGGCGCCCAAGGACATCGAGTTCCGACTCAACTTGCCCAAGACGCGCAGCGGCAAGATCATGCGGCGCCTGCTCAAGGCCCGGGAGCTGGGCCTGCCCGAGGGCGACCTGTCCACGCTGGAAAGCGACGAGAAAAAATAGGGGTGCAACATGAGCGCAGCGCCGAGCCGCCTCAAGCAAGCTCGCGCCCCCTTGGGGGGCAGCGAAGGACACGAAGTGCCGAGCGTGGGGGCAACATGACTGAAAAACTGCACCTCGACCGCGCCCATCTTCAGGGCCTGTACCGGCAGATGCTGCGCATCCGGCGCTTCGAGGCCAAGTGCGTCGAGCTGTACCAGGCCCAGCAGATCCGCGGCTTCCTGCATCTGTACGACGGCGAGGAAGCGGTGGCCGTGGGCGTGATGGCGGCGCTGCAACCCGGCGATGCCGTGGTCGCCACCTACCGTGAGCATGGCCATGCCCTGGCGCATGGCGTGCCCATGGACACGCTGCTCGCCGAGATGCTGGGCAAGCAAGAAGGCTGCAGCGGCGGGCGCGGCGGCTCCATGCACCTGTTCGATGGGCAGCGGCGCTTTTTCGGCGGCAACGCGATCGTGGGCGGCGGCCTGCCGCTGGCCGCCGGCATCGCGTTCGCCGACAAGCGCCTGGCGCGCGGCGCCGTCACCGTCTGCTTCTTCGGTGAGGGGGCCGTCGGCGAGGGGGCGTTCCACGAGACCCTGAACATGGCGCAGCTGTGGCGCCTGCCGGTGTTGTTCGTCTGCGAGAACAACCTCTACGCCATGGGCGTTCCCTTGGCCGACTCGGAGGCCGAGACCGACATCTGGCGCAAGGCGGGCGCCTATCGCATCCCGGCGCAGCAGGTCGACGGCATGGACCCGGTGCAGATGGAAGTGGCGGCGCGGCGCGCCGTCGAACATGTGCGCAGTGGCGCCGGCCCCTACTTCCTGGAAGCGCGCACCTACCGCTTTCGCGCGCACTCCATGTTCGACACCCAGGCCTATCGCACGCGTGAAGAGGTGGAACACTGGAAGCTGATCGACCCCATCGAACGGCTACGTACCTGGATGCAGGCCAACCACGAGATCACCGACGCCCAGCTGCAGGCCATCGATGCCGACGTGGCAAAAGAGATCGCCGCGGCCGCCGACTTCGCGCAGGCGGGCACGCTGGAGCCAGTGGAGACGCTGGAGCGCTACGTGCTGATGGACCGCGTGGTGCAAGAGGGTGTGCCGGGGGGCGCGCCATGACGCAGCCCACGCGCATCAGCTACCGCGAGGCCTGCAAGCAGGCGATCCGCGACGCGCTGCTGGCCGACCCGCGCAGCTTCGTGATGGGCGAAGATGTCGGAAAGTATGGCGGCTGCTATGCCGTCACCAAGGGCCTGCTCGATGAGTTCGGTCCCGAGCGCATCCTGGATACGCCGCTGGCCGAGAATGGCTTCACCGGCATTGGCGTCGGCGCGGCAGTGGCCGGCCTGCGGCCGATCGTCGAGATCATGACCTGCAACTTCAGCCTGCTGGCGCTCGACCAGATCATGAACAACGCCGCCACGCTGGCGCACATGAGTGGCGGCCAGTTCGCGGTGCCGCTGGTGATCCGCATGGCCACCGGCGGCGGGCGCCAGCTGGCCGCGCAGCATTCGCACAGCCTCGAGGGCTGGTTCGCGCACATCCCCGGGCTGAAGGTGCTGGTACCGGCCACGGTGGAAGATGCGCGTCACATGCTCGCGGCCGCGCTGGCCGATGCGAACCCCGTGCTGATCTTCGAACACGTGGTGCTTTACAACACGGAAGCCGAGCTCGACCCCGCCGTCACCTCGGTCGACATCACGCAGGCCAAGCTGCGGCGCTCGGGCCGCGACGTCAGCCTGATCACCTACGGCAACAGCCTGCCCAAGTGCCTGGCCGCCGCACAGGTGCTGGCACAGGAGGGCATCGAGGCCGAGGTGATCGACCTGCGCGTGCTACGACCGCTGGACATGGCCACCGTCATCGCGTCGGTCACGCGCACGCACCGCGTGGTGATCGTCGACGAGGGCTGGAAGAGCGGCTCGGTGTCGGCGGAGATCGCGGCCCGGCTGGCGGAAGACGCGCTGTATGAGCTCGACGCACCCGTTCGCCGCGTGTGCAGCCGCGAGGTGCCCGTGCCCTATGCGGCCCACCTCGAAGACGCCACCCTGCCCAGCGTCGACGGCATCGTGGCGGCGGCCCGGTCGCTGGTGAAGCCGGGCTGAGGGCTCAGGAATGGCCGATTTCACGATGCCCGCCCTGGGCGCCGACATGGAGACCGGCACGGTGGTGCAATGGCTGGTGCAGCCGGGCGACACGGTGAAGTCGGGGGACGTGGTCGCCGTCGTCGAGACCCACAAGGGCGCGATCGACGTCGAGTGCTTTCTCGATGGCGTGATCGAGGACTTGGTGCCACTGAATGCGTCGCTGCCAGTGGGCGCCGTGCTGGCGCGGGTGCGGGGTGCGAACGAGGCGACGCAGGCCGCCGCACCGGCCGCACCAGCCGCACCGGCCGCACTCGCACCTGCACCTACGCCCGGCGCGACACCACCGGCGGCACCTCTCACGAAGCCATCGCCCGCCATCGAAGCTGTGGCCGGCACGCACGCCCGGCGCAAGCCCGTGACCCCCGCCGCCCGGCGCCGCGCGCGGCAACTGGGCCTGGACCCGGCCGCCCTGCCCGGCTCCGGCGTCGAAGGCGCGGTCACCCTGGCCGATGTGGCGCGCGCCACCCGTCACGCCCCGGCGGCCGCCCCGCCCGCGGCCCCGCGCCGCGGGTTCGACGCGAACCAGATGCGGCAGGCGATTGCCGCCGCGATGGCGCGCTCCAAGCGCGAGATCCCCCACTACTACCTGGCCTCCACCGTGGAATTCACCGCCGCGCAGGCGTGGCTGTCGGCCTGGAACGCGCCGCGCGCGCCGGCCGAGCGCCTGCTGCCCGCGGTGCTGCTGCTCAAGGCCGTCGCCAAGGCGTTGGTGGCGTATCCGCAGTTCAACGGCTTCTACGAAAACGGTGGGTTCCGCCCTGCCCCGGGCATCCACGTCGGCTGGGCCATCGCAATGCGTGGCGGCGGGCTGGTGGCGCCGGCGGTGCACCATGCCGACCGCAAGACACCCGGCGAGCTGATGGCCGCCTTGCGCGACCTGGTGCAACGCGCACGCGCCGGCGGCCTGCGCAGCTCCGAGATCACCGACCCCAGCATCACCGTCACCAGCCTCGGGGACCGCGGCGCCGACAGTGTGCTGGGCGTGATCTATCCGCCGCAGGTCGCCATCGTCGGCTTCGGCACCATCGGCCAGCGGCCCTGGGTGGCAGACGGCCAGATCGTTGCGCGGCCACTGGTGTCAGTCAGCCTGGCCGCCGACCACCGCGCCAGTGACGGTCATCTGGGTAGCCAGTTCCTGCACGCGATCGGTCAGGCGCTGCAAGTGCCCGAATCTCTTTGACAGCGCCCACCATGAACGGACACAGACATGAATGAATCGCAAGTGCGGCAACTGATCAGCGACGTGCTGGCCGGCATCGCCCCCGAAGCCGATGTGTCCACCGTCGCCGAACGCGAAGACCTGCGTGAGGCGCTCGACCTCGATTCGATGGACTTCCTGAACTTCATCACCGGCCTCAGCCAAGGCAGCAGCACCAGCATTGCCGAAGCCGACTACCCGGGGTACTTCACGCTGGAGGGGATCGTGCAACATCTGGCGAGGGCGTGAGCGATTTTTGATGCGCACGCACCTTGTTCATTCAAGCCGCGCCGCCCGCCAACACTTCGGCTCGGAGATTTCACAAGGCACAAATGCCATGTGCGGCAGTCTCGGCATCACCCCCAATCGCAGGTAATGTCGATGCCGCTAGCGTATCCTGTGACGTTAATCGTAATTGACGGCCCCACCGGAGGACCCAATGCCGCACCTGGAAATAGCCGCCGACTTCAAACCCTACTATGAGATCCATGACTCGACGGACCCGTGGGTCGAGTCCGAAACGATCCTCTTTATTCACGGCTTTGCCGAGAGTTGCAGGGCCTACTACGGCTGGATTCCAAACCTCTCACGCAAATTCCGATTGATCACATACGACCTGCGCGGATTGGGCAGAACCGCCCCAGTTGCCGCATCGTTTGACTTCTCGACGGATTTGATGGCAAAGGACGCCGCGGACATTGCCGAGGCACTGGGTGTCAAGTCGTTCCACGTTGTCGCGGCAAAAAGCGGGTCCATCACCGCGGTACGCCTTGCGGTAAACCGGCCCGATCTGGTCAAGTCCCTGATTCTTCCTTGCCCAGTCGGTGCTCCTACGAATGACGAATGGCTGCCTCACATCGAGAAACATGGGATGCGCAGTTATGCGCGGTGGACGATGCCTTCGCGGCTCGGCGAAAGCGCACCTGCGCAGGCGGTCGAATGGTGGTCTGACCTGATGGGCGCCACCGCCGTGTCTACGGCTCATGCTTACTTCCGCTGGGTCCGCACGACCCAGCCGCTCGATGATTTGAAGCGAGTCAAGTGCCCGATCCTGGCGATCATGACGACGCCCCCCGCCAAGAACTACATCGGTTCGGCCCAGCTGACAGCGTCGACGTTCCAAGACTACGCCCCTCACGCCGAGATCGTTGTGATGAACCATGACTCCTATCACATCTCGGCCGTCGAACCTGATGCCTGCGCGAAAGCTGCAGATGCATTTCTCGCGCGCCTGCGCAGCAACCCGGAGCACACGCAATGAAAACCCTCAATCTCGGAAAACTGAGCCGCTGGTCCCTGACATGGGTCGCACTCGTGCTTTGCGCGGGCGCAGCGTTCGCACAAAGCTTCCCAACAAGGCCGGTGACGTACATCGTGGGCTTCGGCGCCGGCTCCGGCATCGACGCGGTCGCACGCATCGTGGGCCAACGTGTCTCGGAAGGGCTGGGCCAGCCTGTGGTGGTCGAAAATCGCGTAGGCGGCTCTGGCAGCGTCGCCCTGGACCACCTTTCACGGGCAGCGCCAGACGGCCACACGATCATGATCGCGGGCGCGAGTGAATTGATTTATCAATATGCGTCCGCGTCGGCGCGCAAAGACATCCTGCGCGATTTCACGCCGGTGTCACTGACGGGGGCGCTGCCACTGGTTCTTGCAGTCACGAAATCGCTTCCGGTAACCAACGTCGACGAGTTAGTGGCGCTGGCGAAATCCAAGCCTGGCAAGTTGAACTATGCCACCGTGGTGGGAGCGACGCCGCACTTCATGAGCGAAGCTTTCAAGAGCGCCCGTGGAATTGACATGACCATGGTCCCCTACAAGGCGTCGCACGATGCCGCGAGCGACGTGGCGGCGGGCCGAGTCGAGGTGATGTTCACCACGGTCATCGCTGCGATACCTCTGGTCAAGGCTGACAAGATTCGCGTGTTGGCGGTCACCGGAAAAGATCGGTCCGCCCTGCTGCCCGAAGTGCCGACAACCGCCGAGATCGGTCTCCCGGCCGTGGATGTCGGCAATGGATACTACGTGCTGGCCCCCAAGGGAACGCCCAAGGCCATTGTCTCAGCGCTCAGCGCGCAGTTCGCGCGCGCCGTGCGCCTCAAAGATGTCCAGGAGCGGCTCGCCGGACTGGGTGTGGAGCCCAAGAGCAGCACACCTGAGGAGCTGGAAGCGGGTCTGCGATCCGAAGCTGCGCGTTGGCAGCGCCTGGTAAAGGAAATAAACGTGCGGGTCGAGTGACGCACGCCAACGCGTCCATACCAAGCGGCAGACGCACCTCGCAAACAAAGAGAGCAGCATGTTCGACCCACCGAAACGGCTAGCTACCGAGATCTTCACCCGCATACCCGATCGCTTTCACGTTCGGGACCGCTCCAGCGAGTGGGCGCGTACTCAATTGCATGGCGCGCCCGCCCCAGTGTTCCTCGAAGGGCCTTCGTTCGACCGCGCCGGTAACTTGTGGGTGGTTGACATCCCCTGGGGCCGGATCTTCCGGATTGACCCGAAAGGCGAAGTCGAGCTGGCAGCGGAGTACGACGGCGAGCCAAACGGGCTCAAGTTCCATCCGGACGGTCGCGCGTTCATCGCGGATTACAGGCGCGGCATTATGGTGCTGGATCCGCGAACCGGGCATGTCGAGCCATACCTCGAACGCGTTCGGCTGGAGCGCTTCAAAGGCTGCAATGATCTTTTTTTCGCCTCCAATGGCGACCTGTACTTCACCGACCAGGGACAAACCGGACTGCACGATCCGAGCGGTCGGCTGTTTCGCCTGACCGCGTCCGGACAACTGCAGTTGGTCTTGCAGGGGATTCCCAGTCCGAACGGTCTGGTGATGAACCTTGACGAAACCGCAATTTACCTGGCGGTGACTCGTGACAACGCGATCTGGCGCGTGCCACTGATGGGGGACGGGACGGCGACCAAGGTAGGCGCGTACATCCGGATGTCGGGCGGCGGCGGTCCCGATGGTATTGCGCTCGATTCGAGTGGGGGTTTGGCGGTGTGCCAGGTCGGGTTCGGTGCGGTGTGGCTGTTCAGTCCGCGCGGCGAACCGTTGTACCGCATCGATTCCCCAGAAGGCCTGTACACGACCAACTGCGCTTACGGCGGCAGCGACGGCCGCACGCTTTACATGCTTGAGTCTCGCACCGGTTGCGTTTTTACCGCGCGGGTGCCAGTGGCCGGACAGCCCATGTATTCGCACGCGGCAGGTTGATCGCGCACCTTTAGACTGGTCCGATGCGTGACGCCATGGTCCGCGAAGGTTTCACGGTTTGAATTTGTCTCGCGCTGCGGCGCCCAAAGGATGTCAGGATGGAAAATGCCGAATCCGGTCTTACTCCCAGAGCACTTACCCGCTCGTCAAGCATGACGTCGCCGGGCAAGCAGCCGTCGGCCGCGCTATCGCGCTTCCGGGTCATCGATCTCAGCCACGTGCGTTCGGGGCCAACCTGCGTCAAACAGTTCGCCGATTTCGGCGCAGATGTAATCAAGCTCGAGTCACCGGCGACTGCGGCCGAGGAGTCGGGGCTCGGTGGCACGCGCGACGGTTATGAGATGCAGAACCTGCATCGGAACAAGCGCTCGCTGACCCTCGACTTGAAGCGGCCTGAGGGGCGGGAAGTTTTTCACCTGCTGGTGAAGACCGCCGATGTCGTCGTCGAGAACTATCGGCCCGACGTCAAGGCCAGACTGGGCTGCGACTACGCAACGCTGAAGACCGTGAATCCGCGGATCGTCCTGGCCAGCATCTCGGGATTTGGTCAAGACGGCCCCTATCGAGACAGGCCTGGAATGGACCAGATCGCGCAGGGGATGAGCGGGCTCATGTCGGTAACGGGTTTCCCCGACCAGCCTCCAACGCGCGTCGGCGCGGCGATAGTGGACGTGACGGCAGGGTTGTTCGCGGCACTCGGCGTCATGACGGCACTGCTCGAGCGCGAGGTGTCCGGCGAGGGGCAGTGGGTGCAGTCGTCACTGCTCCAATCGGGCTTGGCGCTGATGGACTTCCAAGCCGCGCGCTACCTGCTGGCAGGCGAGGTCGGTGAACGTGTCGGCAACGATCATCCGTCCATCGTGCCCACCTCCGCATATACGACGGCCGACGGCTTCCTTAACGTGGCGACGTACGGCAACGAGATCTGGCGACGTCTTTGCAATGCTATCGGCCGAGAGGAGTTGCTGGAGGCAAGCGAATACGCCACGCCGTCGGGTCGCATCGCGCACAGAGCCGCGATCAACGCCGCACTCAGCGATACGTTCGCGATCAAGGACAGCAGCCACTGGATCGCGGTCTTGAACAAGGCCGGCGTCCCCTGCGGCCCCATCTACGCTGTCGACCAGGTATTCGCCGATCCGCAGGTGCGGTTGCTCCAGCAAGGTGCCAAGGTCACGCATCCGAGGTTGGGTGAGATCGAATTGGTGAATCAGGCAGTGAACCTCGTCCGCACGCCGGCGTCACTGGTGAGCGCGACTCCCGACCTGGGTGCACACACCGATGAAGTTCTCGCGGAGCTGGGACTCGATTCATTTCGTATTGCATCGCTACGCGAGATGAAGGTTATCTGAGGGCCGGCGCGCAATGCAAACTGAACCAAGTCAGGTCTACGTGCGCAAGGAAGGGCGAGTGGGGTGGGTCGTCTTGTCCAACCGCGCGCGGCGCAACGCAGTCACACATGCAATGTGGCGCGCGATTCCTGTTGCGCTTGAAGCGCTTGGAGCCGATCCTGCCATTCGTGTCGTCGCCATCACCGGCGATGGCGACGAGGCGTTCGTGTCGGGCGGCGACATCTCGGAGTTCGAGACGGTGCGCGCGACGCGAGAAGGCGACGAAGAGTACAACCGTGCCGTGGACGAGGCGTGCATGGCACCTTTGCGTTGCCCAAAGCCTGTTGTGGCCAAGATCCACGGATTCTGCATAGGAGGCGGCCTTGCGCTGGCGGCAGCCTGTGATGTCTGCATCGCTTCGGACAACGCAGTGTTCTGCATGCCCGCCGCACGTCTGGGCGTCGGTTACTGGTACAGGGGCGTGGAGCGCCTGGTTCAGATCCTTGGACCCATGAACACCTCCGATATCTTCTTCAGCGCGCGCAAGTTCAACGCCAACGAGGCGCAGCGCATGGGCTTGCTTGCGCGCATCGTCGCGCGCGCGGACCTCGACGCAGAGTTCGCGAAGTATTGCGCGATAGTCGCCGACAATGCGCCGCTCACGATGATGGCCGCGAAAGCGGCCATCATCGCTGCGCTCCAGAACCCTCCGCAGCGAGCCATGCCCGCGTTGGAGAACAGTATCAACGGTTGCTGGGCAAGCGACGACTATCGCGAGGGACGCGAGGCGTTCCTTGAAAAACGTCGACCGCAGTTCACCGGAAATTGATGGTGCGCCACGAATCTCCGGGGCGCGTCTTTGGAGGTAGACATGACACAATATGAGTATCCTGCGACCTGTCCCATGATGACGAGCCCTGCGCTGCGCGAGCGGCGACGTCTGCTCGCAGCCGTCGCGGGGGTCGCGTTCGCGGCGATGGTGGGCTCGCAAACCGTGAATGCGCAACAGGCATGGCCCAGCAAGCCTGTGCGCATCGTCATCATGGTAGCGGCTGGTGGTGGCGCTGACAACGTCGGACGCTTCATCGCCGATCGCCTCACCACCCGTTTCGGGCAACCGGTCATCGTCGAAAACAGGACCGGCGCCGGCGGCAACATCGGCACCGAGCACGTAGCGCGCGCCGCGCCCGACGGCTACACTTTCCTGCTGACCACGAACAGCCACACGCTCAACCCGCTGATCTATCAGCGCGCAGGTTACGAGGCGAAGGATTTCGTTTCGGTCATCGCGTTGGCCGAAGGGCCGATCGTGCTCGCCACTGCCGTGAAGTTCCCATGGAAGTCGCTCAAGGGCGTCGTTGACGACGCCAAGGCGAAGCCCGGGTCGATCGCATACGGAAGCTCCGGTATCGGGTTGCCGGTGCACATTGCCGCGGAGGTGTTCAAGCAGATGGCGGGCATCAATCTCGTCCACGTGCCGTACAAGGGTGCAGGCCAGTCCGTGGCCGACGCGATCGGCGGACAGGTGCCGCTGGTAATGGCCTCGCTTTCGGCCGTAGCGCCCCATGTTCAGTCGGAGAAGCTGCGCGTGCTGGGGATCACCGGTGCGACGCGGTGGGCGCAGGCACCCGACATTCCGACCATGGCGGAGCAGGGTTACCCGGTGAACCAGATGACTTGGCTTGGCATCCTGGCACCGCGTGGCACTCCGCAATCTGTTGTCGAGCGGATGAATCAGGAGATCAACGCGGTGCTTGCCTTGCCAGAGGTGCGCGGGCGACTGCTCGGCCTTGGATTCGCCCCCGTGGGCAAGAGCCCTGCGGACTTCGACGCAACCCTCGAAGCGGAGACCGCGCTTCACCGAAAGCTCGTCCCCGTGCTCGGATTGAGGGCCGAGTAACCTCCGGCTGTCGCGCCCCCGCAGCCAGCGGAGGCGGCCGGCCGCGGGGGCTGCACCTCGCGGATCGAAGGCAGCCAAGTCAGCCCAGCAGATGCGCCCACAGCTGCCTTTCGATCATCTACAGCGTCTGACGGCTAACCACTCGCGCCAGCCGCCTGGTGGAGCGGCGTGCGAGTGATCGCCATTACCTCCCTGGCCCGCTGATGTTAGAACTCGGGTTGGCGTTGCCGCAGCGCGCGCAGTGCCAGCGCCGGGCAGAGGCGGCTGGTGCAGGCGTTCGCGAACCGCATGGCCGGTATCTCGCTGCTGTTGCTGCGCAGCCGGAATGAATACGTCTGTAGCGTGCGCGTTGGAGCACTGCCACTGTCGGGGCTGATGGTCTACCCTGGGACGCGCCGCCCGCTGTTCACCTCAGTGGGCGGCATAGCGATCCTGCTGACCCTGCCCGACGACGAGGTCGAAGCGGTGCTGCGCGACAACCTCATGCAAGAGATCGCACGCCGTGGTTCGGCGCGGCTCGAGGCGCTGCAAAAGATGCGCGAGCGCTCCGCCCGGCACGG
Organism: Comamonadaceae bacterium; assembly: GCA_947476465.1. GTDB lineage: Bacteria > Pseudomonadota > Gammaproteobacteria > Burkholderiales > Burkholderiaceae_C > Ramlibacter. The sequence goes on along the minus strand of CANJQN010000005.1, from coordinate 54,377 downwards.
ATTCGGCGTCAATCTAGGCGACGTGGTACCCGGCCTGCATGCGTTCGCAGCTCCGGTCCATAACGGGAACGGTGACGCCTTCGCGGCACTTTGCCTGATGGGAACGGCAGAACTCTACGACGAAGGGCGGTTGAATGGCACACGCTAAGAACCCGATCGCGGCGCTTGCGCCGGCCGCGCATGTTGCGGCCAGACCATCCGCACCACCTCCCGCTCGCGGCCATAGGCATAGCAGCTGTCGATCTTTCGCTCGATGGCCTCCGGGGGAACATCGACCCGTTCGTCGAGCGACTTCAGTCCGCGAATGCCCTGCAGCGCCGTGGTGGCCAGCGGGATCAGCATTTCCATCAGGTGGGTGCAACTGGCGGCGCCGCGCAGGCGCTCCTTCACCTTCGCGGACCAGCCGCCGGCGATGCGCTCGCCCACCAGCACTTGGAGCGTGGACTCGGCCTGCTTGCAGATGCCGTAAGGCGTGATGTCTGACGCGACGTCGATGGCCATCACCACATGGTTGTTGTCGACGGTCAGGCGCACCCAGAGGTCATGCAGCGCCTGGCCCGCAGGCCACGGATGCTCGGTGCCGATGCGCACGAAGGGGAAGGGTTTGGTGTCAACCAGGTGCGCCTCTACATCGTAAAGGCCGTCCTCGCGGGCGTAGGCCTGCATGTCGATGACGCGGTGGTGGGCTTGCCGGCGGGCGGCGGCTTGGGGCAGGGGCATGGTGCACTCGGGAACAAAACCGACATTGTCCACCCCGGCACCTGCACCGTCACCATCGGCCCAGTGCCGGCTGCGTCAACCCGCCCGGCGTCGCTATGATGATCCGCGACATGAACACGCCGCACACCGACCCCACCCCCCCCCCCGCGACACAGGCTGAGCTTGAGGCAGCGCTGCTTGCGCGCGGCTGGAACAAGCGCAAGCTCGGCGGGTTCATCGACTGCGCGGGCCCGCTGTGGACCCGCAAGGAAGAAGCCGGCTGGGCCTACGGCATCCTCGCCGAAGACCGGCATCTCAATCCTGCGCGCATGGTGCACGGGGGTCTGCTGGAGACCCTGATGGATCACGCCGTCAGCGCCATCGCGTGGGAGGCGACCGGCCGCCAGAAGTGCGTGACGCTGCAGATGGACGCGCACTTTCTCGCAGCGGCGCGCAAGGACATGTTCATCGAGGCGCGTGGCAAGGTGGTGCACCGCACCGCGAGCACCCTGTTCATGCAGGGGATGCTGACCGTCGACGAGCGGCCCATCTTGTCCGCGCAAGCGTTGATGAAGCTCATCGCCGCCTGAAAGGGCTGCGGCACATCCTGAACGTCTAGCCGCGCCACGCTGCGCCGCGCCATGACTCGCCTCGACTTTGATTGTCCTAATACAATCGAAAAACGTATTTGACAACTCCATGAAATTTCGAAATACTGAGCCCCATCGCTCGCATCGCCACGCCATGAGTCAACTCACCGAGTACACCACCTGGTCCGACGCCCAAAAACACTTCTCATCGCAAAAGCTGTGGGATCTGTTCGACGGCGATCGAGAGCACCTGAACATCGCACACGAATGCGTGGACCGTCATGCGGCATCGGGGCGCGACGCGGTCATCGTGGTGCGCGCCGACGGTGGCGACGAGACCATCACCTACCGGGAGCTGGCCGACGATTCTTCCCGCTTTGCCCACTGGCTGGTGCAGCGCGGCATCGAGCCCGGCCAGCGGGTGGCCATCATGCTGGAGCCCTCTCGCGCGTTCTACGTGGCGATGTTTGGCGTGATCAAGACGGGCGCGATCGCGGTGCCCATGTTCACGCTGTTCGGGCCCGACGGCATGCGTCTTCGCATCAACGACTGCAAGCCCGTACTGCTGCTGACAAACCATGAAAAAGAGGACGTCGCCCGCAGCATCGAAGGCCTTGACGTGGTCGTGCTCGATGATGCCGCGCTGGCATCCCTGCACGACTTGCCCGCCACCTTCCCTACCCGCACCCGTGCCGACAGCCTGGCGGTGTTCCAGTACACCTCGGGCACCACACGGGAGCTGCCTGAAGCCGTCAAGCACAGCCATCGCACGCTGGTGACGCTGATGGTGGCAGCGCTGTACGGCACCGGCCTGCGCCCGGGTGACCGCTTCATCTGTCCCTCATCGCCGGCCTGGGGCCATGGTCTGTGGCATGGCACCTTTGCGCCTCTGGCGATGGGGCTGACCATCGGCGCGTGGACCGGCCGCTTCAATGCGCAGCGCCTGCTGCAGGCTCTGTCGGAGCACCGGTTCACCAACATGTCGGCCGCCGCAACGCACTACCGGATGATGAAGAACTCAGGCGCCGGCGCCCGCTACCCGTACCATTTCGAGAAGCTGTCCTTCACCGGTGAGCCGATCGATGACGACACCGCCGATTTCGTGCGCAGCACCTTCGGCCACGAGGTGTGCAGCATGTACGGCACCACGGAAATCGGCGTCGTGCTGGTCAACTACCCCGGCGCGCCCGACTTCCTGGTCAAGCAGGGTTCCCTGGGCAAGACTGTGCCCGGTGGCGAGGTGCAGGTGCAGGATGCCGACGGCGCACCCTGCCCGCCCGGCGTCACCGGCAACCTGATGGTGCGCCGGCGGGGGGTGTGGATCCACACCAAAGACCTCGCCCGCATCGATGCCGATGGTTACTTCTATCACGCCGGCCGCGCCGACGACGTGATCATCTCGGCCGGCTGGACCATGAGCGCGGTCGAGCTCGAAAATGCCATCCTCATGCACCCGAACGTCAAGGAGGCCGCCGCCATCGGTGTGCCCGACGCGCTGCGCGGCCAGGTGGTCAAGGCCTTCGTGGTCGCCGACCGTGCCGCCAGCGACGCCTTCGTTCACGAAATCCAGGATCTGGTGCGCAACAAGCTGAGCCAGCACGAATACCCGCGCCACGTCGCGTTTGTCGACGAGCTGCCCAAGACCCCCGCCGGCAAGGTCCACCGCAAGGTGTTGCGCGAGCGGGAAGCCTCAGCCTCAGCCTCAGCTGCCGCATGAGGCGACACCACCGCACCGCATCACGATCGACGCCACCCCCCTTACCTCACCTCACATAATCACCCCCAGGAGAACCGCCATGTCCGCCACCATAGAACGCAGCTTCCCCAAGATCACCGAAAAAGGAATGGACGACCTTCGCCGCCGCATCGGCGTGAAGATCGGCAAGACGATCGAACCCTGGTGCTATGAGGCCACGCGCGACAATATCCGCCACTATGCCCACGGCATCGGCGACGACAACCCCCTGTGGTGCAACCCCGAGTACGCGGCCAAGACCAAGCACGGCGGCATCCTCGCTCTGCCCAGCTTCCTGTTCTCCACCAGCCGCATCGTCTCGGGTTACGTGGGCGGCCTGCCCGGCGTGCACGCGATGTGGTCGGGCGCTGACTGGACCTGGCATAAGCAGGTGCATCGCAACGACGAGATCCACACAGAGGCCTTTCTCAAGGACCTGTCGGAACACCAGACGCGCTTCGCCGGCCGTGCCGTGCAGCAGACCTATAACGTCAAGTTCTTCAACCAGCAGGGCGATTTCGTGGCCGAGGCCGACAGCTGGTGCTTTCGCACCGAGCGCGACCATGCGCGCGAGCAGGGCACCAAATACAAGGATGTGCGGGCGCGCGAGCTGCGCCGCTACACCGACGAAGAACTGGCCGCCGCCTATGACCTGTACCGTACCGAACCGGTGCGCGGCGCGACCCCGCGCTACTGGGAAGACGTGACCGAGGGCGAGGCCATGCCCACCATGTTCAAGGGCCCCATGACCGTCACCGGCTTCATCGCCTACGCGCAGGGCTGGGGTGGCCTGTACATCCGCGCCAACAAGCTCGCCTGGCAACTGCACGACGCCCACCCGGGTACCGGCATCAAGAACCGCTTCGGCATCCCGGACTGCCCCGAGCGCGTGCACTGGGATGAAGACTTCGCGCTGGAAGTGGGCGCCCCAGGCGCCTATGACTACGGCCCAGAGCGCACCTCGTGGATGACGCATCACCTGACCAACTGGATGGGTGACGACGGCTTCCTGCGCCAGTCCAGCTGCAAGATCCGCCGCCACAACCCCGAGGGCGACATGATTTTTATCACCGGCAAGGTCAAGCGCAAGTACGTCGAAGACGGCCGCCACCTGGTTGAGATCGAGCAGGAAGCACGCAACCAGGACAGCGAGTTGTCGGTGGTGGGCTCTGGCGTGGTCGAGTTGCCCAGCAAGGGCTGAGCGTCGTCGGTATCACCCATGTGGCCGGCATCCCCTGACCGCGGCGGTGCGCTGCACGGCGTCAAGGTCGTCGACCTGACGCGTGTGCTGGCGGGGCCGCTGTGCACCCAGTTTCTCTCTGACCACGGTGCCGATGTGATCAAGGTGGAGCCGCCGACCGGCGATGAAACCCGCCAGCTCGGCCCGCCTTTCGACAGCCGGGGAGAGGCCGCCTACTACGGCTCGCTCAACCGCGGCAAGCGCGGCATCGCGCTTGACATGGGCCAGCAAGCCGCTCGCGACGTACTGCACCGGCTGCTGGCCGATGCCGACGTGCTGGTGGAAAACTTCCTGCCCGGCACCATGGAGCGCTGGGGACTGGGCTTCGAGGACGTGCTCTCCAAACAGTACCCGCGCCTGGTCTACTGCAACATCAGCGGCTTCGGCCCCGACGGCCCGCTGGGCCGGCTGCCCGGTTACGACGCGGTGCTGCAGGCGATGTGCGGGCTCATGAGCGTCAATGGCGATGCCGCCTCGGGGCCCACCCGCCTGGGCGTGCCGATGGTGGACCATCTCACCGGCTACGTGGCCCTGAGCAGCATCCTGATGGCACTGCATGCCAGGCATCGCACCGGCACCGGCCAGCGCGTGGAGGCCTCGCTGTTCGACACGGCCATCAGCATGCTGCTGCCGCACGCCGCCAACTGGATGGCCTCGGGCAAAACGCCCGGCCTGCTGGGAAGCGCGCACCCCAACATCGCGCCGTACGACAAGTACCAGGCCGCTGACGGGTGGGTGTTCATCGGCATCCTCAACGACGGGCAGTTCCGGCGGTTTTGCGCACACATCGGCCAGGCGGACCTGGCCACCGACGAGCGCTTTGCCACCAACCCGCAACGCGTCATCAACCGGCAGGCACTGCGAGCGCGGATCGAGCCGGCCCTGGCCATGCAACCGGTGGCCGTGCTCAGCGACGGCCTGATGCGCATAGGCGTGCCGGCCGGCCCGGTGAATGACGTGGCGCAGGCCATTGGGCAGCCGCATGCGCAACACCGCCAGATGGTGATCGAGCGCGGCGCCTACCGAGGCATCCGTTCGCCCGCCGTGATGCACGGCACGCCGGCACAGGCGGGCGATGCGCCGCCGCTGTTTGCACAGCACACCACGGACATCCTGCGCGGGCTTGGCTTGAACGAGCAGGAAATTGAGGCGCTGGTGTCGACCGGCGCCGCCCCCAGCCAGAGATAGCAGACTCCCCTTTCACCCGCGAGCCCCCCAGACGACACCGCGTCGACCGATGCGCCGCCGGGAATCAGGTCCCGCTTCAGCGCACGGGCGACAGCAGTGTCTCGAGCTGCCGCGCCTCTTTCAGCAGGTGCTGGGCCAGTTGCTGGACGGTGGCGGCGTTGAGCTGGTCGGACAGGCCAGCGGCCACCAGCGTGTAATTGATCTTGCCCTGTGCATCGAGCAGCGGCACGCCCACCAGGGTGATGCCGCTCATGTAGGTGTCGCGGTCCACGCTGTAGCCGGTGCGGCGGGCCTGCTCCACCTCTTTCTTCCACGCAGCCAGGCTGACCGGCTTGTCCCATCGCACGGCTCTGAACATTTTCTCCAGCTGCTCCCAGCTGTCGCCGCCGAAGGCAGCCACCAGCCGGCCGGTGGCACTGACCAGGGCGGGGAAACGGCTGCCCACATCCACATGCAGGCGAAACGGCGTCTGGGAGCGTGACAACGCCAGCACCACCATGCGATGGCTGGCCGTGATCTCCACCCCCATGGTGGACACCCCCCATTTGCGCGCCACGCGGTCCAGCACCGGCTGCACGAGGCTGGGGAAATCACTGCGTTCCATCACGCTGCGCGCCAGGGTCAGCATGCCGCTACCCAGGCTGTAGCGCTTGCTCGCGCCGTCAACCTTGATCAACTCCTCTTGCACCAGAACCCGCAGGATGTGCAACGCGGTGCTTGGCACCAGACCCAGCTCGGTGGCGATCACCTTCATGCCCAGGGGTTCTGGCGATCGTCCCAGCAGCCGTAGGATGGCCAGGGCCCGCGACACGGCCGGCACCGGGCGCACGCGCGGTTGTCGGGGGGCGGCTGGCGCGGGGTCCGTCAGCGGGCGTGGGGGCACAGTGCAAAATAGGATAGCCGGGATGAGGGCGATTCTAGGGGGGCAAACACGAATGGCTGCGCAAGCGTTGCGCGCGAGAATGCGTCGACCATGAATATTAATTCCGTTATCAACCTTGACGATGTCCGTCAATTGGCACGCCGCCAGCTGCCGCGAATCGCCTTCGACTTCATCGATGGCGGCGTTGACGATGAGTTGTGCCTGCGGCGCAACCGCGAAGCCTTCGAGCGGCATCGCCTGGTACCGCGCTACCTGCGCAACGTCACGATGCGCGATCAATCGGTGCGGCTGTTCGGCCGCACCTATTCAAGCCCGATCGGCATCTCGCCCACCGGGCTGGCCGGCCTGTGGCGGCCCGGTGCCGACCTGATGCAGGCCGCTGCCGCGCGTGAGGCCAACGTACCGTTTCTCTTGTCCAGTGCCAGCAACGACGCTCTGGAGGATGTGGTTGCCGTCGCGCCCGAGCACGTCTGGTTCCAGATGTACTGCACCAGCGATGAGTCCATCAACGCCGACCTGGTGCGCCGAGCCGCCAAGGCGGGCGCATTTGCGCTGGTCGTCTCGGTCGACGTACCCGTCAACGCCAATCGCGAACGCAATCGCCGCAATGGTTTTTCCCGCCCCTTTCGCATGACGCCGGCTGTGGCACTCGAGGCGCTGGGCCATCCGGCGTGGGTCCTTCGCTACCTGCGCACCGGCGGCCTTCCGATGATGAAAAACTGGGCGCCCTACGCACCCGCCGGCGCCGACGCACAGCAGGTGGCTGACCTGTACGGAACCCTCACGCCGGCCCCCATGGTGGCCTGGCCGCACCTGCAGGCGATTCGCAAAGCATGGACCGGCCCGTTGCTGATCAAGGGTCTGATGCATCCGCAAGATGCCCGTGAGGCCGCCGGGTTGGGCGTCGATGGCCTGATCGTGTCCAACCATGGCGGCCGGCAACTCGACACGGCCCCCTCACCCCTGGACATGTTGGCGGACATCCGTGCGCAGGTGGGCGATCGCATCGAGCTGATCCTCGACAGCGGCGTGCGGCGCGGCTCGGATGTGGTGATCGCCCGTTGCCTGGGCGCGCGCTCGGCGATCTTTGGCCGGCCTGCGCTGCATGGCGTGGCGGCAGCGGGCCAGCGCGGCGTTGCGCGTGTTCTGGAGATCATGCGCAAGGAGATTGACATGGTGATGGCGCAGATTGGATGCAGCGCCTTCAATGACCTGGACGCCAGCTATCTGCTGGCATCCATGCGGGCGCCCGCCTCTACCCGAGCCGTGCCGCAGGAATAACCATCGAGCAAGAACCGAAGGAATCTAATCATGGACCTGATCAAGACATCCCCCTGAAGGCCGGATTGGCGGTGGCAATCACGCCTCGATGGCAGACATCCTGCGCGAGCCGAATGCACTGACTCAATTAAAAGGCCTGACGCACGCCGCTGCCAAACCTCATTCAGCCCTGCGATGCCTCCAGGCCAGCCAGCAGATGACTGAGCATCGCGGCCATCTCCTGGCGCTCCCTTGCGCTGAGAAAGGCCATCATCCCCGACACCTTGCCGTAGTAGGCCGCGAAGGCCTGCTCGGCCAGGGCAATGCCCTTGGGCTCCAGGGTCACGATCACGCCGCGACGGTCGTTGGGGTCAGGCGAACGAGAGATCAGGCCCAGGGCCTCTGTGCGGTCGATCCGGTTGGTGATGGCACCGGTGGTGACGACCATCGCTCCGTACAAGGCCGATGGCTTGAGCTGGTAGGGCGGGCCGGTGCGGCGCAAGGCCGCAATGATCTCGAAGGTCTCGAACGTCAGACCGAACGGCACCAAAGCTTCCTCGGTCGCCTTCTTGAACAGGGTGGACAGCCTGAACACCCTTCCGACCACCGCCGTGGGCCACGGGTTGATGCCCGAAAGCTCAGTCGTCCACTGATGCACAAGAAAGTCAATAGAGTCTTTGCTCATGGAAAATTATCTTCACGTGAAGATACTTATGCTGAAGTAACGCAACATGCACTGGAAGCCGGACTATATCCGGCTGTACCACTTGCGCGGCACAGCCCCTCGGGCAGACGGTGATTTGCACTCACCGTCTTGCGCGCTTAAGGAGACGATTGATGAGTGATATCCCCTCTTTCGCCGACGTCGGCCACGACGAGGCTGTCCGCCGTGCACGGGAGCTGGCGCCCTTTTTGCGCGAGCGCGTCGTGCTCTCCGAAAGCGGACGCATTACCCCGCCCGAGATCATGGACGAACTGCATCGCAGCGGTCTGCTGCGGTCGCTGCAGCCCAAGCGCTGGGGCGGGATGGAGCTGGGCATCGTGGCGGCCTTCGACATCGCCTACGAGCTGGCCCGCGGCTGCGCGTCCACCTCCTGGACCGCCGTCAACATTCTGATTCACCACTGGATGCTCGCCCTGTACGAGGAAAAGGGGCAGGAGTGGATCTGGGCGCAGGACCGGAACGCGTGCATCGCCTCGGGCGTGGCCGCTGCACAGGGGCAGGCGCGCATTGTCGAAGGCGGGTTCATGGTCAGCGGGCGCTGGAATTTCTCCAGTGCGGTGACAGTTTCTGACTGGAACATGCTGGCGGTGACGGTGCGCGACGACAGCAACAAGGTGGTGGATCACCGGCTGTGCCTGCTGCACAAGTCGGAGTACGAGATCGTCGACGACTGGCATGTGCTGGGCATGCGCTCGACCGGCAGCCACACGGTCGTGACCAAGGACGTTTTCGTTCCGACCTGGCGTGCCTCGTGCATGTACAAGACGCGCGGCGGCGACCATCCTGGCGCCGCCGTCAACCCTGGCGCCCTGTACCGCGTCGCCTTGCCCATGCTGGCCGGGCACATCATTGGCGCCGTTTTGGTAGGCAATGCGCAGGCGGCGCTGGAGCAGACCATCGCGTCGGTCAAGGAACGCAGCACCAACTACACCGGCGTGAGGATGCGAGACATCCAGGCGATCCAGATCCGCGTGGGGGCAGCGGGGGCGCGCATCGAAACGGCTCGCCGCGTCATCCGCGGCGAGTTCCTGGAGGCACAGCAATTGGCCGACCGCTTCGAGGTGCCAGACCTGGAGACCAAGTTGCGCTGCAAGCGCGATGTGGCCTACGCCGTGTCCCTGTGCAACGAGGCGGTGGACATCCTGCATGCGATGGCTGGCGCCAATGGCATCTATGACGCCTACCCGATTCAGCGTATCTTTCGCGATGCGCATACCGGAAGCAGCCACTTCCTCTTTGGCAGCGATTTGCAGTTTTCAACCTGGGGTTTGCTGGCCCTGGGCGGCGAGGTCGCCAACCCGCTGCTCTGATCTGGGCCGCCCGGCCCACATTGAACCTGTCCGCTTGTCTAGAAAGGTCCCCAGTCATGTCCGTCAACACCATTGCCGCCTACGAAGCCCTGGCCGCAGACATCAAGGGCCTGGGTGTCGAGTACGTGTTCGGCCTGATGAGTGACGACACCGCCCAGCTGATCACGACCTTGGACGGGATGGGCGTGAAGTTCCGGTCCGCACGGCATGAGAACAATGCTGTCACCATGGCCGAGGGTTACGCCGCCGCGACAGGACGCATGACCATCGTGATCCTGGGCCGCGGGCCGGCCACGGCCAACGGCATGAACGGCATCAACTTCGCCATGCGCACCGGCTCGCGGGTGCTGGTGATCTGCAGCGATGCGCCCAACACCGGCGGCACGGTCAACGGCATGGGACCCGACTACAAAAGCTTTAACAGCGCGGCGGTGCTGCAGGCCGCCGGTTTTCGCACCTTCGTGGCCAACCATGCGGCCACGGCCCGCCACACCTTGCTGCAGGCGGCCGCAGCCGCCCACCAGGGCGGTGTGGTGCTGCTGATTCCCTCCAACGTGCAACAGGCGCAGATCGACCCGGTGGCCACCACGCCGGCCCCGGTGGCACCGCCGGTTCAGGCGACCAAGCCGGCGCGCGGCCCGGCGATCCAGGCGGCGGCTGACGTGCTGCGCAAATCCCGCAAGCCACTCTTCCTGGTGGGTTGGGGTGCCCACCGCGCCGGCGCACGCGAGGCCATCATCCGCCTGGCCGACCATACCGGGGGCGCGCTGGCCACCACCATGAAGACCAAGGACATGTTCGCCGGCCACCCGTTCAACTGCGGTGTGATGGGCGGGTTCTCCCATGCCGCCGGCCGGCGGGTGATGGAGCAGGTCGACTGCATCGTGGTGATCGGCGCGGGCATGAACTCACGCACCACCAGCCTGGGCGCGGCGTTCTCGCCCGACCTTCCCGTGATCCAGATCGACGCCAACCGCAGCCACATCGGCCGCTGGTTCCATGCCGACCTCGCGGTGGTCGGCGATGCCAAGCTGGTGGCCGAGCAACTGCTGGCCGCCCTGCCCGCGCGCACACCCGACGAAATGCCCCTGCGCAGTGCGAAAAACGCCAGCGGGCTGGCCGAGTTCAAACTGTCGGACGACTTCGAGCCGATGAACACTGCGCGCACCATCGACGCGCGCACCCTGGCGCTGGAACTCGATCGCCTGTTGCCGGCCAACCGCAACCTGATCTGGGACTCGGGCAACCTGCTGGTGGCCGCACCCTACATCTCGTGCGCCGGGCCCGCGCATTTCAAGCAGACCAACGACACCGCGTCCATCGGTCTGGGCTTTGGCACCGCCATGGGCTATGCCATCGGAACGCCCGATCGCACGACGGTGGCCATCATGGGCGACGGCAGTTTCATGATGACCATGGGCGAGCTGGAAAGCGTGGCGCGCGAGGGGATCCCGCTGGTGATCGTGCTGATGAACGACTGCGCGTACGGCGCCGAGCTGCACTTCCTCAAAGAGCGCAATGTGCCGGTCTACCTGTCGCAGTTTCCGGACATCGACTACGCCCCCGTGGCGCAAGCCTTTGGCTTCGAGGCCGCCACCGTGCGGACGGTCGCCGATCTGCGCGCACTGGCGCCTTTGCTGGCCGATCCGCAGGGCCCGATCTTGCTGGATTGCAAGATCAACGCTTCCGTCATGGCGTCTTTCCTGATGGAGGGGCTGGCGCATGCCAACAGTGCCAAAGCTTGAGGCACACCATGACGACCGCCGCGGCGCATGCTCATACTGATACCCAGGGTGGGTTGAATTAATGGTTCCACTACTAACCGAGAAGGAGACAGACATGACATTTTCCAAGAGACGTTCCGTTCTGATGGCGGCCATGACCGCCGTGGTCGCATGGAGTGCGGGCGGTGTGGCCGCCCAGCAGACCTTCAACCTGACGATCGGTTCCAGCCACCCGACCACATGGGGCCCCGCCGGTTTGATGTCCAACTACTTCAAGCCAGAGGTCGACAAGTTGCTTGCGCAAGGCGGCAATCGTTACAAGATCGTCTGGAAAGAGGCCTTTGGCGGCACCCTGTTCAAGTTCAACGACACCATGGAAGCGGTGCGAGACGGCATCAGCGACATCGCCTTCGTCGGATCGGTGTGGGAGCCCGACACCATGCCGCTGTCGAACGTGACCTACTACGCGCCCTTCGTCACCGGCGACCTGGGCATGGTGCTCGCCACCATGGACAAGATGGTTCGCGAGAACCCGGCGCTGCGCAAGGAGTGGGAGGCCAACAACCTCAAGTACCTGGGCGCCGTGGGCACCGAGACCTACCACGTCTGGAGCAAGACGCCGATCACCAAGTTCGACGATCTGCGCGGCAAGCGCTTCAATGCGCCGCCGTCCAACCTGCAGTGGCTGCGCAACACCGGCGCGGCGGGTGTCGAAGGCGGCCTGCCCGCCTACTACGCGAACATCCAGTCGGGTGTGGTCGATGGCGCGCTGTCGATTTACAGCGGCGTCGGCCCGTTCCGGCTGCACGAAGTCGCCAGCTATATCGCCGAGGTCGACATCGGCGCCAGCTTTGCCGGCGGTATGGCGATCAACCTCGAGCGATACAACCGCCTGCCCAAGGAGGTCCAGGACGCCCTGACGCAAGCGGGTAAAGGGTACACACGCGAAGTGCTGAAGATCACCAACGACAACGCCGCCTCCACCCGCACCGCCACCGTGACCGCAGGCTCCAAGGTGGTCAAGTTCTCCGAGGCCGAACGGCTGAAGTGGGCGCAGTCGCTGCCGGATCTGCCCAACGAGTGGGCCAAGGCCATGGATGCCAAGAAGCTGCCCGGCACCGAGGTGATGAGGGCCTACCTGGACGAGACGCGCAAGGCGGGTGCCAAGCCCCTGCGTGATTGGGTGTTGCGCTAAGCGCAAGCTGCCGCTATCGAATCATGACTGTTCCGTTCGACCGCCCCGACCCTGCGGGGGCCGCGGCGGTGGCCGGGGGGCAACCCTCGGCCCCGCCCCGGTCCTGGCCGCGACGCACCTTCGAGGCGACGCTCAGCGGCCTCAACAACCTCGGCTCGCTCTGGATCATCGGTCTGATGCTGCTGGTGGGCGCTGACATCGTGGCGCGCAGCGGTTTCAATCATCCGCTTGACGCCGTCAGCGAGATCGCCGCCTTTTCCGTTGTGGGGATCATGTTCCTGCAAGCCGCGGCCACGGTACACAGTGGCCGCATGACAAAGAGCACCATGCTGCTCGATTGGGTCGCCGCCCGGTCTCAACGCGCGCGTAACGTCATCGAAGCAAGCTACATGCTGCTCGGCGCGGTCATTTTCGGGCTCATCGTGCGGGCCACCTGGCCCAATCTCCTGCGCTCAATCGACCGAAGCGAATTCTTCGGCGTGCCCGGTCTGTTCACCATCCCCACCTGGCCGATTCGCCTGATCATGGTGGTCGGCGCCAGTGCGGTGGTATTGGTCTACCTGCTCAAGATCCGGGACCTTCTGCTACCCCCCAAGGACGCAACGTATGTCTGAGATTCAGGTGGGGCTCATGCTGATCGTCGCCCTGGTGGCCCTGGTGCTTTTGGGCCTGGAGGTTGCCACGGCCCTTTTCGCCCTGTCGTTCGCCGGCATCTGGTTAATGCGAGGCGACTTCGAACTGGCCTCGCGCATGCTGGGGCTGTCGGCCTACAGCGGGGTGCAGGACATCGTCTTTTCGAGCATTCCCTTGTTTGTGCTGATGGGAATGTTCGTGGCCTATGCAGGCTTGGGGAAAGACATTTTCGATGTGGCGGCCTGGGTGCTGCGCAAGGTCGCCGGTGGCCTGGGCATCGCCGTGGTGGCGGCCAATGCGGTGTTCGCGGCAGTCACCGGCATCAGCATCGCGTCGGCCGCCGTGTTCACCCGTGTGGCGGTGCCCGAGCTGCTCAAGCACGGCTATTCGCCCCAGCTGGCGGTGGGAACGGTGGCCGGATCATCCATTCTGGGCATGCTCATCCCGCCCAGCGTGCTCTTCATCCTCTTTGGCATCCTTGCCGAGGAATCGATCGGCAAGCTGTTCATCGCCGGCATCATTCCCGGGCTGCTGATGACTGCGGCGTTTTCGCTGGGCATCGTTCTCATGGTCACGCGCTTCAAGGGCTTTGCTGGCGTGATCGCCCCAACGGCCGACCTTGAACATTCTGAAACCTGGGGCAGCGCCTCGCGCAAAATCGCTCCGGTGGGCGTGCTGGTGGTACTCATGCTGGGCGGGTTGTACTCTGGCGTTTTCACGGCCACCGAAGCTGGCGCTGTTGGGGCCCTGGGTGCATTGCTGATCGCGTTTGTCAAGCGCCGCCTGGACGCCAGAACCGTCTGGCAGGTGCTGCGCGAAACCGGGTTGATTTCGGTGAGCATCCTGATCTTGCTGTGTGCGGCCAACCTGTATTCGCGCATGCTGGCTTTCTCCGGCGTGCCCGAGGCCATCAGCACAACCCTGCAAGGCGCGGGCGGCGGTCTGATCGGGTTCTGGTTCCTGTACATCCTGGTGGTCGTGGCGTTGGGCTGCGTCCTGGACTCCACCTCCATCATGCTCATTGTGGTGCCCATCTGCATTCCCATCGCCAAGGCCTTCGGCATTGACATGATCCAGTTCGGCGTCGTGACCGTCATCGCCGTGGAGATCGGGCTGCTCACGCCGCCGCTGGGCATGTCGGCCTTTACCGTCCAGTCCAGCCTGGAAGATCGCAGCATCGGCCTGGACCAGATCTTTCGCGGCTGCCTACCCTTCGTCGCCATCATGGGGGCGGTGCTGCTGCTGTGCGCCGCCATTCCCTCGCTGAGCCTGATGCTCGTGCGATAGCGCTCGCGGTTCCACCCCACAAAAGGAGACACACACCATGGCCATCAAGGTTCTTGAGATCCATCACCACGCCATTCGCATGGACGGCGCGCCTGAGCGGGAGGTGCTCGACTTCTATCAAAATGTCCTCGGGATGGCGGCGGACGAAGGCCGCCCCAACATTCCCGGGATACCCGGCTACTGGATCAACGTCGGCGCGGGCGGGCAATTGCACCTGATCGGCGGCGCGTTTCCATCGATGGTGGCACGTGGGCCGGGCCAGGACCCGGCGGCCCCTCACGTGGCCCTGGGCGTGGCCAGCGTGGTCGAGACCAAGGCCGAGCTCCAGCGCATGGGCGTTCCGTTCTGGTCCGTCGTCGGCATAACCGGCCCGGAGTTCGAACAGCTGTTCGTCAACGACCCTTGCGGCAACATGATCGAGCTACACCAGGCCGGCACCTGCCGCTGCACCCTCGCCAATCGCCAGCGCTGACACCAGCGCCGACCACTGGGACGGGTGCGCACCGGCGAGCCTGGATAATCGAAACCATGGACTTCGAACCCGCCATCAGTGC
Source organism: Comamonadaceae bacterium (assembly GCA_947476465.1). Taxonomy (GTDB): domain Bacteria; phylum Pseudomonadota; class Gammaproteobacteria; order Burkholderiales; family Burkholderiaceae_C; genus Ramlibacter. Next base: position 39,355 of record CANJQN010000005.1, on the reverse strand, counting down.
CCCCGCCAGCCCCACCAAGCTGGCCTGGTCCTTTGTCTTCGCCGAGGGCCATCTGCTGCTCCCCGGCGATGAGGACGCGCCCACCCCGGCCGCCTCGCCCGACGCCCCAACGCGCCACTACCTCGGGCGCCTGGGCGGCCTGGATGCCTGGGCCTTCGAGCTCGATGCCATCCCCGAAGGCTGGCGCAGCGTGCCGCTGCGCACGGCGATGATGCAATGGCCGGCCCTGCATGGCGGCCTGGCGGGCCGGGCGGCGCAGGTGATCGACTGGGACCGCACCCACCGCTTTTGCGGTGTCTGCGGCACGCCGACCGAGCGCCAGGCCAACGAACGCGCGCGCCGATGCCCGGCCTGCGGGCATTCGGCCTATCCGCGCCTGGCCCCCGCGATGATGGCGCTGATCTGGCGCCCGGGCCAGGTGTTGCTGGCGCGGTCCCCGCGCTTTGCCAAGGGCACCTACAGCGCGCTGGCCGGCTTTGTCGAACCCGGCGAGACCATCGAAGAATGCGTGATGCGCGAGAGCTTCGAGGAAGTGGGCGTGCGGGTGAAAGATCTGCGCTACTACGGCAGCCAGAGCTGGCCCTTCCCCAACAGCCTGATGATCGCCTTCACGGCCCGCTGGGACAGCGGCGACATCGTGCCGCAAGCCGACGAGATCGAGGACGCGCAGTGGTTCTCGCTCGATGACTTGCCCGGCATTCCGCCGCGTTTCAGCATTTCAGGGCACCTGATCCGCGACAGCATCGCGGCGCTGCTGGAAGGGCGTGAGCCCTGATTGCGGCGCCCGAAAGACCGCTGAAATCCCCTGCTGACTGAGCCAATGGCTCTGTATGGTTAACGATTTGGCGCAGTTCTGGCGCAGTTGGTTGACCTGCGCCAAGTCGCCGATCAAAGCGGCGGCATGTCACTGACCTTGACGATCGACGCCTATTTGGGATAAATTTATCTCCAAAATCTCATACACGTGATCTTAATGACCCTTTCCACCAAAGACGACACCCTGCCGCTCGAGGTCCGCTCCTCAGTAGCCGTCTTTGGTAGCCGCATTCGCATCGCCCGGCTTCGCCGCAAGATGGAGCAGGAGGAACTGGCGCGCGCTTGCGGCGTGACACGTCGGACCATCTGGCGCATAGAAACTGGTGAGCCGGGCGTGGCGTTCGGCACCATCCTCTCGGTCCTGTGGAAGCTGGGCCTGCTTGACAGCGCCAAAGGCATTGCCGATCCAGATCAGGACGAACACGGCAAGATCCTGGAAGCAGCCCGCTTGCCACAACGTGCCCGTCAGAGCGGCCCTGGCAGCCTGGACAACAATTTCTGACCATGGCGCCTCCGGTCGAATCCTGCTTCGTCTACATCCAGTTGCCGGGCACCTTTGAATGGGTCCCATGCGCGCGCCTGGCCGTTCAGGAAGTTGGGGCCGGTGCTTTCGCGGGCACCTTCGTCTACGGCAAGTCGTATTTGCAGCGCCACAACCCCGTCGCTCTGGACGAATTCAACTTGCGCCTGACAGACCAGCCGCTGAGGTTCACCAAGCTCAAGGGCATTCCGGGCGCGCTGCGTGACGCCAGCCCGGACAGCTGGGGGCGCCGCGTGATCCAGGCCAAGCTCCATCGCCCTGAGGCGGACATCTCCGAGATGACCTACCTGCTGCAGGGCCCGGACGATGGCATCGGCAACCTGCGGTTCGGCCTGGCGCCGACGCCACCGGGCCCGGCGCGTCCCTTCAACCGCACCCATCAACTGCAAGCCCTCACCGACGCGGCGCACCGGCTCGAAGAAGACGGTCGGCTGCCACAGGACGTCCTCGACGCGTTGGACCCGGGCACCAGCATGGGCGGAGCGCGACCGAAGGTGTCCATCGAGGACGACCATAAGATTTGGCTTGCCAAGCTGCCGGAAGAACGCGATGCGCACAACATGCAGCGCATCGAGTACGCCACCCTTGAGCTCGCGCGCGCCGCGGGCCTTCGTGTGTGCGACGCCCGCCTGGAAAAGGTCGGCCGTGCGCAAGCACTTTTGCTGCGGCGTTTCGATCGCGAGTGGAACCCGGATGCAAAGGCCTATGCCCGCCATGGCATGGTTTCTGCCCTCACGGTCCTCGGTGCCGAAGACGGCTACACAGGCCGCGAACGCTGGTCCTATCCCCTGCTGGCGGACGAATTGCGCCGCTGGTCCGTCAAGCCAGACGACGATCGCAAAGAGCTGTTTCGGCGCATGGTCTTCAATGCGATCGTCACCAACAACGACGACCACCCACGCAACCACGCCCTGCTGCGCACCAACGGCGGCTGGAGGCTCTCGCCGGCCTACGACATCGTACCCACGCCCGTCATCTCACAGGAAAAGCGCGACCTCGCACTGACCGTGGGCAAGTTCGGCCGCGCGGGCAGCGTCTACAACCTCGTGTCCGAAAGCAAGACCTTTGGCTTGGCGCAGGAGGATGCGGTCGGCGAGATCCACCGGATAGTCGACGCGGTGAAAAACTGGAAGCCGCTCTTCGCCAAACATGGGGTCGAGCAGCGCTCCATCGAGATGCTGGAGCAGGCGATCCTGCCCACAAGTTTCTTTCGGACTGCGCCGCCTGACGCCGTGTGATGCCCCGCAAGGCGATGCGATCAATACGGCCGCCCATCCTTGTGAAAGAAGGCCCAAGCGCCGTCGACCATCTGCGCCTCCAGGTCGTCGTCTGGATAGGTGGCGTCGTCGCCCAGCGTCCTGTCGCCCACCTCCAGATAGGTGGCCTCCTCTTGCGAGCGGTTCACGAAGCGATGCGCATTGCCGGTCCCGGATGGAAACCCGGCGGACATCCCCGGCCCCAGCTCCCAGGTCCCCGTATCGCATTCCAGCCAGACGCGCCCGGACACCACGTAGATGAACTCGTCCTGTTTTGAGTGCGCATGCCGCAAGGCCGAGATGGCCCCAGGGCCGAGGGTGGTGTGGTTGACCCCGAAGTTGCGCAAGCCGAAGTGGTTGCCCAGGGGCCGCTTGATCCGCCCAGCGAACCGGCTGGCGAAGGGCTCCGGGTAATTGGACGGCTTGACTCGGACAGGCACGTCGGTCGCCAGAGCGACCGTGGGGGTTGGATCGTTTGGCATGTGTCGATGCTGTGCGTGATGGCGCATCTTGCCGCATCGGCGGTGGGTGCTGGCAAGGGCCAGCAAATCCTGCCGAGACGTGGCCATTAAAAAATCCGACCTCTATTCCAAGCTTTGGGCCTCCTGCGACCAACCACCCCTACTATCGACTTTTATCCGAAATTAGATAAACTATCTTTTTCAAGATATTTGCAGATAGTCGCCATGATCGCCTTTCCTCGCACCGCCCTGGCACAAGAGTTGGTTGCCGCCTTGCAGGGCAAGGCTGTGCTGGGCGATGCCCACAACGGCCTGTTCCTGGCGGCGCCGCGCCGCACTGGCAAATCTACCTTCCTGCAGGGCGACCTGCGGCCGGCCCTGCAGGCGGCGGGCGTCGTCGTAGTCTATGTGGACCTGTGGGCAGACGCCCGTCGCGACCCGGGCGGGCTGATCGCCGAAGCCATCGCCAGGGCTCTTGAGCCGCAGCTCGGATTGGTGGCCCGCACAGCCAAAAAGGCAGGCGTAGACAAAGTGAAGGTGGGGGGCCTTGAGGTGGACACCCGCAAGATCGGCACAGTGGACGGTCTGACCTTGACCGACGCACTGCGCTTGTTGCACGAACGCGCGGGCAAACCGGTCGCGCTGATCATCGACGAAGCGCAGCATGCCCTGACCAGCGAAGCCGGCGAGGCGGCGATGACGGCCCTGAAATCCGCCCGCGACCAGCTCAACCAACCCGGTGTGGTCAACCTGATGCTGGTCATGTCGGGCTCGGACCGCGACAAGCTGCTGCGCCTGGTCAACACGGCGGGCGCGCCTTTCTATGGCTCTCAGGTGCAGCGCATGCCCCCACTGGGGCCGGACTTCATCGCCCACGTGGCGGCTTTGATCGAAGCGCAACGCCCCGAGCTCAAGCCCTTGGACCAGAACCTGCTGCATCGGGCCTTCGAGACCTTCGGGTTTCGGCCGCAGTTCTTCATGGCAGCGCTGGGCCAGGTACTGAGCCCCCTGGCGGCCCTCACCGAGCGCTTCGAACCGGCGCTGCTGGAAGCGGCAAAGCACCAACAAGCGCAAGACGAAACCCAGATGGAGTCGGAATACCTTGGGCTCAAACCCACCGAACAGGCCGTGCTATGGCGTCTGCTCGCACAAGGGCCACGCTTTCGGCCCTACGACGCCGAAGCACTGCGCTTCTACCGTGACAAGACTGGGCACCCGGTGAGCGTGGCACAGGCACAGAAGGCCCTGGAGGCGCTTCGCCAGCGCATGCCTGCGCTCGTGTGGAAGTCGGCCCGGGGCGAATACGCGGTGGAAGATGCGGCCATGCATCGCTGGTTCGAAGCCAGGATGGCGGCACGCGATTGGCCGCCCAGTCCGCCGCAGGGGATGTTGCCGCTGGAGGATGAGTGAGCGGGCATTGATCAGGATTTCGGACGCTGCATTGACACGCCCGGCCGCCGCAGCGAGGATGCCCACTCCCCTCAGCGAACAGGAGATGCAAAGCGATGAAGGCCAGGGTCATGATTCAGACGGGAGACAGACGGCTTGAAATGGCCGAGCGTGAGGTGCCAATGGTCGGCCCGGACGAAGGTTTACTGCGGGTCGAGGCCTGCGGTCTGTGCGGCAGCGACGTCGAGCAATACAAAGGTCACTTCACCCAGAAGGGCATTGTGCGGTACCCGGTCATCCCCGGCCACGAACCGATCGGCATCATTCATGAAATCGGTGCGGAGGCAAGCCGCACGTGGGGCGTCAAGAAAGGCGACCGGGTCGCGCTGGAACCGCATCTGACCTGCGGGAGCTGTCCCGTCTGCCTGGGCGGCCGCTATCACCTGTGCAGGTCGCTGCTGCAAGTGGCCACGCCGGCCTATGGCTTCCTGTCCACCGAGTTCGGCCACGGCTTATGGGGCGGATATGGCGAGTTCATCCATCTGCACCGCCGCACCATCATGCACAAACTGCCCGATGCACTGCCGCTGTCGGTCGCAACGATGTACCAGGCCATCGCCGCCGGGGTGTGCTGGTCGGTGCACGTTCCCCAGTCGTCGTTCGGTGACACGGTGCTGATCCTGGGCTGCGGGCAGCGTGGACTCGGCGCAGTACTGGCCTGTGCCAACGCCGGCGTGCGCAACATCATCGTCACCGGCCTGGCCCGCGACCGTTACAAGCTTGCGCTTGCGCGCACCCTGGGTGCGCACCACACCATCGAGGTCGATCGTGAAGACACTCTGACTCGGGTGATGGAAATCACCGGCCACAAGGGCGTGGATGTCGCGCTTGACGTCAGCCCCGGGGCCACTGCGCCTATCAACGATGCCATCAAGGCGGTCCGGGTGGGCGGTACCGTGGTGCTGGCCGGCCTCAAAGGTGGCCAGTCCAGCGTCACCATCGATTCGGATTATGTTGTGACTCGCGAGATCACCCTGCGCGGCGTCTACAGCCAGAGCTACAGCGCCTACGAACAGGCGCTGGACCTGATCGCGCGCAATGTCGAGCGAGTCAAGCCCATGCACACGCATTCGTTCCCGCTGGAACAAGCCGCCCTGGCCATCGAAACCCTGGCCGGCGAGCGAGAAGGGGAAGAAGCGATCTGCGTTTCAATCAACCCGGGCGCCTGAACCGTCGCCGGATGTGCTGAAGCGGTTCAGGCGGGCCGGACGAGAGGTTGCTCCAGGGTTTGCGGGTCGACCCGATACGCGGCGTAGGCCCGAAACCCGGCATGGCTTTCGAAGTGCAGGTTGCGGCCGAAATCTTCGACCAGCGTGCCGGGCCCGCACTTGTAGCGCTCTCCGTTCTCCAGGTCGGTAAAGTCGAGCAAACCTTCCACCACGAATGTCAGGGCGTCGAAGTCATGGTAGTGCGGCTTTTGCTTGTCCGGGGCCTGCGCCACCGGGGCAACCAGCTTCTCCGTGAAGAAATCGAAGCCGCGTTCCCGGGCTTGCCGGCGAGCGTCTTCTTCGGAGCAGAACGCGTCGCGGGTGATTTTGAAACTCATGGCGAGGGTCCCAGGCAGTAACTCACTGGCGCAAATTTTAGTCCGCTTTTCTGAGCTGCTGGCGCGGGCTCTGAGTCCTCAGCAAGGCCTGATATCCAACGGGCGGCAATGCTACTATCACGCCAGTACATCCCGGCTGTGCCCACCCGCTTCGGGTTGACATTGTCTGGCGTTGTCGTTGTGCTGATGACCCCCTCCCTTACCTCATCGCTTGCCCGATTTGCAGCCACCCTGCAATACAGCGACATTCCAGCGGCCGGCGTGGCGATCTGCCGCGCGGCGATCATCGATGGCACAGGCTGCATGCTGGCCGGCTCGGCGGAGCCGGCCGCACGCATTGTGAGAACGTTCCTGGCAGATCAATCCTGTGCGGCCCGCGCCTCGATCATCGGCTGCGCCGATCGCACCTCACCGACCGGCGCAGCGATGGCCAATGGCACGTCCGGCCATGCGCTCGATTACGACGACGTGAACCAGCCGATGATCGGTCACCCCACTGTGACGCTGCTGCCGGCGCTGTTCGCGGCGGGCGAGATCACGAACGCCACCGGGGCCGACATCATCACCGCCTATGTGATCGGCCTTGACGCCCAGGCCCGCCTTGGCCGGTTGATCAACCCCGGGCACTTTGCACATGGCTGGCATCCAACGTCGACCCTCGGTCCGCTTGGGGCAGCCATCGCCGCGGGCCGCCTGCTCGGCCTTGACGAACGCCAGCTGCGGCATGCGCTGGGCATCGCGGCGTCTGGTGCCGGAGGCTTGCGCAAGAATTTCGGATCGATGGTCAAGCCGTATCACGCAGGCCAGGCGGCCGAACGCGGCCTGGCCGCAGCGTTGCTCGCGGCGGGGGGGCTCGATGCCGACCCCGACGTCCTCGACGGACCGCACGGATTTCTGCAGACGTTTTGCGGCCACGCCCCGCAAGGGCTCGATGTGGAATCGGTACGGTTTGGCGTTGACCAGCCTCTTGAAATCATCCGCAGTGGCGTGGGGCTCAAGCTGCACGCCTGCTGTGGCTGCTCCCATACGGCGCTCGACGTCGTCCTCGACCTGGCCGCCGAGCACGGCATCGACGCGGCAGACGTAGACCAAGTCGAGTGCAACGTCAATGCACAGGCGCACGACGCGCTCGTGCACCATCATGCGACGACCGGACTGCAGGGCAAGTTCAGCATGGAGTACAGCGTCGCCGTCGCGCTGCTAGACGGCATGACGGGCCCGCGCCAGTTTGACGACGAACGCGCGCGACAAGCCGACGTTGATGCGCTTCAGCGCCGCGTGGTGATGCGCATCGACCCCGCAATTGCCGTGCGGCACGGCACCTTCCCGTCCCGGGTGGTGATCCGTCTGCGGGATGGTCGGCTGCTCACCGGATACAGCGACAAAGCGCGTGGCACCGACCCGGCCCTGCCGCTTTCAGAAGCACAGGTCGACGCCAAATTTCGCGGCTGCGCGAGCGGCACGCTTGGCGCCCGCGCCACGGAAGACGCATTGACGCTGCTGCGCGATTTCGAGCGTCTTGCGAATCTCCAGGCGTTGATGCGGGCGGTTACAAGCGTCGCTTGAACCGGCGCGCAATAACGCCCACGATCCCCTCACGGAACGTCATCACGCACACGAAAAGGACGACTCCCTGGATGATCATCACCCAGTCGCCGTAGGACGCGAGGTAATTTTGCATCGTAACGAGCAGCGCGGCCCCGACGACTGGCCCGAAGATCGTTCCCATCCCGCCTACGAGCGTCATGATCACGACCTCGCCGGACGTTGACCAGTGCACATCGGTGAGCGATGCGAGCTGAAAAACGATGCACTTTAGCGCGCCCGCGAAGCCGGCAAGGGTACCCGACAGCACAAACAGCATCAGCTTGTGCGAGGTCGCGCTATACCCAAGTGAGATGGTGCGTGCCTCGTTGTCGCGGATCGCTCTGAGCACGCGCCCGAATGGCGAGTGAATGATGCGGTAATAGGCGAGCAGCGCGGCCATGAACAGCACGGCGACCGTCACGTACAGCAGCATGGTGTCCTCGAGGTCGACTACGCCGAACAGCTTGCCGCGCGGCACGGATTGAATGCCGTCCTCGCCGCCGGCGTAAGGAGCCTGCATGGCGATGAAGTAAATCATCTGCGCGGTCGCCAGCGTGATCATCGCGAAATAGATTCCCTGGCGGCGGATCGCCAGCAGGCCCCCGATCACGCTCAGCATTGCCGCCGCCAGCGTCCCCAGGCCGATGGCGAGCTCCGGCGGCAGGCCGTGCTTCTTCGCGAAATAAGCACAGAGGTAGCTCCCCGTGGCAAAGAAAGCCGATTGTCCAAACGACAGCATGCCCCCAAACCCAAGCAGCAGGTTGAACGAGCACGCGAACAGCGCGTAGCACATCACCTTCATCACGAAGATCGGGTAAAGGACGAACGGAGCAACGGCCAGCGCCAGCGCCAGCGCGATCAAAATCGCCACATTGAGCGCGCGCGCCGCGTCCTCGGGCTGGTAGTTGATCGGCGCCGTCACGTGGTCAGGGATGCCGCGTTTCACGATTGGGCCTTGCCGAAGAGCCCGTCGCGGCGCAGTAGCAGCACGAGCGTCATGATGACGAAGATGACCGTCGTCGAGGCCGGCGGGTAGAAGGCCTTGGTGAGGCCTTCGATGACGCCCAAGCCGTAGCCGGTCAGGATGGCCCCCATGATCGAGCCCATGCCGCCGATGACGACGACCGCGAAGACGATGATGATGAGGTCTGATCCCATGTTCGGATTGACCGAATAGATCGGTGCGGCCAGACAGCCGGCGAGCGCAGCCAGTCCGGCGCCGAACGCGTAGGTCAGCGTGACCAGGCGCGGCACATTGATGCCCAGAGCCTGCGTGAGCTCCGGCTTCTCGGTCGCCGCCCGCAGGTGCGCGCCGAGCCTGGACTTCTCGATCAGCGCCCAAGTCGCCAGGCATGTAACCAGCGACGCGGCGACGACCCACGCCCGGTAATACGGCAGGAACATGAAACCCAGGTTCATCCCACCGGTGAGCTCTTTCGGAATGGCGTACGGCAGCCCGGCGCTGCCGAAAATCAGCCGGAACACACCGGTGATGATCAAGATCAGGCTGAACGTGAGCAGGAACCCGTACAGGTGGTCCAGCTCGTAGAGCCGCGACAACACGAAGCGCTCGAGCAGCAGGCCGGTGAACGCGACCGCAACGGGTGAGATCAGGAGCGCCCACCAGTAGCCGATCCCCGCATGGGTGAGCAGCAGCCAGGCCCCGAAAGCCCCCATCATGTACTGCACGCCGTGGGTGAAGTTGATGATCCGCAACAGACCGAAGATCACCGCGAGGCCGAGGCTTAACACCGCATAGAACGAGCCGTTGATCAGGCCGAGCAGCAGCTGGCCGAACAGCGCTTGGGATGGGATGTCGAAAAGCATGAACTTGTTCATTTCGGCTACACCGTCAGGTGGCGTTGCAGACGGTTTGCATCGGCGATAGCGTCGGCGCGCGTCAGCATGTCGACGGTACGCCCCTGATCGATCACGACGTGGCGATCGGCGATTCGCGATGCGAAACGGATGTTCTGCTCGACCAGGACAATGGTGAAGCCCCGGTCCTTGAGTTGCGCGATCGTGCGCCCGATCTGCTGCACGATCACCGGGGCGAGACCCTCGGTCGGCTCGTCGAGCAACAGGAGTCGAGCGCCGGTGCGCAGTACGCGGGCGATGGCGAGCATCTGTTGCTCCCCCCCGGAAAGGCTTGTGCCTTGAATCTTGCGCCGCTCCTTGAGGTTGGGAAAGAGCGTGAAGATCTCCTCCAGGCCCAGGCCCGACGCGTCGACCTTCGGCGGCAGCACGAGGTTCTCCCCGACCGTGAGACTCGCATAGATTCCGCGTTCTTCCGGTACGTAGCCGATGCCGAGGCGGGCGATTTCGTGGGAACGCAGGCGTGTGAGATCACGGCCGGCAAACCGGAGCGTTCCGCTGCGAGAGACCATGCCCATGATCGCGCGCAGCGTCGTGGTCTTGCCGGCGCCGTTGCGTCCGAGCAGCGTGACGACCTCGCCCTGGTACACCTCAAAGCTGACGTCGTGGACGATCTGCGACTCGCCATACGAGGCGCGAAGATGCTCGACCGAAAGCATCGCCTGCTTTGCCGGCCCGGCCATCATCGCGTGCGGTTCAGTCATCGCCGGTTCCGATGTAGGCCTCGATCACCGCTGGATCGTTCGAGACGGTTTCGTAGTTCCCGTCCGCAAGCACTGAACCGCGGGCGAGCACAGTAATCCGGTCGGCCAGCGATGCGACGACCGACAGGTTGTGCTCGACCATCACGACGGTGCGCTGTGCTGCGGCCAGCCGGATCAGCGCCGCCGTGCGCTCGATGTCCTCGATCCCCATCCCCGCCAACGGCTCGTCGAGCAGCAGAACCTGCGGTTCGAGCGCCAGTGTGGTTGCGATCTCGAGCGCGCGCTTGTGCCCGTACGAAAGCTCGCCCGCCGTCTTGCCGGCGAGCGAGGCAAGGCCCACCGAATCGAGCAGTTGCAGCGAACGCTGGTCGAACGCGCGCAGACGGCGATCCGAGCACCAGAAGTCCAAGACGCTGCTCTCGCGCCGCTGGAGCGCGATCCGGACGTTTTCGAGCACGGTCAGCGTCGGAAACACCGCGGAGATCTGGAACGAGCGCACCAGCCCTCGGCGCGCGATGTTCGCTGGTTCCAGCGCGGTGATGTCGGCCCCGTTGAAGAAGATGCGCCCGCTCGTCGGGACCAAAAACTTCGTCAGCAGGTTGAAGAGCGTCGTCTTGCCGGCTCCGTTGGGTCCGATCAGCGCGTGAATCGACCCGCGCCGGATGTCGAGCGTGACGTCGGCGATCGCCATGAAGCCCCCGAAGGACTTCGAGAGACCTTGCGTCGACAGGACGATGTCGGACGTGTCCGTCATCGGTCGAGGTGCCTGATCACTGGTCGGCCACCGTCCCGTCGGGACGTTGGATCAGCGTACGTCCATAGGCGCGGGCGGCGCTTTCGATCGAGACATAGCCGTCAGCGACGTCGTCTTGCAGCGCCTGCGGGTCCCGCAGGCGCGGATCACCCCACCCGCCCCCGCCGCTCTGCTCAAGCCGGATCACGTCGCCTGGCTGCAAAGCGATTTGCGCCAGGCCCGGCAGAACGCGCTCGTCGGCCCGGCCAGGATTGAAGATCGTGCGGGCCAGGGGCGGGGCCTGCCCGCCCGCGATCCCCGACGCTCCGAAGCGCCGGTGCGACGTCCGCGATGAGAACTGCGCCTCGTTCAGAACGCGCCATTGCCTGCAATACGCGAGGCCACCACGGTGCTGCCCGGCCCCTCCCGAATCGGTGCGCACGGAGAAGTCGTCGATGCGCACCGGATACTCGGTTTCGACGATTTCGATCGGCTCGACCGACTGGAAAATCATGACCGCGAAGACCATCGGCGCGCCGTCGCCCTGCGCCGTCGCCCCGAGCGCCGTCTCGATGACCTCGTATTGGACGCGCGTTGGGCCCCCACCGGGTTGCGGATAACCAAAGCCGACGCCGCCGCAACCCAGTCCCGAGTCCGCAAACGCGCGTTCCGGGCAAAGCTGCCCGAGCGCCTGCACGACGCAGTTAAACAGAATGTGGCAGGTGGGTATGTACGAATTCACCGGGCTCGGAAACCGCGGGCTGACGCACAGGCCGTCGCCGGTCTCGATCTTGATCACGCGAAACACGCCGTCATTGAACGGGATCGTGTGGTCTAAAAAGCCCAAGACAGCTCCGGCTGCGGTCGCGCGGCAGGCCTGATCGACCGAGTTGGCTGGGCCCACCGTTTGCGGGTCGCTGCCGCGCAAGTCGATCAACACGCTGTCGCCCGACTTGCGCACGACGACGTGGACCTTCACCGGCGTATCGCTGGCCCCGTCCCCATCGAGCCAGTTTTCGGCCGTGGCCTCGCCGTCTGGAAGCTGCGCGAGCGCATGGCGAAGCCGGGTCTCGGCCGAATCGAGCAGCAGCTCCATCGCCTGTTCGACCGTCTGCGCCGAGTAACGCGCGCACAGCTCCTCCATCAGCTGCGCGCCCACGCGCGTGCAGCCGACCTGACCTTCGATGTCGCCAAGCAACAGCTCGGGCGTCCGCGAATTGTTCGCGAGGATGCGCTGCACGCCCTCGTTGATCTCGCCGCGTTCGTAATACTTTACCGGCGGAACGACCAAGCCCTCGTGGAAGATCGATCGCGACATCGCGCTCGACGTGGACGGCACGATGCCGCCGACGTCGGGCTTGTGGCCCATGCTTGTGCAAAACGCCAGCAGGCGGCCGTCGACAAAGATGGGGGTTGCGACGGCGACGTCGGGCGTGTGCGCAACGCAGCCCTTGTACGGGTCATTGGAGAGAAACGTGTCGCCGGGAAAGATGCCATCTTCCCCGTAGTGCGCAAGGATCCACTTGATCATCCTCGAGTAGGGCACCGTGTGGAACGAAACGCCCGACGCGCCGATCAACCGGCCGTCTCGAGTCGTCAACCCAGAGCTGCCGTCATACGACTCGCGCAGGATCGACGAATACCCGGTCCGAAACAGCCGCTGCTTGACGATCTGCTGGATCTCTTCAAACCGGCTTGCAATGATTTCGAGGGTGACGGGGTCGAGTTCCATGAGCATCCGCTACAGGGCTTTGATAATGATGTTCGCGTGCGCGTCCACGCGTGCCGTCTGCCCTGCGAGCAGGACAGTCGTCGAGTCAGGTTGGTCGATGATCGCCGGGCCATGGATCTCGTGCCCGGCCCTGAGCGTCGCACGGTCATAGATGGCCGTGTCCACCCGGCCGCCGGGTTCCTCGAAATACACGCGGCGCGAGCCGCTAGGTACGGGGCGCGATCCTGCCTGCGCGCGCTCGATCTCGGGCAGCACCAGCTTGACGAGCGGCGAGGCCGTGCGAAGCCGCACGCTCATCATTTCGAGTGGCTTGCCCGGGCCGGAGTTTCCGTACAGCGTCTGGTGCAGCGCGTGGAACCGGCCGGCGGCCTCGGCAATGGCGTCGGCCGTCACCGCGCCGGCGCGCAATGGGACCGTCAGTTCGTACCCCTGGCCGTGGTAGCGCAGGTCGACCAGCCGCTCAATCTCGACGGTGGCAAAGTCGGTGCCCTCCGCTTCGGTCTCGCGGCGGGACCGTTCCCCGAGCGTCGCAAGCAGGTCCTCGATGTCGGCGCCGGCGCCGGCGTCGAAAGGCCGCAACCGGGATTGCACATAGCCGTGCTTGACGTCGGTGAGCAGCAACCCCATCGCAGAACAAAGACCCGGGTAGGGCGGCACGATCACCTGCTCGATCCCCAGGCTCTTGGCGATCATCCCGGCGTGCAGGGGGCCTGCGCCGCCGACCGCGACCAGCGCGAAGTTGCGCGGGTCGTAGCCGCGCGACAGCAGTCGCAGCCGCAGCTCACCCTCCATCAGGCTTGTCGTGAGCTTGACGATGCCCATCGCCGCCCGCTCCACGTCCAGGCCGAGTGGGCGCGCGACCACATCGCTGACGGCATTGCGGGCAAGGTCGGCGTCGATCGCAAACTTGCCACCGAGGAACGTGTCTGGATGCAGGTAGCCAAGCACGAGGTCGGCATCGGTGACGGTCGGAAGGCGTCCGCCACGCGCGTAGCAGGCCGGCCCCGGCGAAGCGCCTGCGCTGTCGGGACCGACCTTGAGCCGTCCGTCCGGCCCGACGCGGGCGATCGTGCCGCCGCCGGCACCTATGGTCGAGATCTCGTACATCGAGACATAGGCGTCGTGCCCGGCGATGTTGCCGCCCGCAGCATCGGAGCTCTGGCCGTCGACGATCAGTGCGACGTCGGTGCTCGTGCCCCCGACATCGAAGGTCACAAGATTGGGCACGCCAGTGAGCCGCGACAAGTAGGTACCGGCGATGACGCAGGCTGCCGGACCCGACAGCAGCGTCTGCACCGGGTTGGCCGCCGCGATGTCAATGCTCATGAGGCCGCCGTTCGACTGCATGATGAACGCCTGCCGCCGTGCAATGGCGCGCGCCTCGAGCCCGCGTCCCAGGCCGAGCAGATAGCGCTCCAGAATCGGGCCAACGAAGGCGTCGGCCGCCGTGGTGCATAAGCGCCGGTATTCGCGGATCACCGGCACGAGCTCGCTGGAAAGGGACACCCGCACGCCCGGGAAGTGGCGGCGGATGATCTCGCGCGTCGCCAGCTCGTGGGCAGGGTTCATGAAGGAGAACAGATAGCACACGGCGATCGACTCGATGCCGCCGGTCTGCACGAGGTCCCGCACGGCAGCGACCACCGTCGATTCGTCGAGCGGCGTGTCCACCGATCCGTCGAACAGCACGCGCTCAGGGATCTCGCGGGTGGTTCGCGCCGGTATGAGCAGTGCCGGCTTCTGAAACCCGGGGTTGATCATGTCGCCTGGCATCGGCTGGGCCGACGCGCGAGCCATGTACACGGCGCCGGTGCCTTTAGTGATCAGCATGCCGGTGCGCGCACCTTTGTGCTCGATCAGTGCGTTGGTCGCGACCGTGGTGCCGTGTGCAAAGAACCGGATATCGGCAGCACGCATGCCTGGCACCGACTGCACGAAGGCATCAATTCCCGCCAGGACCGCCTGCGACGGATCCTTTGGCGTCGACGGAACCTTGACCGTGTGCAGCCGCCCGGTGCCGCTTTCGAGCCCGACGACGTCCGTGAAGGTGCCGCCCGTGTCAATCCCGATAGACCACATCACTTCTTTCGCACAAAACGCCCGCAGGCACCACCCATTCCCCTCGCGAAAAACTGCCAGGTCACGCGCTCATGGTTGGACAACATCACTTCTTGACCAGCGGACAGTCGCCGTCTGCCATCGACCGGAACGCCTTGTCGCCGGGAATCGTCGCGACGAGCTTGTACATGTCCGCCGGGCCCTTGGACTCCGCCGGCGTCTTGACCTGGAACAGGAAGACGTCGCGCTCGACCCGGCCGTCGGGGCGCAGCTTCGCGTTCTTCGTGGCGAGGTCGACGATCGGCAACTCGCGCATCTTCTTCATCACGTCTTCGGTCTTGGTGGTGCCTGCGGCCTGGATCGACTTCAGCAGGTGTGTCGTTGCGCCGTAGACGCCCGCGTTCATCTGGTTGGGCAGTCGGCCGGTCTTGGCCTCGTACCGCTTGGACCAGGCACGGGTCTGGTCGTTGAGGTCCCAGTAAAAGGTCTCGGCGACCATCAGGCCTTTGGAGGTGGCCAGCCCGACGGCGTTGATCTCGGTCGTGCTGACAACGACACCGGCAAGCTGCTGCGCTGGTGAAACCCCAAACTCCGCCGCCTGCTTGATGGCGTTCGATGCGTCCTGTCCACCGCCGCCGATGACAACGACCTGCGCCTTCGACGCCTGGGCCTGTAGCAACGGCGACGAAAAGTCCGCGGAGCCAGTGGCCGTCGCCGACGACCCGGCGAACGTCGCGCCATACAAAGCGAGGATGCGCTTGGCGTCATCGACCGTGGCCCGCCCGAACGCGGCATCGGGAACGATGTAGTACCACGACTTCAACCCTTTCTCCACCAGCGGGCGCACAACCCCATTGACCGCCATGTAAGAGTCCCATGTCCAGTGGACCGAGTTGGCAGCGCACAGCTTGCCGGTAAGGTCGCTCGATCCGGGAGAGACCATGACGTTGATGGTGTTGGCCTTGCGAGCGAGATCGTGAACCGCGAGCGCCACCGACGAGCTCTGCGTCTCGACGAACGCGTCGATCTTCTCGACATCGATCCACTGACGCGCCGCGTTGGCGCCAACCTCGGGCTTGTTCTGGTGATCGGCCGTCAGCAGAACCACCCTGCGCCCGAGCACCGTGCCGCCGAAGTCCTCGATCGCCATCTCGATTGCCGTGGCCGATCCCTTTCCGACGGTGTCGGCATGGACCGACGAAAAGTCGGCGATCATTCCGAACTTGATCGCAGGCCGAGCCGGTTGGGCATGCGCGGTCAATGCGGCCGCAGCCAGGGCCGCAAGAACGATAGTGTTTTTCATGGTTGTCTCCTCAAGTGTTGATTAAGGCTCATTTTTTGAGCGGCCGGCAGGTTGGACTTCAATCGCGATCGAAACACCGCAACCGCCATCATTGCGTCGGCAGGTTCGTGTCCTTCGCCGCCTTGCGGAACTTGTCGAGCTCGGCGCGAAGTACGACCGCGACCTGCTCGGGATTCGTGCGCACGCCGTCGACGCCGAGCGTCCCAAGGCTCTTCTTGACTTCCGCACCTTCCACGGCCTTGTTCACAGCGTCGTTCAGGTAGGCGACCACGGACTTGGGCGTACCCTTGGGGGCCAACATGCCGAACCAGGTCGCCAGATCGAAGTCGGGAATCACGGTCTCCGCGATCGTCGGCACGTTGGGCAGGGAAGGCGACCGCGTCTTGGTCGTGACGGCCAGCGCCTTGACCTTGCCCGCCCGGATCTGCGGCAGCGCCGGCGCGAGGCTCGAGACCATGAGGTCGGCGTGCCCCCCGACCACGGCGAGCAGCCCAGGCCCGCCCCCCTTGTACGGAACGTGCAGCACCGACGTGCCGGTCCCTTGCAGGATCATCTCGGTCGTGAGGTAGGTGAAAGGATCTGTCCCGGCATAGCTGTACTTACGCGGGTTTGCCTTGAGCAACGCAACCAACTCCGTCATCGATTCGGCCGGCACGGACGTGCTGGCCAGAAGCACCATCGGGCCCCTCGCGAACATGCTCACAGGCTCGAAATCGTCGAGGACGTTGTACGGCAGGCTCTTGAAGGTAACCTGATTGAGGACAAACGAGACGCCGGGGACAATCAGCACGGTGTGCCCGTCGTTCGGCGACTTGGCCACCTGGTCGGTGCCGATGGTTCCATCGGCGCCCGCTTTGTTCTCAACGACGAAAGTCGCGCCGGTTGCGCCGCTCAACTGGGACGCCAGCACGCGCGCCATCGCGTCGGTGCCACCGCCGGGCGCATACGGGACGACCACCTTGACCGGCTTGGCCGGGTACTGCTGGGCAAAAACGGGGGTCACGATGGTACCGAGCACCACCACGATGCACCCCAAAATGCGTTCGCGGATCGACATTGCGAGACTCCTTAGGTTGCGGCCCGGTCCACCAATGAAACGCGAGGGCTCGAACGGCATTATCTGAACGGCTCAAGCGCAGTCCAATGGCATTTTTAGCTAGCTCGATCTTGTTCACCCATCGTCGGCCAATACAAGGCGGTGTGGTCCTTTTTCTCCGTCCGATGGCGGATCTAAATCGAGCGAGCTAAAAACACCAATGGACGAGCGGCTTCAACGGCGGGAAACTTTCCCGGCGAATAGGAGCAATGGCATGAACATAATCCGGACAAAAGTCCCTCGCAATCCCGTCGTGAAGCAGGCGTTGCGAATCCAGCACGAAACCGGGTCAAGGTGAAATAGATGGCCGCCGTACCGACGCCTCAGTGTGTTTTCGCTGGCAGGGATGCGCTGGGTGAGGTGCCTTTGTGGCACGAGCCGACGCAAATTCTGTGGTGGATTGATGTTCGGGCGCCCAACATCCAGTGCTGGAACCCCGCTACCGGCGAGCATCGCAGGTTCGACTTGCCAACCAAATCGGTCGGCAGCTGGGCGTTCCGCCAAAAAGGCGGCATGCTGGTGTCGCTGCAGGATGGACTGTACGGCTTCGACCCGGTTGACGGTCACGTCAACCGGCTGCTGCAGCTTGAGGCCGAAATTGAAGGCCACCGGCTCAACGACGGCCGCGCCGACAACCGGGGCCGCTTCTGGATCGGCACCATGCACGACACCGTGCGCAACCCAACAGGATCCCTCTACCGGGTAAACCCGGACCTCTCGGTGCACAAGGCATTCGACGCGGTCAACATTCCAAATTCCATCGCTTTCAGCCCGGACGACAAGCACATGTATTTTGCGGACAGTCCGGCGAAAAAGATCTGGGTCTTCGACTTTGACCTGGACGACGCACGCCTGTCCAACCGGCGCGTGTTTGTCGATTGCGCCGCGGACCCCGGCGTACCCGACGGTTCGGCCATGGACCAGGACGGCTGCCTGTGGAACGCCAACTATGGTGGCGGGCGGATCGTTCGCTACACCCCCGCCGGCAAAGTTGATCGGGTCATCACCCTTCCCGTGACGCAGCCGACCTGCTGCACTTTCGGCGGCGCCCAGCTCGATACGCTCTACATCACGACGGCAACCCAGAAGCTCACGCCGCAGGAGCTTGCGACCCAGCCTCTGGCTGGCGCTCTTTTCGCGATGCCCACCAGCAGCCGTGGCGTGCGCGTGCCATCCTTTGGTGGCTGAATCCATGACGCCTCGGCCATTGCTGCGCGGGCCATGAACACCAGAGCAACCGCCGCACTTGCCTCACGCACGAACCCGACATCCTTTCTGAATGCCCCCAGCGAGCCCCAACTTGGCAACCACCACCATCCCCGCATACGAAGCGCTCGCGCTTGACATCAAAAATCTGGGCATCGAGGCCGTCTTCGGGCTGATGAGCGATGACACCGCGCTGCTTCTGGCAAGCCTCGACGCGGCAGGCGTGCGTGTGTTCGGCGCGCGCCACGAGAACAACGCATGCGCCATGGCCGAAGGCTACGCGGCATCGACCGGGCGCGTCGGCATCGTGATCGTGGGCCGCGGACCAGGCGCCGCAAATGCGATGCACGGCATGACTTATGCACAGCGCACCGGATCGCGGGTGCTGATGATCGTCGGCGAAATGTCCAACGAACCCGGCGCGCCGAACGCAATTGGCCCCGACGCCAAGGAATTTGACGCATCGCTGGCGCTGCGCAGCGCCAGCATCCGCACCTACACCGCGACGGATTCTCAGACCGTGCGCCGCACGCTGGCCCAGGCGGTCGCGGCAACGCGCGATGGCGCGGTCGCGCTGCTGCTGCCGAGTAACGTGCAGTTCGGAATGATCAATCCCGACACCACCGCGCCGGGAGCGATTGCCACCGCCACGACGGCCTGCCCTGCGGCGCGTGCCGGTGCAATCGACGCCGCTGCCGCGCTCCTGGCGAAAAGCCGCAAGCCGCTCGTCATTGCCGGCTACGGGGCGTATGCAGCCGGCGCGCGCGACCCGATCGTCGGCTTCGCAGACCACATCGGGGCGGCGCTCGGGACGACCGCCAAGGCCAAGGACATGTTCCGAGGCCATCCCTTTGACTGCGGAGTCATCGGCTCTTTCTCCAACGCTGGCGGACGTCGCCTGATCGAGCAGGCCGATTGCGTCGTAGCCTTTGGCGCCGGTCTGAACCTGCGAACGATGAGCTTCGGCCTGTCGCTGCCCCCGGGTATTCCGATCATCCAGGTCGACCGAACGCGAAACAACATCGGCCGATGGTTCCACAGCGATGTGGGCATCGTCGCCGATGCCGGCGAAGCCGCGGTTCGGCTGCGCGAGGCCTTGCCAGCGCGACCCGCGGCCGACCAGCCACTTCGCGGCGACACCTTGCGACGCTGGCTCGCTGACTTCGACCCCGCAAGCGACTTCGTCGCCATGCCGACGGCGCGCACCCTCGACCCGCGCACAGTCGGGGTCGAGCTCGACAAGCTGCTGCCAGCCGCGCGCAACGTCGTGTACGACGCCGGCAACTTCCTTTCAATCCTGCCGTACCTCTCGGTTCCCGGTCCCGGACACTGGAAGCTGGCCGCGGATTTCGCCTCCATCGGGATGGGGTTCGGCACCGCGATGGGCTATGCATGCGCAAAGCCCGATCTGACCACCGTTCTTGTGGTCGGTGACGGCGGCTTCCTGATGACGATGAGCGAGCTCGAGACCGTCGCACGCGAGGACATCCCGCTGGTGATCGTGCTGATGAACGACGCTGCCTACGGGGCGGAGCTCCACTACCTGAAGATGCGAGACACGCCGGACGGGCTCGCGCAATTTCCAGACATCGACTACGCGCCCGTCGCTGCCGCATTCGGATTTCAGACGGCGACAGTGCGTACGCTCGACGAACTGCGTTCGCTCGCGCCGATGCTGGCCAAGCCAGAAGGGCCGATCCTCATCGACGTCAAGATCAACGGTGCGGTCGCCGCGCCATTCATGTCCGAAGCGGTCGAGTATGAGCGGCGGCGCGCGTGAGGCGTGGCTGATGGCATTCGTAGACATCAGAGGGCATGTGCATGAATCGATTGGATGAGGTACTTTCGCCCCAGGAACCTGTGAGACTGGCCACCGGATTCAAGTTCACCGAAGGGCCCGTCTGGGACCCGGCCGGACGCTGGTTGTTCGTCGACGTGTCGGCAAACAAGATCCACAGCCTCGTGCCCGGCCAGCAGCCCGAGGTTCTGCGTGACAACTCGGCCGGCTCCAATGGCATGACATGGGACCTGCAGGGGCGGCTGCTGGTCTGTGAAAGCGATACGCGCCGCCTGGTGCGCCGCGAGCCGGATGGAACCTATGCGCCGCTGGCCGAACGGGTGGGCGGGCGCCGGCTGAACCGGCCCAACGACGTGGTGACGCGGTCCGACGGACTGATCTATTTCAGTGACCCCGGCGGCCTTGTCCCCCCCGAGGAACGGGAGCTCGACTATTTCGGCGTGCATATGGTGCGGCAAGACGGCTCGGTCGAGGTCGCGACCAAGGACACCGAGTACCCGAACGGCCTGGCCTTCTCGCCCGACGAAAAGATCCTCTATGTGGCGATCACCCGCAAGGACATGTCCTGCATCGACGAGAAGCGGCGCGGAGAAGTCTGCAAGCACCAATACATTCGCGCCTTCGACGTTGCGCCCGACGGCTCGCTGTCGAACGGTCGCGTTTTCGCCAATATGCACTCGGCCGAGCGGGGCCTGCCCGACGGAATGAAGGTTGACGTCGAGGGCCGCGTCTATTGCACAGGCCCGGGCGGCTGCTGGGTCTTCGAGGCATCCGGTGAACTGCTCGGCATCATCCGCTTGCCGGAGATTCCGGGAAATTGCGCATGGGGCGGAGACGATCATCACACCATGCTGTTCGCCGCCAGGACGTCCGTCTACACTTTGCGAATGAAGACCCGCGGGATCCGGATTCCGGGATCCCCGTCTGTGAAGTGACCCCATGAGCACGGGCGAAATCCTTGATGAATTCCGCGAGCCGGTCGAGGCAACCAGTCATCGCGATCGCCGTGACGCCGAGTGGTCCGACGCACATCCCGAACCTCGCCAAACGCTGCTTGATTCCCCGCTCGTGATTGAACTCGGGGACCGCGCGGGCGTCGGCCTCGCAGGCAGCCTTCTGGCGCAACTGGGCGCGCGCGTCGTGCTGGTGGAGCCCGCATTGCCGTCCAGTCACGACAAATGGCGTCACCGCTCCGTCTGCGCGGCCGGCAAGCAAAGCATCGTCCTTGATCGCAGCTCCGCGCAGGACCAAGCCCTGCTGGCGCGCCTGGTCCGAAGCGCTGATGCCATCCTTCTGTCGAGCGACGTCACACCAGAAGACAGGCCGCTGTGGACCGAGGCACGACACAAGAAGTTGATCGTGTGCGACGTGACCGCCTTCGGCCACACCGGCCCACTGGCCGGCATCCCCTGCGCGGAAGCGCTGGTCGAGGCGATGGCCGGCATCGTTGACACGACCGGGCCCGCGGATGGCTCGGCGACACCGGTAGGAACAGCCCTTCTTGAGACGCACGCCGCAACGTACGCCGCCGCCGCAACCGTGGCGGCTATGCGTGTGGCCAGACGCGGCGGCACGGGCCAGCGCATCGACGTGGCGCTGTTTGACGTCGCAGTGACATCTCTCACCAACTTCTTCGCGCTTTACTCCGCCGGCAAAGCCGCCACCCGTTCGGGGAACAGGCATCCGCTGTTCGTGCCTTGGGGCACCTTCGCAACCCGGGATGGCTGGATCTTGATTTGCGCGACCTCCGACGAACAGTGGCGCCGCGTCTGCGAAGTGATCGGCAAACCCGATGTGGCCCGCGATCCGCAGTTCGCAACATCGTCCGCGCGCCTGGAGAACTTCAAGCTCGTCGATCGAATCCTGAACGACTGGTGCGCGCAGCACACGTCGGCGCAGTGCGAGGCTCGCATGCTCCAGGCGGCCATCGCATGCGGCCCGATTGCCTCGATAGACAACTTCGACAGCGACCCTAACCTCAAGCACCGCGGATCTGTCCGATCGATCCCCGACGACGAAATTGGATCGACCGTCCATGTGCCGGCCTCGCCCATCCGGGGCTTTCCGCTTGGCGCAGTCGACGCCGAGCGTGTCCCGAAACGCGATGACGCACGGGCGGCCGTCCTGGCACTCATTCAAACAGCTGCCGCATCGCCCGCGGACGCCATGATCACAGGGGATCCGCACCTTCCGTCGGCCCCGCTGGAAGGCATTCGCGTGGTCGAGATCGGCCAGCTCACGACGGCCCCCATGGCATGCCGCCTCATGGGGACGCTCGGCGCCGACGTGATCAAGATCGAGCCTCCGGGGGGCGACTCGGCCCGACGTGCGGCACCGCTTCGAAGCGACGGTCTCTCGTATGTTTTTCCCATCAGCAACACGGACAAGCGCGGTGTCGTGCTGGATCTTCGATCAGAGCAAGATCGGGAGCGTCTTCATCGCATTCTCGATAACGCCGATGTTCTCGTGGAGAACCTCAAACCCGGTTCACTCGCCAAACTGGGCTTCACCGCGCAATTGCTTGCGCAACGGCACCCCCACCTGATCTGCTGCGCGGTCAGTGGATTCGGTGCCGACTCCGCCTTCCCGGGCCGGCCCGGGCTCGACACCGTCATTCAAGGCATGTCGGGGCTCTTGAACCTCACGCTCGTCAATGGCATGCCCACCAAGACCGGCATCTCGGCGTCGGACGTCCTGGGCGGCCAGTTTGGGCTGCTCTCGGTGCTTGCCGCACTGGAATTGCGCGACCGGACAGGTCAAGCCGTGCACTTCGATCTGTCCATGCAGGATGCCACCGTCTGGAGCACGCAGCTCGAATGGAACGGACAGGCGCGCGGGCCCGGCCGGGCGGCGATGATGCGTTCAGCCGACGGCCTGATTGCCGTGACCACCGATGATGCGGCCCCTGGCGCGTCCACGTTGACGCACGACGCGAGCAGGACACGCGCGCAATTATTTGACGGCTTGCGCCCAACGGCGCACCGCGCGCCGGTCTTGACCGTGCCGGAAGTTTTCGCTCACCCGCAAGTCGCTGCGCGCGACCTGGTCTTGACACGGCCCTCGCCGGACGGTAAATCATGGGCGGTTTTCGCCACACCTTTCAAACTGCTCTCGACACCGGCACAGGTTCGCGGGGTGATCGCGTCGCTCAATTTCGACCATGAAAGCATCTGCGCGGAACTCACCCGCCCAGTCACTCGCCCACTTGACGGCGTCTCCTCGCCGCAGCGCACTGCACACTCTCCTTGAATCCACCCGATGACCTACCAAACTATCAAAATCGACCGCGACGGCGGCGCCTTCGTCCTGCAACTGCATCGGCCCGACTGCCGAAACGCCATCAACCTCCAGATGATGGAAGACGTGGAGCACGCCATCGCCCAGGCAAGTGCCGACCCAAGCGTCTTCGGCGTCATCGTGACCGGCGGCTCCGCATACTTTTCGGCTGGCGCCGATCTGAACGAGGCCCTCGAGAAAATGGACACCACGGCCCATCGCCTGGATTACACCGCGAGCTGGAAGCGCCTGAACAACGTCCTCGAGAATTGCCCGAAGCCCGTCGTCGCCGCGATCGAGGGCTTCTGCTTCACGGGTGGTTTTGAACTCGCGCTGGCCTGCGACCTGCGCGTGGGCAGCGAGAACACCCGCTATGCGATCACCAGCGCAAAGATCGGAACGGTCCCGGGCGGTGGCGGCACGCAGAGGCTTCCGCGCATCGTGGGCATCGGACATGCCTTGGAGATCCTGTTTTCCGCGGATCCGATCGACGCCCAGCACGCGATGCGCATCGGGCTTCTCAACCGCCTGGTGCCCACCGGAGAGGCGTTGTCAGCGGCCAAGGCGATGGTCAAGGTCTACGAGGAACGCGCGCCGCTGGCCCTGAGGATGCTCAAGAGCAGCGTCTATGCCGGCGTGGAGATGAATCTGCGCGATGCCATTGAATTCGAGTCGTTCGTGGTCAACACCATCGCGCAGACCAGCGACAGGCAGGAAGGCATCACCGCCTTCCTAGAGAAGCGAAAAGCGGTCTTCAAAGGCGAGTAGGCGCGCTCGCGCATCGCTGCCGACCGGCAACATAAATTTGCAACGAGGATTTTCATGAACCTAGAAGATGTCACGTATGAGTCCGCCAACGGGATTGCGACCGTTACCATCAATCGGCCTGGGTCGCGCAATGCGCTGCGCCCGCGGACCTATGAAGACCTGACCACGGCATTCACCGCTGCCGCAAACGACGCAACCGTCGGCGTGGTGGTCCTGACCGGCGCCGGCGACAAGGCCTTTTGCGCAGGGGGCGACGTCAAGGACCAGCAGCACCGTACGCAGAACCTGGCGCGCATTCAGATCCGGCGCGTCAATAACTTGTCGAGCGTGATGCGGATGATGGACAAGCCGATCATTGCCAAGGTGCGAGGCTTTTGCGTCGGCGGCGGCAACGAGCTCAACATCTTCTGCGACCTGTCGATCGCATCCGAAAACGCGAAGTTCGGCCAGGTGGGCCCAAAAGTCGGCAGCGTTCCCGTGTGGGGCGCATGCCAGCTGCTCCCGCGTCTGGTGGGCGAGCGCAAGGCCCGCGAAATGATCTACACCTGCCGCCTCTATTCCGCGAAAGAATCGCTCGACATGGGGCTCATCAATCAGGTCGTCCCCGACGAGGAGCTCGACGAGGTCGTGGCCAAGCTGTGCGAAGAGATTTTGGCCAAGAGTCCGCAGGCGATCCGGATCGCCAAGATTGCCCTGAACGTGGGCTCCGACCAGGAGTTCTATGGCGCGTTCACGGCCCACGGCGAGCTGCTTTCTTCCATCATTGGAAATGATGAACATCTGGAGGGCGTCAAGGCGTTCCTCGAAAAGCGCCCGTCCGACTACCGCAAGTACCGCAAGGCCTGATACCCGCGACGGGGCTGTGCACGACAAGAAAGAAGGACCATGGAGTTAGGTTTCAAGAACAGGGTGGTGGCCATCACCGGCGCTGGCCGCGGCATCGGACGAGCCACCGCCAAGATGCTCGCGGCGCAGGGCGCGTCGGTCGGGATCATCGACAACCTGGGCGAGAGCGCCAAAAGCAGCGCCAGGGAGTTGACGGAGCAGTTTGGCATCAAGAGCGTTGGTGTGGCGGCCGACATTGCAAGCTATGAGGACGTCGTGCGTGCCAGGGACGAATTGGCGGCGGCGCTCGGACCGGCCGACGTGCTGATCAACTGTGCGGCCATCGTGGAAGAGAAGCTCTTTCTGGATTCGACGCCTGCGGATTGGCAGCGCACCATCTCCGTCGGCCTCTTTGGCGCGATGAACTGCCTGCACGCGTTCCTTCCGTCGATGACGCAAAACGGCTACGGGCGGATCATCTGCCTGGCCACCGACGCAGCGCGCATCGGACAGTCGCGCATTTCGGTCTACGCGGCCGCCAAGGCGGGGGTGGTTGCCCTGTGCAAGTCGGTGGCTCAGGAAGTCGGCGCGAGCGGCGTGACGATCAACGTCGTTTCTCCAGGCACCACAAACACCGAATTGCGTCAGATCACTCAAGCGAAGATCGCCAGCGAACTGGGGCCTGAACGCTACGAGCGCCGGACCAAGAACGTGCTCAAACGGTATCCGTTAGGGCGCATCGGCGAGCCCGACGACATTGCTGCGGCCATTGTCTTTCTCGCCAGCGATCGTTCCGCCTGGACCACCGGCCAGGTGTTCAGCGTGAACGGCGGATTCACGATGCCCTAAGGCCCCACCATGGATTTTTCTCTTTCTTCCGAACAGACCATGATGGTCGATGCCACGCGGCGAATGGTCGCCGAGGACATCGAACCCGTGCTCGCAGCCAACAACCCTGACAAGCCGCTGCCCAAGCCCGCTGCGCTCGCGATCTTGCAGGCAGCCTCGCGCATGGGCATCACGGCCGCGCGCCTGCCCCAGGCAGAAGGCGGAGCAGGCCTGAGCGCCCTGGACTACGGGCTCATCTGTGAGCAGTTGCCGACCATGGCAGCATTTCTCATCCAATGCCAGGAAACGGCGGTTTTGCGGCTGCACTACGGCAGCAATCCCGAACAGCGCAAGCGGTTCCTGCCGGACCTGATCGCGGGCAAACGCATCGCGACAACCGCGACGACGGAGCCTGACGGTGGCTCGGACCCGCGTGGCACGCGCACCACCGCGGTGGACCAAGGCGACCACGTCGTCGTCAACGGGAACAAGATGTGGATCACCAACGGGTCGATCGCCGACATCGTCAACGTGACCTGCCGTCGCGGCGGGCCCAACGACGGCCGCAACCTCATGCGCGTGGTGATCGACCGCGACGAGTCGCCGTTCGAGGCGCGCGAGATCGACGTCATCGGGATGCGGCAGTCGCATCTTGCTGAAATGGTCTTCGACAATTGCCGGGTGCCCAAGGCCAATTGCTTCGGCGAGTCCGGCGACGCGGCCAAGATCCTGACCGTGACCTGGTTGGCTGGCCGGTGCCTGCTCGGACTCGCCGCTGTGAATCTGGCGACCCGGGCCTTTGAGGCCACGCGCGCCTACGCAGGCGTGCGCAAGCAATTCGGCACCTACATCGGTGGGTTCCAGCTCGTTCAGCAGGGCCTTTCCGATATGGAAACGGCTATCGTGGCGAGCCGCCTGCTTTGCTACAACGCGCTGTCCGCGATTGACCGGGGCGAGCGTGCGAATGGGCTCTCGGCCATGGCCAAACGGTTCACGATCGACTCCTGCGATCGTGCGATCGCCATTGGGATGCGCTTGCACGGCGCGATGGGGCTCAGCCGCGAGCTCGGCATCGAGCGGCTCGCGCGCGACGTGCGCATGCTGTCGATTCCGGACGGAACACCGGAAATACTCACCCTCATCCACGGCCGCGAAATCACGGGACTGGATGCGTTCCGCCCGACCGCTTCAGAATCGAAACCCCGCAGGTGAAGAGAGACGCCGGCTCGTACACGCGCGACGAGTGCAGCGATAAGCCGGTGAGCCACCAGGGCCATTGCCCTGGTGCGAATCGCTCGTTCAGGCCCCGGCCAGGATGACCGTGCCGTGCATGGCAAGTGGGCCGCCCTGCGTGTGCACGAGCGCCGTGCGGGCGTGCGGCACCTGGCGGGCGCCGCATTCGCCGCGGATTTGACGCACCGCTTCGATGGCGTGGGCCAGACCGGAAAAATTGTGGCCCCAGGACAAGCCCCCACCGTGCGTGTTCAGCGGGAGACTTCCCCCCGGGCGCAACTTTCCGTCCGAAACGAAGGCGCCGCCCTCCCCCTTCTTGCAAAAGCCGAGGTCTTCGATCATTCGCAAAACGGTGATGGTGAAGCAGTCGTAGATTTCGAGCAAGTCGATGTCGGCGTGCGCAAGGCCGGCCATGCCCAACGCCCTCTGGCCACAATACTCGGCCCCGGAACTGAGCCAGTCGTGGCCGACATTGACGTATCCCTGGAACGTATAGTCCTCCGCGCCGCCCAAAACCTGCACGCTCTTGTGACGGCAATCCGCCGCACGCGCCCGGGATGTGATGACCATCGCGCCGGCGCCGTCGTTGGACAGGCAGCAATCGAGCAGGTGCAAGGGGTCGGAGATCATGCGCGAGTTGACGACGTCGGAGATCGTCAACGGTTTTTTCATGATCGCCTGCGGATGCATGGCCGCCCAACTGCGCGTAGACACGGCGATCTCGGCCAGTTGCTCCGATGTCGTGCCGTACTCATGCATGTGGCGTCGCGCGGCGAGCGCGAACCAGGAGGGGACCAGCGTTCCCCAGGACACATCGAATTCCCCATGCGCATAGGCCATCTTGCGCACACTGTCCTCGCGCGAGCCGCCACGGCTGCCGCCGCCGATCACCACGATCGTCTCCGCCAGGCCGGCCGCCACAGCCAGCGCGGCATGCAGGATGTTTGCGCAGTGCGCCGCGGCCGCGGCATCGACCGTGCTGTAGTAGCGCACCGGATGGCCTAGCAGCTCGGACCAGTAGCCAGGCAGCGCGGTGGCCGCGCTGTCCGTGGGGCTGCGGCCGCCAGCGATGCCGTCGACGTCGTCGATCGTCAGCCCGGCATCGGCCAAAGCGCCTTCGATCGACTCAAGCAGCAGGGAGTCGCTGCTGCGCTCGGACAGATCGCCCTGTTCGGTGGTGTATACGCCGACGATCGCGGCCCCCTTGAGGAGCTCCCGCGTGCGTGCCAGGTCAGTGCTGCGCATGAGGGGCCTCCTGGGAGCGCGCGGCGGGCGCGAATTTGAAGAGCGTGATTTCGTCGGAGGCCCGCTCGAAGACGACGTCGACCGGCATACCTACGCGCACCTGGTCGAGCGGACCCGACAGATTCGACAGCAGCCTGGCAGGCGTGCCTTCAATATCGACCAGCGCCACGGCATACGGCACATCCGTCTTGAAGCACGGCATGGGGGCCCGGTGCACGATGGTGTAGCTGTAAACCGTGCCCCGCGGCGCGACCTCGGTCCAGACCAGGGACTTGCCGTGGCACTTGGGACACGTGATACGCGGCGGATGATTGAAGTGGCCGCAGCCGGTGCAGCGCTGCAGCTGGAGTTGCCCGTTACGCAGCGCGGCCCAGAAGGGCTGCGCGAGTGCGCTCGGCTCGGGAAGCGGCTTGCTGGATGCAGGATCGATGGCGGTCACGGTGCTTTTCCTGTCGAAGGGAACGGTCAGGCGGCCAGCCAGTGGCCCGGGCGGACGTGGCTGGCGGTCGCGTCTTCACATTCGCTGGCGGACCCGAGACTGGCCAGCGTCAGCAGAACGGCGCGGGTGTAGCGGTTGATGGGATGCACTTCGATAAACCCCACGCCGCCGAGCACATCATAGGTTTTCATCAGGCTGGTCCAGGCGACTTCGCGGGCATAGGCCGTGGCGGCATCGGCCAGCGACGCCCGGTCACCGCTTGCGGCATCGATGGCCTGCAGCGCGCGATTGACCAGCAACTCGGCGGCGTCCGAGCCAGCCAGCATGTCGACCACCGCATGCTGTACGGCCTGGTAACTGCCGATGAGGTGGCCGAACTGCGACCGGATGCGCGCGTAGTCCACCGAAATCGCCAGCGCGGTCTGAACGGCGCCGACCAATTGCGATGCCGCCAGCACCCGGTGCTGCATGACCGCGTCCTGCCACACGCGCAGCGCGGCGTCGCCCTGAGCAAGTTCAATCCGCACGCAATCGGCCCCGAAGCCTTCGCCGTCCAGGCAGACAAGGAGGTCCCGCGCACGCGAAGTCGTCTTGAGCAGGTGCTGCCGTGTGGCCTCGCCGATCTGGTGCAGGCACAGGCCGGTCGATTCGCTGTAGGTGATCAGGCCGAGCCGGGGCGCGCCGACGTCAGCCACCAGGCCTTCGCCGGGCATGTGCGGACCCAGGGGGTTGATCAAGCTCAGTTGCAACGCACCGCTGCCGCTGTCCTGCAGCACCTGCTGGAGGGCCTCTTGGGCAGGAACCAGGCCGGCGTCGCGTCCCCGCCGAAGCGCGTGCGCCAGCGCCACCGTTTCGGCGTAGCCCCGGGTATAGCCAGCCTTGCCGAGTTCATTGGCGATCACGGCGGCTCCGGTCAGGCCGAGACCAGCGCCACCGGCGTCCTCGGGCGCCGCCACGGCCAACCAGCCGAGGCCGGCGATGTCGGACCACCAGCGCTCGCTGGGAGCGTCGGCTGTCTTGAGCGATATGGCATCGCAGAAGTCTCGAGCCGAATCGCGCAGCAGGCTCAGACTTTCCTGATCATGGTTTTGCATGGGTTCAGCTCTTGGGCATGTCCAGCCCGCGACGCGCGATGACATTGCGCGTCACGAAGCGGCCACCCTGTCCGTGGTTGTTGAAGGACTCGCGCAGGTACCACTCGACGCGTCCGGCCAGCGGCGAGCGGCTCTCGCCGCGCTCCACCAGGGCCTGGGGTCCGAGCACTTCGAGCAGGAGCCGCCCGAACTGCGGGTTGAAGTCCTTGCGAAACAGCTGCGCCATGGAGGCTTCCCAGCTTGGAACCTCACCTTTGCTTTGCAGCATCACGACGCGCCAGCAAATCATCCGCCACGCTTCCAGGCTGGCAGCCAGGCGCCCGACGGCCTCGCGGATCGCGCTGCGTTCCCACAGGCCGTTGTCACGCGCGTACTGCGCCACGTCTTCAAGCTGGCCCATGTATTCGGCCGGCCAATCCAGGCCCGAACGCTCGAAGTTCAGCGCGGTGGTCATGTGGTAGAAGCCGCGGTTCGGTTCACCCAGCAAGGTATCGCCTGGAATGCGCACATTGTCGAAGTGCACTTCGGTGACCATGTGACCGGTCAGGCAGGGTAGATGGCTGACCCGTATGCCGGGCGACTTCATATCGACGAGGAACAGGCTCACGCCGTTGTGCCTCGTGCTGCCGGGCTGCGTGCGCGCCGCCAAAAACATGTGCGTGGCGTAGTGGCCGTACGTGATGTAGAGCTTGCTGCCGTTGGCGATGTAGTCCTGGCCCTGGCGCTCGGCGCGCAGGTTCATGGCGGCCAGGTCGCTGCCCGCATCGGGCTCCGTAAAGCCCAGACAGATCACCGTCTCGCCCCTGGCGATCTTGGGCAGGTAGCGCTCTTTCTGCTCGGGCGTGCCAAACTCCACCAGCGCAGGGCCGACGATATAGCGCCCGTGGCCCCCAAAGGACGGGACGCGAAAGTAACCCTCGAGCTCGCGCAGCACGGCATGGCGCAAGAAGGTGTCGGGCGTTCCCCCGCCACCGTATTCCTTGGGCCAGTGCAAGGCGTACCAACCCCTCTCGATCAGCGCCCGGTCCATGGCCTTGCCATGCGCCAGATACTCCGGCGACTCCGGATCGAGGCTGAGCCACTCAGGTCGCCGCAGTTGCTCGAAGGTCTCGATGACTTCTCGCCTGAATTTCTGAATGGGGGGGTCGAGTTCGATCAGCATGCGGACACTCAGGTGTTGGCGTTGGGTATCAGGACAGCGCCCGTGCCGACGTCGCACACGCGGCCGTCGACCAGGGTCTGGACAGCCAGGTCCACGAGCAGGCCGCGGTCGCTGGCCACGTGCCCCAGATAGCGGATTTCGATGCAGGGCGTCGCGCCTGCCAGCATCGGCGCGCGGTGCGAACACTTGAGCCGCACCAGCGCGCCACCGGGAAGCGCCAGCTCGTGCAGCGCCTGGGCCATCCACGCCACGCGAAGCGAACCGTTGACCACGTTATCGGCGAAGCCCGCCTGGCGTGCGAAGGTGCTCTCGTAGTGAATGGGGTCGGTCACGCCGACCGCCGCGCAATAAAAGGCCAGCTGGGTCCGGCTGACCTGCGCCAGCTGGCAGGTGCGGATCAACTGCTGCGCCACCAGCGCAGGCAGGTCGTCCGCGCGCAAGGGCGCCGGCATCATGCCTTGACCCCCCGGTAGATCATGGTGGAGCGCAAGTTGGCCACTTCACGCTGTTGTGAATCGGTGTAGCGGGAGACCGTGACCACGACGGCCATCGCCCCTGCCTTGCCTTCGCGCAGGAATGCGTCGGCCAGAAACATTTCGCCGCGAATCACCTCGTCCAGAATCAGAGGCCGCGCGAACTCGGCTTCAGTGCCGCCATTGACCGGGTCGGCCAGCATGTCGTCGACGGATTCGCTGGGGCGCTGGTCGCGTGTGACATCGGCATCGGCGCGCAGGAGATGCGCGACCATCATCACAGGCACGCCCAGGTCTGGGTCGGGGACCAGCCCGAGGGCCTCGCGGAAACGCCGTACGGAAACCCTGTCGACTGCGCCGGATCCATGGTCCTTGATCCGCGTGCCGATCTTTGCGCGCAGCCGGTCGACCGATTCCTGGAGTTGCCTGTCAGCGCTCATGCAGGCCATTGTTGCGGCGGCGCAAAGCGCAGTCCAATGCCATTTTTAACTTCGTCGATCCCTTTCGTGCATCGTCGGCGCGGCCGATGTTGCTGCGAGAAACCCCTTGACGGTGTCGACGAATGCAACCAGTCCGGGCGTGGTGCGGTTCACATCCCATATGAGGTAAGCAGAGGGTTGGATCGGGCTTTTCTTCAGCGGCACGAACGCCACGCCCGGCATGCAGGAACGGCCGATCGACTCGGGCACGACCGACACCCCCAGGCCGTTTCCGGCCAGTGCCGCGGCCGTGAGGAACTGCCGCACCTCCAGGCCGATGTTTGGATGGAAGCCGGCCGCCGCGCACATGCTGATGAACTGGTCGTAGTGCCCCGGGGAGGCGGCGCGCGCAAACATGATGAAGCGTTCGTCGCTGAGCGCGGCCAGATCGACACTGCGCGCGCGCGCCAGCTTATGGCTGATCGGCAGGCAGGCGATGAAGCGTTCCTGGCAAACCAGCATATTGCCGAAGCCTTGATTCGGTCGGGTGTCGCTGGCATCGCTGACCGTGATGAAGGCAACGTCGAGCCGGCCAGCACGAACGAGCCGCTTCTGTTCCTGCGACGAGGTCTCGTGCAGGGAAAAGTCGACGTCTGGGCAAGCGTTTTCGAAGTTCGAGATGATGTCGCCCAGACCGCGAAACACCATTGCGCTGGTGAATCCGATGTCGAGGTGTCCGGCGCGGCCCTTGGCCAGGGCATTGCCAAATTGCACGGCGCGTTCGGAGTGGTTCAGCAGTTCCTGCGCCACGCGCAGGAAGGCTTGGCCCGTGGCGGTTAGTGCAACATGCTTGCTATCGCGCTCGAACAGGCGAAAGCCCAACTCGTCTTCGAGCTGCCGGATTCCCACGCTGAGCGGCGATTGCGTGATGTTGTGGCGCGCCGCAGCGCGGCCGAAATGCAACTCTTCCGCCAACGTCGCGAAGTAACGCAGATTCTTGAGATTCATTGACTAGCGCGGCGCCGGTTTCTTCGGACACTTTGCGGGTGACGGGCAGGGTCGCCCAAATGAATGTAGCAGACTCACCATCGGCTCCTTGCGCATCGAAGACGACACACGGAGTATCAATACGGCCGCCCGTCCTTGTGAAAGAAGGCCCACGCGCCTTCGACCATCTGCGCCACGAGGTCGTCGTCTGGATAGGTGGCGTCGTCGCCCGGCGTCCTGTCGCCCACCTCCAGATAGGTGGCCTCCTTTTGTGAGCGGTTCACGAAGCGGTGCGCATTGCCGGTCCCGGATGGAAACCCGGCGCACATCCCTGGCCCGAGCTCCCATGTTCCCGTGTCGCATTCCAGCCAGACGCGCCCGGACACGACGTAGACGAACTCGTCCTGTTTTGAGTGCGCATGCCGCAAGGCGGAGATGGCCCCAGGGCCGAGGGTGGTGAGGTTGACGCCGAAGTTGCGCAAGCCGAAGTGGTTGCCCAGGGCCCGCTTGACGCGCCCGGAGACCATGGTCGCGAAGGGCTCCGGGTAAATGGACGGCTTGACTCGGACAGGCACGTCGGTCGCCAGAGCGACCGTGGGAGTTTGATCGTTTGCCATTCGTCAATCCGAAATTTGATCGCGCATCTTGCCGCATTAGCCGTGGGGATGGACAGATCGCTATCCGGTCTTACCTGCCCCTCGCTCCACTTCGTGGCGCA
This sequence comes from Comamonadaceae bacterium, assembly GCA_947476465.1. Taxonomy (GTDB): domain Bacteria; phylum Pseudomonadota; class Gammaproteobacteria; order Burkholderiales; family Burkholderiaceae_C; genus Ramlibacter. Next base: position 5,727 of record CANJQN010000005.1, on the reverse strand, counting down.
GGCTCGACGCCACGAACCTGGCGAGGGGACCGATGTCGCCTTCTGAGCTGGCAGCGTTGAGCGCCTGCATGTAGTGCGGTCGATGCGCGACCTCGATCACCGTCCAGGGATAACCGCCCGAGGCCAGCATGGCATTCATGAAGAAGCGGCCGATCCGGCCGTTGCCGTCCCGATAGGGGTGCGTGAAGACAAAGCCAAAGTGCCCCAGCACCGCGCGCGCCGCTGCGTGCGGCTCGGATTCGAGCAACTCAAACAAGGCCGGCATCATGTCGCGCACCGCTTCGTTCGGAGGCGGCACGTGCGCGGCATTTCTGATGAAGACCTGGTGAGCACGGTAGCCAGCAAGGTCTGAAGGCTTGAGAAGCTTGGCGTCAACGCTCGGCGCAAAGAGCTCGCGAAACCACTGACGGTGGTCCTGCGCGACGACGCGACCCGCATTTTCGCCCTGCAGGATTTTTTGGATCGATCTTTCGACGTGCTGGCGCGCCAGGAAGTACCCGCGAGCCGCCATGGCGTCTTTCGACATCTGGTCGGCCTGCGTGTGCTGCGGATCCCAGTTGCCCGACGCCACCCGTTCGATCAACGCGTTTGTGACGCGGTAGCCCTCGATTGACAGCGAGTTGTAGGCGTCACGCACATACGTGTCCCGCACGGCCGCCATATAGGCTGCCGTGTCCGCGGGCAGGCCAGGTTCCGCAGGGAAGCTTGCGATGACCTCGTCGCGCATCGCCGCCCACATGAGCCGCAGGCGGGTGACGTAGGGGGATTCGCCGCGGACTGTACCCAGCGCTGGCACCGGGTCTGCGAACGGGTTGGTCTCCACGACCGCGTGGCCCATTCCCCGCATGGTTCCCACGACATGGTCGGCCAGATCGTCTTGTCCGCAGGCCCGCAATGCGCCGGCCAAGCGGCCTGCGACCACACTGCGACCGCCGTCCAGGAGCTGGCGCACCAGATCGCTGGTGTCACGCATGCCCAGAAGGGCGATCTGGGCGTCTCTGGCGTACGAGCGAAAGAACGATTCAGAAACGCGGGTGAGCGCGTGCTCGAGCGTCATGACGCGCAGCCCGGCCACCATCGTGCGGTGATGCGCCTGCGGAAAATCCTTTGCCCGGTAATCCAGGATCGAATGCCCAGCCGGCAAGCTGATCACCGAGTTCTGGCCCTCGGGCGCATTCAGGACGAGCTGTGGCGGCAAGCTCGTATTGCCGACGTGCACGCGGATCGAGTGATCGGCCGAGACGCACCACCGATCCGCGAACCGCTCCTCGGCATAGCGCGCGACAAAGTCGTTCGCGCAGGCGTACCAGGCGGTTGAATCGCCGTCCTGCTCGTCCGGCCCTGAGGGCATGTACCAACCCTTGATGATCGGCCGCAGGTAGCCCGCCCGCAGCAGCGCCTCGCGCTCAAGCCTGCTGAGGTCGTCCGAGCGCAGAACGTGCCGCGCCTGGTCCTGCAGGGTTTTGAGGGCCTGCAATGCGTCCGCCAGCCGGCGTTGGGAAGGGGTGTTGGCAGTGGCCACAGGAGCTTGTTGGCTAGGAAATAATGCGTTACGTCGGCTAGGATATCGTGTTTTCCCTGGCTAGGAAATAATGACGACACAGGCCCCACACAAGTTGAGATTGCAGGTGCGCCCCGGCGCCGATGGGGATGATCAGCGCCTTTCATATTCGCTATTTTGGACAAATAGCGGCCTCCGTGTCTAAAATAGCGGAATGCCGCGCAAGCCACCTGTCATCTTTCCTCAGGAGCAAAGGCTGCTTTCCGGGCTAGGAGAGCGGCTCAAGCTAGCACGAATGCGCCGCAAACTGAGCAACGCGGTCGTCGCTCAGCGGGCCGGTATCTCCCGCACGTCCCTCTACAAGGTCGAGGCTGGAGACCCGGGAGCAACTCTGGGGACGTACCTGCGAGTGATGGCGGTCCTCGGGCTGGAAGCCGACATCAATGCACTGGCGGCTGACGACAAGGTAGGTCGCAAGCTGCAGGACCTCGCGCTCGAAGGGGACCCATCAGCATCGCGGCGCCGGCGCAGCGCAGGCAGTCCGACACAGGCTCCTGTGAAGCCCGCGGACGGCACAGGGAGCCTGTCATGAGCGACCCGAGCAACGCACTCGAGGCTTGGCTTGACTGCGACCTGGGGCCACCATGCCTGGTGGGCGCACTGGCTCACGACCGAGGCCAGATTCGGTTCCACTACGAACGCGCATGGCTACGCGACGCGCGTGCCTTTGCGCTCGACCCCAACCTGTCTCTGGACGACGCGCCCTTCTTTCCCAAGCCCGAGCTCGGCAACTTCGGCATCTTTCTGGACTCCTCGCCTGACAGGTGGGGTCAGACGCTGATGAAACGGCGGGAGGCGCTGCAAGCCAAGGACGAGAAACGCGCGCCGCGCGCGCTCTACGCCTGGGACTTCCTCATCGGGGTCCAGGACATCACCCGGCAAGGCGCATTGCGCTTTCGGCTCGCAGGGACCGATGAGTTCCTTGGAAACGACAGGATGGCGGCACCGCCCATCACCACGTTGCGCGAGCTGGAGGCGGTGGCGTATCAGCTAAGCAGCCGCCGCATTGACGACCTCGATGCACTTCGAAAGTGGCTGGCCGTACTGGTTGCACCTGGCGCTTCCCTCGGGGGCGCCCGGCCAAAGGCCAATTTCACTGAGGCGGACGGCTCGCTGTGGATTGGAAAATTCCCAGCGCGTGATGACGACCGGGACATCGGCGCCTGGGAGCATGTTGTGCACGGCTTGGCCCAAAGGGCAGGAGTCGATGTGCCTCCCGCCAAGGCCGTCCGCTTGAACAGCGAGTTCCACACTTTTTGCGTGCAACGCTTTGACCGCATCAACGGCGCCCGGCGGTTCTATGCCTCTGCGATGACCCTGCTTCGCAAGGAGCAGAGCGAGGGCACGAGCTACCTGGAGTTGGCTCAGTTTCTCCGTGCCAACGGCGACGGAGCCCACGCGCGCGCCGACCTGGAGCAGTTGTTTCGCAGGGTTGCGTTCAATGTGGCGGTTGGGAACCGAGACGACCACCTGCGCAATCACGGATTCGTGCTCGGCGCAAACGGCTGGCGCTTGGCGCCTGCCTTCGATGTCAACCCGAACATCGACAAGGCAGAACACGTCCTGAACATCGACGACTCAGACAACCGCCCCCACCTCGAAACCGTCTTGCGCACGACTGCCTTCTACGGACTCACCCCCGAGCGCGGCAAGCAGATTGTCAAAGAGGTGATGTCAGCTGTCGACGGGTGGCAAGAGGCCGCGCGGAAGGGGGGCCTTGCGCGCGCTGATATCGAGCTAGCTGCAGGAGCATTTTCGGCACATTCAGCGTATCAGGGTCGTGCTGCCACCTAGCGCCGATGTCAGAAGCGCTTTTCCCGCCCCCTGAGGTCCTCTCCGCCTCACTCCACCGTAGCGGACTGGTGTCGCTTTTACCTTTACTCAACTTGTTATCGCGTATGGTTTTTTTTTGCTGTAAGGACGGGAAGCCATCTCGATCATGAGGGCTGATCCGCCCTCTTTGACCGTGTAGCCCTTGGATTTTTGGGCGATGTCCTTGTAGACCAACTGGTCGCCAACAAGGGGAACCTTGAAGTTGATCTCAAGCCAGTGTGTCTGCTTGTCGATCAAGTGGACGTCTATCGTGGTCAGCAGACCTTGGAGCAACTCTTTCTTTTGCTCTGGTGTGAAGTTACGGTAGTTGTCGATCTTATTTTGAAACTTGCCGACCCAGTCAATCCAGTTCTTTTGCTGTTCCGCCCCGGAAATCAGCTGCTGGATTTGTTCAATCTCTGCTTCAGCATTTATCTTCTCATCAGTGATCTTTGCTTTGATTTTCGGGTACTGAGCTGGCGTCACATTACCCATCAGCCTATCAGTTTCAAGCTCGACAAGGCTGTCGTCTAACTTGGCGATCAGCTTCTGGAACTGCTTAATCTTCCCATCTCTAGCCTTCGCTTCCTTGGCACTGACTTGCAACTTCTGACCACCAGCCCCAGTGATTTCTTTTCGGATCGATTCTTTCATTAACGAGCTTTTTTCAAGGGCGCCAAGAACTGCATCCCAGACCAGCTTGTCAGTCGGTTCAATGTTGAGAGATCGAGTCATTTCACACACCCTGCCGCGCTTCCATTTATCCTCGGCATCAATCGGGCGCTTGGTCCATTCACGTTCTTTCTTGGGGCAATAGTAGTGATTCTTGGTCTGGGTGGCGCTATAGATGCCGGAAAGCCATGTGCCGCAATGGGCGCAACGAAGGATGTGCTTCAGCAAGTAGAAATGCTTGGTTGGGTTTTCGCTGCTTCGTCGTTCGCTGTGTTTGTCACGGGTTGCCTTAACGCGGTTCCACAACTCTGAAGTAAGGATTCGAGGGCAGTCAATGCGAATTTCTTCCTCGCTCTTACCGTCCTTGAAGTCGTAAAAGCCGATGTAATGGGTGTTTCGCATCAGCGACTGCAATGAACCCATTGTCCAGTTGCCGCGCTTCCGACGTGGCTCCACCCCATTGCGGTCTAGTTCGATTTTGATGTCGAGAGTCGGCACCTTATTGGCGTAGCGTTCAAAGATCAGGCGAACCCACTTTGCTTCTTCTTCGTTGATGATCAGCTTACGATTCTTGAGCTCATATCCATAGGGTGGTGGACCACCTTGCCAGTACCCCTGCCGAACCCTCGCTAGCTTTCCAAGGCGTGTTCTTTCTGCACGCTGGGCATTGTCGAATTGACCAACTGCGTCCAGGATCTGCTTCATGAAATGATCATTGTGATCACTCAGGTTGTATTTGCCCTCTTTGTTGTAAAGGGTCACCCCCTGCTTAGCACACTCAATTCTGAAAATTGACGAAACAGTATCGTTGCGAGATAGGCGAGACTGGTCATAAACAAACAAATGTTTGACTGCACCACGCTTAATCTCGTTGAAAAGCAGAGAAAGTATCGGACGCTTGTCTAACTCTTCATGGTTAGATGACTTACCGCCTTCATTCCATATTTTGGATTGAAAGTTCAGCTCTTGAGCCCTTTTAATCCCGAGCTCACGCTGGAATTCCAAGGACATACCCTCGTCAGCCTGAACAAGAGTGGAAACTCTTGTGTAAATGTGAAGTATTTCAGAGAAGATTAACCACCTTACGCATGGCTTCACTATCACTATCAATATATCGTTGGGTAGTCTGCAAACTGCTGTGACCAGCAAGCCACTGCACATCCCTAAGTGAACCACCCACAGTAGAAATCTTTCTTGCAGCATTCGTAATGAATGTGCGTCGCCCGCTATGGGAAGAACAGCCCATCAAACCCGCCTGCTTGTACCAACCCTTAAACATATTGACAATCACTTGGGGGCTGGTTCGATTTGACCGTTCGCTCTGAACAACTTGTAAAGAATGCAAATCGGCAACGTTCTTCTTGACTTTTGTTTTATTTAACAGTGCCTGCAGGTGCTGCTTGAGCTGACTGTTTAATGGAATGCATCTTCCAGAGCTGCCCTTTGAGGCTGAATTCTCCAGCAAAATCTGGTCTGACAATGTGCCATCCGCAGTCACAACCATCGCCCAAGTAAGGTTGGCGATTTCCTTGACTCCGGCGCGCGTCAAGGTAGTTGTCGCCTCGGTCATGCAGCCAACGGCTGAATATCTTTGAGCTGGGATTGCATGGCGACCACCGAGGCGCGTTCCGGGTTGAGCGTTACTGCCCCGACAGGTGTCCAGTTGCGTGTGCGGCCCGACC
>CANJQN010000004.1 GCA_947476465.1 Comamonadaceae bacterium | reverse complement strand
GGAATTGAAGTGAACTTCACTTCTATTCTCATGAGCGTTTGATAGTTCCGAAGAACCTGGCAATCGCCACTCAAACGCCCACGCTTATCGGCTGTGTATTGTTAAGGATCCCAGCAGTCAGAAAGCGCTCTCGCTACCCTCTTCCCGCCCCAGCTCGCTGCGATCAGCGAAGCCTCGAATTATCACACGGTTTTTAGAGATCCGTCAAACTTTTTTGCCTTGCCAATTAACATGATTGATTCAATCTGGTTACTTGGCGCCGCCCTCTTTGTTGCCGCGATTTTTTCATCGCCCGCAAGCCTGAAGGCTTTTCCCGGCTAGCTGCCAACTTGCGCTTGCACGTTCGTCGCTGATCACCAGAGCGGGCGATTCTACACTGAAAATTTGGCCTGAACCGCCGATTTCAAGCGCCAGGGGCCAGGCAGCAAAGAGCGGCGATTATGGCGACCCTGCGCGCTCCTGCGCAAGGGGATCCACACTGTTACCCGTTGGGTCGTCCCCCCATGCCCCACCGCCGGGTGTGTGGATCTCGAAGGTGTCCCCACCTTCCATGCGCGCCTGACCGATGTGGGCGAGCACTTCGACGGTGCCGTCGCCTCGCACGACGCGGTTGATGCCCACCTGGCCGGGGGCGCCGCCGGCCATTCCGAACGCGCCGTGCAGGCGGCCATTCGACAGGATGCTCGCCGTCATGGGTTCGAGGAAGCGAACGCGGCGAACGCCGCCGTCGCCGCCGCGCCAGCGCCCCCCTCCGCCAGATCCCTTGCGGATGGCATAGCTCTCCAGACGCACCGGGTATCGAAACTCCAGAATCTCCGGGTCGGTCAGCCGTGAGTTGGTCATGTGCGTCTGCACGACACTGCATCCATCGAAGCCCTCACCGGCGCCACTGCCGCCAGCGATCGTCTCGTAGTACTGGTAGCGCTCGTTGCCGAAGGTGAAGTTGTTCATCGTGCACTGGCTGGCCGCCATGACGCCGAGCGCGCCATAAAGCGCATTGGTGATGCAGGTCGAAGTTTCGACGTTGCCTGCGACCACCGAGGCGGGCGGCAGAGGGTTGAGCATCGACCCCTGCGGGATCACCACCTTCAGTGGCTTGAGGCACCCTGCGTTAAGTGGAATTTCATCGTCGACGAGCGTCCTGAACACGTACAGCACTGCCGCCATGCACACGGCCCAGGGGGCGTTGAAGTTGTTCTCCTGCTGCGCGGACGTGCCGGTGAAGTCGATCTCCGCGCTCCGTTTGGCCGCGTCGACACGAATGCGCACAGCAATCTGCGCGCCGTTGTCGAGCGGCAGCGTGAATTGACCATCCTTCAAGCGCGTGATGACGCGCCGAACCGACTCCTCCGCGTTGTCCTGGACATGGCCCATGTAGGCCTGCACGACATCCAGGCCGAACTGGTCGACCATGCGCCGCAGTTCCTGCACGCCACGCTCGTTGGCCGCGATCTGTGCTTTCAGGTCGGCGAGGTTCTGTTGCGGATTGCGGCTGGGCCAGGGGCCGCTCGAGAGCAGCGCCAGCATCTGCGCTTCACGCAGGTCGCCACGGTCGACCAACTTGAAATTGTCGATCTGCACGCCCTCTTCCTCGATGCGGGTGGAAAACGGCGGCATCGATCCCGGCGAAATCCCGCCGATGTCAGCATGGTGGCCTCGGCTGCCGACATAAAACATGGGACGTGAAGGCGTGCCAGCGTGTTCGTCGGCCCGATCCAGGTAGACCGGCGTGATCACGGTCACGTCGGGCAGGTGCGTGCCGCCATGGTACGGATCGTTCAGCACGTACACGTCGCCGGGCGCGATGCGGTCAGCATTGCGGCCGATCACGGTCTTGATGCTCTCGCCCATGGAGCCCAGGTGCACCGGCATGTGGGGTGCATTGGCGATCAGGTTGCCTTGCGCGTCGAACAGGGCACAGGAAAAGTCCAGACGCTCCTTGATGTTGACCGAGTGGGCGGTGTTCTGCAGTTGCAGGCCCATCTGCTCGGCGATGTTCATGAACAGGTTATTGAACACCTCCAGCAACACCGGGTCGACTCGCGTGCCGGACGCCAAGCGTGATTCGCGTGACGCGGTGCGCTCCAGCAGGATGTGATTGAGCTCGGTGATCCGCGCCTGCCAACCGGGCTCGATCACCGTGGTTGCATTTTTCTCGGCAACGATGGCAGGGCCGGCGAGCAGGTCACCGGGGCGCAAGGCCTCACGCGTCACCAGCGTTGCGGCAAGCCACTGCCCGCCTGCATACACGCGAACCTTCTCGCCCATGATCGGCCGCGAAGGGTGAACAACCTGGCGTGGCTCGGCGGGCGCATCACCTGGCAAGATGGCCTCCACCGACACGGCCTCCACCACCATCGGCCGGCCCTTCATCAGAAACGCAAAACGCTGCAGGTAGGCGGATTCGAAGTTCGCGACGATCGCCGGCAGGTCGGCGCCGCTTACAACCAACGCCGAGTCGCTACCCTGGTAGCGCACATGGACGCGGCGCCGCACCTGCACGGCGCTTGCGTCGGTGCGCTGGCCGCGCAACGCGTCGGCGGCATCCGCGCCGAGCGCGTACCACGCCTGCGTGATCCGCGGCATGGCCTCGAGCCCAAGTGGCAACTCGATCGACTGCTCACGGATCAGGCTCTGGTCGGCCAGGCCCATGCCGTAGGCCGACAGCACGCCAGCCAGGGGGTGCACGAACACGCGGCTGATCCCGAGCGCATCGGCCACCAGACAGGCATGCTGGCCACCGGCGCCGCCGAAGCACTGCAAGGTGTAGCGCGTCACGTCGTAGCCGCGTGCCACCGAGATCTTCTTGATCGCGTTGGCCATCTGCTGCACTGCGATATCGATGAACCCTTGGGCGACATCCTCGATGCTGCGTCCGCAACGCAAAGCCAGCTCACCAAACTTTTCGCGCACCACATCCTCGGCCAGAGGCTCGTCGCCGCCGGAGCCGAACACGCGCGGGAAAAAGCGCGGCTGGATCTTGCCGAGCATCACGTTCGCATCGGTGACGGCCAAGGGACCACCGCGGCCATAGCTCGCTGGGCCGGGGCTGGCACCGGCGCTGCGCGGGCCCACCCGAAAGCGTGCACCGTCGAATTCGAGAACGGATCCGCCGCCCGCGGCCACGGTATGAATGCTCAACATCGGCGCCCGCATCCGCACGCCCGCCACCTGGGTTTCGAACTCACGCTCGAACTCGCCGGCAAAGTGCGACACGTCGGTCGAGGTGCCGCCCATGTCGAAGCCGATCACGCGATCATGGCCGGCCAGAGCGGCCGTGCGGGCCATGCCCACGATGCCGCCGGCCGGCCCCGACAAGATTGCGTCCTTGCCCTGGAAGACGGCCGCGTCCGCCAGGCCACCGGACGACTGCATGAAGAAAATGCGAACCCCCGGCATTTCGTCGCGCACCTGCTGCACGTAGCGTCGCAGAATGGGTGACAGGTACGCGTCGACCACAGTGGTGTCTCCCCGGCTGACGAACTTCATCATCGGGCTGGTCTGGTGCGAGGTGCTGACCTGTTCGAACCCGACATCGCGTGCCAGTCGCGCCGCAGCCGCTTCATGCGTCGTGTAGCGCCAGCCGTGCATGAAGACGATGGCCAAGCTGCGCAGGCCGCGACCATGGGCAGCGGCCAACTGCTCGCGCAGACTCGCCTCGTCCAGGGGCTGCACGATCTCGCCATGGGCGCCGACGCGCTCGTCGGCCTCGATCACCTGCGCGTACAGCAGTTCGGGCAGCACGATGTGGCGGTCGAACAGGCGCGGACGGTTCTGGTAGCCGATGCGAAGCGCGTCACGAAATCCCCGCGTCGTCACCAGCAAGGTGGGCTCGCCGCGGCGCTCCAGCAAGGCGTTGGTGGCGACGGTGGTGCCCATCTTCACGCACTCGACCCGGTCGGCCGTGATCGGCTCGCCCGGCTTGAGCCCCAGCAGACGGCGAATGCCCGCCACGGCTGCATCGCGGTAATGCCCGGGGTTGTCCGACAGGAGCTTGTCGGTGACGACGCCGCCGTCGGGCCGCCGCCCGACGATGTCGGTGAAAGTGCCACCGCGGTCGATCCAGAATTGCCAGCGCCCGTTGTCGCTTGCGATAGTGCGATTGCTCATACCCCCATTCTTGCCGCGGCGAGGCATGCCGACCAGTGGCAAGGGGAAGTCAGGCGTCAAAAGGCTCCGTGCGCCGCCATGCGAGCGGTCTAGCGCCGCTCTGGCGCCGCCCCGGGCGCATCGGCCCACCCACCCCCAAGGGCGCGATACAAGGCGACCTGATTGAGCAGCTGCTGCAGCCGGGTCTGGATCTCAGCCTGTTGCGCGCTGAACACCGTGCGCTGCGCGTCCAGCAACTCAAGCTGGCTCGACACACCCGCGTCATAGCGCATCCGCGTCAGACGCAGCCGCACCGATTCCGCCTGCGCCACGGCCGACTGGGCCTGCAACTGGTCGCCCAGCGTGGCCCGGCCGGCCAAGGCATCCGCCACTTCACCGAAGGCCGCCTGGATCGCGCGCTCATACTGGGCCACCGCCACCTCGCGCGCCACTTCGGCCGAGCGAAGGCCCACCTGATTGCGGCCCGCGTCGAACACCGGCGCCAGCAATTGCGGCGCCGCCGTGAAGCCCCAGGTACCGCCCGCGAACAGCCGGCCCAGCTCGCTGCTGGCCGTGCCCAGACCGGCGGTCAGCGAGATGCGCGGAAAGAATGCCGCGCGTGCCGCGCCGATGTTGGCGTTGGCCGATACCAGCAGCTCCTCGGCCTGGCGCACGTCCGGGCGCTGCACCAGCACCTGCGAGGGCAGGCCCGCTGGCACGTCAGGTAGAGAAACGGATTGAGTACCGACCCCGGCCGTGTAGTCGGCCGGCAGCGCCTCGCCCAGCAGCTGGGTCAGGGCATTGAGATTCTGCTGGCGCTGGCGCAACTGCTGCACCAGCGCAACGCGGGCGGTCTCGGTCAGGGAGTCGGCCTGCCGCAGGTCCAGTTCGGACGACGCGCCGTTGTCAAAGCGCAGGCCAACGAGGCGCCGCGACTCTTCGCGGGCCGTCAAGGTCTGACGTGTGAGCGCCAGCAATTCGTCGTCGGCCGCCAGGCCGAGCCAGGCATTGGCCACCGAGGCGACCAGGCTCACCTGGACCGCACGCCGCGCCTCGCCCGTGGCCAGGAACTGCGCACGGCCCGATTCGGCCAGGCTGGCCAGTCGACCGAAGAAATCGATCTCCCACGAGGACACCAGCAAGCCGGCCGTGTAGGTAGTGGTCGTGGTGTTGCCCGAGCCGCGTGCGCGGTTGCCGCCGACCGCCACGCCGACACCGGGCAGCCGATCGGCCTCGCGGATGCCCCACTGGGCGCGCGCTTGCTCGATGTTCAGGGCCGCCACCCGCAGATCGCGGTTGTTGCGCAGGGCGGTATCGAGCAGGGTGCGCAGCCGCTCGTTGGTGAAGAACTCGCGCCATGGCAAGGCGGCGGCCGCCTCACCCAGCGCAGACGACTGGGGAAAAGCGGCCGCCACCGGCGCCGCCGGCCGCTCATACGCTGGCATCATGGAACACGCTGACAGCAGCGCCCCGAGCACGGTCGTGGCCAGGCGCCGCACCGTGCGTGCACTTGCCGTGCGGCCGCTCATACCTGGTCCACCGAGGTGGCGCCGCGCGGAAGCTCTGCCTCCAGTTCGTGCGTGTACAGCTTGCGCTGCCGCTCGCTGCCCTTGAAGATGCCTCTCACCACCACGAAGAACACCGGCACGAAAAACACCGCCAGCAGCGTGCCCGAGGCAATGCCGCCGATCACCGCTGTGCCGATGGCCCGCTGGCTGGCCGAGCCGGCACCCGAGGCCAGGAACAGCGGCAGCACGCCCAACGTGAAGGCCATCGAAGTCATGACGATGGGGCGAAAGCGCAGGTGCGCCGCGGCCAGTGCGGACTCGACCAGCCCCTTGCCCTGGGCCTGCAAATCCTTGGCAAATTCAATGATCAAAATTGCGTTCTTGGCGGACAGCCCGATGATGGTCACCAGCCCCACCTGGAAGTACACGTCATTCGAGTAACCGCGCCACCAGGTCGCCAGCAGCACCCCCAGCACGCCCAGCGGCACCACCAGGATTACTGCCAGCGGGATCGACCAGCTTTCATACAGCGCCGCCAGGCACAGGAACACCGCCAGGATGGCAAAGCCATAGAGGATCATGGCCTGCGCACCGGCGAGTTTTTCCTCACGCGACTGGCCGGTCCATTCGAAGGCGAAGCCCTGGGGCAACTGCCCCGCCAGGCGTTCCATCTCGGTCATGGCGGCGCCGGTGCTGTAGCCCGGCGCGGGCGCGCCGGAGATGCGCATGGCCGGATAGCCGTTGTAGCGCACCGTCTGCATCGCACCGGTCACCCAGCGTGTGGTGGCAAAGGCCGACAGCGGCACCGGCCGGCCCTGGCTGTTCATGGCGTTCAGGCGCAACAGGTCTTCGGCCTGCATGCGCGCCGGCGCGTCGGCCTGCACGATCACCCGTTGCAGGCGCCCGCGGTTGGGAAAGTCATTGATATAGCTCGACCCCAGCGAGGTCGACAAGATGGCGTTGATCGCATCGAAGGACACGCCCAGCGCCTGCGCCCGGTCGCGGTCGATGTCCAGCTGCAGTTGCGGCGCGTCTTCCAGGCCGTCCGGCCGCACCTGCGTCAACAGCGGGCTTTTGCCGGCCAGCCCCAGCAGTTGATTGCGCGCGGCGATCAGCGCGTCGCGGCCGTTGCCACCGCGGTCTTGCAGGCGGAAGGTGAAGCCTGACGCGGTGCCCAGCTCCGGAATCGGCGGCGGGCTCAGGGGGAAGATGAAGGCGTCGCGGATGCCGGCCAGCCCGCCGAACGAGCGACCGGCCAGCGCCTGCGCCGACTGGCTCTCATTCGTTCGCTCGTCCCAGTCCTTGAGGGTGACGAAGGCCAGGCCGGCGTTCTGTCCCTGTCCGGAAAACGAGAAGCCCAGCACGCTCACCATGCTCTGAACCTCCGGCTGCTTGAGCACGAAGGCTTCCACCTGCTCCATCACCGCCTGGGTGCGCTCGACTGTGGCACCCGGCGGCAGTTGCACGTTGACCAGCATGTTGCCCTGGTCTTCGGCCGGCAGGAACGAGGTGGGCAGGCGCGTGTAAACCAGCGCGGCCGCCCCGACGATGACGACATACAGCAACAAGGAGCGCGGCGCACGGCGCAGGATGCGCGCGACCACCCCCTCGTAGCCCTTGGCCGTGCGGCTGAAGCCGCGATTGAACACGCCGAAGAATCCACGCTTGGCATGGTGGTGCCCCGCTTGCACCGGCTTGAGCAGCGTGGCACACAGCGCCGGCGTGAGCGACAGCGCCATCAGTGCGGAGAACGAGATCGATGACACCATCACCGCCGAGAACTGGCGGTAGATGTTGCCCGTGGAGCCGGCAAAAAACGCCAGCGGCACGAACACCGAGATCAGCACCACCGTCACGCCGATGATGGCCCCCTGGATCTGCCCCATGGCCTTGCGTGTGGCCTCACGCGGCGGTAAGCCCTCCTCGCTCATGATGCGCTCGACGTTCTCCACCACCACGATGGCGTCGTCCACCACGATGCCGATCACCAGCACCATGCCAAACATGGTCAGCACGTTGATCGAGAATCCCAGCGCCAGCAGCGTCGCGAAGGCGCCCAGCAGGGCCACCGGCACCACCAGCGTCGGGATGATCGTGTAGCGCCAGTTCTGCAGGAACAGGAACATGACCGCGAACACCAGCGCCACCGCCTCCAGCAGTGTCACGACGACCTGGCTGATGGAGATGCGCACGAAGCGCGAGCTGTCGTACGGAATCTCCCACTTCACGCCCTGCGGAAAGTAGGGGGCCAACTCGCCCATGCGCTTGCGCACGGCGTCGGCGGTGGCCAGCGCGTTGCCGGTGGGCGCCAATTGCACGCCGATGCCGGCGGCCGGCTGGCCGTTCAGGCGGGCGGCGGTGGCGAAACTTTGCGCATTCAACTCGACCCGGGCCACGTCGCGCAGGCGCACGGTGGAGCCGTCGGCGTTGGCGCGCAACACGATCTTCTGGAACTGCTCGACCGACGCCAGCTGGCCGTTGACCACGACCGTGGCGGCAATGCCCTGCCCCGCCACATTGGGCAGGTCGCCGATGGTGCCGGAGGACACCTGCGCGTTTTGGGCGCGGATCGCGGCGTTCACCTCGGTCACCGACAGGTTCAAGCCCGCCAGTTTCTGCGGGTCGATCCAGATGCGCATGGCCTGCTCGGTGCCGAACAGCTGCGCCTGGCCCACGCCGGGCAGCCGCTGCAACTCGGGCAGCACACTGCGCGACGCATAGTCACCCAGGTCGACCGGGGTGATGTTCGGGTTGTCCGAGGACAGGATGGTGAACAGCAGGAAGTTCGAGCGCGACTTGTCCACCCGCACGCCCTGCTGCGTCACGGCCTGGGGCAGCCTTGGCGTGGCGCGGGCCAGCCGGTTCTGCACGTCAACCTGGGCCAGGTCGGGGTTGGTGCCAGGCTGGAAGCTCAGGGTGATCTGGCCACTGCCGTTGGCCTGCGCCACCGACTCCATGTAGATCAGGCCTGGCGAGCCGTTCATCTCCTGCTCGATCACGCTGATCACGCTTTCTTCGAGCGTGCGGGCCGACGCGCCCGGATAGCTGGCGTTGAGCACGATGGCCGGCGGGGCCACGGGCGGGTATTGGGAGATCGGCAGCTGGGTGATGGCCACCGAGCCGAGCACGATCAGGAACAGCGCGATCACCCACGCGAACACGGGCCGGTCGATGAAGAACTTCGCCATGCGCGCGCCCTCAGGACCGGGCGGCCGACACGGCAGGCCTCGCGGATGCGGCCGGTGCCGCAGGCGATGCGGGAGCGGCCGCCTTTGCGGCGCTCCACGGCACGGGCTTGACCGGCGCGCCCGGCCGCAGCTTCTGGAATCCGTCCACCATCACCTGGTCGCCGGCCTTGAGGCCTTCGAGGACGACCCACTCGCCGCCTTGCGCACCGCCGACCTTGACCGGTCGCGGCGCCACCTGGCCGTCGGGATCGACCACCATGACCGAATCGCCCTGAGGTCCACGCGTGACGGCCTGCTGCGGCAGCAGCACGGCGTTCTGGGCACGGGCCTGCTCCAGGCGGACGCGCACATACAGGCCCGGCAGCAATTGGCCCCCGGGGTTGGGCACCTCGGCCCGCAGCGTCACCTGGCCGGTGGCTTGGTCCACCGAGAGATCGGAGAACAACAGCCGCGCGGCCTGCGGGTGTTCGCTGCCGTCGTCCAACACCACACGCACCGCGGCGCCGCCGCCGCTGGCGCGTTGCAGGCGGCCCTGGTCGAACGCGCGGCGCAGGGCCAGCACATCGTTGGCCGACTGCGTGAAGTTGATATACATCGGGTTGATCTGCTGCACCACCGCCAGAGGTGTGCTCTCGCCCTGCCCGACCAGCGCGCCCTCGGTCACCAGGGCGCGGCCGATGCGCCCTGAAATGGGGGCGGTGACGGCGGCATAGCCCACGTTGATCTGGGCCGACTCGACCGCGGCGCGGCCGCCGGCGACTTCCGCCTCGGCCTGCTTTTGCGCGGCGATCGCATTGGCATATTCCTGCTTGCTCACCGCATTGGCCTCGACCAGCGGTCGGTAGCGCTCGGCCAGGGCGGTGGTGGACGTGAGGTTGGCCTGCCCACGCGCCAGCGTGGCCTGCGCGCTCGACAGGGCCGCGCGATAGGGTGCGGCGTCAATGCGGAACAAGAGCTCACCGGCCTTGACGTCCGCGCCCTCGCGGAACAGCCGCTCCTGAACGATGCCGGCGACACGGGCGCGCACCTGGGCCACGCGAGAGGCCTCGAGGCGGCCCGGCAGCTCGGTGAGCAGTCCGACCGGCCCCGGCGTGACCTTCACCACCCCCACCTCTGGCGGCGGCATGGCGCCACCAGACGGCGCGGCAGCCGGCGCGTTGTTGCCGCCGCCACAGGCAGCCAGCGTGAGCGCGAAGAACAACGCGAGCAGGGAAAGGGGTCGTCGGGGCAACAGTTCGGCCATGGCTCGCCAATGCGAAAGGATCGAAAGCGCGCAAGTCTACCGACTGCTGATGAACGGCATGTCAAGCAGGAAGACGCGCACCGTATGGGGGCGCGCGGCGCCACCTCAGGCGCGCGGAACGCCGCAGGCGGGCGAATCGCCCACTTCGCCGGCATCGCTCGGCGGCATCGCCCGCAGGCTCTTGGCTTGGGCCACGTCCATGCCCCGAGGCAGCTGCACCCCGTTCTTCACCGCGAGGATCTCGGCCATCACGCTCACCGCGATCTCAGGCGGCGTCTTGCTGCCGATGTACAGGCCGATCGGCCCGCGCAGGCGGGCCAGCGATTCGTTCGTCTGGTCAAAGTGCTCGATCATGCGCTGGCGCCGCGCCTCGTTGTTACGGCGGCTGCCGATGGCACCCACGTAGAAGGCATCGGTGTCCAGCGCCTGCAGCAAGGCCAGATCGTCCAGCTTGGGATCGTGCGTGAGCGCCACCACGCAGCTGCGCGCGTCGGGGCGGAAGGTGGCCACCGCATCGTCGGGCATGCCCGGCACCCAGGTCACGCCGGCCAGGCTCCAGCCGCCGCGGTACTCCTCACGCGGGTCGCACACCGACACCGCGAAGCCGCTGAACAGGGCCATCGTCGCGAGGTATTCGGTGAGCTGGCCCGCACCGATCAGCAACATGCGGTACTCGGGCCCGAAGGTGTTGACCAGCACTTGCGCGTCGACCCGCATCTCCTGCGGGGTGGTCACCGGCTCCAGCTGGGCCTGACCGTCGGACAGCCGCACATGCCGCGCCACCAGCCGCCCGGCTTCCAGCTGCGCCACCAGCTGGGCCAACTGCGCCGCGTCGGGGTTGTACTCGAGCAGCAGCTCGAGCGTACCTCCACAGGGCAGGCCGAAGCGATGGGCCTCGTCGGCCGTGATGCCGTACTTGACGAACGCCGGCGGCCCGTCGGCAATGCCCTGCCCCGGCACCCGCTGGGCCCGGGCGTATCGGTCGATCAGGTCGTCCTCGATGCAGCCGCCAGAAACCGATCCGACCAGCGAACCGTCTTCGCACAAGGCCAGGATCGACCCCATGGGACGGGGCGATGAGCCCCAGGTGCGCACCACCGTCGCCAGCAAGGCGTGGCGCCCCGCCTGGCGCCAGTCGCGCAAGGTGCGAAGCACCATGACGTCGAGGTTTTCCATCGCCGCGTCAGCCCAGCAGGTACACCCCGGCGACAACGACCACGGCCGCGCCAAGGGCCCATGCCCAGACCGGCACGGAAGACAGCCACCCGCCCGCCTTGGCGCCGGCGGCACCGGCCTGCGCCGCATCAGCCGCCGCCTGGGCCTGCGCCAGCTCGGCGGCAGCCACCTGCGCCGCCGCTTCGTAAGCTTGAGGATGGCGCCTTTGCATCTCGGCGTCGAAGCGGCCGAAGAAATCCTCGGCCATCGACTTGGCCACGCCGTCGATCAGACGCTGCCCCATCTGGGCCATCTTGCCGCCCACCTGGGCCCGCACGGTATAGCTGAGGACGCAGCCGCTGCCCTCGGCGGCGGGCGCCAGTTGAACGTCGGCCTGGCCCTTGCCGAACCCGGCCGCGCCGCCCTGCCCGTCAAAGCTGATGCGGTAGCTGTTGGGCGCGTGGATGTCGCTGAGCAAGACCTTGCCAACGAACTTGGCGGACATCGGCCCGATCTTGACCGCGACGCCCACCGCGTACTGGTTGTCGCCATTGGGCTCCAGCCGCTCGCAGCCCGGGATGCACACCTTGAGCACGACCGGATCGTTCAGCGCGTTCCAAACCTGTTGTTGCGCGACCGCCAGTGGCCGGCTTGCCTGCATTTCCATGTGATCGCCTTCTTCTAATGCTTCATGACGGCGGCGAGCCCCGCCGCCAGTTGTTCGAGTGTGCCCAGGTTATGGACAGCCAGCATGCCATGGGCATGCCGATGCAACACCGCCGCACCGCGCGCGACAGGCTCGTAGCCGTCAAACCGCAGCAACGGATTGAGCCACAGCAGGCGGCGGCTGTGCAGGCGCAGCCAAGCCAGCTCACGCGCCAGCATATCGGGTTCGCCCGTGTCCAGACCATCACTGATCAACAGCACCACGGTGCGTCCGCCAACCAGGCGCCGCGCATGCCGCTGCCGCAGCATGGCCAGGGATTCGCCCAAGCGCGTGCCGCCGCCGAAATCGGTGACCGCCTCGTTGGCGGCGGCCAGCATCTCGTCGGTGTCGGCAAGCCGGAAAGCGGGTGTGAGGTCGGTCAACTGGGTGCCGAAGGCGAACACGTCGCGCCGCCCCTTGAGCCGGCCCCCGGCCGCGTGCAAGAAGGCCAGCAACAGGCGCGCGTAACGCGCCATCGAGCCCGACACGTCGGCCAGTATCAGCAACGGCAGAGGTTCGACGCGCCGCGCCAGCCGCGGCAGGTGCAGCAACTCGCCGCCCGTGCGGTGCGCCTGGCGCAGCATCGCGCCCCAGTGCGGGCGGCTGCCGCGCGCGCCCGGCCGGCTGCGGCGCGATGCCATGTGCGGTACGGGCAATTCGATCTGTCGCGCCAGGCGCTCCACCACCGGGTATTCGGCGGCGTCGAGCAAACGGAAGTCGGCATGCCGAAGGCGGTGCAGACGGCTGGCGGTCAATGCCAGCGCCTCGTCTTCGTCGGCGCCGGTTGTTGCGGCAGGTGGCGGGCCGGACGGCGCGAGCGCCCGGCTCGCGCGTCGTTGGGCGGGTGTGGTGCGTGCGCGATCGTGGCCGCCCGGCGGTGGCGCCATGATCGATCCGCCGGCGAGATCGGGCGCCCTGAACCAGGCGGCAAAGAGCGCGCGGAACACGGCGATGTCCTGCTCGCGCGAGACCATCACGGCCTCGAGCGCGGCGGAAAAATCGTCCTTGCGCTCGGGCCCGACCAGCCCCACCGCCTGCTGCGCGAGCGCGATGCGGGCCATGTCGACCGGCACCCCGGCACGGCGCAAGGCCCGCCCGAAGCCCGTCATGTGGTCGGCCAGCCCGCCCGGCCTCATGGGGCCACCCCCTCCTCGTCAAGCAGGTCCGCGCTCAGTTGCGCGGTGAGCGCCGCCACATCTTCGCGCTGCTTGAACAGGATGCCGGCCGTGTGGGACACCACCTGCGGGTCCAGCACCAGCGTATCGAGCGCCACCAGCGCGCGGGCCCATTCAACACTCTCGGCGATGCCGGGCACGCGCTGGAACGTATGCGCCACAGGTTCGCTGCGCAAGCGCGCGACGAAGCGCGCCACCTGCCCCGACAAGGCCTGGCTGGCACCGGGCACGCGCGCGCGGACGATGGCCAGCTCGCGCTCGCGGTCGGGGTAGTCGAGCCAGTGGTACAGGCAGCGGCGCTTGACCGCATCGTGCAGCTCGCGGGTGCGGTTGCTGGTGAGGATGGTGATGGGCGTGCGCTGCGCGCGAATGGTGCCCAGCTCGGGGATGCTCACCTGGTATTCGCCCAGGTACTCCAGCAGGAAGGCCTCGAAGGGCTCGTCGGCGCGGTCGACCTCGTCGATCAGCAGCACCGCGCCGGGTTCCGGCGCCTGCAAGGCTTGCAGCAGCGGGCGGCGGATCAGGTAGCGGTCCTGGTAGACCTCGCGCTCGATCTGGGCCGCATCGGCATGCCGCTCCACCGCGCGCATGTGCAGCAACTGGGCGGCGTAGTTCCACTCGTACAGGGCTTCGCGCAGCTCCATGCCGTCGTAGCACTGCAGCCGCAGCAGCGCGCGGTCCAGGGCCGTGGCCAGCGCCTTGGCCAGCTCGGTCTTGCCGACACCGGGCTCGCCCTCCAGCAGCAGCGGACGCTGCAGCCGGATCGCCAGGAACACCGCGGTCGCCAACCGCCGGTCAGCGAAGTAGCCCACCGAGGCCAGTGCGTCGACCACGGCGTCGACCGACGCGAAGGGGACGCTCGAAGATTGCGGCATGTCGGCCATTGTCACCACGCAGAGCGGTTCAGGGGCCTCGCGGCCCCGTCTGGGTTATCCGAGCGCCTTGGTCACCGCCCGCTGGGTCAGCACGCTGATCAGGTTGGCACGGTAGGCGGCCGAGGCATGCAGGTCACCCGACAGCTCGCCGGCGTCGATCGCCACCTGCGCCGCGGCCTGCGGCGTGAAGCTGCGCGAGAGCGCCGCCTCCAGCCCGGCGTGGCGAAACACGCCATTGCCGCCGCCGGTCACGGCCACCCGCACACCCGCATCGGTCTGGGCCACGCACACGCCGATCAGGGCAAAACGCGAGGCGGGCTGCTTGAATTTTAGGTAGGCCGCACGCTGGGGGATGGGGAATGAAACAGCGGTGATCAGCTCGCCTTCCTCCAGCGCCGTGGCGAACATGCCCTGGAAAAAATCGTCGGCAGCAATGGTGCGGCCCGTGGTGTGCACGGTGGCGCCTATCGCCAGCAAGGCGGCGGGGTAACAGGCGGCCGGGTCATTGTTGGCCACTGAGCCGCCCAGCGTGCCCATGGCGCGCACCTGCCGGTCGCCGATGTGGCTGGCCAGGTCGGCCAGGCCCGGGATGGCGGCGCGCACCTGGGCGTCACTGGCGATGTCGGCATGGCGCGTCATGGCGCCGATCACCAGCTTGTCGCCCTCGCGGCGAATACCTTTGAGCTCTTTCACGGCGCCCAGGTCGACCAGCTGCTCGGGGGCGGCCAGGCGCAGCTTCATGGAGGCCAGCAGGGTCTGCCCGCCTGCCAGCGGCTTGCCGCCGGCGGCCGCCAGGCGGGCCGCATCGGCGAGGGTTGCGGGGCGTTCGAAGGAAAATGCGTACATGGTGTTTCGCTCCTTGCCGCTCAGGACGAGGCCATCGCGGCCCGCCCCTTCTGGATGGCCAGCACAATGCCCTGGTAGCCGGTACAACGGCAGATATTGCCTTCGAGCAGCTCGCGGATCTCGCCGGCGTCGGCCTGCGGGTGCGTGCGGCACAGGTCGATGGCGCTGATCACCATGCCCGGCGTGCAAAAGCCGCACTGCAGCCCGTGGCAGTCCTTGAAGGCCTGCTGCATCGGGTGCAGGGTGCCGTCGGGCGAGGCGATGCCCTCGATGGTGGTGATCTGCGCGCCCGGGTGCTGCACGGCCAGCGTGTTGCACGACTTGATGGCCCGGCCGTCGACCAGCACCGTGCAGGCGCCGCACTGGGCGGTGTCGCAGCCGACGTGGGTGCCGGTCAGCCGCAGGTGCTCGCGCAGGGCGTGGACCAGCAATGTATTGGGCGCCACGTCGAGTTCGACGTCCGTGCCGTTGACGTTCATCCGCACCTTGATGTGCAGTTTTGTATCCGCTTGCATACCGGGTCTCCTGGTGGCTCCTGATTCGACCAGCAACACTACCACGGACGCGGCGATACTTGCCGCACCGCCTTTTCAAAACGTCACGAATGCATCCGCGCATCCTCCTGCTCGCCGCCTGCCTGCTGCTGCCGGGGCTGTCCCGTGCAGCCGAGGTTTCCGTCGCGGTAGCCGCCAACTTCGCGGCGCCCATGCTCAAGATCGTGCAGGCGTTCGAGCGCGGCACCGGGCACCGGGCCATCGTCGCGCTCGGCTCCACCGGACGCTTTCATTCGCAGATCCGCCAGGGCGCGCCATTCCAGGTTCTGCTGGCGGCCGACGAACGCACGCCCCGGATGCTCGAGGCAGAAGGCTTGGCCGTTCCCGGCAGCCGCTTCACCTACGCGGTGGGCCGGCTGGTGCTGTGGAGCGCCACGCCGGGCCGCGTCGATGCCCAGGGCGAGGTGTTGCGCCGTGGTGGCTTCGAGCGGCTGGCGATCGCCGACCCGCGGCTGGCCCCTTATGGCGCGGCGGCCATCGAAGTGATGGAGCGGCTGGGCGTGCTCAAGGCGCTTTCTCCCCGGCTGGTCCAGGGCGAGAGCGTGGGCCAGGCCTTCCAGTTCGTCGCCACCGGCAATGCCGCACTGGGCTTTGTCGCACTGTCTCAGGTGCGGGCGCTGCCGCCGGCCAGCCCGGGCTCGGCCTGGGTGGTGCCGGCCGATCTGCACACGCCGCTGCGCCAGGACGCGGTCATCCTGCGCCCCGGCCAGGGCCAGCCGGCGGCCCTGGCGCTGGTGCGCTTCCTGCAAGGTGACGCCGCCCGCGCCATCATCCGTGACCACGGCTACGGCCCCTGACTGGCAGCGAGCTTTTCAACGATGCCCTTCACGCACGACGACCTGCAGGCGATCTGGCTCACGCTGAAACTGGCCAGCCTCACCACCGTGGTGCTGCTGCTGCTGGCCACGCCGCTGGCCTGGTGGCTCGCACAGGCCCACGGCCGCTGGGCGGCGGTGGTCGGTGCGGTGGTGACGCTGCCGCTGGTGCTGCCGCCCACGGTGCTGGGCTTTTACCTGCTGGTGGTGTTCGGCCCGCAGGGTTGGGGCGGGCAGCTCACACAGATGCTGGGCCTGGGTCTGTTGCCCTTCACCTTCGGCGGGCTGCTGGTCGCCTCGGTGATCTATTCGCTGCCCTTCGCCGTCCAGCCGCTGCAGCATGCTTTCGAATCGGTGGGCGAGCGGCCGATGGAAGTGGCCGCCACATTGCGGGCCCGCCCGATCGATGCGTTCCTTCATGTCGCGCTGCCGCTGGCGCGGCCCGGCCTGATCACCGCCGCCATCCTCAGCTTCGCCCACACGGTGGGCGAGTTCGGCGTGGTGCTGATGATCGGCGGCAACATCCCGGCGCAGACCCGTGTGGTGTCGACCCAGATCTACGGCCACGTCGAAGCGCTGGCCTACACCCAGGCGCATTGGCTGTCGGCCGCCATGCTGCTGTTCTCGTTTGCCGTGCTTGTGTTGCTGGCCCTGTTCCAGCGCCGCCGCGTGAGGGTGCTCGCATGACGCCGCGCCATCTGCTTCAGCTGCAATTCGATCGCCCCGGCGGCTTCTCGCTGGCGCTCGAGCTGTCGCTGCCGGGGCGCGGCGTGACGGCGCTGTACGGCCCTTCCGGTTCGGGCAAGACCACGGTGCTGCGCTGTGTGGCCGGGCTGGAGCGGCCGCGCGGCGCGCGCATCGAGGTCGCTGGCCAGGTCTGGCAGGACGACGCCCGCGGCCTGTTCGTGCCCACCTGCCAACGGCCCCTCGGTTATGTGTTCCAGGAGGCCAGCCTGTTCGAGCACTTGGACGTGCGGGGCAATCTGCGTTTCGGTCTCACGCGCGCGGCGCGCCAGGGCGCCGACGAGCGGGCGCTGGGCGACGCCGTCGAGTTGCTGGGCATTGGCGCGCTGCTGGCCCGCCGGCCGCACCAGTTGTCGGGCGGCGAGCGCCAGCGGGTGGCCATCGCCCGCGCGCTGGCCACCCGGCCGCGCCTGCTGCTGCTGGACGAGCCGCTGTCGGCCCTGGACGCGGCTCGCCGACAGGAGATCCTGCCCTGGCTGGAGCGTCTGCGCGACGAGGCCGGCGTGCCCATGCTGTATGTCACCCACTCGGCCGACGAGATGGCGCGGCTGGCCGACACCCTGGTGCTGATGGACGCCGGTCGCGCCGTCGCCTGCGGCCCGGTGGACCAGGTGCTGCTGCGCACCGAACTCGGCGTGGTGCCCCGGGAAGACACCGGTGTGCTGCTGCACGGCCAGGTGCTGGCGCAAGACGCGCGCTGGCAGCTGGCGCAGGTGGGTTTTCCGGGCGGCGCGCTGTGGCTGCGCGACGCCGGCATCGCGCCGGGGGCGGCCGTGCGCCTGCGCGTGCTGGCGCGGGACGTGAGCATCGCGCGGGTGCAGCCGCAGGCCACCAGCGTGCAGAACCTGCTGCCCTGCGTGGTCGCCGCCGTCCAGGCCGACCCCCACCATGGCTCGCAGGTGCTGGTGCGCCTTGACTGCACCGACGCCGCCGGGCACAGCGCGCTGCTGGCGCGCATCACCGCGCGGGCCGCGCATGACCTTTCCCTGGCCCCGGGCGTGGCGGCCTGGGCCCAGGTGAAGGCGGCGGCGCTGATGCAGTAGCGGCGCGGCTGCCGCCCGACGCCTACTTGCCCGCGTTCGGAAAGAACAGCTGCTCGCCGCCAATGCGGTAGGCGGCGATCGCGGCCTGGCCCGCCGGCCCGATCACCCAGTCGACAAAGGCCTGAGCCGGCGCCGCCTTGACCTGGGGGTGCCGGGCCTGGCTCACGGCCATCACGCCGTACTGGTTGAACAGGCGTTGGTCGCCCTCGACCAGCACGGCCAGATCGCCACGGTTGCGAAAGTTCAGCCAGGTGCCGCGGTCGGCCAGCACATAGGCATTGGCCGATGACGCGATGTTCAGCGCCGGTCCCATGCCGCAGCCGCATTCGCGATAGCCGCCGCCCTTGGCCTGGGCCAGCCCCGCCTGCTGCCAGAAGCGAAGCTCGGCCGCATGGGTGCCGCTGCGGTCGCCGCGCGAGATGAAGGGGGCGCCGGCCGTGGCGATGCGACGCAGCGCCTGGGTCAGGTCGCGCCCCGCGGCGCCGGCCGGGTCGGCCTTGGGGCCCAGCAGGATGAAGTCGTTGTACATCACGTTGAAGCGGCGGGCGGCGTGGCCTTCGGCCACGAATTTCTCCTCGGCCGCGGTGTCGTGCACGAACAGCACGTCGGCGTCGCCACGGCGCGCGATGTCGATCGCCTGGCCGGTGCCCAGGGCCACCACTTTCGCCTCGATGCCGGTGGCCAGCTTGAACGCCGGCAGCAGGTGCGCGAACAGACCGGACTGCTCGGTGGAGGTGGTGGACGCCATCACGAGGGACTGGCCCCAGGCGGGCACCGACAGGGCGGCGGCCAGGATGAGGGTGGCGACGAACTTCAGGCGCTTTCTCCTTTGACGAATGCATCCGCGGCGCGCGAGATCTGGGGCAACACGCTGCGGTCGAAGAACTGGCCGACGGGCAGGTCGGCGCGGATGCTGCCCTGCTCCAGGTAGACCACGCGGCTGGCCAGGCGCTTGACCTGGCCCAGGTTGTGGCTGGCAAACACCAGCGTCATGCCCGAGGCCGCGAAGCTGGCCATCAACGACTCGACCTCGCGCTTGGCGTGCGGATCGAGGCTGGAGGTAGGCTCGTCAAGCAGCAGCA
The DNA here is from genome assembly GCA_947476465.1 of Comamonadaceae bacterium. Lineage (GTDB taxonomy): Bacteria > Pseudomonadota > Gammaproteobacteria > Burkholderiales > Burkholderiaceae_C > Ramlibacter. Next base: position 149,135 of record CANJQN010000004.1, on the reverse strand, counting down.
CCTGCGGTGACAGGCTCCAGGCCCGCGCCAGCGCCAGCCGTTGCTGCTGCCCCCCCGACAGCGCCCCGGCATGCCGCTGGGCGACCCCGCCCAGGCCCACCCGGTCGAGCGCGTCCAGCGCCTGTTGCCGCGCCTGCCGCCAGGGCATGCCACGCAGCCACAGCCCCAGCGCCACGTTGGCGCAGGCGCTGGCGCGCAGCATGTAGGGCCGCTGGAACACCATGGCCTGCCGGGCCTTGGCGTCGCGCCGCAGCGTGCCCTCGCTCGGCGCCACCAGACCGTGCAACAGCCGCAGCAAGCTGCTCTTGCCGCTGCCGTTGGCGCCGATCAGCGCGACCCGCTCCCCGGAGTGGATGGTCAGATCGATCCCTTCGAGCGCGGCGACCGGCCCGAAACGCACACAAGCCTTAAGGCACCGCAGCAGCTCAGTCATGGGCCACCTGCGCTGCCGGCCGCAGGGGAGCGCTGTCGCCGCGCGCAAAACGCCAGCGCCGCAGGGCCGAGACGAGGGCGTTGAGCAACAGCACCACCACCAGCAAAACCAGCCCGAGCGCCAGTGCCAGGGGCAGGTCGCCCTTGCTGGTCTCCAGCGCGATGGCGGTGGTCATGACGCGCGTGAAGCCGTCGATGTTGCCGCCCACGATCATCACCGCGCCCACCTCGGAGATGGCCCGGCCGAAGCAGGCGATCAGCACGGTGAGCAGGGCATAGCGCTCGTCCCAGGCCAGCAGCAGGCTGCGCAGCCAGGTGCCCGCGCCCAGCGACGCCAGCTGCTCGCCGTGCGCGCGCTCGGCGTCTTCCACCACCTGACGCGTGAGCGCTGCCGCCACCGGCAGCACGAGGATGGCCTGCGCCAGCACCATGGCCTTGAAGCTGAAGAGCCAGCCGAGAAAGCCCAGCGGCCCCGAGCGAGAGAGCAGCAGGTAGACCACCAGCCCCACCACCACCGAGGGCACGGCCAGGAAAGTGTTGACCAGGGTCAGCACCGCACCGCGGCCGGGAAAGCGCGCCACCCCCAGCCACGCGCCCAGCGCGAGCCCCGCCGAGCAGGCCAGCAGGCACGCCAGCCCACTGACGGCCAGCGAGCGCGCCACGATGGCGCCGAGCATCGGGTCACCCTGCACCAACAGGCCCCAGGCGGCGACGACGCTATCGAAAAATCCAGGCATTGGGCGATCGTAGCTTTGCTAGACCGCGCAGCTGCGAAAGCCGACGAAGGCCTGGTCCGCGTCGGGCAGGCCGAACCCGCGCATGCGCGGGTGCTTCAGGCGCGCACGGGTGGCGAAAGAGGCCCCGCGCCGCACCCGCGCACGGCCCCAGTAGGGCTCGGGATCGAGCCATGTGCCTGCGCTCCAGGCGTCGGGCCGGTAGCCATCCCAACGGCGCAGGCTGCCTGCCATCCATTCGTGCACCTCGCCCCAGCGAAAGCCCTGATTCGATGCGCTGACGGCGGCGATCTCCCACTGCGCCTCGGTGGGCAGGCGCCGCCCGGCCCAGCGGGCCCAGGCATCGGCCTCCCACCAGCTGGCGTGGATCACCGGCTGGCTGGCCGACAGGCGCACGGACTGCCCGAACCAATGCTGCAGCACTGCCCCACCGCCCCCGCCGATCTGCGCCACATGCGCCGGCGCGCGGCGGCCCTGGCCCTGCACCCAGGCCCAACCGTCGGGATGCCACAGTTCCTGGCGGTCGTAGCCGCCGTCGTCGACGAACTCGACGAAGCGGGCCCAGTCCACCGGCTGGGCGTCGATCTCGAACTCGGGCACGTCCACCCCATGTGCCGGCCGCTCGAGATCGAAGGAGAAACCGCCCTCGGCGCTGCCCAGCGTCCAGCGGCGCGCCGGCAGCCACAGGGGCGGGCGCCAGGCCAGTGCCGCGGGCGCGCGTTGCGCCGCTTGCAGGCCATGCGCCTGCGCCAGGGCGGCGAGCTGCTCGCCACAGGCATCCTCGTGAAACAGCGCGGCGCGAAACAGCCTCAGCCCGGCGTCGTCGTCGGGCGCGGCGTCGAGCAGTTCAAGGGTGGCCTCAAGCGAGGCCATGAGCCCGGTGCGCAGGCTGTCGGCCGGGACCGCGCCCCCATCGACACCGCCGGCAGGGCTGACGATCCACCGGTGCGCAAGCGCACCGATACGCTGGGCGATGTCCAGCACCTGCGGCAGGCCCGCCAGCCCCGGCGGGTCCTGGCGCTCGGCCGCCTGCTCCCAGGCGGCCAGCCACTGCAATGTGTGGTTGCGCGCATCGATGAGCGCCAGCGACAGCAGCTGGCCACCAGCCTGGCGCAACGCCGGTGATTCGACGGCGGGGGGGGACTTCTCGTTCATTCGTGGGTGTGTGTTGCGGACCGGGTGCCAAAGCCCCGATGTTCGCCGCTTTCCGCCACCCCGCGAAATGTCAGACCACCGTCAGCGCCATTTTCACAACGGCTTGCACACTGCACCGGCCTTGCCCCCTGGTCGCCCGTCAAGGAGCTCATCTGTGATTGAACGCGTGCATTTCCCCCAGCGTTTCTGCGGCGCCGGCACCCTGCTCGGCCGTGCGGTCATCTGGTTCGTGCTGCTGGCCACCTTGGCCGGCGTGGCGTCGGCGGCGCTTGAGCAACTCCCAGCGGACCTGATGTCAACGTCCAGTGGCATCGGTTGGGCCACGGTCGGACTGCTGGCGGGTTGCACGGCCGTCGTCTTCGCCCTGTGTCAGGCCCTCACTTCGCCAGTTCGGAACGAAGCCGAGCGCGGTGGTGCGGACAGTGGTACGCAGTCGGACCTTGGCGACAACGCTTGAGCAAGCGCGGGGACAGTCCTCTTGCGTGCAAATAGCGTCGGGCGTGCGGCGCGGGCACGGCGGCGCCTCTGCGGGGCCGCGGCGCGCAGGGCGATACGGGCGAAAAGCGAGGCGTGTCTGAGGCCCAACGGGCCGAGTTGCCGAGCGGGCCCGCATCGACCGAGCACCGCGGGAAGCCCGAAGGGCCCCCGCAGTGAAGCCGACGGGCCCGTGCCGCATGCCCGGCGCGCCGCCACTTCATAGCCAACAGCGATCAGAGCTTCTGAGCCTGCATGAAGCGGTCGAAAGTGGACTCGGTGAAGCGGAACCACAGGTTCTGTTCGGCGCGGAACTTGGCCAGGTCGGCGTAGATCTTGCCGAAGGTCGCGTTCTTGGCCGAGGTCTCCTGGTAGATAGTCTGCGAGATCTTGAAGGCCGCGTTCATGATGTCGTTCGAGAAGGGCCGCAGCTTGGCGCCGGCGCTGACCAGCTGCTTGAGGGCGGCCGGATTGCGAGCGTCGTAGCGGGCCTGCACTTCGATATGCGCCTGGGCGGATGCCGCCTCGACAATCGCCTTGTACTCGGCCGGCAGTGCGTCCCAGGCCTTCTGGTTGACGAAGAAGTCGATCTGCGCGCTGCCTTCCCAGAAACCGGGGTAGTAGTAGAACGGCGCCACCTTCTGGAAACCCAGCTTCTGGTCGTCGTACGGCCCCACCCATTCGGCCGCGTCGATGGTGCCTTTTTCCAGCGCGGTATACACCTCGCCGCCCGGCAGGTTCTGCGGCACCACGCCCATGCGCTCCATGATGCGGCCGGCGAATCCGGCGATGCGGAACTTCAGGCCCTTGAGGTCCTTGAGGGTCTTGATTTCCTTGCGGAACCAGCCACCCATCTGGGCCCCGGTGTTGCCGCCTTGGAAGTTGATGATGTTGTACTTGGCATAGAACTCGCGCATGAGCTTGCCGCCGTTGCCCTCTTGCATCCAGGCGGTGAGTTGGCGGCTGTTCAGACCGAAGGGGATGGCGGTGCCCAGGGCGAAGGTTTCGTCCTTGCCGAAAAAGTAGTACGGCGCGGTGTGGGCGATTTCCACGGTGGCGTTCTGCACGCCGTCCACCACGCCCAGCGCCGGCATGATCTCGCCAGCCGCGTGCACCGAGATCTCGAACTTGCCCCCGCTCATGGCGCGAACGCCCTTGGCGAAAGTCTCGGCACCCCCCATCAGGGTGTCCAGGGACTTGGGGAAGCTCGACGCCAGGCGCCAGCGCACGGTGGCCTGGGCATGAACGGCCGGGGCGACGCCGGCGGCGAGCACCCCCGCAATGCCGGCATGTTTGATGAGAGATCGACGATCCATGGGGTGAGTCTCCTTTGGTTGCTATGTGTACGGGAATACCCGGTGGGTTTTCTGCCGGCCGAGCTTACGCGCACGGGGCCCAGCTTACAGCTTCTGGCTTTGCATGAAGCGGTCGAAGGTGGCTTCGGTGAAGCGGAACCACAGGTTCTGGTCGGTACGGAAGCGAGCATAGTCGGCGTACACCTTCTTCCAGTTCTCGTTCTTGGCCGACAGCTCCTCGTACAGCCCCATCGATTCCTTGAAGGCCCGCGTCATGACGTCGTTGGGGAAAGGCCGCAGCTTGGCGCCCGCGCCCACCAGCTGCTTGAGCGCGGTGGGGTTCTTCACGTCGTACTTGGCTTGCGTCTCGACGTGCGCAAACGAGGATGCCGCCTCGACAATCGACTTCTGCTCGGCGTTCAGTGCGTCATAGGCCTTCTGGTTGATGTACAGATCGAGCTGCAGACCGCCTTCCCACCAGCCCGGGTAGTAGTAGTAGGGCGCGACCTTGTTGAAGCCCAGCTTCTGGTCGTCATAGGGGCCGATCCATTCGGCCGCATCGATGGTGCCTTTCTCCAGCGCCTGGTAGATCTCGCCGCCAGGAATGTTCTGGGGCACGCCACCCAGGCGTTCGAGCACCCTGCCGGCGAAGCCGCCGATGCGGAACTTCAGGCCCTTGAGGTCCTTCACGCCGGTGATCTCCTTGCGCATCCAGCCGCCCATCTGGGCGCCGGTGTTGCCGCACGGAAAATGAATGATGTTGTACTTGGCGTAGAACTCGCGCATGAGCTTCATGCCGTTGCCTTCATAGGTCCAGGCGGTCATCTGGCGGCTGTTCAGGCCAAAGGGAATCGCGCCGCCGATGGCAAAAGTTTCGTCCTTGCCGAAAAAGTAGTAGGGCGCGGTGTGGGCCGCTTCGACCGTGCCGTTTTGCACACCGTCAACCACACCGAATGCGGGCATCAGCTCGCCGGCGGCGTGGACCGACACCTCGAAGCGGCCACCCGACAAAGCCCGAACTTTCTGGGCGAACACTTCGGCGGCGCCGTAGATGGTGTCCAGCGACTTGGGAAAGCTCGATGCCACACGCCAGCGCGTGGTCGCCTGGGCATGAACGGCGGGCGCGACGCCAGCGGCGAGGACACCGGCAATGCCGGCACGGGTGAGGAGGGAACGACGATCCATGGAAGGGGGTCTTTCGGATGTGGGTTGGAGGTCCGGCGCGATCTTCTCCACGACACCCCTCCCAAGTCTTGCGCCCTACTGACTCACACCGGAAAACGACAAGGGGGCCCGAAGGCCCCCTTGCTCAACCTATGAGTCTCTCTAGCGCTCAGCCCACCACCTTCAAGCCAGGCGACTGGCGCTCCGCAGCGGCACCGAAGCGTTCCCGGATCGAGCGCTCGATGCCGGCGGCATCCAGACCCTGGAGAGCCAGCACGCGGGCCGGATCGCCGTGCGGGGTGAACTCGTCACGCAGGCCCAGTTGCAGCAGCGGCCGCTGCGTGCCGGCGGCCTGCAAGGCCTCGTGCACCGCGCTGCCGGCGCCGCCCATGATCGCGCCCTCCTCCACCGTGACGATGGCTTCGTGCCGGGCGGCCACCTCGTGCAGCAAGGCCAGGTCCAGCGGCTTGACCCAGCGCATGTCGACCACGGTGGCGTCGATCTTGGCGGCCGCCGCCAGCGCAGCGTGCACCAGCGTGCCGAAGGCCAGGATGACGATGCCGCGACCCTCGCGGCGCACCACGCCTTTGCCGAAGGGCAACGGCTCCAGTGCGCGCGACACCACCGCGCCCACGCCAGCGCCACGCGGATAACGCACGGCCACCGGATGGTCCTGGCCGAACGCGGTGGTGAGCAACGCCCGGCACTCGTTCTCGTCGGACGGGCACGCGATGCTCATGTTGGGGATGCAACGCAGGTAGGCAATGTCGTACGCACCGGCATGGGTGGGCCCGTCGGCACCGACGACGCCGGCGCGGTCCAGCGCGAACACCACCGGCAGGTTCTGCAGCGCCACATCGTGGATCAACTGGTCGTAGGCGCGCTGCAGGAAGGTGGAGTAGATGGCCACCACCGGCTTGAGCCCTTCACAGGCCATGCCGGCGGCGAAGGTGACGGCATGCTGCTCGGCGATGCCGACGTCGAAGTAGCGGTCTGGGAAGCGCCGCTCGAACTCGACCATGCCAGAGCCCTCGCGCATCGCCGGCGTGATGCCCACCAGCCGTGAATCGTGCGCCGCCATGTCGCACAGCCACTGGCCGAACACCTGGGTGAAGGTGGTCTTGGCCGGCGTGGCCGGCGGCACGATCCCCACCGCCGGATCGAACTTGCCCGGGCCGTGGTAAGTGACCGGATCGGCCTCGGCCAGCTTGTAGCCCTGGCCCTTCTTCGTGACCACGTGCAGGAACTGCGGGCCCTTGAGGTGGCGGATGTTCTCCAGCGTGGGCACCAGCGATTCGAGGTCGTGTCCGTCGATGGGGCCGATGTAGTTGAAGCCGAATTTTTCGAACAGCGTGGCCGGCACCACCAGGCCCTTGGCCTGCTCCTCGATGCGCTTGGCCAGGTCGAACAGGGGCGGCGCCGCCCGCAGCACGTTCTTGCCCAGGTTCTTGGCGGCCGAATAGAAGCGCCCGCTCATGAGCTGGGCCAGGTAGCGGTTGAGCGCACCCACCGGCGGGCTGATGGACATGTCGTTGTCGTTGAGAACCACCAGCAGGTCGCAGTCGCTCACGCCGGCGTTGTTCAGTGCCTCGAAGGCCATGCCTGCGCTCAGCGCGCCGTCGCCGATGATGGCCACCGCCTTGCGGTCTTCGCCCTTGCGGTGGGCGGCCATCGCCATGCCCAGCGCCGCGGAGATGCTGGTGGACGAATGGGCGGTGCCGAAGGTGTCGTACTCGCTTTCGCTGCGCACCGGAAAACCCGACAGGCCGCCCAGCTGACGCAGCGAGCCCATGCGCTCTCGCCGGCCGGTGAGGATCTTGTGCGGATAGGTCTGGTGGCCCACATCCCACACCAGGCGGTCGTGCGGGGTGTTGAACACGTAGTGCAGCGCGATCGTCAACTCGACGGTACCCAGGTTGGAGCTGAGGTGCCCGCCGGTGCGCGAGACGCTCTCGAGCACGAAGGCGCGCAGTTCGTCGGCCAGCTGCCGCAGCTGCGCGCGCGGCAGGCGGCGCAGGTCGTGGGGGGATTCGATCGATTCGAGCAGGTTGGCCATGCAATTTCAGTTGTCGCGGTTGACCACCATCGACGCCAGCGCGTGCAAGGCGCGCGTGTCGGCCAGGGCAGTGGCGGCCAGGGCATCGAGCGCCTCGCGCAGCAGCGCCTGGGCATGGGCGCGCGAACGCTCCAGCCCCAGCAGCGAGACATAAGTGGGTTTGTCGTTGGCGGCGTCCTTGCCGGCGGTCTTGCCCAGGGTGGCTGAATCGGCGGTGACGTCGAGCACATCGTCGACCACCTGGAAGGCCAGCCCGAGGGCGGCGCCGTAGCGGGCCAAGGCCGCGCCGGCCTGGCCGTCGACGTGACCGCAGGCGGCACCCATGGTCACGCTGGCCTGCAGCAACGCGCCGGTCTTGAGGCGGTGCATGCGGCTCAGCTCGTCGTGGGAGAGGGTCTGGCCCACGCTGGCCAGGTCGATGGCCTGACCGCCGGCCATGCCGGCATGGCCGGCGGCCCGTGCCAGCAGCCGGCACAGGCGGGCCTGCACGGGCTCGGGCACGGCATCGCCCGCGGGCGTGAGCAGCTCGAACGCCAGGGCCTGCAACGCGTCGCCGGCCAGCAGCGCCTGCGCCTCACCGAAGGCCAGGTGCAGCGTGGGCTTGCCTCGGCGAAGGACGTCGTTGTCCATGCAGGGCAGATCGTCGTGGACCAGCGAATAAGCGTGGATCAATTCGACTGCGCAAGCAGCGCGCAGGGCGGCTTGCGGCAAGCCGCCCACCGCCTCGGCGGCGGCCAGCACCAGCAACGGGCGCAGCCGCTTGCCGCCGTCGAGCACCGCGTAACGCATGGCCTCGCCCAGGCCCGCCGGCGCATCGGGCGCGACCCATTGCGACAATGCATCCTCCACCGCGCGCAGCCGCTCGGCGCTCCAGGCGGACAAGCTCCAGTCGGGGGCCGCAGTCGCAACAGCGCTCATTCCTGATTCCAGGGCTTGAGGGTGCCTTCGTCAAGCACCTTGATCTGGTTGTCCACCGCCTCGAGCTTGCCGCGGCAAAACGCCAGCAGCTGCGCGCCGCGCTCGTAACCGGCCAGCAGTTGCTCCAGCGGCAGCTGCCCGGATTCGATGCGGCCGATCAGCTGTTCGAGTTCCTCGAGGGCGGCCTCGTAGCTCGCGGGCATGGAAAGTGGGGCCTGGGACATCTTGGGCGGGGAAGGCAAAGGACACGATTGTAGGGAACGGGCAAGACCCGTTGCCCGCCGGGGCCGACAGGGACCCCCCGCCCCGCCCATCTCAGCCGGGAGCGTCTGGAGGTGGGGGGGTACAATCTTCGACTCTCCTTGCGCCAGTCCCCGGATAAAGCGCTTACCCCTGCCCCTTCATAGGGGGAGTCTCTAGGTCAGGTGAGATGTCTGATTTAAGTCTTCAACTGCAGCAGGCCGCAAGCCAACTACCAGTTTCCAGTTACTTCGACGAGGCGCTCTTCGCGCGAGAGATGGCCACCATCTTCCAGCGCGGGCCCCGCTATGTGGGGCACCAACTGAGCGTTCCGAACGTGGGCGACTACCACGCCCTGCCCCAGGAAGGCGAGGGGCGCGCGCTGCTGCGCACGCCCCACGGCGTCGACCTCGTGAGCAACGTGTGCCGCCACCGTCAGGCCGTGATCCTGCGTGGGCGCGGCAACGTCAACAGCCATGGCAGTGCGACCTCGGGCGGCAGCATTGTGTGTCCGCTGCACCGCTGGACATACAGCGCCGGCCAGGGCAGCCTCGCCGGAACGCTGCTGGGCGCGCCGCACTTTCGCCACGACCCCTGCCTGAATTTGAACAACTACCGGCTGCGCGAGTGGAATGGCCTGCTGTTCGAGGACAACGGCCGGGACATCCAGGCCGACCTGGCCGGCATGGGCCCACGCGCCGACCTCGATTTCACTGGCATGGTCCTCGACCACGTCGAGCTGCATGAGTGCAATTACAACTGGAAGACCTTCATCGAGGTCTACCTGGAGGACTACCACGTCGGCCCCTTCCATCCGGGCCTGGGCCAGTTCGTCACCTGCGAAGACCTGCGCTGGGAGTTCAAGGAGCACTTCTCGGTGCAGACCGTGGGCGTGGCCAACCGCCTGGGCCGCGCGGGCAGCCCCGTGTACGAGCGCTGGCAGAAGGCGCTGCTGGGCTATCGCAATGGCGAGCCGCCCAAGTACGGCGCCATCTGGCTGACCTACTACCCGCACATCATGGTCGAGTGGTACCCGCACGTGCTCACCGTGTCCACGCTGCACCCCATCGGGCCGGACAAGACCTTGAATAGGGTCGAGTTCTACTACCCCGAGGAGATTGCCGCCTTCGAGCGCGAGTTCGTCGAGGCGCAAAAGGCCGCCTACATGGAGACCTGCGCCGAGGACGACGAGATCGCCGAGCGCATGGACGCCGGCCGCAGGGCGCTGCTGGCGCGTGGCGACAACGAGTTCGGCCCCTACCAGAGTCCGATGGAAGACGGTATGCAGCATTTCCACGAGTGGTATCGCGCGCAACTCGGCGCCCACGCGCCGCGCTGCTGATTGACCGGCTCGCATGTCCCGCATCTTCGCGACCCTGATCACCCCGGCCGAACTGACGGCGCTGCAGCGGCAACCGGCAGGGCCGCTGATGGTCTTTGACTGCAGCTTCGATCTGGCCGACGCCGCCTCGGGCGAAGCGCAGTACCGCCACGCGCACATCCCCGGCGCCGTCTACGCCCACCTGGACCGTGCGCTGAGCGACGAAGGCCTGGTCGACCCCGAGGGTCACCGTCAGCCGCACCCCGATGCGGCCTCAGGCGGGCGGCACCCCTTGCCCAGCCGCGAGAAGTTCGCGATGTGGCTGTCCAGCGTGGGCTTCGCCAATGACATGCAGGCCGTGGTGTACGACCGCCAGGGCAGTGCGTTCTGCGGCCGGCTGTGGTGGATGCTCAAGTGGATGGGCCATGAGGCCGCCACCGTGCTGGACGGCGGGCTGCAGGCCTGGCAAGCCGAGGGCGGTGCGGTGCGCGGCGGGGACGAACGCTCGCACTTCCAGTCGAACTTTGCCCCGGGCAAGCCTTTGCGCCGCCTGGTCACTGGCAATGAGGTGCAGGCGTCGCTCAGCCAGCCGGGCCAGACCCTGATCGACGCGCGCGGCGCACCGCGCTTTCGTGGCGAGGTCGAGCCACTGGACCCGGTGGCCGGCCATATTCCCGGGGCCCTGAACCGGCCCTTTGTCGAAAACTTCAGCCCCGACGGACGCTTCAAGCCGGCCGAGCAACTGCGCGCCGCATTCCAGGCCATCCTGGCCGGGCGCGAGCCGGCCACGGTGGTGCACCACTGCGGCAGCGGTGTCAGCGCGGTGCCCAACCTGATCGCGATGGAACTGGCGGGCCTGGGCCCCACGGGCCTGTACGCGGGCAGCTGGAGCGAATGGTGCCGCGATCCGCAGCATCCGGTTGACAAGGGTTGAAGGCCAGGCCGGATCAGCCGGTGGACGAGACGATCGCGTCCTCGCGCAAGGCCTCGGGCACCGCCACCGGTATGTTCCACGCCGCCTGCGAGCGCCAGTCGGCAAACAGCCGCCGCAACGCGTCGTGCGCGGCTTCAAGTTGGGTGATCGGATCGTTGTGGGGCTTGGTCATGCGGCGCTCCTCCCTGGTCCAAAAGCGGCAGCCTCTGGACACTTTATCGAGGCTGTGCAGGCGCGCTGTCGGCGCCGCACGGCCGCCCCTGTAGGACGGCGCAGCTTAGGACTCGAGGTACAGATCGCGCAGCCGCTGGCGCTGCGCATCACCAACGCGCAGAGGGCCACGCAGGTAGTCGTCCACCGAGCCATGGTCGCGCTCGATCGTGTCGAAAGCGGCCAGCAGGAAATCGGGCTGCACCTTCCACAGCACATCCGTGACTTCGGGCGGCAGGCGCGAAGCGGGGCGCATGCCCAACTGCGGACGGTATCGCTCGTTGGTGACCAGGTAATCACGCATCACGGTCTCATCCGAGGCGCCCAGCGACCGCAGGAACAGGGCCGCCGCGAAGCCTGTGCGGTCCTTGCCGGCCGTGCAGTGAAAGACCGTGGGTTCGCTGGACGCCAACAGATGGCTGAAAAACTCCGCGAAGCGATGGGTGTTGTGGCGCACGAAGTCGCGGTAGGTGTCCTGCATGTAGCCGACCACGGCCTCGGGAGTCAGTGTCTCGCCGGCATCGATCAGCCGGGCCAGCACCTGAACCACGGTGGGCTCGATGGCCAGCGAGTGCACGGTGACGTCGGGCAGCACGCACATGTGCGCCAGCCGCTCGTCGGCGCCACGGAAATCAAGCACCCGCCGCAGCCCGAACGCCCGGATCTGCCGCCCGTCGTCTTCGTCCATCTCGCCCAAGTGGTCGGAGCGAAACAGGATTCCGCGCCGCATGGGCAGCTCGGGCCGGGCCTGTTCGGCAACGTCGCGGAAATTGCTCGGTCGCACCTGGGTACGCGGGTAGGGGGTCTCGGTCATGTCGCCCATTGTCGCCGCCTAAGTGACATGCCTCGTGACATTTGCGCGACCCGTGTGCCGGCGACGTCGCACCGGAGACAGTGCAGGCGACAGTGCAGGCGACAGTGCCCCTAGGGTTTTCTCCGTTCGCGAAACTGTTTTCCTCTTTAAGATAACCGAACGCATCCGTGGCTTGCCCGCGGTCCGCCTTTTCTTTTTCCGCTGGAGCCCCCCATGTCGTTCAAGGTCCTCGTCACGGCAGCCGCCGCTGTCTCCGCCAGCCTCGCGATGTCGCCCGCCCAGGCGCAGGAGTTTCCGAGCCAGGCCATCCAGATCGTCATTCCTTACGCGCCCGGCGGCGGGACCGACGTGATCGCGCGCCCCGTGGCTGTCGAGCTGGCAGAGCGCCTGAAGCAGCCCGTGCTCCTGGACCACAAAGGCGGCGCTGGTGGCAACATAGGCGCGCAGTTTGCCGCCAAGGCGCAACCCAACGGGTACACGCTGGTGATGGTCAACAACTCGCACGTCATCAACCCCTTCGTCTACAAGAGCCCGGGCTATGACATGCAGGGCGATTTCACGCCCATCTCGGTGCTGGCCACCGCCCCCATGGTGGTGGTGGTCCACAAGACCTCGCCGGTCAAGACGCTGCGCGAGTTCGTCGATCTGGCCAAGAAGAGCCCCGGCAAGCTCAATTTCGGCAGCGCCGGGGTGGGCACGCCTGGCCATCTGGCGCCGCTGCTGTTGTTCAAGCAGGCGGGCATCAACCTGGTTCACATCGCCTACAAAGGTTCGGGCCCGGCGGTCATGGCGCAATTGAGCCAACAGTTCGACATCCAGTTCGCCACGCCGGCGGTGGTCGCGCCGCACATCAAGTCCGGCGAGCTGCGTGCGCTGGCCGTCACCTCCAAGGCCCGCTTCGCCGCCTTCCCCGACGTGCCGTCGGTGGTCGAAGCCGGCATCCCTGGCCTGGGCGACTACGACCAATCCATCTGGTGGGGTCTGCTGGCGCCCGCGCGCACCGACCCCAAGATCCTCGACGCCTTGCACGCCAACGTGACCGCCGTTGTGCGCTCGCCCAAAATGACGGAACTGCTCACGTCCCGCGGCATGGTGCCGACCACGACAACCCGCGCCGAGTTCCAGGCGCTGATCAAGGGCGACATGCAAAAGTGGGAGCTCATCGTGCGCGAGAACGCCATCACCGCCGAATGACCCTGCCATCAGCACCGTCGCCAGCCCATGCCTGTCGCCCCGGAAATCGCCGCCCTTCTGCCGGGCATCAATGCCCTGGCGCAGATGCACCAGCGGCCGCTGGCGCAACTGCGCCAGCCGCGTGAGCGCATCGGGGGCGGCGATGAGCAACCGGTCGGCGCGGTCGAAGACCGCTGGATCGACAGCGCGGGCCGGCGGCTGCGGGTGCGCCTGTATGCGCCGCAAGCCCATCCAGCGGGCACGCAAGCGAGCATGCCCCTGCTGGTGCTTTTCCACGGTGGCGGCTTCGTCTTCGGCAGCATCGAGGGCAACTACGACCACGTCGCGCGCGTGCTGTGCGCCCGTGCCCACTGCCGTGTGGTGTCGGTCGAATACCGGCTGGCGCCGCAGGACAAGTTCCCCGCCGCCACTGACGACGCCTATGCGGCTCTGCGGTGGGCCGCCCAGCATGCGGCGCAGCTGGGCGCCGACGCGGACAAGCTGTTCGTGGTCGGCGGCAGCGCGGGGGGCAACCTGGCGGCGGTCACGGCCTTGCGCGCCCGTGCTGAACGTGGCCCACGTCTGCGGGGACAGGTTCTCTACTACCCGGTGACCGATTTCCCCGAGCCGCCCACCGCCTCAGCGCGCGAATTCGCCCAGGGCTTCTACCTCACCCAGGCGGACATGCGCTGGTTCTGGGAGCAATACCTGGACGATCCCGCGCAAGCCGCCAATCCCTACGCCGCGCCGCTGCGGGCCCCGAGCTTGCACGGCCTGCCGCCGGCCCTGGTGATCACCGCAGAATACGACCCGCTACGCGACGAAGGCGAGCACTATGCGCAGCGCCTGCGCGACGATGGTGTCGACGTGACGCTGTCTCGCTACGACGGCATGGTGCACGGGTTCCTGGCTTTTCCCACGCCGCAGGCCGCAAACGCGCTGCACCAGGCCGCCGACTGGATCCGGTCGCTGTCATAGCCCACCCCCGAAGCGCCTTCGGCGCTCGGTGCTCGCTGCCGCAGGCAGCGGCTCTTCTGGCCGTCCGGACCTGCGCAGGCAGGTCCAGAGCCGCGGCCCTCAGCCCCTCAAGGGGGCGCCACCAGTGGCCCGGCAAAGCCGGTTCCACGGTGGCCGCTGAACTTGGGGAAGCGTTATACCGACTCGCCGCCCAAGCCGTGCTTGATCGCATAGCGCACCAGCTCGCTCGAATTGTTCAAGCCCAGCTTGTGCATCAGGTTGGCCTTGTGCGTGCTCACCGTCTTGACCGACAGGCTTAGCCGGGCGCCGATCCCGGTCACCGACTGGCCAGCCGCGAGCATCTGGAACACCTCGAACTCCCGGCTGGACAAGGCCTCGTGGGGCGCGGCTTGGCTGCCGGGCATCGCGCCCAGCGCCAGCTGCTGCGCCACATCGGCGCTGACCCAGGCACCGCCTGCGGCAATTTTGCGCAGCGCCTGTTCCAGCTGCGCTGGGGCGCTCTCCTTGGTCAGATAGCCGCTGGCGCCGACTTTAATCGCCCGGACAGCGTACTGGGACTCCTGGTGCATGCTGAGCACCAGCACGCGCAGCCGAGGCTTGAGCGACTTGACCTGCTTGATCAACTCCATGCCGCTGCGCCCGGGCATGGACAGATCCAGCACCAGCAGGTCGAACTCGGCCTCGCGCACCAGGCGCAGTACCTCGCTGCCATCGCCGGCCTCGCCCACCACCTCGAAGTCGGGCACGCTCTGCACGATGCGCTTGAGACCCTCGCGCACGATCGCATGGTCGTCCGCCAGCACGATACGGATCATGCGGCGTCCATGTCGGCCGACGGCGCCGGAATCCGGGCCTCGACCACCGTACCCTGGCCCGGCGCCGACTGCAGCGTCACCGTGCCGCCGAGCAGTTGCGCCCGCTCGCGCAGCCCGATCAGGCCCAGCGATTGCGGGAGACGGGCAGCGCCGATCACGAAACCCTGACCGTCGTCTCGCACGCGAAGAACGATCTCGTGGCGCTGGAGATCCACCGCCACCCAGGCCTCATGGGCGTGGGCGTGCTTGGCGACGTTGGCCAGCGATTCCTGCACGATGCGAAACACCGCCGTCGCGTAGGGCTCGCGCAGCTGCAGGGACTCGTCCATCTCCAGCTCGCAGGCGATGCCGTGCCGCTGGCTGAAGTTGTGCACCAGCCACTCGATGGCCGGCGCCAGGCCCAGGTCGTCGAGCACCAGCGGCCGCAAGTCGGCCGCGATGCGGCGGGTGGCCGCCACGGTGCCGTCAAGCATCTCGAGCATGCCGGACAACTTGGCCGCCACGCCCGCCGGATCGCGGGCCAGGTGGTCGCGCGCCCATATCGTGTCCATCTTGAGGGCGGTGAGCGACTGCGCCAGTTCGTCGTGCAACTCGCGCGCCACCCGGGATTTTTCCTGCTCGCGGATGGCGCTGGCCTCGGTGGCGAAACGGGCCAGATCCTGGCGGGCCTTCACGCGTTCGGTGACGTCGCGCAGGATCACCGAGAACACCTTGCCGTGCTGGGTGTCAATCTGGGAAATGGAGGCGTCCATCGGAAATTCGCTGCCGTCAGCCCGCAGGCCGTAGAGCACCGTGCCCTCGCCCTTGCGGCGCGAAGTAACGCCGGTGGCGGCGAAGTGCCGCACATGGCCTTGGTGGCGGCCGCGAAAACGCTCGGGGATCAGCATCTCCAGCGGCTGCTCAAGCACGGCCTCCAGGGGCCAGCCGAAGGTCTGCTCGGCCGCGCGGTTGTACAGGACGATGCGCCCCCGTTCGTCGATGCTGATGATGGCGTCCATTGCCGAATCAAGCAGGGCCGCGAGGCGGTCCGCAGCGTCGGCGACACTCAACTGTGAAAAGGGCACGTCTTGGCGAGCGAGGGGATGTAGTGCCGCAAATTACAGCACATGCGCGGCCCCTGCTTCCTGGCGCCGCCCACGCCCCCGCATGGCCGCGGACCTTTTCGTACTTTCCAGGCTTTCCCGCCCGGCCCGGTCACTCAGGCTGCGACTGCGGTTCGGGCGTGGCGCTTCGCAGCAGCCACGTCGCGGTCGCACTGGAAGCCAGGCCGGTGAACCAGAACGCGAAGAAGGCCACGGTATAGACCGCTTGCCGGCTCCAGCCCAGCGGTCCGCCGCCCCAGCTCAGGTCGTGCGGATCGACCAGCGCGAACACGGCCAGTTCCAGCAGGCACGCGGCCAGAAACGCGGGCCATGCAACGGCCATGATGATCCTGCTCCACATCGTGGTGTCTCCTCCTGTTGTGGTGGGCATGGTGGCGCCTGAATCGAGCTCAACGCGCGGGGGTTGGCGCGGGAGTTGGCGCGGGCGCGGGTTCTGTCGCGGGTGCGGGCGATGCCGCATGGTTGCGCCCTTGCATGGCCGGCAGCAAGGCCTTGGCGGACTGCTCGGCCAGGGTCTTGTTGATCTCGATGCCCTGGCGGTAGTAGTCCTGCGCCACCAGCGGGTCGGGCGAGCGCAGGGCCAGCGCCAGGGTGACGAAACCAGCCACCACGACGATGGCCGGGCCGGCGATGATCAGCCAGACATGGCCGTAGCGCCACCAGGGCAGCGCTGGTGCGGCGGATGCGTTGTCGCGTTCCATGTTTCTCCTTGAACGGTCAGCGGGGCACGAGGAAGACCGACTTCTCGCTGATGCGGGCATCGCCCGAGACGGCGTCGATCTGGAAGTGAATCGGGTGCGAGCCCGGCTCGGCCGATCCGTAGGGCACCTGCAGCCGTACCGGCACCCACCGCGATTGCGCGGGACCCACCTCGACCTGGGCATCGGAGGCCAGTTTCAGGCCGGCCATGCCGTCGGCGCTGAGGCGATAGATCTGGGTCTTCTCGGTCGCGTTCATGACCTGCAGGCGATAGACGTTCTCGATCTGGCCGCCAGCGACGATGCGCGAGAGCGCGGCGCGATCACGCACTACGTCCACCTTGAGCGGCGTGCGCATGATCAGGCTGAACAGCAAGCCCAGCGTCAACGCGCCCAGCACCACCGCATACAACAGCACCCGCGGACGCAACACGCGCCGCCAGACCTGAGACGCGTCCCAGTGACCGGCCAGCGCGTTTTGCGTGGTGAAGCGGATCAGCCCGCGCGGGTAGTGCATCTTGTCCATCACGGTGTCGCACACGTCCGCGCAACCGGCACAGCCGATGCACTCGTACTGCAGACCCTTGCGGATGTCGATGCCGGTGGGGCACACCTGCACGCACAGGTCGCAGTCGATGCACGCGCCCAGGCCCTTGGCCTTGAGGTCGTCCTTGCGGCCACGGGTGCCACGCGGCTCGCCGCGCTGCGCGTCATAGCTGACGATCAGCGTGTCCCTGTCGAACATGGCGCCCTGAAAACGGGCATAGGGGCACATGTACTTGCACACCTGCTCGCGCATGAAGCCGGCATTGCCGTAGGTGGCAAAGCCGTAGAACAGCACCCAGAATATTTCCCAGGGGCCCATGGCGTTGCGCAGGATGGACATGCCCAGTTCGGTGATCGGCGTGAAGTAGCCCACGAAGGTCAAACCGGTCCACAGTGACAGCGCGATCCAGAGCAAATGCTTGGACCCCTTCTTGGCCCCCTTTTCCAGCGACATGGGCGCGGCATCGAGCCGCATGCGCGCGTTGCGGTCGCCCTCGATATGGCGCTCGATCCACATGAAGATCTCGGTGTAGACCGTCTGCGGGCAGGCGAAACCGCACCACAGTCGCCCCGCCACCGCGGTGAACAGGAACAGCGACAAGGCGCTGATCACCAGCAAGCCGGTGAGGTAGATGAAATCCTGCGGATACAGCACATAGCCCAGCAGGTAGAAGCGGCGCGAAGCCAGGTCGAACAACACCGCCTGACGCTCACCCCATTGCAGCCACGGCAGGCCGTAGAACACCAACTGGGTCAGCGCCACCACCGCCCAGCGCCAACGCGCGAAGCGGCCGGTCACCGCGCGCGGATAGACCTTCTTGTGTGCCTCGTAGAGCGACTGGAACTCGCCGTCCGGCGGCACGGGCACGATGGGTATGACCTTCATGGATCAGACAAAGCCGGACGACTTCAGGGCTTTGCGCTGGGCGGCTTGTTCGACCGGCCCCAGACATAAGCCGAAAGCACATGGATCTGCGCGTCGGTGAGCTTGCCCGCCTGGGCCGGCATCTGGTTGACCTTGCCGTTGGTAATAATGCTCACGATGGCCTGCTCGCCCCAGCCGTGCAGCCAGACGTCGTCGGTGAGGTTGGGCGCGCCCAGGGCCGGGTTGCCCTTGCCATCCAGGCCGTGGCAGGCGGCGCACGCGGTGAACTTGGGCTTGCCTAGCTGGGCCCGCACCGAATCGTGCGGCGCACTGGACAGGCTCAGCACATAGTGCGCCACGTTCTTCACATCGTCGGCGCTTCCCACGGCCGCAGCCATGGCAGGCATGTTGCCGATGCGGCCCTGCTTGAGCGTTTCGGCGATCTTGTCGGGCGTGCCGCCATGCAGCCAGTCGGCGTCGGTCAGGTTGGGAAAACCTTTGCTGCCGCGGGCGTCCGAGCCGTGGCACTGGGCGCAGTTGTTCATGAACAGCCGCTCGCCGATGCCCATTGCAGCCGGGTCGCCTGCCAACTCCTCGGTCTTGCGCGCGGCAAACTGCGCGTACAGCGGCTCGAGCTGCTGCCGGGCCTTGTCCATCTCCTTGTCGTAGCTGCCGGTGCTGCTCCAGGCCAGACGCCCCTGGTAGGTGCCCAGGCCGGGGTATGCCACCAGATACAGCAGCGAGAAGACGATGGTGATCACGAACAACCACACCCACCAGCGCGGCAGGGGGTTGTTCATCTCGGTCAGGTCTTCGTCCCAGACATGGCCGGTGGTGTTGTCGGCGCTGGCCGCCACCTTCTTGCGGGCGGTCACCCACAACAAAAGCAAGCAGGCCAGGATGCTGACCAGCGTGAGGCCGGCCACGTAGACCGACCAGAAATTACCCGTGAAGTCGCTCATGTCCCGACCCCTGTCAATCTTGTTGGAAGGGAATGGCGGCCGCTTCGTCGAAACGCTCGCGGTTGCGGCTGGAATAGGCCCAGACCGCAATGCCAATGAAGGTGGCGAACGCCAGCAGCGTCGCCAGGATACGCAGGGTGGTGATGTCCATGGTGTGGATCGTCCTTACTTCAGCGCCAGGCCCATGCCCTGCAGGTAAGCCACCAGCGCGTCCATCTCGCTCTTGCCCTTGATGTCGGCCGGCGCCTTGTTGACCTCGTCGTCGGTGTAGGGCACGCCCACCCTGCGCAGGGCACGCAGCTTGGGCTGGATGTCGGCCGGATCGAGCACGGTCTTCTCCAGCCAGGGATAGGCGGGCATGTTCGACTCGGGCACCACGTCGCGCGGGTTGTTCAGGTGAATGCGGTGCCACTCGTCGCTGTACTTGCCGCCCACGCGGTGCAGATCTGGCCCGGTGCGCTTGCTGCCCCATTGGAACGGACGGTCGTACACGAACTCACCGGCCACCGAGTAGTGCCCGTAACGCAGCGTCTCGGCGCGGAAGGGCCGGATCATCTGCGAATGGCAGTTGTAGCAACCTTCGCGCACATAGATGTCGCGGCCGGTCAGTTGCAGCGCCGTGTACGGCTTGACGCCCTGCACCGCCTCGGTGGTGGACTTCTGGAAGAACAGCGGCACGATCTCGACCAGGCCGCCGACCGCGACGACCAGCAGGATCAGCACGATCATCAGGAAGTTGTTGGTCTCGATCTTCTCGTGCGAGAAGCCGCGGGTTTTTTCTGGGGTGCTCATGGTGCAGGCGTCCTTCGAATCAGGCGTGGGCGGGAGCCGGCACATTGACGTGCACGGAGCGGCCGCAGGCCACGGTCATCCAGACGTTCCAAGCCATCACCAGCATGCCGCCCAGGTACAACACACCGCCCAGGACGCGGATCACGTAGAAGGGATAGGTGGCCTTGACCGACTCGACGAAGGTGTAGGTGAGCGTGCCGTCGGTGTTGATGGCGCGCCACATCAGGCCCTGCATCACGCCGGCGATCCACATAGCAGCGATGTACAAAACGATGCCGATGGTGGCCGTCCAAAAGTGCAGCTCGATGGCCGGCACGCTGTACATCTTCTTCTGGCCGAACAGGCGTGGAATCAGGTAATAGAGCGAGCCCATGGAGATCAGGCCCACCCAGCCGAGCGCGCCCGAGTGCACGTGGCCAATGGTCCAGTCGGTGTAGTGCGACAGCGCGTTGACGGTCTTGATGGACATCATCGGGCCCTCGAAGGTGCTCATGCCGTAGAACGACAGCGACACGATCAGAAAGCGCAGGATCGGGTCGTCGCGCAGCTTGTGCCAGGCACCCGAGAGGGTCATGATGCCGTTGATCATGCCGCCCCAGCTGGGCGCCAGCAGGATCAGCGAGAACAGCATGCCCACGCTTTGCGTCCAGTCGGGCAGCGCGGTGTAGTGCAGGTGGTGCGGGCCCGCCCACATGTACGTGAAAATCAGCGCCCAGAAGTGCACGATCGACAGCCGGTAGCTGTAGACCGGCCGCTCAGCCTGCTTGGGAATGAAGTAATACATCATCCCCAGGAAGCCGGCGGTGAGGAAAAAGCCCACCGCGTTATGCCCGTACCACCACTGGATCATCGCGTCTTGCACACCCGCGTAGGCCGAGTACGACTTCATCCAGCTCGACGGAATGGCGGCGCTGTTGACCAGATGCAGCACGGCCACCGCCAGGATGAAAGCGCCGTAGAACCAGTTGGCCACATAGATGTGGCGCACCTTGCGGATGCCCACCGTGCCGAAGAACACGATGGCATAGGACACCCACACCAGCGTGATCAGGATGTCGATCGGCCACTCGAGTTCGGCGTATTCCTTGCCGGAGGTGTAGCCCAGGGGCAGGCTCACCGCAGCTGAAAGAATGACCAGCTGCCAGCCCCAGAAGGTGAAGGCCGCCAGCTTGGGCGCGAACAGCGGCACGTGGCCCGTTCGCTGGACCACGTAATAACTGGTCGCGAACAGGGCGCAACCGCCAAAGGCGAAGATCACCGCATTGGTGTGCAGCGGCCGCAGGCGCCCATAACTGAGCCACGGTATGCCGAAATTGAGCTCTGGCCAGGCGAGTTGGGCCGCAATGAACACGCCGACCAGCATGCCCACCACCCCCCACACGATGGCCATGAGCGAGAACTGGCGCACCACGGTGTCGTGGTAGCGCGCTGCGGGAGCGGCTGTGTCCTGGGTCATGGAAAAGTCACTTTCATGGGTATCGCAGGGGAGTGTCCCCGTGCGCATCAGTGGCCCGCTTGATTCAGGTCAATCGCTATGGAGAATGCGCTCGCCCTCGGCGTCGAGCGACTCGAATTGGCCACGCCAGACGGCCCAGCCCAGAGCGCCGAGGATCAATAGCGCCAGGGCGATCGACAAGGGAATGAGAACGAAGAGGATGTCCATGGTGGCGATTGCCCCTATGGAATGTCGTCCCCGCGAAGGCGGGGATCCAGCGGTGGCGGACCACCTCGCTCCTGGGCCCCCGCCTGCGCTGGGGCGACGGAAATGCGCGAGAGCCGCGCCGAATTGAGCACCACCAGCAAGGAGCTGGCCGCCATGCCCAGACCGGCAAGCCAGGGCGGCATGAACCCGGCAATGGCCAGCGGCACGCAGGCCGCGTTGTAGATAGCCGCCCAGGCCAAGTTCTGGCGCACGACGGTGCGGCTGCGCTGGGCATGCCCCAGCAGATCAGCCACATCGGCCAGGCGGGCGCCCTGCACCACGAAATCGGAGCGCGACTGGGCCAGCGGCACGCCCTGCCCCATCGCAATCGACACATCGGCGCCGGCCAGCACCGGCCCGTCGTTCAGGCCGTCGCCCACCATCACCACGCGCCGGCCCTGGGCCTGCAGCTGGCGTACGTGGGCCAGCTTGTCCTCGGGCGAACAGGCGGCTTGAAAATGCTCGATCCCCACCCGCGCGGCCAGCCGGCGCACCACCTCGGGCCGGTCGCCTGAGAGCAACTGCACCTGCAGCCCGCGGC
This sequence comes from Comamonadaceae bacterium, assembly GCA_947476465.1. Classification (GTDB taxonomy): domain Bacteria; phylum Pseudomonadota; class Gammaproteobacteria; order Burkholderiales; family Burkholderiaceae_C; genus Ramlibacter. The sequence goes on along the minus strand of CANJQN010000004.1, from coordinate 127,213 downwards.
GGCGCAGCGTAGCCACGGCCGCAGCCGCGTCCGGGCGCAGCGACTCCGACAGCTCAAAACTGGCCAGCCAGCCGGCGTCGTCGGCCAGATGTACCTGGGCGTCGGCCGAAGGCGATGCCGCGATGCCGCAGAACGCCGCGGATCCCAGGCGCAGCCGACGGCCCGCGCCGCAGCTGGCCCCGCCCGATCCGACCGTCGCCTGGCCCAGCACACCAGAGACCAGTCGGCCTTCGACGCCCCGCCCCGCATGTTCCGTGACCTGATCGACCGCCGGCAGCTGGCTGCCGCCGGCCCGCCCCAACGCGCGCGACACCGGATGCAGCGAATGCCGGGCCAGTGCGGCGGCCGCCGCCAGCGCCTCGGCCTGCGAAACGCCCTCGCGGCAACGCAGGCCGGCCAGGGCCATGGCGTCGTCGGTCAGCGTGCCGGTCTTGTCGAATACGACGACGTCGGCGCTGGCCGCACCCTCCAGCGCCTGCAGCTGGCGCACCAGGATGCCGCGCCGCGCCAGGGCGCCGGCCGCCGACAGCGTGGCGGCCGGCGTGGCCAGCGACAGCGCGCAGGGACAGGTGACGATCAGCACCGCCACCGCCACCGACAGGGCATGCGCCGGCCCGGCGGACCACCACCAGGCCGCCGCGACAGCGGCCGCGGCCACCACCCCCCACAGGAAGGGCACGGCAATGCGGTCGGCCAGCTGCGCAAGACGCGGCTTGTCGACCGACACCCGCTCCATCAGGGCCACGATGCCGGCGAAGCGGGTGTCCTGGCCCAGGCGTTCGACGCGCACCTTCAAGGCCCCGCTGAGGTTGTGGCTGCCGGCGATGACGGCATCACCGGCACGCCGCGCCAGCGGCGCGGATTCGCCGGTGAGCAAGGCCTCGTCGACACGGCTTTCGCCGGCCTCTACCCGGCCGTCGGCGGGAAGCATCTCGCCGGGCAGCACCCGGATGCGGTCGCCGGCGACCAGGGTGCGCGCCGACACCCGCGTGAAGCGGCCGTCGGCGCCCTCGCGCTCCACGCTGGGCGGCAGGCCGCGCATCAGGGCTTCGAGCGAGCCGGCGGTGCGGTTGCGAAGCCGCTGCTCCAGCAGGCGGCCCGACAGCAGGAAGAACACGAACATCGTGACCGAGTCGTACCAGACCTCCGCCCCCCAAGGCCCGGCGGGGTCGAAGGTGGCGGCGGTGCTGGCCCCGAAGGCGATCAGCAGGCCCAGCGCCACCGGCACGTCCATGCCGACGCGGCGATGGCGCAGGTCGCGCAGCGCGCTGGAAAAGAAGGGCCAGCTGGAAAAAAGCATGACCGGCAAGGTCATCATCCAGGCGGCCCAACGCAGCAAGGCCACGATGTCGGGTGTGATGTCACCCGGGCCGGCCACGTACATCGGCACCGCGTACATCATGGCCTGCATCATGCAAAAGCCCGCGACCAGCCAGCGCCACAGCATCAGGCGTTGCGCGCGCAAGCGGGGCGCCGCATCGAGCTGGTCGCCGGCCGGTATGGCGCCGTAGCCGGCCTGGCGCAGCGCCGGCAGCCACATCGAGGGGCGGCAGCGCTCCTCGGCCCAGGTGACGCGGGCGGTCTGGCTGGCGCCGTTGACCTCCACCGAGCACACGCCGGGCACCTGCGACAGCGCCTGCTCGACGTTCAGGGTGCAGGCGGCGCAGTGCATGCCCTCGATCGCGAGGTACGACTCCCAGCGGCCGGGCTCGGCGGCCAGCGGCCGGCTGAACGCCGGCCATTCGGCCCGGTCGTCCAGGGTCGCCCAGTCAGCCGCCGCATCCGCGGGCCCGCGGGCGGGAGTCACACCCGCAAAGGGCAAGACGACAGTAGGCGACATTGGCATGAGCGCAGAATATCCACTGCCGCTCCGGCTGAGTTGACATGGATCAACGCAGGACAGGCATGTTTCGACGCACAGTACCATTGGCGCTGATGGTTTTGCGTTGAGCCGAAATCACATTCCGAGGAGAAGTTTCATGAAGATCGTTCTGGCCGTCGACGGCAGCAAGTGCACCAAGAAGGCCCTGGCCTTCCTGGTGACCCACGAGAACCTGGCCGGTGAAGGCGATGAGGTGCTCGTACTCAATGTGCAACCGGCGCTGCCCCCCCGGGTTCGCTCCGCCGTCGGCGCGCAGGTGGCGAGCGAATACCAGACCGAGGAAGCCGAAAAGGTACTCAAGCCGATCAGCCGCTTTCTGGACAAGCATCCGATCAAGTACCGCACCGAGTGGGTGGTCGGCCAGCCGGCCGAGCAGGTCTTGCGGGCGGTCAAGAAGTTCAAGGCCCACATCGTGGTCATGGGCACCCACGGCCACGGTCTGCTGGGGCGCGCCGTGATGGGCAGCGTGGCCCAGAAGGTGGTGACCGAGTCCGAGGTCCCGGTCCTTCTGGTCAAGTAATCGGGCAGGTCATCCGGGCGTCATTGTTGCGGGATCTGCAATGACCCATGGAGCCTCCAAGGGTTCCCCGGCGGGCTGCATGTGCTGCGTAGCGATCAACGATCGCTGCGCAGCTTTCCGACGATGTCGGTGGCGGCCTCATCCTCGGTTCGCTGATAGATCTCGAAACCCAAAGGCGACCTGGATTCTTCAAGAATGTGACCGACCAGGCCGACGGCACGCGCCATCACGCCGACGCCACGCACCACGCTCATCGGAAAGCCAAGCTCACAGCAGATGCAACCGATGGCGCCTGTCGCATTCATGGGCAAAGGCCTGTTGTAGGCCTTTTCGCCGACCAACGTGATCATCTCCATCAACTGCACGTAACGCCCCGCATAGCCGTATTCGCGCGCCAGCGCCATGAGCCTGACCGCGCGCGGATCGAGCGGCTTGTGCTTGGGGTGTCCGATGCCCGGAATGATCGTCTTGGACTCCATGTAGTGTTGAACGATCCGCTGCGCGATCGGCTCAAGTGGGGCTGTCTCAGGTTGGTCCTGCAAGGCCGACCACAGCATCTTCGCGGCGGTTTCCGTCGAGCCGACAAACACGTTGCCCAGGCCCAGCAGGCCAGCGGCTACGGCGGCTTGCAGCGCTTCGGGCGCACCGTCGTATGTCAGCCGCGCCGCCAGACTTGACGGATTGATGCCGTGCTCGACCAGCGTCACCGCGATCGCCTCGAACATCTTGGACTCGTTCGGCTGGGGCAGCCGCCCGGTGATTTCCAGAAATGCCATGTTCCCCAGTGTCACCTTGCCGATCAAGTCCTGGCAGAGGTCGTAGCCATAGACGCCGATCTGGTCGGCGGTGCTCCAGGCGATGCTTGAGCGCAGTTGTTTTCGCTTTGCCATGGCAATCTCACTCAGGCTGGATGCCTGCGGCACGGATCTTGGAGCCCCAGCTGACCAGCTGCTGCTTGACGAACTCGTCCATTTCCCCGGGTGAGGACGGAACCACTTCCGCGCCCATCGCGATGAGCTTGTCCCGCACCTGGGGCTTGGCCAATGTCTTGCGCAATTGGGCATTGAGCTTGTCAACGATGGGACGAGGTGTGCCGGCCGGCGCCAGCAGACCGACCCATGACGTGAGCTCGAATCCCTCCATGCCTGGCGTTTCCGCGATGGCCGGAACGTTCGGCAGCTGGGGGGAACGCTGCAACAGGCTGAACCCGATCGCGCGAACGGTGCCTGCCTGCAGGTGGGACAGCACCGAGGACACGTCGCTGAAAACGTAGTCGACGTGGCCGCCGATCAGGTCGGTCACGGTGGCGGGTGCACTCTTGTACGGGACCGCCACCGACGTGATCTGCGCCTGGCGGCTGAACGCGGCCGACAGCACCTGCGAGGAGCTGTTGCCATAGCCGTAGCTCAGCGAACTGGGCTTGGCGCGGGCCCGGTCGATGAGGTCCCTGACCGAGTTGATCGGCGAGTTCTTGGCAACCAGCAAAACATAGGGCATGAAGAGCACCCGGCCGACGCCGCTGAAGTCGGCGACCGGGTCGTAGGGAAGCGTCTTGAACAACGAAGGGTTCGCCGCGTGCGCGGTGTTGCTCGTCATCAGCAGGGTGTAGCCGTCGGGCGCCGACTTGGCGACGTAGGCGCTGCCGATTTGTGCCGATGCGCCGGGCCGGTTCTCCACGACAAAGCTCTGGTTCAGGTCGGCGCGAAAATCCTCCGCGATGAGCCGGGTATAGATGTCGCTGCCGCTTCCGGCGGGGAAGGACACGACGAATTTGACGGGCTTGTTCGGGTAGTCCTGGGCGGACACCGCCATGCAGGCAACGAGCCCGATCGCGGCGAGCGCCGCCTTGGCAAGCGAGGGCAATGGGGTCATGTATCGATCTCCGTTCTTGTGGTGGGTAGGGTAATTGAGCTTACGCGTGGCGCGTGGAGGGAAGGGATTCGAAGTCGACCGCCGACGCCACGAGGCTTTCGCTGCGCGCCTTCAGCTTGAACTTCTCGATGCGAAAAGACCGGTTGTGCGGCAGCGCGTCAACGACGACGACATACCGCGGCAGCTTGACGCGGGCGAGCCGGGCTTCGCACCAGCGGCGGATTTCCTCGGGCGCCACCTGCTGCCCCTCGCGCGCAACGACCGCGACCAGGATGTCGTCCTCCCCGACCGGGGAAGGCACGGCGATGGCCGCGGACATCAGCACGTCGGGATGCTCGTTGACGATGCGGTCGATCTCGGCACCGGACACGTTCTCGCCGCGCCGCCGGATGATGTCCTTGCTGCGGGCCACGAACCAGTAAAAGCCTTGGGCGTCGCGGCGCACCACATCACCCGTGACGAACCAGCCGTCCTTGAAGGACTCGGCCGTGAGCTGCGGATCGCGAAAGTAGCCCTGCATCACGAGCTGGTTTTTCACCAGCAGGTTTCCCGCTACGTCCACCGCAACCTCGTGCCCGTCATCGCCAACGATGCGCAGTTGGGCGAACGCCACGGTCTGGTTCGGGTGCTGGCAGGGCAGGCCGATGCTGCCGACCTTGGGGCCATCGATCGGGTTGCTGAGCACGCCGGGGATCTCGGACATCCCGTAGCCCTCCACCAGCCCAGGCACGCCGAATTCGGACTTGAACACCCGGTAGACCTCCTGGCTGAACGGGCCGCCGTAGATCGAGCGGATCCGATGGTCCGGCACAAATTCGCTGCGGGGACGCCGCATCAGGATGTTGGAGATGGCTGCGACCGTATTGACCTCGGTGGCCGCAAGCTGCGCCGCGTCGCGCCAGAAGGTCGATGCGGAGAAACGGGCCAGCAGGATCAGCGTCGCCCCGGTCGCCAGCGATCCCGCCAGCGAGTAGAAGATCGCATTCATGTGGAACATCGGCATGATGCACAGCAGCCGATCGTCCGGCTGAAGGTGCATGCGCGCGACGAAGCCTTCCCCGGCCAGCGTGAACGTGCGCTGCGCGTGCATGACGCCCTTGGGAAAGCCGGTCGTTCCCGATGAATAGATCAGGATGCAGGTGCGGTCGGGGTCGCTCCCGTTGTCGAACCGCGCGCCCTCGGATTCGCGCATCGCCGTGTCGATGTCTTGGACCGCCCCAGCGTCCGAGGGGCGGTTGACCATCTTCCACAACGGTCGCTCCAGGCCCGCGCTGGCCGCCTCCAGCAGTTCAAGACAGTCTGGCGCGCAAATCACGCCGGACACTTGCGCATGCTCGAGCACGTAGCGAGCTTCGTCGCGCAGGAAGTCCGGATTGACCGGGACCGCGACGGCGCCCAGCCGTGCCAACGCGAACAGCGCCAGCGGAATCGATGGATGGTTGTGCGAGAGCAGTGCAACGCGGTCACCTGCACGCACGCCACGCGTCCAGAGCATGGCGGCCATCGCGGCCGCTTTTTCCGCGAACTGCGCGTAGCTCAGCGTCTGTCCGGCGTGCTCGATGAAGGGATGGTGCGGCAGGCGGCGCACGCGTGCCGCGAGCATCGATTCCAGGGTGCCGTCGTGGGGATCGAAACGCGCCAGCACGTCCGCTGGCGTGAGCTTGGGTGGTTGAGGCAACGTCCGTCCGCAAAAGCTATTGAGAGGTCAATCGTCTATATATTAACCTCTGCGCCGCCGCCGTGACCCGCCAGCCTCAAGCGCGCAGTCCCATCGCCTCCTGGGCCAGCCTGGTGATTCGCGCCCAGTCGCCCGCCGCAACGGCATCGGCCGGCGTGAGCCAGCTGCCGCCGACACACGCCACGTTGGACAGCGCCAGGAACTCTGGCGCGTTGTCCGGCGTGACGCCGCCGGTGGGACAAAAGCGCACATCGAAAAACGGGCCGCCCCAGGCCTTGAGCATCGCAAGGCCGCCGGCCTGCAGGGCCGGGAAGAACTTCAGCTCGGTGTAGCCGTCCTCGCTGGCGGCCATGATCTCGCTGCCGGTGGCCACGCCCGGCAGCAGCGGCAGTCTCAGGTCCCGGCAGGCGCGCCCGACCGCTTGCGTGTAGCCCGGACTCACCGCGAAGCGGGCACCGGCCTTGCGGGCGGCCTGCGCATCGTGCGCGCTGCGCACGGTGCCGGCGCCGGCCACGGCGTCGGGCACTTCCCGTGCAATGGCCTCGATGCAGGCCAGGGCCGCGGGCGTGCGCAAGGTCACCTCGAGCATGCGGATACCGCCGGCCACCAGTGCCCGCGCCAGGGGCACCGCATGCGCGACATCGGTCAGCACGATCACGGGGATCACCGGCGCGTCGCGCATCACGTCGTGCGCGGTCAGGGGGTTCGTCACAGCCATGTGCAAGCCCCTTCCTCGGCCGTCAGGGCAATGCGGCGAAAGCCCGCGAACAGATCGCGGCCCAGGCCCACCTGGTTGGCCATGGCCTGTGCCGACGGCATCTGCGCCGGCACACGGGCCTGCCACTGATCGTGCGGCACCAGCGCCTGCAGCGTTCCCGCCGTGGCGTCCAGCCGCACGACATCGCCGTCGTGCAGGCGCGCCAACGGGCCCCCGGCGGCGGCCTCGGGCGAGACATGGATCGCCGCCGGCACCTTGCCGGAGGCGCCGCTCATGCGGCCGTCGGTCACCAGCGCCACCCGATAGCCCTTGCCCTGCAGCACCGCCAGCGGCGGCGTGAGCTTGTGCAGCTCGGGCATGCCGTTGGCGCGGGGGCCCTGCCAGCGCACCACGCAGACCAGCCCGCGCGCTTCGGTCGCCTCGCAGGCGCGCTCGAGTTCGCCGGCGCTGAAGGCATGCAGCAGGTCCTCCTGGTTGTCGAACACGCGCGCGGGCGCTTCGATCACGTGCCGGTCGTCGGGCACGGACGACACCTTGATCACCGAGCGCCCCAGGTTGCCGGTGAGCAGCTCGAGGCCCCCGGTGGCGCTGAACGGCGCGGCCGCCGGCCGCACCACCGAGATGTCGCCTGAGGCGCCGATGTCCTTCCAGTGCAGCCGCTCGCCATCGAGCGCGGGCACGCGGGTGTACTCGCGCAGGCCACCGTCTCGCACGGTGAGCACGTCCTCGTGCATCAGCCCGGCGTCGACCAGCTCGCGAATCACGAAACCCGGACCCCCGGCCGCCTGGAAGTGGTTCACGTCGGCACTGCCGTTGGGGTAGACCCGCGCCAGCAGGGGCACCACAGCGGAAAGCTGCGCGAAGTCATCCCAGTCGATGCGCATGCCGGCGGCGCGCGCCACCGCCACCCAATGAATCAAGTGGTTGGTAGAGCCGCCGGTGGCCACCAGGGCCACCATCGCATTGACGATGCTGCGCTCATCGACCAGCCGCCCGATGGGAGTGAAGCTGGCCCCCACGCTTGCCACTTCGTGTGCTGCGCTGCCCCCCGAGGGGGCCCTCGCGCCTTGGGGCGGCCCGGCGGCGCTCGATCGCCGCGTTATCCTCAGCACGGTGCGCACCGCCTCGCGCGTGAGCTGCTCGCGCATCGCGGCGCCGGGGTTCACGAAGGCCGTGCCCGGTACATGAAGCCCCATCGCCTCCATCAGCATCTGGTTGCTGTTGGCGGTGCCGTAGAAGGTACAGGTGCCCTGGCTGTGATAGGCCTTCTGCTCGGCGTCGAGCAGCTCGGCGCGGCCGACCTTGCCCTGCGCGGCCTGCTCGCGCACCTTGGCCTTGGCATCGTTGGACAGGCCACTGGTCATGGGGCCGCCCGGCACGAACACCGTCGGCAGGTGGCCGAAGTGCAGCGCCCCGATCAGCAGGCCCGGCACGATCTTGTCGCAGATGCCCAGCATCAGCACGGCGTCGAACATGTCGTGGCTGAGCGAGACGGCCGTGGCCTGGGCGATGACATCGCGCGAGAACAGCGACAGCTCCATGCCCGGCGTGCCCTGGGTCACGCCGTCGCACATGGCCGGCACACCGCCGGCCACCTGGGCCGTGGCGCCCTGGCGATGGGCCTCATCCTTGATCAGCTGCGGATAGCCGGCGAAGGGGGCATGCGCCGAGAGCATGTCGTTGTAGGAGGTGACGATGCCGACGTTGGGCGCGCGCTCGACCACCAGCTTGAGCTTGTCATTGACCGGCAGCGCGGCGATGGCGTGGGCTACATTGGCGCAACCCATGCGGTCGGCGCCGCGCTCACGGGCGGCCATGGCATCGATCTGCCGCAGATAGGTTTCGCGCTCGGCCCGGCTGCGCGCGCGGATGCGGTCGGTGACAGCGGCCACCACGGAATGAAGCGTCATGGTTTTCATGGTAGCCGCAACATCCGCCCCCACCGGGCGATGGGTTACGCGATGGTTACAACGCAATACCCTGCGCGAAGCGCCCTGTCCTTGTTACAGTTTGCCCATGAGCCTGCAGGCCCCCATCGCGCACGAAAACCGGCCTCCTGTCAGCCTGCAGGCCGCCCTGGCCCACCCTGCCCTCAAACCGCTGCGCGACCCGCTTGCCATGCTCGAGCGCTGCCTTCATGAGTGGGGCGGGCATGAGGATTTATGGCTGTTCGGGTACGGCTCGCTGATCTGGCGCCCCGACTTCGAGTTCGCCGAGCGGCGGCCAGCGCGCGTGCACGGCTGGCACCGCGCACTCAAGATGTGGAGCCGCATCAACCGCGGCACCCCAGAGCAGCCCGGCCTGGTGTTCGCCTTGCTCACGGGCGGCAGTTGCCAGGGCATGGCCTACCGCGTGCCCAAGGCCCATGGGCAGACGGTGCTGACGCAGCTGTGGTCGCGCGAGATGCCCACCGGCGTGTACGACCCGCGCTGGCTGGCCTGCCACACGCCGCACGGGCCGGTGAGCGCGCTGGCCTTCACCTTGTCGCGCCGCAGCCCCAACCACACCGGCGAGCTGAGTCAAGAGCAATACCGCGCGATCTTCGAGGGCGCCTGCGGTCGCTACGGCACCACGCTCGACTACGCCACGCGCACGCTTGAAGAGTTGCGCCAGCTCGACATTCAAGACCGGCACCTGGAGCGTTTGCTCAAGATCGCTGCGCGTCGTTGAGGCGCGCCTGAGCCGCGGCCAGGTCGGCCACTGTGTCGATGTCGGTGATGCAACCCACATCCGCCAGCGGCAGCTCGAACGCGCCGCGCGCGGCCACGATGCCAGCCGCACCGCGCGAGCCCGAGAGGGCCGCCAGTGCCTGCCCACAGTCGCCGGCAAAGCCCACCGGATGGCCGCGCTGACCCCGCACCACTGGCACCACCACCGCATGGGTGCGCAAGGCATCGGCCACCACGCGCAGCGACGCGGGCAGCACCAGCGGCAGGTCGCCAGGCAGCACCAGCCAGCCGTCGGCCGCTCGCGTGGCGCGCACGGCGGCGGCGATGGAGTCACCCATGCCGGGGTGGCCCGCGTCCTCCAGGTGCCAGGGCAGGCCGCTGGCCCGCACCGCGTCCAGCGTGCGCTCGAGCACCGGCCGACCGCCGAGCAATGCCTGCAACTTGGCGCCCTGCCCGCCGGACGCGGCAAAACGCTCGCCCCGGCCCGAGGCCAGGACGAGGACGACGATGCGGGGGGTGTCTGCGCTCATGTTCCGCACTCTAACGAATGACACACAATGTGATCCCATGAACACGACAGCGCAACAGATCGCCGACCTTCGCAAGAGCTACGAGCGGGCCGAACTGAACGAGGACGCCAGCCAGGCCGATCCGCTGCGGCAGTTCGACCAGTGGCTGACCCAGGCCATCGACGGCAAGATCCCCGAGCCCAATGCCATGACGCTGGCGACGGTCGGCAGCGATCTGAGGCCCAGCACGCGCGTGGTGCTGCTCAAGGGTTATGACGCGCGGGGCATCGTCTGGTACACCAATTACGACAGCCGCAAGGGGCAGGAGCTGGCGGGCAACCCATTGGCGGCGCTGCAGTTCCACTGGGTCGAGCTCGAGCGGGTGGTGCGGATCGAAGGACGGGTCGAAAAGACCAGCGGCCAGGACAGCGACGCCTACTACGCCAGCCGCCCGCTCGATTCGCGCATCGGCGCCTGGGCCAGCCCGCAAAGCCAGGTGGTGTCCGGCCGCGCGGTGCTGGTGGCCAATGCCGCCAAGTATGGCGCGCAGTTCATGCTGAACCCGCCGCGTCCGCCACACTGGGGCGGTTACCGGCTGGTGCCCGACGAATGGCAGTTCTGGCAGGGGCGCAAGAGCCGGCTGCATGACCGGCTGCGCTACCGGATCGGGCCGGACGCCGGGTGGATTCGCGAGCGGCTGGCGCCTTGATGGCGTTGGCATGCCGGATGGACCGCGCTCCTGGTCCCCCGCCTTCGCGGGGGTGACGAAACACCCTCAGTGACCCAGACCTTCCAGTGAATAGTTCTGCGGCCCCCGGCTGGCGATCTTGATCGCGCCGACCCGGTTGCCCAGCTGCGCACAGCGCGCCAGCGGCCAGCCCTGCTCCAGTCCGAACAGCAGCGCGCCGCGCCAGGCGTCGCCGCAGCCCGTCGGGTCGACCACGTCCGTGGCCGATACCGGCGGCACATGGGTCTTGTGGCCGTCGATCCACACCTCGCAGCCTTCGCCGCCGAGCGTGACCACCAGGCCTTGCACCCGGCGGGAGATCTCGGCGCTGGACCAGCCCGTGCGATCGGACAGCATCTTGCCCTCGTAGTCGTTGACGGTCACCCAGGTGGCCTGGTCGATGAAGTGCGCCAGCTCATCGCCGCCAAACATGGGCAGGCCCTGCCCCGGGTCGAACACGAAGGGAATGCCTGCGGCGTTGAACTGCTCGGCGTGCTGCAGCATGGCGTCGCGGCCGTCGGGCGAGATGATGCCCAGCTGGATGTCCGCGCGCGGCGCAATTTGGCTGATGTGGGCCTGCATCATCGCGCCGGGATGGAAGGCGGTGATCTGGTTGTTGTCCAGGTCCGTCATGATCATGGCCTGGGCGGTGTAGGTGTCCTCGACCTGGCGCACGAATTCGGTGCTGATGCCCAGCGTGCGCAGGCGCTCTAGGTAGCTGGCGCCGTCGCTGCCCAGCGTGGCCATGGGCAGCGGCACGCCCCCTAGCGACCGCAGGCAATAGGCGATGTTGCCGGCACAGCCACCGAAGTCACGTCGCAGCGACGGCACCAGGAAAGACACGTTCAGGATGTGGAGCTGGTCCGGCAGGATCTGCTGCGCGAACTGCCCCTCGAAATTCATGATGGTGTCGAACGCGAGCGAGCCACAGATCAGTGCTGCCATGGGTAAGGTCTCCGGGAAGGTCTCTGGGACAAGTGGGAGGCCGGGTCAGGGATAGAAGGCCAGCACCCGATAGCCCGCGATACGCCCACTGAGCCCGCCCGTCCCTTGGGTCGCATTCCCTGAATTGACACCCAGGGTCAGCATGGTGGACCACTCGCCGCCAGGCAGCAGGACAGCCGGCGCATCGGGCCCCAGGTCGGCCGCCAGCAGGACGCGGCGTAGCACGGGGCGGTCGTCGGCGTCGGTGAGCGTGAGCTCCAGGGCTGGCATCTCCAGCGCCATGATGGACCGGCTGCGCAGCGTGACGCCGAGCCTGAAGGCGTCGGGGCGCAACCGGCTGAAGGTGGAACCGTCGATCACGATTGCCTCGATCTGGCGCGGCGGCCCGACGCTGCAGCCGATCGGCTGGCACAGCCGCTCAAGCAAAGGGGTGAGGTCGGGCTGCAGGGACGCCAGGGCATTGCGGTGGTGAAGCGCGAACTGGGCGAGCAGCAGCACCGCCAGTGCCAGGGACAGCAGCGAAAGCGCGGTGCGCGCGCCGCGGCTGCGCCAGAAAGCGCGGCGGCGGGCCTGCTGAACGAAGCTCGGCGCCTGAGCGGCGGCGCCCGATGCGGTGAATATCGCGGCACTGGCTTGCGCGCTCAGCGGGTCGGGCTCAAGTGCGGCCACGGGTTCGGATGTTTCGTCGTTGTCCGCCGCGGCCCCCCGAAACACGATGCCTTCGGCCTCATGGGGCGGCCAGGGCCAGCGCGAATCGTCGGCGGCCTGGGCGACGATCTCCTCGATGTCGGGCTCGGCGTCGTCCCCCGGCACAAGGCGGCTGCCGGCGTGAGGATCGGGGGCCGATTCGCTCGGCTTGACCGGCTGCGGGGCCACGGGGGCTTCGGGGGCGGACTCGGTGATCGGCGCGGGCTCGGCCCGTGCCTCGGGGAACGCGGGCTGAAAGTGGCTGCTGGCGTCGAACACCTCGGTGCACTGGCCGCAGCGCACCCAACCATCGGCCACCTTGAGCTGATCGGGCACCACCCGAAACAGGGTTGCGCAGGCCGGGCAACGGGTGATCAGGCTCATGTGGCGACGATTGTAGTCAGCCCCCCGGGCTCATTGGGCCGAGGCCTGCCGCGCGGTCATCAGCACCCAACCGTCTTGCGCATCGGCAACGCGCAGATCGCAGTAAGGCGCGTAGGCGGCCGTGAGCTCACCCGCCTGCCGCTCCAGGATGCCGGCCAGGACCAGCGAGCCGCCCGGCGCCACGTGCTGGCACAGCAGCGGCGCCAGCACCTTGAGCGGCGTCGCCAGGATATTGGCCAGCACCGTGTCGTATTGGCCGGCCGCCACGTCGGGCAGGCCGGAGCGCAGCGCGACGCCGTTGGCCAGGGCGTTGTCCTGGGTGGTGCGCACGGCGGCCTCGTCGAGGTCGACCGCATCCACGCTGGCAGCGCCATGCAGGGCTGCGCCAATGGCCAGGATGCCAGAGCCGCAGCCGTAATCGAGCACACGCTGGCCGGCCAGGGAATCGGTGGCGATCCAGCGCAGGCACATGCGGGTGGTGGGATGGGTGCCGGTGCCAAAGGCCAGACCTGGGTCGAGCCGGATCACGCGGGTGGCCTGCGCCGGCGGCTCATGCCAGGTGGGCACGATCCAGAACGCGGGCGTGATCTCCACCGGCGTGAACTGCGATTGCGTCAGGCGCACCCAGTCCTGCTCGGGCACCTCGGCCACGCCCAGCACCTGGCAGCCAGCGAAGAAGTCTTGCGCGGCCAGCAGGCCGCCGGCCTCATCGGCGGCCGCCCGGCCGGGGAAATGCGCGATCACGCGCGAGCGCTGCCAACCGCCCTTGGGCGGCGGCATGCCGGGCTCACCAAACAGCGCCTGCTCGGCATCGGTGTGGGCATCGGCATCCTCGACCGAGACGCTGAGTGCGTCCAGGGCGTCGAGCGCGTCGCTCACCTCCTCGACGCGGTCTTGCGGAACCAGCAAAGAGAGCTCGTGCATCGCGTGCCTTGTTCGGGGGCCACCGCGGAACCGGCTCTGCCGGGCCGCTGGTGGCGCCCCCTTGAGGGGGGGGCGGCTACACGCAGTGAGCCGCTTCGGGGGGGAGCTTGGTCACCTCTTGTGCTGCGCCATCCACTCTTCGAGGTAGTGGATGTTGGTGCCGCCAGCCATGAACTTGGCGTCGACCAACAGCTCGCGGTGCAGCGGGATGTTGGTCTGGATGCCTTCGACCACCGTCTCCAGCAGGGCCGTGCGCATGCGGGCCATGGCCTGTTCGCGGGTGTCGCCGTGGGTGATGATCTTGCCGATCATGCTGTCGTAGTTGGGCGGCACGAAGTAGTTGTTGTAGACGTGCGTGTCCACCCGCACACCGGGGCCACCCGGTGCGTGCCACTGAGTGATGCGCCCGGGCGAGGGGGTGAACTTGAACGGGTCTTCGGCGTTCACGCGGCACTCGATGGCGTGACCGCGAATGACGATGTCGCGCTGGGTGAAAGGCAGCTTCTCGCCGGCGGCCACCATGATCTGCGTCTTGACGATGTCCACCCCGGTGACCAGTTCGGTGACCGGATGCTCCACCTGCACCCGGGTGTTCATCTCGATGAAATAGAACTCGCCGTTCTCGTACAGGAACTCGAAGGTACCCGCGCCGCGGTAGCCGATCTTCCTGCAGGCGGCCACGCAGCGCTCGCCGATGCGCTCGATCAGCTTGCGCAGCATGCCCGGCGCCGGCGCTTCCTCGATCACCTTCTGATGGCGCCGCTGCATGGAGCAGTCGCGCTCGCCCAGGTACACCGCGTTGCGGTGCTTGTCAGCCAGGATCTGGATCTCGATGTGCCGCGGGTTCTGAAGGAACTTCTCCAGGTACACCGCCGGATTGCCGAATGCGGCGCCGGCCTCGGCCCGTGTCATCTGCACGGCGTTGACCAGGGCGGCCTCGGTGTGCACCACGCGCATGCCGCGACCGCCGCCACCACCGGCGGCCTTGATGATCACCGGGTAGCCCACGGCCTTGGCGATGCGGCGGATCTGCACCGGATCTTCCGGCAGTTCGCCTTCGGAGCCGGGCACACAAGGCACCCCCGCCTTGATCATCGCCTGCTTGGCCGAGACCTTGTCGCCCATGATGCGGATCGACTCGGGCGTGGGGCCAATGAACTGGAAACCGCTCTTTTCCACCCGCTCGGCGAAATCGGCGTTCTCGGCCAGGAAGCCGTAGCCCGGGTGGATGGCCTCGGCGTCGGTGACCTCGGCCGCCGAGATGATGGCCGGCATGTTCAGGTAGCTTTGCGCCGAGGGCGCCGGGCCGATGCACACCGCCTCTTCGGCCAGCTTGACGTACTTGGCCTCGCGGTCGGCCTCGGAGTAGACCATCACAGCCCGGACGCCGAGTTCACGGCAGGCCCGCTGGATCCGCAGGGCGATTTCGCCGCGATTGGCAATCAGAATTTTCTTGAACATAGTGCTTGGCAGCTCATCGCCCTGTGTGCGCTGGGCGCCCACGCGCAATGTGCGGCTTCGCCCCCTGGCCTTCGGCCAGAGCGCCGCGGTTGGAAATCAGGATTTTCTTGAACATCCAGCGATCACTCGATGATGAACAGCGGCTGGCCGTATTCGACCGGCTGGCCGTTCTCGCACAGGATCTGAGTGACCGTGCCGGCCTTGTCGGTCTCAATTTCGTTGAGGATCTTCATCGCCTCGATGATGCAGATCGTGTCGCCGGCCTTGACCTGGCTGCCGACCTGCACGAACGCACCGGCGCCCGGGCTGGCGGCGCGGTAGAACGTGCCGACCATCGGCGATTTGACAGCATGGCCGGCAGGCACCTCGGGCGCGGCTGAGGGGACCGCCGTGCCCTGCGGTGCGGCCTGCATTGGCGCCTGCATCATTGGGGCGGCCATGTGCACCAAGGCGGGATGACCCTTGACGATCCGAACCTTGCCTTCGGCTTCGGTGATTTCCAGTTCAGAGACGTTGGATTCGGACACGAGGTCGATCAAAGTCTTGAGTTTGCGCAGGTCCATGAGAATTCTCAGAATGGCAGAAAAGCGGCGAATGTACCGCAATTTGCCTTTATTTACGTTTTTCTTTGCGCCAACGTGCAGGATTTTGAGGCGTGACTTTTGCAGGTCAGGCGGCGGTCAGGCCCCCGCCGTCGCCTTCCAGCCGGCCAGCTCATCCGCTGAAACCTTGCCCATTTTACGTTGCCGCACCTGGCCCTGCGGGCCCAGCACGACCGTGAAAGGCAAACCCCCGACCGAATTGCCCAGGCTGCGGCCCAGTTCGGTCCCCTCCAGCCCGGCCAGCCCGATCGGGAAACTGACCGGCACCCGGCCCAGGAACTGCCGGACGGCACTGGGCTGATCAATCGCCAAACCAACGATTTGCCAGCCGTTAGCTGCATTTTTCTTGTAGAACGCATCCAGAAGCGGCATTTCCTCCACACAAGGAGCGCACCAGGTTGCCCAAAAATTAATCAGCAGATGGCGCCCCCGCAAGCTGGCCAGGTCAAAACTGCGGCCGTCCGGTGTGTCAAATCGGCGGGTCCACAAATCCGAGGGCGCAGCCTGGCCGGCCGCCATGGGATCGGGTTGCAGCCGCCACCACGCGACACCCGCACCAGCGACTGCCGCCGTCGCAGCAGCGACGCCCAACAGCAGGCGGCGTCTTCGTTCATTGGCCATGGGCCGACTCCTTGTCTTCCATCAGCGCCCGCAAGTCCTCCAGGCTGCCACGCGGCCGCCGGCCTCGCCCATCGGGCCGTAGCGCACCGCGCACGTCGTTGTGATCATGGATGAGCAAGTGCACACCCACATATTCGCCCAATTCCTCGCTGAGGCTGGACACACTCAGCGCCTCGACCGGCTCGCCAGTGAAGCCAGTCACGGTGCGCGCCTCGTAGTCGACCGCGCGGTCGATCAACGCGATCTCGGCCGACTTCGGGTCGTCGCAGAAGAGCTGAAGGTAGACATCGGACAGCCGTGTGGCCGTGCCGTGCCAGACCGCGCCGCACAGGTGAGGCCGGAATTCGCGCAGCCGCTCCATCCACGTGGCCGCCAGCCGCCGCAGGGCGGCCAACTCGGCCGGTTGGGTGTCGGCGCAGAACAGCTCGATGTACTCGCGCACCGCGTCTTCCAGTGCTTCGTTGTCCGGCAGGGCGGCGCGAGCCCCCAGGCCGAGTTGCCGGGCGGCGCGGCGCTTGGCCGGTCCCCACTCCAGGCCCTCCTCGACCACCAGGCGGGCAGCCGTGGCGGCGATCTCGGATTTGACGCTTTCCATGGCGCCATTGTGCCCATCCGCGCCGCCGACTCGGTCGGGCAACCCATGCGGGCGACACGATAATCGGCGCCCATGCATATTCACATCCTGGGCATCTGCGGCACCTTCATGGGCGGCCTGGCCGCGCTGGCCCGCGAAGCCGGCCACAAGGTCACCGGCTGCGACGCCGGCGTCTACCCGCCCATGAGCGACCAGCTGCGCGCCTTGGGCATAGCCCTCATCGAGGGTTTCGGCGCCGACCAGATGGCGATCAAACCCGACGTCTGGGTGATCGGCAACGTGGTCTCGCGCGCCCGCCGCGAAGACGGCTCGCCCAAGTTCCCCCTGATGGAAGCCATCCTGGACGCCGGCCAGCCCTACACCAGCGGGCCGCAGTGGCTGTCCGAGCATGTGCTGCAAGGCCGCCATGTGCTGGCGGTGGCCGGCACGCATGGCAAGACCACCACCACGTCCATGCTGGCCTGGATCCTCGAGCATGCGGGGCTGGAACCTGGTTTTCTCGTGGGCGGCGTGCCCATGAACTTCGGGGTGTCCGCGCGCCTGGGTCAGGGCGAGGCCTTCGTCATCGAAGCCGACGAATACGACACCGCCTTTTTCGACAAGCGCAGCAAGTTCGTCCACTACCGGCCGCGCACCGCCATCCTGAACAACCTGGAGTTCGACCACGCCGACATCTTCGACAACCTGGCGGCGATCGAGCGGCAGTTTCATCACCTGCTGCGCACGGTGCCCTCGACCGGCCGGGTGGTGGTCAACGGACTTGAAGAAAGTCTCACCCGGGTGCTGCACCAGGGCTGCTGGAGCGAGGTGCGCAGTTTCGGCGCAGCGGTGAGCGACTTCACCGCGCGGGGCGAGCCCGAGTCGTTCGAGGTGCTGCTGCGGGGCGCATCCGCCGGGCGGGTGGAATGGGCGCTGGGCGGGGTGCACAACCAGCTCAACGCGCTGGCCGCCATCGCGGCGGCCGATCATCTGGGCGTGGCGCCTGAGGTTGCTGCGGTGGCGCTGGGCTCGTTCCAGAACGTCAAGCGGCGCATGGAGACGCGCGGCACGGTGCGCGGCATCACGGTGTACGACGATTTTGCGCATCACCCGACGGCGATCCGCACCACGGTCGACGGGCTGCGGCGGCGCCTCGCGCCAGGTCAGCGGATCCTGGCGGTGTTCGAGCCGCGCAGCAACACGATGAAGCTGGGGACGATGAAGTCACAGCTGCCCTGGAGCCTGGAGCAGGCCGACCTGGCTTTTTGCCATAGCGGGGGCTTGGATTGGGATGCTGGGGAGGCTCTGGCGTCGATGGGTCCCCGGGCGGTCGTGGCGGGGGATATCGACACGCTGGTGCGGCTGGTGGTGGCGCAGGCGCGGGAGGGGGATCAGATCCTTTGCATGAGCAATGGGGGGTTTGGCGGGGTGCATGCGAAGTTGTTGGAGGCGTTGGGGCGGTAGCTTCTTTGTCTTTGTCTTTGTCTTGGCGTTTGTAGCGGTCGTGGCAAGCCGGGTCTCGGCCCGGCAGCCGACCCCCTTTCTTTGTCTCGCCAAAGAAAGAGGGGCAAAGAAAAGCGACCCCACTGTCCGCGTCCCCTGCGTGCCTGTCGGCACGCAGGGGCAGCCTCCGGTGCTCGCGTCGGGCGGGGAAGCGCTCGAACTCGGCCCTGCGGGCCTCAAACAGTCGCGCTTCCTGATCCGCCCGCCGCTGCGCTCCTCGGCGCGGCCACAGGGGCTTTGGGGTCAACACGGCCTGCGGCCGTGTCCTTGTTGGATTGGGGGGTTGGCGCGCTGTCATTGGTTCGGTGGTCTGCGCGTTTGCACACACACATTTCCTGGATCCCCGCCTTCGCGGGGATGACGGTGATCGCGCCGCTTCCGCCGCTCACATCACGCGCGTCATTCCCGCGCAGGCGGGAATCCAGTCCCAGGCAAAGCGAAGCGAGCCGTTCGGGGCCGAGCGCAGCGATGGCCCGTCTTCCCCCCTCCCCTGTGTATGCGCCGAGGAGCGCAGGGATGCGGGGATCAGGAAGTGCGACTGTTTGAGCCCCGAAGGGGCGAGTTTGAGCACTTCCCCCCGCAGCCCGAGCACCGCAGGTTGCCTCTGTGTGCCGACAGGCACACAGAGGACGCAGACACCGGGGTCGCCTTTTCTTGGTGACTTCTTTTGGCGAGACAAAAGAAGTTACTCGGCCGCCGGGCCGAGACCCGGCTCGCCACGATCGCTACAAAAGCAAGGACAAGGACAAAAAAATCAACCGCGACGGGCCTTCACAGCCTGCGCCAACACCTCAAGAGCCTCCAACGACTGCCCCCACGCCAGGCAAGCATCCGTGATGCTCTTGCCATAGGCAAGCTTGCTGGGATCGTCCTTGCCCGGCGAGAACTTCTGCGCGCCGCCTTCCAGGTGACTCTCGATCATCACGCCGAAGATGCTGCGCGAGCCGCCAACGATCTGGCCGGCCACATCGCGGGAGACATCCAGCTGCTTTTCGTGCTGCTTGCTGCTGTTGGCGTGACTGAAATCGACCATCAGCCGGGGCGGCAGGCCGGCGGCTTCGAGGTCCTTGCAGGCGGCGGCCACGTGGGTGGCGTCGTAGTTGGGCGCCTTGCCGCCGCGCAGGATGACGTGGCAGTCCTTGTTGCCCTGGGTCTGCACGATGGCAACCTGGCCGTTCTTGTGCACCGACAGGAAGTGGTGGCCGCGTGCGGCCGCCTGGATGGCGTCGGTGGCGATGCGGATGTTGCCGTCGGTGCCATTCTTGAAGCCGATGGGCGCCGACAGGCCCGAGGCCAGTTCGCGGTGCACCTGGCTTTCGGTGGTGCGCGCGCCGATGGCGCCCCAGGAGATAAGGTCGCCGATGTACTGCGGCGAGATCACGTCCAGGAACTCGCTGCCCGCCGGCAGGCCCAGACGGTTGATCTCGATCAGCAGTTGGCGGGCGATGCGCAGGCCTTCGTCGATGCGAAAGCTCTCATCCAGGTAGGGGTCGTTGATCAGCCCCTTCCAGCCGACGGTGGTGCGGGGCTTTTCGAAGTAGACACGCATCACGATCTCCAGCGAGTCGGCGTACTTGGCGCGCACATCCTTCAAGCGGCGGGCATATTCGACCGCGGCGGCCGGGTCGTGAATGGAGCACGGGCCGATGACCACCAGCAGGCGGTCGTCCTTGCCGGCCATGATGTCGTGGACGTTGCGGCGGGTGTCGGTGATCAGCTTCTCGACGGGCGTGCCCTGGATCGGGAAGAAACGGATCAAATGTTCAGGCGGCGGAAGCACGGTGATGTCCTTGATGCGCTGGTCGTCGGTCTGGCTGGTCTTGTCGACGGGGTGCGCATACCAGGTGTCGCTGGAGGCGGAAGGTTTCGGGGACATCGGTGGCTCCTTTTCGGTTTCTAAAAAATTCAGGGCACAAAAAAACCGCCGGGGGACCGGCGGTTTTTTCGGGATTCCTTGCGCTCGTTCTGGCTACGCGCAGGTCTCTCGGCCGCCGGGGCTGGAGAAGTACCAAAAGTAGCCAAAAAAGATAACGGGGCTGCGATGCATAGGCGTCGAATCTAGCACAGGTTTCAGAAGGCGCCTGCTCAAGCGGTGCCGCCCACCGTCAAGCCATCGATACGCAGCGTGGGCTGACCCACGCCCACCGGCACGCTCTGGCCCTCCTTGCCGCAGGTGCCCACGCCCGAATCGAGGCGCATGTCGTTGCCGATCATGCTCACGCGCGTGAGCGCGTCGGGGCCGTTGCCCACAATGGTCGCGCCCTTGACGGGGTACTGGATCTTGCCGTTCTCGACCCAGAAGGCCTCGCTGGCCGAGAACACGAACTTGCCCGAAGTGATGTCGACCTGGCCGCCACCAAAGTTGGTGGCATACAGCCCCTTCTTGATGCTGGCCACGATCTCGTCGGGAGACTTGTCGCCAGCCAGCATGTAGGTGTTGGTCATGCGCGGCATGGGCACGTGGGCATAGCTTTCACGCCTGCCGTTGCCGGTGGGCTTGACGCCCATCAGCCGGGCGTTGAGCGAATCCTGGATGTAGCCGCGCAGGATGCCGTCTTCGATCAGCACATTGCGCTGGCTGGCATGGCCTTCGTCGTCGACGTTGAGCGAGCCACGCCGGTCGGCGATGGTGCCGTCGTCCAGCACGGTCACGCCCTTGGCCGCCACTCGCTTGCCGATGCGGCCCGAGAACGCGCTGGAGCCCTTGCGGTTGAAGTCGCCCTCGAGCCCGTGGCCCACCGCCTCGTGCAGCAGGATGCCGGGCCAGCCCGAGCCCAGCACCACGGTCATCTCGCCGGCCGGCGCTGGGCGCGCCTCGAGGTTGGTGAGCGCGGCATTGACCGCCGCGTCGACATAGGTGGCCACCATCTCGTCGGTGAAATAGGCCAGCCCGAAGCGGCCGCCGCCGCCGTGCGAGCCGACCTCGCGCCGCCCGTTGTGCTCGGCGATCACGGTGATCGACAGCCGCACCAGCGGGCGCACATCGGCCGCCAGGGTGCCGTCGGCACGGGCGACCAGCACCACGTCCCATTCGCTGGCCAGGCCGGCCATCACCTGCGCCACGCGCGGATCGCGCGAACGGGCGAGTTTTTCGGCCCGCTCCAGCAGCTGGACCTTGGCCGTGCTGTCCAGGGTGGAGATGGGGTCCAGCCCGCCATAGAGCGAGCGGCTGGCCGCCACCTTGCGCGCCGGCACCTTGGCGCGGCCAGAGCGCAGGGACGACGAGATCGAGCGCACGGTACGGGCCGCGTCGAGCAGGGAGGCTTCGGAGATGTCGTCGGAATAGGCGAACGCCGTCTTCTCGCCACTGACCGCGCGCACGCCCACACCCTGGTCGATGCTGAAGCTGCCGGTCTTGACGATGCCTTCTTCAAGGCTCCAGCCTTCGCTGCGGGTGTATTGGAAGTACAGGTCGGCGTCGTCCACCTTGTGGGTGGCGATTTCGGCCAGGGCGCGGGCCAGGTGGGTTTCGTCGAGGCCGAAGGGCTCCAACAGCATGCGCCGGGCTGTCGCCAGCCGCTCGAGGGTGGGTTCGCGAGAGATCATTGGAGCATTCTAGGAGCCTGTCGGACTTGGGGCGTCGATAGCGAGAATCGGCCCCAGCCAGGACAGTTTTTGCCGCATTCGCCGCCCCATAGTCGAGCTATGGGGCAAGACGGCGGTGAAAAATGGACCGCTGCGGCCGGTTCGCAGCCGACGATCCAAGTCCGACAGACTCCTACGTCTGTACCAATCGCTTGGACCGCGCAATGGACATCAGGATGCCCAGACCCAGCCCGAGCGTGACCATGGCTGTGCCGCCGTAGCTGATGAAGGGCAACGGCACGCCGACCACCGGCAGGATGCCGCTGACCATGCCCATGTTCACGAAAGAGTAGGTGAAGAAGATCATGGTGATCGCGCCGGCCAGCAGCCGCGAGAACAGCGTCGAGGCCTCCAGCGCGATGGTCAGGCCGCGCAGGACCAGAAAGCAGAATCCGGCCACCACCAGCAGGTTGCCGACCAGGCCGAACTCTTCGGAAAAGGCGGCGAAGATGAAGTCAGTGGTGCGCTCGGGGATGAACTCCAGGTGCGTCTGGGTGCCCTGCATGAAGCCCTTGCCAAGTACGCCTCCCGAGCCGATGGCGATCATGCCCTGGATGATGTGAAAGCCCTTGCCCAGCGGGTCACGGGAAGGGTCGAGCAGCGTGCAGATGCGTTGCTGCTGGTAGTCGTGCAGCACCGGCCAGCGCACGCCGTCTGCGCACAGCTGCCCCTCGAACGCCACCAGCAGCGCCACCGCAAGCAGGCCCAGCAGCAAGGGCGGCACGATCAGCTTCCAGTGGAGGCCGGCGAAAAAGATCACGGCCAGGCCGGCGGCCCCCACCAGCAGCGCGGTGCCCAGGTCAGGCTGCTTCATGATCAGGCCCATGGGCAGCGCCAGCAGGACGAAGGCGACGAAGAAGTCGGACGGCCGCAGATGACCCTCGCGCTTCTGGAACCACCAGGCCAGCATCAGCGGCGTGGCGATCTTCAGGAGCTCGCTGGGCTGGATCACCACCCCCACGTTCACCCAGCGCTGGGCGCCTTTCTTGGTGATGCCAAACAAGGCCACCGCCAGCAGCAGCGCGATGCCCAGCGTGTACAGCGGCACGGCCAGCGTCATCAGCCGCTGCGGCGGCACCTGGGCCACCACGAACATCACGAAGCCGGCGATCAGCATGTTGCGGCCGTGGTCCACGAAGCGGGTGCCGTGGTCAAAGCCCGACGAATACATCACCAGCAGGCCCGCGCAGGCGAGCAGGAAGACGGCGAAGGCCAGCGGCCCATCGAAGCCTTGCAGCAGCGGGGCCGCGCGCTTCCAGAGCGGGGGTTTGTCGAAGACGGCGGACATGGGCCGCGATTATCGCGGCTGGCATGATTCAGGCATGACGTGGCCCCAGCCCGAGACCCCCACCGCGCAACATCCGGTGACACATCTGCTGTACCTGCATGGCTTTCGCTCGTCGCCGCAGTCGACCAAGGCCACGCAGGTGGCGCGGCGCATGCGAGAGCGCCACCCCGGCGTGAGCTGGTGGTGCCCGCAGCTGCCGCCGTCCCCGGCCGACGCCATGACCCTGCTGATGCAAGGCACCCAGGCCTGGCCGCGCGAGCGCATGGGGGTGATCGGATCCTCGTTGGGCGGCTTTTATGCCATGTGCGTCGCGCAGGCGAGCGACTGCCGGGCGGTGCTGCTCAATCCGGCCGTGCACCCCGAGCGCGACCTGGCCGGCCACATCGGCGAGCAGATCGCCTGGCACGACCCGAACGAGCGCTTTTTCTTCGAGCCGCGCTACGTGGACGAACTGCGAGCGCTTCAGCCCGGGCCACTGACCCGGGTGGAGCGGTATTTCGCGGTCATTGCCAAGGGTGATGAGGTGCTGGACTGGCGCGAGATGGCGCAGCGCTGCGCCGGGGCGCGGGTCAAGCTGCTGGAGGGGTCGGACCATGCGCTGTCGGATTTCGAGACGGCGCATCTGGACGAGGTGACGGCGTTTCTGGGGCTGTAGGAGAGTCGGCGACCCTGTCATCCCCGCGAAGGCGCACTGGTGTCCGGAATAACTTCTCGTCATCCCCGCGCAGCCCCCGCCTTCGCGGGGGTGACAGGGGATCCAGGAGCGCGGTCTGTTCGGTGCGACGCGGGGAGCGCGCCAGCGTCACCTCAAGCGGCTGTGTGTTGATCATCCCCCGGCACGCGCGCGCTGATGTGCCCGGGGTGCAGTTTTGCTCAGGTAAAAAGCCTGCGTTGAACAGCGTCGATGGTGGCCTGGCGCTGCCGGCGCCTTCGCCAACGCGCGTGCTCCTCCTGCACGCGCAGGAACAGCCCCGTGCGCAGCTCGGTGAGGTTCGAATCGGCTGCGAACCGGGCGCAGCTTTCCTGTTGCGCGATAACTACTTAGCGCAACCCGCCCGATTTATTGCGGACACCAGTGCGCGCAGGCGGGGATCCAGGCCCGGGCCGAGCAACGCGAAGGCCCGTAGCGCCGGAACGACCTCGCTCCTGGTTCCCCGCCTTCGCGGGGATGACGATCTGGGCGACTCAGCAAGACCTCGCCCCCGGTTCCCCGCCTGCGCGGGAATGACGGGGAACGGGGCTGCGCCCCCATGGGACAATCCTTCCATGTTTGCATTGTTTGAAGAAGCCGGGAAATTCCAGGCCGGCCGGGTGCTGTCCGAGGCCGAATCCTCGGCGCAGGTCGAGCTCGATTCGGGCAAGCGGGTCAAAGTCAAGGCGGCCAACCTGCTGCTCAAGTTCGACAAGCCTCAGCCCGCCCAGCTGATCGCCAGCGCCCAGGCCCTGGCCCAGGGCATCGAGCTGGAGCTGGCCTGGGAGTTCGCCCCCGAAGAAGAGTTCGGCTTCGCCGACCTGGCGCGCGACTATTTCAGCGCCCAGGCCACCCTGGAGCAGCAGGCCGCGGCGCTGTTTCGCCTGTTTGAGGCGCCGCACTACTTTCGCCGTGCCGGCAAGGGGCGCTTTCGCAAGGCGCCCGCCGAGATCGTGCAGCAGGCGCTGGCCGGCATCGAGAAAAAGGCGCAGCTGCAGGCGCAGATCACCGCCTGGGCCGACGAACTCGCGCAGGGCGGCTGCCCGGCTCCCATCCGCGAGCAGCTCTATCGCATCCTGTTTCGCCCCGACAAGAACGCGCCCGAGTACAAGGCCGTGGTCGAAGCCTCGCGCAGCGCCCAGCTCGCGCCGCTGGCGCTGCTGCAGCGCGCCGGGGCCATCGATTCGGCCTACCAGTTCCACTGGAAGCGCTTCCTGTTCGACAACTTCCCCAAGGGCACGGCCTTCCCGCCGCTGGAGGCTCCGCCGATCGCCGACGAGCTCCCGCTGGCGCCGGTGTCGGCCTGGTCCATCGACGACTCCAGCACCACCGAGATCGACGACGCGCTGTCGGTGCAGGGCCTGGGCAGCGGCACAGTGACGGTGGGCATCCACATCGCCGCGCCGGGGCTGGCGCTGGTGCCCGGCTCGGCGCTCGACCAGCTGGCCCGCACGCGCCTTTCCACCGTGTACATGCCGGGCTACAAGATCACCATGCTGCCCGACGCGGTGGTGGCGGCCTACACCCTGCAGGAAGGGCGCGACTGCCCGGCGGTGTCGCTGTATGTGCGCTTCGATGAGGCCACGCTCGCCGTGCAGGGCACCGACACCCGGCTGGAGCGGGTGCCGATCGCCGCCAACCTGCGTCACGACCAGCTCGACGCCAGCATCACCGAAGCCTGGCTGGAGGATGCGGCCGCCCCCGGCGCGGATGTGCCCGAACCGGCGCGCCACCTGCGCGAGCCGCTGTCCTTTTTGTGGCGCCTGGCACGGCACCTGAAGCTGCAGCGCGAGCAGGTGCGCGGCAAACCCGAGACCTTCAACCGGCCCGACTACAACTTCCGCCTGGTCGGCAACGACGGGGCCGAACCGCGTGGCGACGAGCAGGTTCAGATCACCGTGCGCCGCCGTGGCGCGCCGCTCGACCTGATCGTGGCCGAGGCCATGATCCTGGCCAACAGCAGCTGGGGCCAGTGGCTGGCCGAGCTGGGCGTGCCCGCGATCTACCGCAGCCAGGCCAGTCTGGCGCCGGGCGTGAAGGTGCGCATGGGCACCAAGGCCGCGCCGCACGCGGGCATCGGCGTCAAGTGCTACGCCTGGAGCACCTCGCCCCTGCGCCGCTACACCGACCTGGTCAACCAGTGGCAGATCATCGCGGCCGCCCGCCACGGCCGCACCGCCGCGCTGGCCGCCCCCTTCAAGCCCAAGGACGCGGAGCTGTTTTCCATCATCTCCGGCTTCGAGGGCGCCTACAGCGCCTACAACGCCTACCAGGGCGGCATGGAGCGCTTGTGGACGCTGGCCTATCTGCGTCAGCAGGGCATCACCGAGCTGGTGGCCACCGTGTTCAAGGAGAACCTGGTGCGCGCCGACGCCCTGCCCCTGGTGCTTGCGGTGCTGGGCGCCGGCGATCTGCCGCGCGGCGCGCGGGTGCGGGTGCGCCTGGGCGCGGTCGACGAAATCTCGCTCGACGTCCATGGCACTGTCATCGAGCGCCTGGACACCGAGGCCGCCCCAGTGTCGGCCGAAGACGACAGCGGCGACGAGGAGCCGGTCGCCGGACCCATTGCGATTGCGGTCGACATGAGCGAAGAGCCGCCCGCGTCCGATAATCCGGTGTCGTGAACCTCAAGAATTTCAGCACTCTGCAACTGGCCCTGGGCGCCTCGGTCGCCGTGCATGCGGCGCTGTTGACGGTGCGCTTGGTCGATCCGCAGGCGTTCAACCGAGTGTTCGAGGACACGCCCCTGGAGGTAGTGCTGGTCAACGCCCGCGGCGGCGAGCGGCCCGACAAGGCCCAGGCCATCGCCCAGGCTTCTCTGGCCGGCGGCGGCGAGGCCGACAAGGGCCGCGCCACCTCGCCGCTGCCGCCCTCGGCCCTCGCCGAAGTGGGCGATTCGAGCGAGGACGCGCAGCGCAAGGTCGAGGCCATGCAGCAGCAGCAGACCATGCTGCTGTCCCAGGTGCAACGCGCCCTCGCCACCCTGCCCCCGCCCGACCCGCGCCAGCCCAGCGACCATCCCAACGCCGTCGCCCACGAGGAAAAGCGGCGCCACCTGACCCAGCTGCTGGCCGAGATCGAGCGCCGCATCAACGAAGAGAACGCGCGCCCCAAGCGGCGCTACGTCAGCCCCGCCACCCGGGAAGCGGTGTACGCCGTCTACTACGACGCGCTGCGCCGGCGCATCGAGGACAAGGGCACCCAGAACTTCCCCGAGATGGCCGGCAGCAAACTGTATGGCGAGCTCACCATGCTGATCACGGTCAACCACGATGGCCGCATGCTCGCAGCCGAAGTGGTGCAAAGCTCGGGCATTCCCACGCTGGACCGCCGGGCCATCGCCATCGCCCGCTCGGCCAGCCCCTTTGGCGGGTTCAGCAGCGGCATGCGCTCGCAGGCCGACCAGATCGTGGTCGTCTCGCGCTTTCGCTTCACCCGCGAAGAGACCCTTGAAACGCGCCTTTCCGCGCGTTGAAAGCCCACCCCCGATGCGGCTCACTGCGTGTAGCCACCTCCCCCTCAAGGGGGCGCCACCAGCGGCCCGGCAAAGCCGGTTCCGCGGTGGCTCACGAACGGGAGGTCCGCTTTCATGCGTCGTAGCATCGTGAAAAACTGAGTAGGACAAGTCTTGATAGATCGTTACTGCGTCATGGGCAATCCCGTGGGCCACAGCAGGTCGCCCTGGATCCACACCCGCTTCGCCGAGCTGACCGGCCAATCGCTCCAGTACGTGGCCCAACGGGTGCCCCTGGACGGCTTTGCGGCGGCGGTGAGCGCCTTGCGCGACGGCGGCGGGCGTGGCTGCAACGTCACCGTGCCCTTCAAGTTCGAGGCCGCCGCCTTCGCGGGCCAAGGGCTGACGCCGCGCGCCACTTTGGCCGGTGCCTGCAACACCCTGCGCTTTGAGGGCGACGCCATCCTGGGTGACAACACCGACGGCATCGGCCTGGTGCAAGACATCGTGGTCAACGCCGCCACGGCGCTGGCCGGCCGGCGGGTGCTGCTGATCGGCGCCGGCGGCGCCGCGGCCGGCGTGCTGGGGCCGCTGCTGCAAGCGCGCCCCGCCGTCCTGACGATCACCAACCGCACACCCGGCAAGGCCCGCCAACTCGCCGACCGCCATGCCGCGCTGGCCGCCGTCGAGGGGGTGCCCCTGCACACCGCCGGCATCAACGATCCGGGCACGGGTTACGACGTGGTGATCAACGGCACGGCCAGCAGCCTGGGCGGCGGCGACGTGCCGGTACCCGCCAGCGTGCTGCGCGAGGGCGCCCTGGCCTGCGACATGATGTACGGCCCGGCGGCCCTGGGCTTTCTCAACTGGGCGGCAAGCCACGGCGCGGTGCCGCGCGACGGCCTGGGCATGCTGGTCGAGCAGGCGGCCGAGGCCTTCCGGATCTGGCGCGGCGTGCGCCCGCCGTCGGCGCAGGTGCTGGCCGAGCTGCGCGAACGGATGGCACGCGAGGCCGCATGAAAGCCGCGCTGCGCTGGTTGCTGCTGATCGTGGCCGCCGCCCTGACCCTGCAGGTGTATTTCGTGCTGCGCATTGCCGCCATGGCCATCATCGACCCGCAGTCGACGACCTTCCAACGCTCAGACGCCTGGCGCCTGGCCACCGAGCCGCGCAGAGCCCTGCGCTGGCGCCAGCAATGGGTGCCCTACAACCAGATTTCCGACCACCTCAAACGCGCGGTCATCGCCTCCGAGGACGACGGCTTCGTCAGCCACGACGGGGTCGACTGGGACGCCCTGGAAAAGGCCTGGCAACGCAACACCCGCGCCGAGGAAGCAGCGGCCCGCCGCTCGCAGCTGCAGCGGGGCCGCACCCGGCCGCCCAAGATCGTCGGCGGCTCCACCATCACGCAGCAGCTGGCCAAGAACCTGTTTCTTTCGGGCGAACGCACCTTCCTGCGCAAGGGCCAGGAGATCGTGCTCACCTTCGCCCTGGAAGCGATGCTGTCCAAGCGTCGCATTCTGGAGATCTACCTCAACAACGTGGAGTGGGGCGAAGGCGTGTTCGGCGCCGAGGCGGCCGCGCAGCACTATTTTCGCCACAGCGCCGCGCGCCTTGCACCCTACGAGGCGGCACGCCTGGCCGTGATGCTGCCGCGTCCGCGGTACTTCGAGCGGCTGCCGAACTCGGCGTACCTCAGTGGCCGCGCCGGGGTGATCGTGGGCCGGATGGGCGACGCCGAGCTGCCCTGATCCGGGCGATCGGGTCGCCGCTTTTAGTCTGCGTGCGCCAGTGACGATGAGCTGGACGTCGACGATGAGCTGGACATGCGCTTCATCCTGCGTGGCTCCTTCTTGTGGTCCTCCATGAACTTGGCTAAGTCCGCGTGGCTGTAAACCGGGGCCGCAGGCGGGGCATGCGGCCAATCCTTCCCATGGCGAGCCAGCCAGTCTTGCAAGGCCAGGTTGGCCGCTTCGCGCGCCACGTAGCTGATGTCGTGCGCCTCGTTGCACACCCCCTGTAGGCCCGTGATCAAGGCCTGCGTCCGCGACGCTGGCGGCGCCCTCTTTGCTTCGGTGGCCACCCGGTCGAACCGGGTCGCGAAATCGACAAGCCCCAAGCTCAGAGCGACGTCTGCGCGCGCCCACTCGCCGTCGGCCCGCAGTTGGGTGGCCTTGCCGTCGCTCAGGCGCTTGGCCACGTCCTGCACGAGGCTCTGGCTGGCGCCTGAGGGCAGATCGCCGAGCATCCGGTCCAGCGCCTGCAGATCGAAATCTTCGATGGCCTGCTTCAACCTGTCGCCGATCACACCCGGCATGTGGGCGCGGTGGGACACACGCGGGCTGTCAGGGTCGTGCGCTGACAGGGCCGGGCCAAAGCCCCGGTCCACACCATCGATCAATGGGCCGAACGCGGTCTCGTTATCGAAGGCCGACACGGACCGCAGCGCGCCATCGGCACCGATGTCCAGGTGAAAGTTCGCACCGGTGCGGTCCATCTCGCCGGACATCGTGTCCAGCCACTGCAGCTCGGTGATGCCACGGCGAACGTCGCCGCGCTGGTAATCAACACGGGTGAAGATCGGCCCGCGCACATCCTCGCGAACAGGCTCGCCCCGCAGGTTGACCACGGGTTTGCCGTGCGCGTCGATCAAGGCTCGCGCGTTCTTGTGCAGGTTGTGAAGGGTCAGGATGCCCTGGGCGGCATCGTAGTCATGGCCGGTGTAGCCGCGCTCGGCGACATACTTCGCCAGCAGGTCCAGCCGCGATCGCACGATGCCGTTCAGACGAGCAGGCAGTTGCACCTGCAAGGACCCCAGCGCCTGCGGCGGCATGCCCGGAGCCGGGTCCATCACAGCCGACTTGCCGGCCTTGGATTCGACGGCCCGCGTCTCGGGCACCAGATGTCCCAGCCCGATTTTCCCGGCAAGCCGGTAGGTCGCCACCGCCCGGTCGCTCCAGTGCTCGGCGATGCCGCCGCGCCGGGCAGCCTCGCCTAACGGGCTGCCGCGGTTGTCGAGCTTGACGAACCGTCCGGGGGTGCCCGCTTTTGGTGTCACATGCCATACGGAGCCCGTGCGACTGTACCCTGGCGTCCCGTCGGGTGTGCTCTTGCGCTCTTGGTTATCGCGGGGGTCGGTTTGCGCGGGCATGGACACGCGGTTGAGCGCATGGAGCACCTTCTCCAATGCGTTTTTGCAATCGACAGACGCGCCCTCCACCTTGTCCTTGACCGCTTTTTCAAGTGCGGCGGTGGCCTTCTCCAGTTCCGTGGCGAACTTTGAGTCCGAGACATTGTGATCGCACCGCTTCACGGCCGCCTGGTAGCGGTCCACGCAGTCGAGCACACCCTTGTAGCGTTCCACCTTGCGCTTGAAGAGCGGGTAACCGCGGATTTTGAAGTGATCCTCGTGGAAATCCCACAGCGCGACGAGCGCCTCGCGATTGGGCACCGCCGGCCGCCCGCCCACGCTGCGAACCGGCGTGCCTGCCCGACTGGAGCTCGGGGACGCCGGCCGCGTGCCGTCATCGACCACGCGAAACCGTGTGTTCGATCTGATCGGGCGATGAGCATTGGCTGAGGCAGACATCCATTTACCTGCAGCGCGACCACCACGCCGGACACTCTTTATAAGCAAAACATGCTACTTTTTCGCTTACTCAGCCCCTAGGTGTAAACGCGAACTTGGCAGCCAACTACTCGCTGGCCTGGCGCAAGGTGCTCACCACCGGCCGGCTCAACACCTCCCGCAGCCCCCACCATCCCGCCGCCAACGCCAGCACCGCGCCGGCCAGGGCGCCCAGCAGCGGCACCGCCAGTGAAGCGTTCCAGGCGAAGCCAAAGGCATAGCGCGCCAGCGCCCAACCCACGACCGAGGCCACCGCGCTGGCCAGAAACCCCGCCAGCAGCCCGACGCCAATCAGCTCAGCGCGCTGAACCTGCCGCAGCAAGGATGCGCGCGCGCCCACCGCGCGCATGACGGCGAACTCACGCGCGCGCTCCTCACGGGTGGCGGTGACGGCCGCGAACAACACCACCAGGCCCGCCGCCAGGGTAAACCCGAACAAAAATTCGACCGCGCGAATCACCTTGTCGAGCACACCCTGCACTTGGCCGATGGTGGCTGTCATGTCGACGTTGGTGATATTCGGAAAGGCCCGCACCAGGGCGTTGTCGAACCCAGGGTCCGGCGGCGCGCGAAACGCGCCCATGTAGGTGGCCGGCACCTCGGCCAGACGGCTGACCGGGTACATCACGAAGAAATTGGCACGCATCGAACCCCAATCGACCTTGCGCAGCGAGGTGATGCGCGCCTCGGACAGCGCGCCCCCCACGTCGAAGCGCAGCATGTCGCCCAGTTTGAGCCCCAGTGATTGCGCGATGCCCTCCTCCACGCTGATGGTGCCGCTTTCCTCGGCCTGCCAGCGCCCGGCCACCACCGTGTTGTGGGCCGGCTGGACGGCGCTGTGGGACAGGTTGAACTCGCGGTCGACCAGCCGGCGGGCGCGTTCGTCGTCGAAATCGTCGGGCGAGACATCGCGCCCGTTCACGGCCACCAGCCGGCCGCGGAACATCGGGTACCAGTCGAAGCGGCGCACGCCAGCGCTTTGCAGCATGCCGCGGAAGGCCTGCTCCTGCTCGGGCTGCACGTTGATGACGAAGCGGTTGGGCGCGTCGGGCGGGGTGGCCGCTCGCCAGCTGGCGATGAGGTCGGTGCGCAGCAGCACCAGCAATACCAGCGCCAGCATGCCCACCGCCAGGGCGCTGACCTGCACCACGGTGTAGGCCGGCCGCGCCGACACCTGCCGTGTGGCCAGCACCATCCAGCGCGGCGCGGTGGCCTCGTTCACCACCACGCGCAGCAGCTTGACCGCGCCCCAGCTCAGCCCCGCGAACAGCAGCACCGCGCCAGCGAAGCCGCCCACTGCGATCGCGCCCAGCCACAGGTCGCTGGAGGCCGCCAACAGCAGCGCGGCGAACCCGACCACCCCCAGGCCCAGCACCGCCGCGGATGCGGGCCGCAAGGCCCCCAGGTCGCGCCGGATGACGCGAAGCGGCGGCACCTGGGCCAGCTGCAGCACGGGCGGCAGGCCGAAGGTAAAGAGCAGTGTCAGTCCCATGCCCAGGCCGAAGGCGGCCGGCCACAGGCCCGGCGCCGGCAGGGCGGCCTCGACCAGGCCCGCCAGCAGCAGCACAAAAGCGAAATGCACCGCGAAACCGATCAACAGACCCAGCAGGCTCGCGGCCAGCCCCACCAGGGCGAACTCGACCGTGTAGGCCAGCGCGATCGTGCGCTGGCTCTGGCCCAGCACGCGCAGCATGGCGCAGTCGTCCAGGTGCTTGGCCGCGAAGCCGCGCGCCGCCAGCGCCACCGCGACCGCGCTGAGCAGCGCCGCCAGCAGCGCCACCAGGTTCAGGAATTTCTCAGCGCGGTCCAGCGTCTGCCGCATCTCGGGCCGCCCGGCCTCCAGCGATTCAAGCCGCAGCCCGCGCACCGCATCGGCCTGGATGCGCTCGCGCACCCAGGCGGCGTAGCGCGCCACCGCCGGGTCGGGCCCGGCCACCGCCAGCCGGTACGACAGGCGGCTGGCCGGCTGCACCAGCCGGGTGGCCGGCAGGTCGGCGTCGTTGATCATCACGCGCGGCGCGAAGCTGCTGAAGCCGCCACCGCGATCGGGCTCGACCACCAGTACCCGGCCGATGCGCAGCTGCGCATCGCCCAACAGCAGTGCGTCGCCCACTTTCAGCCCAAGTGCATTCAACAGCGCCACGTCGGCCCAAGCCTGCCCCGCCGCCGGCACCTCGCGGGTCACCGCCGCCGCCGCACCGGGCTCCGGCGCGACCTGCAGCGAACCGCGCAGCGGATAGCCCGGCGCCACCGCCTTGAGCGCCACCAGCCGCGCCGCGCCGCCCTGCGCGTCGCTGGCGCGGGCCATGGTCGGGAAGTTGAGCGTGCCCACCACCTGCAAACCCATCGCGCGGGCCTGCTGCGCGAACGCGGGCGGCGCTGGCAGATCGCTGGCGATCACCACGTCGCCGCCCAGCAGCTGCCGCGCGTCGCGCGCCAACCCGCCCTTGAGCCGATCGGCGAAAAAGCCCACCGCCGTCAGCGCCGCCACCGCCAAGGTCACGGCCACGATCAGCAGCCGCAGCTCGCCGGCCCGCAGGTCGCGCCAAAGGGTGCGCCAGCCAAGGGCCCAGAACGAGGTGGCGCGTGCGGTGGTCATGGAGGCACCATACCGCAAGCAGCGTAGGCAATCGCACCCTCGGGCCATCGCTGCGCTCGGCCGGGGACTGGATTCCCGCCTTCGCGGGAATGACGAAACGTTTGTCATCCCGCGCAGGGAATCCAGGAATGCCGTCATCCCGCGTAGGGAATCCTGGAATGCCGTCATCCCCGCGAAGCCCCCGCCTGCGCGGGGGTGACAGGGGATCCAGGCGCGAGGTGCGGCCCTGGAATCGGTCGCTACCCGCCCATTCCCGCCCGATCGCCGGCCAGCCTGCGCCACCAAGCTTTCCCGCTGGGCGCTACCCGCCGCTCGCCGTCACGCGGCGGCGCCTGGCTGTCGACCCGCGCGATCTCGTTGCGCAGGCCCTCGGCCAGCTGGCTCAGGCCCGGCTCGCTCATCATCGAGAAGTGCGAACCAGCTACGGTGATCACCTCGATGCGCCCCTGGATGTGCTTGTCCCAGCCCAGCTGCTGCCCCGCCTGGAGGTAGAGCGTCTCGCACTCGCGCGCCTTGAACAGGGTCATGTCGCCCAGGTAGGGCTGGGGCTGGTAGCGCGCCTGCGCCGCCAGGAAATTGCGGAACAGGTGGAAGTCGACCAGCTCGGGCGGCAGGGGCTCGCCGCGGGCCAGGCGCTCCAGCGCTTCGGTGTAGCGCAACTCGATCTCGCGGCCGCGACGCCGGCGCGCCGGCCAACCGAGCGCGAAGTTCAAAGACCAGTGCCGCAGCAGCACGAGCTTGCGCCACAGCGGCACCGGCGTGCGCGCCGCCTCGGGCGCCAGCGTGTCGATCATCAGCAGCAGCTCGACGCGCGCGCCCGCCGCGCGCAGCCGCTGCGCCATCTCCAGCGCGATCAGGCCGCCGGCCGAGTAGCCGGCCAGGCGGTAGGGCCCCTTTGGCGCCACCGCCAGCACGGCTTCGAGGTACTGCTGGGCCATGGACTCGACGTCCTGCAAGGGCGCCAGCCGGCCGTCCACACCCTGGGCCTGCAGCCCATAGAACGGTTGCCCCACACCGACGCGGTCGGAGATGAGTTTGAAATTCAGGACATTCCCGCCGGCGCCATGCACGCAGAACAGGGGCCGGCGGCCCGACTCGCCAGCGCAGATGCGCACCAGTGGCGACCAACTGCGCTTGCCCATGGAAATCACGTTCGACGCCGGCGGCGGGGCCACCGCCTCGGCCGGGTCGGGATCCGCTGGCAAAGCGGCGTTCGCCGCCACTGGCGCGGCCACCCCACGGGTTTGCGCCGGCGGCGGGCTCGGCATCGTCGGCAGACCGGTGGTGGCCGTCTCGGCTACCAGCGCGGCCAGCCGGCCGAGGGTCGGCGCCTCGAACAGTGTGGCCAGTGGCAGGTCGGCGCCGAACTGCTTGCGCAGGCGGGCGAACAGCCGCACCGCCACCAATGAATGTCCACCCAGCGCGAAGAAGTCGTCGTCGCGGGTGATGCGCTCCACGCCCAGCAGATCGCGCCAGACCTGGGCCACCGCCTCCTCCATCGGCGAGAGCACCTCGCCGTCGGTGGCGGCACCGCCTGGGCCCGGCGGGTGGCCCGACGCGGCCGCCGCACGCGGCGGTGGCGCCGTGTCGCGACACAGGCTCGCGAGGTCGAGCGAGGACACGGTCAGCTGCGGGTGCGGGGTCTCGAACACCCGGGCCAACACGGCGGGCGCGTCTTCCATGCGGATGCCGCCGGCCAGCATGGCCTGGGCCCGCGTGGCGCTGGCATTCGCGGACGCCGCACGGGGCACCGACAGCACGGCGGGGTCGACCGCGCGCATCGTGAAGCCCTCGAACGCCGCCAGCGGCGCACCGTTGGCATCGTGCAGGCTCACATCGAACTGAACCATCCCGTGGCCCGGTTTGCCCTGTAGCTCAACGCGGCTGGTGAAGTGCGGTGGCAGGGCCGCGGCGAGTCGGATGCGGTCCACCGACACCGGCACGTAGAGACGATCACCGCGTTCGGCCTCGTCCAGCAGGTGCAGGCCGAAGGTCGCCGCCATGTCGGCCATCGCCGGATGCAGCCGCCAGGTGGTCACATCGCCCGCGAACTGCGCGGGCAGGGCCAGCTCGGCGACCGCCGAGCGCTGGGCCAGCCGCATGCGCGCGAGGTTGTTCCAGCGCGCGCCGAAGGCCAGGGCGCCGCCGCGAGCCTGCGCCGCACGCCCCTCCTGCCAGGGGCCGGTCGTGGGCGCCGCCCGCAGCAGGCGCGGCGTGTCGGCGCGCGCGGTCGCGCGGGCATGCTCGGTCCAGCCGGGCTCGCCCGGGCCGCGGCTTCGCACGAGGAATGCAAAGCCGCCGGCCTCGGGCCGCAGCCGCGCCTGCACCCGGCGCGGTCCGGCGTCGAACACCATGGCCTTCTCGAACGACAGCGTGCGCAAGTCGACGCCCTGCCCCGGATGCAACACGGCCATTGCCGCCCGCGCGACCTCGATGTAGGCAGTGCCAGGCAGCACCGGCCGGCCGGTCACGCGGTGCTCGTCCAGCACCCACATGGATGCGGGGTCGTAGCGCGCTTCGAACACCACCTCGCCGCCCTCATCGGCGCGCCTGCCCAGCAGCGGATGCAGTGAGGGCCCGAGCGCCTGCCCAACGCCGAAGGCGCACGCGGCCATGCCGGTGTCGGCCCAGACACCCCAGCGGATCGCCAGCCCGTCCGGCCGCGACAGCGCCAGCGCCTCCAGCGCCGCGTTGGCGGCCACATAGTCCACCTGCCCCGGCAGGGCCAGCTCGATGCTGGTCGACGAGGACACCGCGAACACATCGAGCGTGCCCGGCGGCAGCAAGGCATGCAGC
Organism: Comamonadaceae bacterium; assembly: GCA_947476465.1. Taxonomy (GTDB): domain Bacteria; phylum Pseudomonadota; class Gammaproteobacteria; order Burkholderiales; family Burkholderiaceae_C; genus Ramlibacter. The sequence goes on along the minus strand of CANJQN010000004.1, from coordinate 90,896 downwards.
ACCCAGGCGCCGCCGGCCTTGACGGCGATCAGCCGGTGCATCTCGGCCAAGGGCTTGGCCGACAGCGGCGCGTCGCCCAGCTCGCCGGCGGCATGGAACACGCCGTGCACCGTGCCCCAGCGTTCGCGGCAGGCATCGACCACCCGGGCCATGGCGGGCGCATCGGTCACGTCGGCGCTGCAGGCCATCACCTGCGCGCCCGCATCCATCAGCGCCACCAGCCGTGCCAGCGTGGGCGTGTCGGCGTGCGGCGGTTGCGCGCCGCCAGCGGCGGCCAGCGCGCGCCAGTGCGCCGGCTCGGGCAAGGCGCGGCGGCTGACCAGCGCCAGGCGGGCGTGGAAATTTTGCGCGAGGTAGGCGGCCAGTTCCAGGCCGATGCCGCCCAAACCGCCGGTGATCAGATAGACCCCGCCCTCACGCAGGCGCGCCGGTTGGCGCGGCGGGCCGGCCGGCGCACGCACCCGATGCGGCTGCCAGCGCTGGCCCTTGCGCCAGGCGGCGAGGTCGCCGCCGTCAGGCGCCGCCGCTTCGGCCAGCAACCGCGCCACCGCCGCCTCGCCGGCGGACTCGGCCGGGTCAAGATCGACCAGGCGGCAGCTCAGTTGCGGCAGCTCGCGCGGGATCACGCGGCAGGGGCCCAGGGCCAAGGCTTGCAGGGGGGCGGCCGGCCGGTAGTCTTGCCCGTTGCCGACAGCCTGGCTGCCGGCGGTGACCAACATCAGCCGCATGGGTTGCGCGATGTCGGCCTGGGTCAGCGCCTGCGCGATGCGCACCGGCGTGTCGAAGGCCGCCGCGACCGCATCGTCCGGCGAATCCGCGCTCGCGCCCAAGGCGCCCAGCACCACGAGCTGACCGGGCAGCCGCCCTTCGCGCTCGAGTCGCTCGAACAGCGGCAGGAAGTCGGCGCCGGGCTCGACCGAAATCACGGGCACGCCTTGTTGTTCGAGCGTGCGCACCAGCGCTGCGCCCAGGGGCGTGCCACCGCCGGCCACCAGCCAGCGGGTGCCTTGGGTCGCACCATCCGGCGCGCCCGACACGGCCGCTGGCAGCCGCGCCGGCTGCCACTGGGTGGTGTGAAACCAGTCGTCCATCGGCAGGCGGGACAGCCCGCGGGGCGCATCCGCGGGTGCAGCGATGGTGGACGCTGTGACCGGGGTGGCCGAGGCCGCCAGCGCCATGCCCGGCTCGATCCAGTGACGCTCATGGTCGAAGGCATAGGTGGGCAGCGGGATGCGGCGGCGCTCACCCGCTCCCCGCAGGGCGGCCCAGTCCAGTGGCACGCCACGCGTCCACAGCGCGCCGGCATTGGTGAGCATCACCGGCAAGTCGCCCTCGGTGGCGTCGGCCTTGCGGGTGGAGCTCAGCACCGCCTGCGTGGCGGTGGCGCCGTTGTGACGGGCCAGCGAACCCAGGCCCTGGCCCGGCCCCACCTCCAGCAGGGCCGCGCCCGGCAGCTCGCGCAGCAGGCGCTGCATGGCGTCGGCAAAGCGCACCGGCTGGCGCAGGTGCCGCACCCAATAGTCGGCGCCCACCCCTTGCTGCGGCGTGAGCCATTCGCCGGTGAGCGTAGACAGGATCGGCACCGAGGGCGCGCGCGTGGTGATCTGGGCGGCACCCGCACCAAACGCGGCCACGATGCCATCGAGCAGGCGCGAGTGCGCCGCCACGTCAATGTGCAGGCGCCGCGCCTCCACGCCCTGGCCGGTCAGGCGCCGCTGCAGGCCGGCCAGCGCGTCTTTCGCGCCCGAGACCATGCACAGGTCCGGCGCGTTCACCGCCGCGATGTCCACGCCCGCCGCTTCGGCCAGGGGCCGCAGCTGCGCCTCGGGCAGGTCCACCGACAGCATGCCGCCGGGCGGCGCGGCCTCGAACAGACGGCCGCGCAACACCACGAGCGTGAGGGCATCGCGCAGGCTCAGCATGCCGGCCAGGCAGGCCGCCGCGTACTCGCCGGCGCTGTGGCCGATCATCGCGGCGGGCTTGACGCCCCAGGACAACCACAGCCGCCCCAACGCGTACTCCAGCACGAACAGCGCAGGGATCGTGCGCGAGGGCGCCTGCAGCCATGCCGCGTCGTCGGGGCCCTTCGAGGGCTCGGCGAACAAGCGCTCGCGCAAGTCCGAAGGCGCATCGGGCGGCAGCGCGTCCCAGCAGGCCTGGACCGCTTCGCGGAAGGCGGCAATGCGCATCAGCTCGCGCCCAGCTCCGGGAAAGTGCGCGCCGCCGCCCGGGAACAGGAACACCACGGGTGCGGCCGACTTGTCCGTGCGGCCCTGTGCCGTGAACACCCCGCCTGCACCGGGCGCGGCCTGCAGCGCCTGCAGCAGCCCCTGGGTATCGCGCGCCACCACCACCAGCCTCTGCGCGAACTCGCGCCGGCCGGCCTGGGTGGTGTAGGCCGCATCGGCCAGGTTGAACTCGGGTGGCGGCTCGGCCAGCAGCGCTTGCCAACGCCCGCGCTGGGCCTGCAGCGAGGTGCCGGTGCGCGCCGACAGGGCGAACAGCTGCCAGTCGTCGCCGGCCGGGGCGGCGCGTGGGGACAGCGGCGCCTCCTGCACGATCATGTGCGCGTTGGTGCCGCCCACGCCCAGCGAATTGACCGCGGCGCGCCGTGGCGCATCGCCGCGCGCCCACGGCTGCGCCTGGTCGAGGATGCGAAACGGCATGGTCGTCGCGTCGAAGTGGCTGTTGGCGCGGCGGAAGTTCAGGCTGGGCGGCAGCACACCGTGGCGCAGCGCCTGGCACACCTTGATCAGCGAGGCCACCCCGGCGGCGGTGTCCAGGTGGCCGATGTTGGTCTTGAGCGATCCCAGCCCCAGCGCGCCGGGGCCGGCGGGGCCATAGGCCTGGGTCAGCGCGGCCACCTCGATCGGGTCGCCCACCGGCGTGCCGGTGCCATGGGCCTCGACATAGGCCACGCTGGAAGGCTCCACGCCGGCCACGGCCAGCGCTTCGACGGCGGCGCTGGCCTGGCCGTCCACGCTGGGCGCGAGGTAGCCGGCCTTGCCGCTGCCGTCGTTGTTCACCGCCGAGCCGCGGATCACCGCGTAGATGTGGTCGCCGTCGCGCACGGCATCTTCGGTGCGGCGCAGGACGACGATGCCCGTGCCGCTGCCAAACAGCGTGCCCGAGGCCGCATCGTCGAAGGCGCGGCAATGCCCGTCTTGCGAAAGGATCTCGCCCTCGGCGAAGCGGTAGCCGCGCCGGTGCGGCAGGTCGATGCTCGATCCGCCGGCCAGGGCCATGTCGCACTCGCCCGACAGCAGGCTCTGCGCGGCCACGTGCACGGCCACCAGCGAGGTGGAGCATGCGGTCTGGATGCCGATGCTCGGACCCTTCAAGTCCAGCAGGTAGGACACCCGGGTGGTGAGGAAGTCCTTGTCATTGCCGGTGTGCCGCAACAGGAACAGCCCCATCGACTCCAGCAGCTTCGGGTTGGTGAGCAGGTGATAGGGCAGGTAGGCCTGCATGCCGCAGCCGCCGAACACGCCGATGGCGCCGTCGAAGCGCTCGGGCAGATGGCCGGCGTCTTCCAGCGCCTCCCAGCAACACTCGAGAAAGTGCCGGTGCTGTGGGTCCAGCACCGCCGCGTCGCGCTTGCCAAAGCCGAAGAAGCCGGCGTCGAACATCTCCATGTCCGGCAAGGGCAGCGTGGCGCGCACGTAGCTCGCGTCGGCCATCTCGGCATCGCTCACGCCGGCGGCGCGCAGCTCCTCGTCGCTGGCCCAGTGCGTGGCCTCGCGGCCCTCGCGCAGCAGGCGCCAGAGCTCGTTCACATTGCGCGCCCCGGGAAAACGCCCGGCCATGCCGACGACGGCCACCGCGCCGGCCAGATCGTCTGGTGCGCTCGAGTCTGTCATCAATGCTCCCGGCCCATGTTGTTCAACCCGCCCGTACTGTTTGCCCGCGCAACGCGCGGCGAGCCTGGGCACGGCTGCGGCCATCGGCCACCGCGCTGCTGCCCTGCCCCTGTCCGCGCAGGTGATCGGCAATCGCCGCGACGGTCGGCAGGCGGAACATGTCGGTGATCGAAATCTCCTGCCCCACCGCTTCCTTGAGCCGGCGCTGCACTTGAATCACCAGCAGCGAATGACCGCCCAGATCGAAGAAGTTGCTGTCGCGCCCGACCTCCGGGCTGCCCAGCACCTCGCGCCAGATGCGGGCGATGGTCTGCTCCAACGCATCCTCGGGCGCCACCTGGGGCGCTGCCGCCACGCCGCCGGTTGCGGCCGCCGTCGCTGTGGCCGGCGCGGCCTGCAGCAGCGCCTTGCGATCGACCTTGCCATTGGGCGTGAGCGGCAGGCTCGAACGCAGGGAGATCAGGCGCGGCACCATGATCTCGGGCAACACCTGCGCCAGGCCCTGGCGCAGGCGCTCGGCGTCCAGCGGCGCGCCATCGGGCGCGGCCGTGACAAAACCGACCAGGAAGGATTCGCCAACGCTGTCCTGCAGCGCCAGCACCACCGCCTCGCGCACGCCTGGCTGGCGAGCGAGCGTGTTCTCGATCTCGCCCAGCTCGATCCGATGGCCCCGGATCTTCACCTGATGGTCAATGCGGCCGAGGAACTCCAGCCGGCCGTCGGGATGGCGGCGCACCAGGTCGCCGGTGCGGTACAGGCGCAGGCCCGGCGCGCGCGGGTCGTCGATAAAGCGCTGCGCGCTCAGCTCCGGGCGGCCGAGATAGCCGCGCGTCACGCCGGCGCCGCCGATCAGCAACTCGCCGGGCACCAGCGCCGGGCATTCCTGCATCCACGCGTTGCGAATGTGGATGACGGTGTTGGCGATCGGCTGGCCCAGGGGCACCCAATCGGCCACCTCGGTGAGGTCGCAGCAGGTGGACCACACCGTGGTCTCGGTAGGGCCGTACATGTTCAGGAGCTTGCCGGGTACGCACTCGCGCAACTGCTGGGCCAGCGGCTGCGACAGCGCCTCGCCGCCGACCAGCAGCGCGGACAGCCGCGCCAGCGCCTGGCGGCCGGCCGTGTCGGCCACCAGCATGGTGGCCATCGAGGGTGTGCACTGCAGGTGGGTGATGCCCTGATCGAGCATCCGCTGCGCCACCCCGAGTGCGCCGCCCGCCTGGCGCGGGCGCTGCGCCATCCGCATCAGGCGCGCGAGGTCGTTCAACCCGTCGAGCACCAGCTGGTTGTCGATGCCGAAATCGATCAGGCAAGCCACTTCGTCCACGCCCGCCTCTTGCAGGCGCCGCACCATCGCCAGGCATCGCTCGGGCGTGCCGATCAGGGCGCTGGTGTTCCAGTAGCGCGCGAACGCGTGGTCCAGCAGCGCGTCCAGGTCCTCCTGGGACAATGGCTTTTCCTCCATCACCTGCAGCGGTGTGCGGCCATCAGCCGAGGCGCGGTTGACAAAGGTCGGGAAGGTCCAGGCCGCCTGGCGGACCAGGTCGACCGCGCTGCGCAGGTAGGTCTTCATCGGGCCGCGCGCGATCTCGCGCACGCGCTCGTCGTCGTCGCCGACGTAGGTGTGCATCATGATCGTGACCTGCCCCCGGCCCGCATGGCCGGCGGCGCGCCAGGCCTCGTGGTACAGGGCCACCTTCTGGCTCACGTCCTCCACCGTCTGCCCGAGCAGGTGCGTGAGCACATTGCAGCCCTTCTGGCCGGCCTGCTGGAAGGTCTCGGGGTTGGCGGCGGCGGTCAGCCATATCGGCAGCTCGGGCTGGACCGGGCGCGGCAGCGTGCGCACATTCACCGGCTTGCCGTCGTGGCCCGGAAAAGCCAGCGTCTCACCGCGCCACAGGGCGCGCACGGTGTCGATGCCGTCGAGCATGCGCTGCTTGCGGTCGGCAAACGCGTGAGGCGCCAGCAGGAAGTCATTGGGCTGCCAACCAGCCGCGACGGACACCCCCACCCGGCCCCCCGAGAGGTTGTCGACCAGCGCCCAGTCCTCGGCCACGCGGGCCGGATGGTGCAGCGGCAGCACGCAGCTGCCGGCGCGGATCTTCACCCGATGCGTGGCGGCGGCGATGGCGGCGCTGGTGATTACGGGGTTGGGGTACAGGCCGCCGAAGGCATGGAAGTGGCGCTCGGGCGTCCACACGGCGGCAAAGCCGTTCTGGTCGGCAAAGCGCGCGCCCTCCATCAGCAAACGATAGCGGTCGGCGCCGCCGGCCGATTCTTCGCTGGAAAAGTAGAACAGGCTGAACTGCGGCCCTTCGTGTTCGGCCGCACTCGCATTCGAATGCAGCACTACGGTGATGCCGCACGACAGCGTCCACAGCAGCTCCAGCACCGAGATGTCGAACGACAGGCTGGTGACCGCCAGCCAGCGCGCGCCCGGCGCGTGCGGCACACGCTGGTCCATGCCGGCGAAGAAGTTCAGCACATTGGCGTGGGTGCCGACCACGCCCTTGGGCTGGCCGGTCGAGCCCGAGGTGTGGATCACATAGGCGGCGCTGTCGGCGGGCACCGCCGGCAGATCCGCGGGCGCGTCGGCGGCGGCGGTCGCATCGGGGCGCACCGTCATGCCGGCCGGCAGTTCCAGCAGGGCGGCGGTGGCGTCGCTGCAGACGACCAGGCGCGTGCCGGCGTCGCGCACCATGTAGCGCAGCCGCTCGCGCGGGTAGTCCGGATCGAGCGGCAGGTAGGCGGCGCCGGCCTTGAGGATGGCCAGCACCGAGATCACCAGCTCGGGCCGGCGGTCCAGGCACAGCCCGACGATGTCACCGGGCCGCGCGCCGCGCTCACGCAGGGCCAGGGCCAAGGCGGTGGCGCGTGCATCCAGCTGCGCGTTTGACAGCCGCGTGTCGTTCCAGCACAGCGCATCCTGCGCAGCGGAATGAGCGCCGGCGTGCGCGATGCGCTCGTGCACCGGCAGGCTCAGGTCCACCGGCACGGCCGTGTCATTGAGTGACCGGAGCGCCGCCGCCTCGTCGGCGGGCAGCAGCGGCAGCGCGGACAGCGCGACGTAGGAACGCCCCTGGGCCTGGCCGAACGCCTGCAGCCAGGCTTCGAGGTGGCGGGCGATGTGCCGAGCCACCTCGGGCGTGAACGCCTGCGCATCCACCACCAGCGCCAGCGGCGCGCCCGGCTGATCGGCGACCAGCTCGAGCTGGGGCGGCACGCCCGAGCGCGCCGCGTTGCCGATGCGCAGGCCGGCCGCGGGCAGCGGCGCCGCCGCCTGGCCCAGGCGCAGCGGAAGGTCGCGCGTCATCGGGCCGGCCTCATGGGCGCGGACGATGGCTGCCTCGGCTTGCTCGATCGCCTGCGGCACCGTCATGTCGGCGCGCGCCGCCAGCGTGATCGGCACGGCCTGTGTCACCCAGGCTTGCAGCCCCTGCGCCGCCTCGGCGAGTACGGCGTCGGCGTAATGCAGCCAGACGTTCTCGCGGCCGGACACCGCGCACAGCCAGGCGGCAAAGGCGGCCAGCGTCTGCGCGCCGCACTCGGGCGCGGCCAAGGGCAGACGCAGCGGCGCATCGCCGATGCCAGGGGTGGCGCCAGCGGCGGCAAGGCCCAGGTCCGCCGCCTGGCGGCGTGGGTAAGGCAAGGCCAGTCCCTGCGATGACGAATCCGATGTCGATCCCGCTGGCGATGCCGATGGCAGGTGCGACAGCGCATCGATCCAATGCGCCTCGCCACGTCCGATGCCCAGCAGGCGATCCCCCAGTTGCTGGCGCAGCGCCTGCGGGATCGGGGGCAGCACCAGGCCTGCCTGCGGCACCTTCACGGCGGATGCGCCGTCGGGGCCGCGCAAGCCTTCCAGTTCCAACTCGCCCTGGACCGTGGCCACTCGCAGGCGCCCTGGCGCCGCCTCGATCACCGTTCCCGGCAGCGCCGCCCGGCTGGCCGGCAGGGCGCGCGCCGCACGGGCTAAAAGCACCTCGTCGCCACCAAGCCAGACCTTGGGCAGGGCCAGCGGGTTAGCGTAGCCGCCGAAGTCCAACCCGCGCACCTGGGCCGCGAGTTCGCTGGCCGGGCGCGACCAATCGAGCGTGCCGAGCAGGGCCGGCCGATGGTGGCGCCCGAAATAGCTCTGCGTCGCCGGCTGTTCATGCGAGGCCAAGTCGCCGCGCGAGAGCGCATCGACCAGTTCGCGAAAGCTCTCGAAGCCGGCTTCGTAGCAGCGCGCGTTGAGGCTCAGGGCGGTCTCGTCGGGCATCACGTCGAACAGCGACTGACGCAGGATGCCGCCACGGTCGACCTGGGCGGTCATCTCGTGCCATGTGACGCCGTGCCGCGTCTCACCGGCCATCAGCGCCCAGGCCGTTGCATTCAGGCCGGCATAGCGCGGCAGCGGGCCGTCGTGGAAGTTGATGGCCATCTCCCGGGCCCGGTGGATCAGGCCGACCGGCAGCACCCGCAGGTTGGCGACGCTGAACAGGTAGTCGAACTCAATTCCTTCGAAACGCGGGCGCCCTGCCAGCGGCTCGGCCATCAGGCCCTGGGCACGCGCCCAGTCGAGGATCGCCGGGTCATCGCTGGCGATACACGCGATGTGATGGCCCGCCGCGCGAAACGCGTCGGCGCAGCGAATGAGCAAACTTCCATCACCAACGAACACGGCACGGGCGGATCTGGGCATCGAAATTCTCGCAATAAGTGAATCAGGGTGTGCCCTGGCCCAACGGGAATTTCAGGGGTTCCCGCGTGCATCGTCACGACAGGAAAATTCGACACCTTTTCGCGGTGTTCAGGTTGCGATATCGGAGGTGTTACCGGGGCCCAATGGAGCTATGGCGCAGCTACGTGCAGTGACGTAGTGTTGGGCTTGCAATCGGCAGAACGTGGGCCGCTTCGAACCCACGCGCGCTGCCCGGGTGGCCCAGACACAGCCGCGACACAGCCGCGACCGCACGCTTTGTTACCTCGCCAGGCCAGGCTCCATGGCACGCGGCCGCACGATCCTGGGGCCCGCCAGACCCGCCTGCAGCACCAGGCGGTGCGCTGCGGTGAAACAAAGAAAATGTTTGTTCGTCGCCCGGCCGATCGCGCACAGGCCCAGCTGCTGAGCGATCTGGTGCCCCATCTGGGTGATGCCGCTGCGCGAAACAACCAGGGCCACGCCCATCTGGGCCGACTTGATCACCATCTCGCTGGTCAGCCGGCCGGTGGTGTAGAACACAAAGGGCTCATCGGCGGTGGCGTCGGCGGTGCTGACACCGTGCATCCACATCCAGCCGGCGATGGTGTCAATGGCGTTGTGGCGGCCCACGTCTTCCACAAAAACCAGCATTTCACCGCCGCGAAACAAGGCACAGCCGTGCACCGAGCCGGCCGACTTGTAGGTGCTCTCCTGCAGGCGAATGGTGTCGACCAGCGCATACAGGTGGCTCTGCATGAGCCGGGCTTGCGGCAAGGCGATGACGTCCACCTCGTCCATCAGCGCACCGAACACGCTGCCCTGGCCGCAACCGGTGGTGACCACGCGGCGCGACGTGCGCTCCTCGATCCGGTCGATGCCGGCATGGGTGCGAACGGCGGCGGCGCCAACCTCCCAGTCGACAGTGATGGACGCCACCTCGTCGACTGAGCGCACCAACCGCTGGTTGCGCAGATAGCCCAGCACCAGCCACTCGGGGTGCGCGCCCAGCGTCATCAGCGTGACCAGCTCGCGCTTGTCGACATAGACCGTGAGGTCGCGCTCGGCGGGAATCAACAGCCGCCGGTGCTCGCCATGCTGGTCCACCACGTCGATCTCGCGCACGAGCGGGGCATGGGCTTGGGTCAGGTGCGGAAGGCGCATGGGGCTAGGCTAACGGAAAACGCGGGGCGAACGCGCGCAAGGGCCATGAGACATCCTGCGTCAAACCCCGGCTGCTGCGAGGTGCAGCATGGCGCCTGTGTGGCGCGGGGCGTCGTAGGTCAGGCGGTCTTGCCAGGCGCGCCGACAACGAGCCTCCTGCGCATCCACGCGCAATCAGGGCTTTTTGCCGCCCGGCGCGATCTGCGCCGCGTTGGACGAACCGCTGGGCGGGCTGGCCGCCGTGGCGGGGGGCGAGTGGGCGCCGGCGGTCTCGAGCGGCTTTTGCTCGGGCGGGGTGTAGGCGAAGGGGCCGGGTTCGGCGCAGGGCGTGGCTGCGGCGGCTGGCGTGGCGGCGGCGCCAGTCTTGCGGTACTGGGCGACGACGCGGTCCTGCGATTTACACAACTGGAACCCGTCGACTTTGGCCTGCCAGGCGGCCCGTGCTGCGGCCTCCTGGGCGCGCGCCTGGGTGGCGGCGTCGGGCGCGGGCAGCTTGGCCTGTGCGATGGGCAAGGCCACGGCGAACAGGGCGGCGATCAGAAGCTTCATGGCGTTCTCCCGGATTCTCAAACTCACAGCACCTCACGCGCGCCGCGCATCGGCCGGGTTGACACTTGCGGCGCCGGTGGCGCCAGTGCCGCCGAACGTGGCCGGCGTGCTGCGCTGCGCGGGGACCTTGCCGGCGCGCACGTCCTCCCACCAGTACTCGTGGTGCTCACGGGCCCAGGCGTCGTCGACGTAGCCGGTGCGCATGGCCTTGTACGCGCCGCGCATGCCGACGGTGCCCAGGTAGATGTGGCCGATGAACAGGGCCATCATGAACATGGCGGCCACCGCATGGATCATGTGGGCGATCTGCATGGTGCCGCGCTCGTACAGCAACCCGGGAATGAGCTTGTCCATCACCAGCCCCGAGGTGGTGACGATCACGCCCAGCAGGAACACGCCGCCCCAGAACACCACCTTCTCGCCCGCGTTGAAACGGTGCGAAGGCACCTCATGCCCGCCGAACAGGCCGCCCGCCTTCAGCAGCCAGCGCAGGTCGCCGCGTTGCGGGAAGTTGTCGCGCAGGAAGGTGAAAAACACGACCACCAGCGACACCACGAAGAGCGGCCCCATGAAGTTGTGCAGGTTCTTGAGCGCATAGGTCAGCCAGCCGAACAGGGTGGCGCCGATCACCGGCCGCAGGAAGAACTGGCCGAACCCGATCACGATGCCTGAGATCGCCAGCGAGACGAAGGCGATGGCATTGGCCCAGTGCGCCGCACGCTCAAACGGCGTGAAGCGCTCGATGCGGCGGCCGGCCCGCGCGCCGGGCGCGTCAGGGGCGCCAATCGGCCCCCTGGTGAAATAGAAAATCGCCACCGCGCCCAGCGCGATCAGCAGCAGTGCGCCGCCATAGGGAATGATCCAGCGGTTGCGCACCTGGCGCCAGGCTTCGCCAGCGGTGGTCAGGCGCGAGCCGGGGTATTGCACCCGCGGCTGGATCAGCACGCCGGCCTCGGGCGCCTGCTCCGCGGGCAGGCTGGTGTAGCCGCGCACACCTTGGCCGACCGCGCGCCAGAAAGGCGCGTTGTTGCCCGGCTGAACGCGGTCGCGCTCGGCGTTGCTTTGCTGGAGGTATTTGGGGTCTTCGCTGGCCTCGGGTTTGACCTCGAAGATGTTCTGGCCTTGGATGGCCCCCGGCGCGGCGTTTGCGGCGGGCGCGCTCGGTGCCACGGGCGCGGCCTGCGGCGTAGGCTGCTGTGCCACCGCGGGAGCAAGCCCCAGGGCCAGCGCAGACGCCGACGCGAGCAGCCACGCCGCCACGCGACGCCATGGGCTGCGGGGATCAGTTGACACGGCCATATTCGTTTTGCAGCTGTGTGCGCGTGCGCAAGGCTTGCTCCCAGCTGGTCTTGTCGCCGGGCTTCCAGCCTGGGGCCGCATAGGGCATGCCCGTGCCCCGGTAGGCGGGCGCGTCGGTCTTGACGCCAGCGGCCGTCTGCTCCTTTTCGGCGCAGCCGGCCAGCGCCAGCACGGCGACGGCCATGAGGACAGCGCGCGTGGCCATCACTTGGTGCCCGGCTTGCCGGCCTGTTGCGAGCCGTAGGCGGTGCCCCAGCCCCAGACCTCGGCGCCGGTGCCGCGCGCAACGACCCGGGTGCGGAAAATGTCGGCCACCATGTCGCCGTCGCCGGCCAGCAGGGCCTTGGTCGAGCACATCTCGGCGCAGGCCGGCAGCTTGCCTTCGGCCAGGCGGTTGCGGCCGTACTTGTCGAACTCGGCCTCGGAGCCATGCTCTTCGGGGCCGCCGGCGCAGAAGGTGCACTTGTCCATCTTGCCGCGCACGCCGAAGGTGCCGGCCGAGGGGAACTGCGGCGCACCGAAGGGGCAGGCATAGCTGCAGTAGCCGCAGCCGATGCAGATGTCCTTGTCGTGCAGCACCACGCCCTCGTCGGTGCGGTAGAAGCAGTCGACCGGGCACACCGCCATGCACGGCGCATCCGAGCAGTGCATGCAGGCCACCGAGATCGAGCGCTCGCCGGGCACGCCGTCGCTGAGCGTGACGACGCGGCGCCGGTTCACGCCCCAGGGCACCTCGTGCTCGTTCTTGCAGGCGGTGACGCAGCCGTTGCATTCGATGCAGCGCTCGGCGTCGCAGATGAATTTCATTCGGGCCATTTGTGTCGCCTTAGTTGTTCGCGATGCTGAACATCACCCTGGCTGTCATCCCCGCGCAGGCGGGGATGACGGAGGGTGGGTGTGGGATGACATTTCAAGCGGACACCCGTTCGATATTGCAGATCGTGGTCTTGGTCTCTTGCATCATCGTCACGCTGTCATAACCGTAGGTGGTGGCGGTGTTGACCGCTTCGCCGCGCACCACCGGCGCCGCGCCGTTGGGGTAGTAGGCCAGCAGGTCGGCCCCCTGCCATCGGCCGGAAAAGTGGAACGGCATCCAGACCGTTTCCGGATCAACCCGCTCGGTCACCATGGCCTGCACGTTCAGGCGCGCGCCGGTGGCCCCAAGCAGCCACACCCGTTCACCATTGCGAATGCCCCGCGCGGCCGCGGCTGTGGGGTGGATCTCGACAAAGGCCTCTTGCTGCAACTCGGCCAGCCAGGGGTTCGAGCGCGTCTCTTCGCCGCCGCCCTCGTACTCGACCAGCCGGCCCGAGGTGAGAATGAGCGGGAATTTTTCGTGCAGCTTGTCGGCCACGTTCTTCTGCTGGACCGATTTGAAGAGCGTGGGCAAACGCCAGAAGGCCTTGCGGTCGTCGTGCGTGGGGTACTTGGCCACCAGGTCGGGCCGGGTGCTGTAAAGCGGCTCCCTGTGCTGGGGAATGGGGTCGGGGAAGTTCCACACCACCGCCCGCGCCTTGGCATTGCCGAAGGGGTGGCAGCCATGGTTTTTCATGGCCACGCGGATGATGCCGCCGGAGTTGTCGGTCTTCCAGTTCTTGCCTTCGGCCAGCTTCTTTTCGGGCTCGGTCAGCTCGTCCCACCAGCCCAATTTCTTCATCAGCACGTGGTCGAACTCGGGGTAGCCGGTGGTGATGTCGGCGCCCAGCGAGTGCGAGCCGTCCTCGGCCAGCAGGTTCTCGCCGTTGCGCTCGACGCCGAAGTTGGCGCGGAAGTTGCCGCCGCCGTCCATGACGTGCTTGCTGGTGTCGTACAGGTTGGGCGAGCCGGGGTGCTTGAACTCGGGTGTGCCAAAGCAGGGCCAGGGCAGGCCGAAGTAGTCGCCCGACATGTCGTAGCCGGTCTGGGCGTCCTTGCCGGCCTTGCACTTGAGCGTCTTGACGTCAAACAGCTGCATGTTGCGCATGTGCGCCTGCAGCCGCTCGGGGCTCTGGCCGGTGTAGCCGATGGTCCAGACGCTGCGGTTGATCTCGCGCAGGATGTCGTCGGGCAGGGGCTCATCGAGGCCCTTGACCTTTTGCATCTTGTAGTTTTTGACCAGCTCCTTGCCGAAGCCGAGTTTTTCGGCCAGCTGGTACATGATCATGTGGTCGCTGCGGCTTTCCCACAGCGGGTCGATCACCTTCTCGCGCCACTGCAGCGAGCGGTTCGACGCCGTGCACGAGCCCGAGGTCTCGAACTGCGTGGCCGCCGGCAACAGGTACACCGCCCGGTTGGGGTTGCGGTCTTCGGCCTGGCCCGGCATGGCGGCCATGGCGGCGGTGGCCGAGGGGTAGGGGTCGATCACCACCAGCAGGTCCAGCTTGTCCATGGCCCGCTTCATCTCCAGGCCGCGCGACTGCGAGTTGGGCGCATGGCCCCAGAACAGCACACCGCGCAGGTTCGGATCCTGGTCGATGTTCTCGTTTTTCTCCAGCACACCGTCGATCCAGCGCGAGACGGTGATGCCGGGCTTGGTCATCATGCCGGGGTTGGCAAAGCGGCCCTTGATCCAGTCGTACTCGACGCCCCAGGCGTTGGCGAAGTGGCGCCAGGCGCCGTCGACGATGCCGTAGTAGCCCGGCAGCGAATCGGGGTTGGGCCCGACGTCGGTGGCGCCCTGCACGTTGTCGTGGCCCCGGAAGATGTTGGCCCCGCCGCCAGCCTTGCCGATGTTGCCCAGCGCCAGCTGCAGCAGGCACGAGGCCCGCACGATGGCGTTGCCGATGGTGTGCTGGGTCTGGCCCATGCACCACACGATGGTGCCGGGCCGGTGCTCGGCCATCTGCTTGGCCACACTGAACACCGTGGCCTCGTCGACGCCGCAGGCCTCTTGCACCTTGTCGGGCGTCCACTTGGCCAGCACCTCCTCGCGCACCTTGTCCATGCCCCAGACGCGGTCCTTGATGTACTTCTTGTCTTCCCAGCCGTTCTTGAAGATGTGGTGCATCACACCGAACAGGAAGGGAATGTCCGAGCCGGAGCGGATGCGCACATGCTGGTGCGCCCGAGCCGCCGTGCGGGTAAAGCGCGGGTCGACCACGATGAAGCGCGCACCCGCCTCCTTGGCGTGCAGCATGTGCAGCATGGACACCGGGTGCGCCTCGGCCGCGTTGGAGCCGATGTACAACGCGAGCTTGGTGTTGCTCATGTCGTTGTACGAGTTGGTCATGGCGCCGTAGCCCCAGGTGTTGGCAACACCGGCCACGGTGGTCGAGTGGCAGATGCGGGCCTGGTGGTCGCAGTTGTTGCTGCCCCAAAAACTCACGAACTTGCGCAGCAGATAGGCCTGCTCGTTGCTGTGCTTGGACGAGCCGATCCAGTAGACGCTGTCGGGGCCGCTGGCCTGGCGCAGCTCGGCCAGCTTGGCGCTGACCTCATTGAGCGCCGTCTCCCAGCTGATGCGCTGGTACTTGCCGTCGACCAGCTTCATCGGGTAGCGCAACCGGTATTCGCCGTGGCCGTGTTCGCGCAGGGCCGCGCCCTTGGCGCAGTGGGCGCCCAGGTTGATGGGCGAGTCGAACACCGCCTCCTGGCGCACCCAGACGCCGTTTTCCACCACCGCATCGACCGCGCAACCCACCGAGCAGTGCGTGCACACCGTGCGCCTGACCTCGATCTTGCCCTTGCCTACGGCCGTGTTGCCGCCAACCGCGTGCGCCTTCTTGACCAGCCCCAGGCCCGAGGCCGCGAGCCCAACGCCGACACCCAGGCCGGAGCGTCGCAGGAAGGCACGGCGGTCCATGGTGGGCAGCGCATGTGACAGGCCGCGCCGCAGGCTGTGCGCGAACGCGGCCGGCACGCTGCCAGGGGTGCGATCGGATGCGCTGTCAGTTTTTCGGGTCAACAACATGGGTTTTCCCTTTTTCGCGCATCACACGCGGGTGGTCTTGAAGTACTTGAGGACGTGTTCGCTCAGGTGGTAGCCGCCGCCGCGTGACGGCGCCGGCCTGGGTGCCGCGCCTTGTTGGGGTGACAAAGGCGCGGCGGCCGGCAGAAGCTGCGCGGCCGCTGCGAGCGCGCCGGCGGTGCCGGCGCCGGCGAACAGTGTGCGCCGGGACAGGGCACGAGGGGTCTGGGTCATGAAGCCTCCGGAGGGAACCTGCAATGAAACACCGTCTGCCTAAGGTATCGCATTCCGATGGGCCATTCAGGGGGAAAACCCTAGGTGCGGTTGGACTGGAACCCCGGCGCGGTGCGGGGGTCAGGCGCACAGCCGTCAGCCTGTGACGGAGTGACATCGCGTCTGCGGTAACCCACCGAGGTTCTCCTCCTTGCTCACCCCCCAAATGACCCACATCGTCCGCGAAAAATCCGCCTACATGGCCGCCCCCACCCTCGGCCCGACGCCCGCCACTCAGACGGCCGACCGGCCGGTGGTCTCGTCCAGAGCCAGGGTCAAACAGGAGGCGGTCGACCCCAGCGCCACCCGGTCCATGTCGCCCCCGCCGGCCCTGCCGCTGCGCGAGCGCGAGGTCGAGCAGCCCCACGACTTTTCATTCCCGTCGTTCCCGTCGTTCCCGTCGTCTTCATCCTCCTCGTCTTCATCCCTTGGCGCCGGCCACTCCAGCGAGCCGTGGCGCCAGGACGACCTGCCCCTGCTCGAAAGACCAGGCTCCCCCATCTCCCCTGCCGCCCTTGACCGCAAAAGCGAACCCGCCCCGCCCCAAGCCCCGCCCGATCTCCCACGCCAGGAGCGGCCGGCACGTGAATGGGCCGTCAAGCGCGAGCCACGCGTCAAGTCAGAGCCCGCGGCCCTCACCACCACACCGCCGCAGCCGGATGAAAGCAGCAGCACCACAACGACCACCGCCGCCATCACCACGCGCAGCGCCGGCCGCCAGGCCAAGCGCAAAGCCGAGCCGCTCGCGGCGCAGTCCACCAGCGCTCCCGGCCCAACTGCCCGTCTTGACGCCAAGCAAACCCCCTCTTCCGCCCGGGTGTCAGGCCCTCCGGCCGCACCGCCAGCACCGCCATGGCAGGCGCGCATCGACCAACTGCTCGACGAGGCCACGCAAGACGAATCACAGCCGGTGACGCTGCCAGCCAACGCCTCGGCCTGGCGCGCCTGGCGCGAGTCCTTGCAGCAAGTTCTGCCGGCCCTGGAAAAAGCCCTGGCGCAACAGCGCCCCCCGGCGCTGGATGCGCCGCCGACCGAGGCCGAAGCGCGGCTGCTCGATCTGGTCTACATCCTGACCGAGCTGGCGCGCCAGGTCCCGGCGCCGCTGCCCCCGGCCGAGGCCCAGGCCTGGCAGGCGCTGGTGCAAGACACCGTGCCGCGCCTGGCGCGCGCCGCAGCCCTGCCCAATGCCCTCTTGGCTGACGTGCCCGCCCTGCGGCGCGCGCTCGATGGCCTGGCGTGCGACGGCCAGTCGCACCACCGGGCCGAGGCGCTGGCCCTGCGTCTGGGCGCCGCAACGATGCGCAATGAGCACCGCGGCCTGGTCGTGCGGCACAGTATCGACCGGCATCTGGCCGCCAACCGGCCGGCGCAATGGGTGCCGCCGCCGGTCGATGCCTTCGCGCGGATGGCGGTGCGCTTGGCGCCCGCAGCGGACGGCGAGCGCTTCGTGGCCGGCTGCGTTCAAGACGGCTTGCGGCGCGCGCTGAACGAGCCGCCGCAACTCCCGACGGAGCCTGCTGAGCGCCGCACAGCCTTGCAGCCACTGCGAGCGGCCTTGAGCGCCTTGGGCGAGGCGCTGCGCGGGCTGCCCGGCCTGTCGCCCCGGCAGCTTGCACCCGTGGTGCAGGCGATCCTGGCTGCTCCGCTGTCGGGGCCGCTGGCCGGCCCGGGCGCTCCGTGGCGAGCCGTCTTCGCCAACGATCTGACCGATGCACTGGGCTGGTCCGATGCGGGCTGTGCGGTTTACGCACAGGCCCTGTTCGCAGCGGCGCTGGAGCATGCCTGCACCGGTGCGGACTGGCGACCCGGAGATCAGCTGGGCTTGGCCACCGCATCGCTGGCACTGCGCGGCGGTATCGACCAGATCGCGCAGGTGCGCGCGGCACTGCTGCGTCAAGTGACCGACGCGCGCCGATTGAACGGCCATGCCCTGTCGACCGGCGCCATTGCCACCTTCGTCCAGGCGCTGACTTTCGCCCGCGAAAAATGGAGAAGCAGCAAGGGCGACCTGCTGCGGGCTTTGGCCCATCTGCACCTGACCGGCGCCGCCGAACTGCTGACGGCCGTGAGCAAAACCCCGCAAGCATTCCCCGCCGGATTTGCGCAAGCCATTTCCACGGAACTGGCCAGCGGCGCCCATGGCCTGTCGGCGCCGCGCGTGGCCCGCCTGGCCCTGGCCTGGGCCATTGCCAACCATGACCGCGGCGAGCCCTGGTTGCAGGCGCAGTTCCCGGCATCGGCCTTGGGCCCGGCATCGGCCTTGGGCAATGCGAACGCGAGCCTGTGTCGCCAGGCCAGTCGGGTCGCACTGCGGCCCCACCTTATTTTCTCGTCGCGTGCGTTTGATACCACGGACCGGATCTCCCTGCTCAGGCAGCTCTACCGGCTACCCAGCCTGCATCGGGCCTGCGCCGTCCCTGTGGAAGTCAACGGCCTTCTGGGGCTTACCTGGCCAGGTAGCGTGCGCCTTGAGGGACGCCTGGCTCGGACGCAGGCCGTGGCTGAGCTCTTCGAGGCACGTGCGGCACAAGGGGGCACAAGTGGCACATTCCTGGTTGCGCACGCCATGGTGCTGCGCGACATGGATGCGTTGCTGGCGACCGCTGCGGCTGCAGAAATGCACCCGGTCGCGCTCGACGCCGCCCGCCGCTTCTATCAGACCCTGCCAGCCTGCCTCGCAACCGGGCCGGCTGGCGCCGTCACGCACGCGCCAGCCTGCGTAGATGCCGGCAACATGTTGCTGCTGGAAGAGATCGCCTTCGACCTGGCACTGGCGCGCTCCGCCTTTCGCGACGTCGCCCTGCCGGTGGTCAACGCGGAACGCGCCCGGCGGGTGGCCCTGCTGCCGCAGCCGCCTGCGGCCGAGCCCCAGCTTTCATAGTGGCTACACGCCCTATCAGTTCGCCCTCAATCAGAACAGGCCGATGCCAGCCCGGCCTTCACTCGAGCATGTCAAAGCCCTGCTGCTCGACGCTTAAAAAAGCCCGCGTGAAGCCGGCCAGCGCGGCGTAAAAGTGCGCACCCGGGTGGGCCGCAACCGCATCGCACAGCTGCGGCGCCCAGGGCTGCAAGTGGGCTGCGAAGAACTCGCGCTGGCGGGCCAGGTTGGAGACGGCCGCGTCGTCCCCCGCGATCAGGTAGCGCATCACCTCGCACAGGCAGGCGATGTGGTCCTCGGTCTCGGGCATGGCTTCGTCGCGCGCCAGGCCCAGGCCGGCCAGCTGATCGCGCAGCTTGACCAGCGGCCGCTCGTTCAGAAAACCCGCCAGGTAATGCGAGCCGAACAGGTAGACGTCGGGCTTGCCCATGCCGCCGAACAGCGCGTCGTACTCGGCGGCGATCTGCGGCGGCTCCATCGCGCGGCAGGCGCCCACCAGCGCGCGCCAGGGCTCCTCCAGAAAACCGCCCGGTGTGGGCGCTTCGGTGGGCGCGACACGCAGCGCCTGCAACAGGTCGGCGGAAGGCGCGGCGTACCACAGCGGCGCCAGCAGGCCATACACCTCGGCGCGGGCAAGCTCCTCGTCGAGGGCGGCGGATGGCGGGAAGGGTGCGGGCGTTTGACTCACAGGTCGGCGATCAAAAGTGGTGCATCGCAGGTCGGCACTCACACATCGGTGATGCGGATCTCGTTGTTGGCCGAGTAGATGTCGATCACCCGGCAATCACCGCACATCTTCAAGCGCTCGGCCGCCGCACCCTGGAACATGGCATGCCCGCCCAGCTTGCCCAGCATGGACTCGATGGCCTTGAGGGTGCCGAAGGGCTTGGCGCAGCGCACGCAGGCATAGGGCGCAGACGCGTTGAGCACGCGCGAGCGCTTTCGCTCGGGTGAGGTCAGCAGGCGCGGCTGCAAGGTGATGGCGGCCTCGGGGCAGGTGCTGGCGCACAGGCCGCATTGCACACAGTTCTTTTCGATGAAGCTCAGTTGCGGTGCGTCGGGCTTGTCTTGCAGCGCACTGGCCGGGCAGGCGCTGACACAGGCCATGCACAGCGTGCACTTGTCCTTGTCGACCACGATGCTGCCCAGCGGCGAGCCCACGGCCGGCAGCGCGATGGCGTCGGGCAGCTGCCGGGCGTGGTCGATCAGGTGGTCCAGCGCCAGCTCCAGTGTGGGCCGCTTGTCGGCGCCGACGGCAAAGCGCGCAGGCTTGGCAGGCACGCCGCCCGCGCGGCGGGTGATCAGCTGCAGCTCTTGGTCAAGATCACTCGGGTGCTGGCAGTGGACCAGGCTGAAGTGCGGGCCCTCGTAGCCCAGGCCGGTGAGGATGGCTTGCGCCACGTCCATCTGCTGGCGCAGGGCGTCCAGGTACTGCGGCGCCTCTTCATCGGTGGCGAGCACGGCCACATGCCGCGCGCCGCCGGCCACGGCCGCCAGCCACAGCTCGATGCCGGTGCTGGCGGTGTGCCACAGGGCCATGGGCATCAGGTTGGCGGGCACGCCGTGGGCGCCGCCGACACGGGCGGCGCGGCCCAGGGCCTCGACCATCGCGGCGCCGGCTTCCTGGCTGTGCAGCAGCAGCATGGCGTCGCGCCCGCCGGCCTTGGCGTAGGTATCGAGCAGGGTCTTGAGCTTGACGCCCTGTTCGTTCGGCCGGGGGTAGGTATAGGTGAGAGCGCCGGTCGGGCAGACGCTGGTACAGGCCCCGCAGCCCACGCACAGGCTGGGGTTGACCTTGATCTGCTGGCGCGCAGGCTCGGACGAGATCGCCTCGGCCGAGCAGACATCGATGCAGGCGCTGCAGCCCACCTGCCGATTGCGGCTGTGGGCGCACAGCGTCTGCTTGTACTGAAAGAACTTGGGCTTTTCGAACTCGCCCACCAGGCCGCGCAAGGCCAGCACCGCGTCCAGCCGGGCCTGCGGCGCCGCGCCGGGCGCAAGGTGCAGATAGCCCTGCGGCTTGGCATGCTGCAAGAAGGCGGGGGCGGCGCGCAGATCGAGCACCAGGTCGAAGGCCTGCGTGACCGCGGCCGGCGCGCGCTGGAAGTCGATCGCGGCGGCGGCGCCGCAGGCCTTGACGCAGGCGCGGTGGCTTTTGCAGGCGTCCAGGTTCACCTGGTAGTCGAGCCCGATCGCGCCCTCGGGGCAAGCCTGCACACAGGCATTGCACCGGGTGCACAGGTCGAGGTCGATGGGGTTGCTTTGCGTCCAGGCCAGATCGAAGGCGCCCAGCCAGCCGGTGATGCCGTCGATGTGGCCCGAGATCACCGGCCAGCGCCGCGCCTGGGCGCCCGCGCCGCCCTGGGCAAACAGCGTCACCTGCATCACATCGGCCAGGCTGGCGGCCATCGCTTCGGCCGGCTCCATCGGGCCGATCACCAGCAGGCGGCCTTCGCTGCGGTAGCTGACGGTGGCCACCGGCTCGGGCTCGGGCAGGCGGGCGGCGGCCAGCAGCGCGGCCAGCTTGGGCATGGCTTGCGCGGCGTCGCGGCTCCAGCCACCGGTCTCGCGGATGTTCACAAAGCGCAGCGGCGTCCAGCCGCCTTGCGTGGCCTGCGCCTGCGCTGCAAGTTCGGTGAACAGGCGCTGCTCCTGGGTGCAGGCCACCAGCAGCTCCTGGCCGCCTTGGCGTGCCTGAAGAAAGGCGCCCACTTCGCGCCGGCACAGCGTGCTGTGCAGCGTCAGCGGCTCACCGAGGGCCTTGCCCAGGGCCTGGGGGTCCAGGGGCATCGTCTTGTTGCAGTCGCAGATCAGGGTCGGCATCTTGGCGGGGTGAACCGGGTTCGGGTGCCTCGGACTGTGGCACGGATTGGCCGGCCGCATCATCGGCATCGACCCTTGCCACTGGCGCATCGGGGTCGGGGGCGGCGGCGTCGCGTTCCTGCTCGCGGAACAGGCCGAGAAACTCGGCGCTGGCCAGGGTGCGTAGCATGCGCTCGGGGATCGGGTCGGGCAGGGAGTAGTCGTCGATGTAGACGTCCATGCCGTCCATGATCTGGAAGTGCGGATCGGCGAACAGCTTCTTGACCGCGGCGTTGCGCACCTGCGGGTCGACCTCGCTGCGCACGAAGCGGCTGAAGTCGGATTGGGGCGTGAGGGCGGCGACATCGTCGAGGCTTGGGAGTGGGGCGTCCTCGCGTCCAGCAGCGTCATCCCGGCGTCCCACGGCGTCATCCCCGCGTAGCCCCTGCCTTCGCTGGGGTGACAGGGGATCCAGGCGCGCGGTCTCGCCGGTGCGCGACGGGCCATCGCCTTGCTCGGCCGGGGCCTGGATTCCCGCCTTCGCTGGAATGACATCCTTTCCGTCATCCCCGCGCAGGCGGGGATCCAGGAGCGGGGTCTCCCCGGAATCCTCCACGCTCAGCTTGCGCCGCGACCACCGCCCCAGAAAGCCTTCAGCCATCGCCCGGCCCTCCCCCGCCCCGGCGCTTGTCGGTGCTCACCGTGGCCGGGTTGCCAAAGCGGTCTTGCAAGGGCCGGAAGCTCTCCGGCCGCTTGCGCCGCTTGGGCTCGGGCTCATAGTGAGCCTGCGCAAACTCGCGCATCCACGTCACCACCTCGGCCGGCGCAGGCACGGTCTCGACCGTCTCTTGCGCGTCGAGCCAGCGGCCGGCGTCATGGTAGCTCAGCGTGACAATCGCCGGCCGCGCGATCGGCTCGTCGGCGATGGTGGCCTCATCCTCCATGCGCCACAACACGAACCAACCCGGCGCGGGCGCGGTGGCGTTGAGGTAATAACCCTCGGCATCGTCGCGAAACAATTCCACCGTGAAGCCGGGGTGCAGCCAATCCTGCTGGCGCTCATCGCGCCGCAACAGGCGCGCTTCGGTGCCGAAGGCGGGTTCGTCGGGCACCACGTCCGCCAACTCCCAGCGAAAGGCTTGCCAGCGGTTGTCCTGCGCCACACGCCGCATCACCACCGCCACCTGCAGGCTGGGCCGTTCGCTCATCTTGATGCTGCGCTCATATCATTCGCCCACGCTGCATGGAAGCAGTGATTGAATACGCGGGCCACCGCGGAACCGGCTTTGCCGGGCCGCTGGTGGCGCCCCCTTGAGGGGGAGGCGGCTACACGCAGTGAGTCGCTTCGGGGGTGGGCTTTCACTCCAACCTCACAGCGCAGTACTTGAACTCAGGGATCTTGCCGAAGGGGTCCAGCGCCGCGTTGGTCAGCAGGTTGGCCGCCGCTTCGGCAAAGGCGAAGGGCATGAACACGGTGCCGTCGGGCGTGCCGTCGTCGCGCCTCAGCTGGCATTGCACTTGGCCCCGGCGCGATGTGAGCGTGACCATCTCGCCCGGCGCGCGGCCCAGGCGCGCGAGCTCGCGGCTGTTGACCGAGGCGGTGGCCACCGGTTCGAGCGCGTCCAGTACCTCGCTGCGGCGGGTCATGCTGCCGGTGTGCCAGTGCTCGAGCTGGCGGCCGGTGATCAGCACCATCGGGTACTGCGCATCGGGCCGCTCGGCGGCCGGCAAGAGCTGCGCGGGCACCAGGTGCACACGGCCGTCTGCGGTGGGGAAATGCTCGGTGAACACAATGGGCTGGCCCGGGTCGTCCTCGGACAGACAAGGATAGGTGACGCAGCCCTCGCGTTGCAAGCGATCCCAGCTAATGCCCGCAATGGCGCCGTGCATGGCCTGGCGCATCTCCTCGTAGACGGCGGCCACGCCGTCGTGTTCGCCTTCGTAGCGCCAGGCCAGGCCCATGCGCAGCGCCATCTGCTGGATCAGCCACAGATCGGGCCGGGCATCGCCGGGCGGCTCGATGGCCTGGCGGCCCAGCTGCACCATGCGGTCGGTGTTGGTGACGGTGCCGGTCTTCTCGGGCCAGGCAGTGGCAGGCAGCACCACGTCGGCCAGCCAGGCGGTCTCGGTCATGAAGATGTCCTGCACCACCAGATGCTCCAGCGCGGCCAACGCCTGGCGGGCGTGGTTGAGGTCGGGGTCGCTCATGGCCGGGTTCTCGCCCATGATGTACATCCCGCGCACCTTGTGCGGGTCAGTCTGCGGCGCGAGCGCCTTGTCCATGATCTCGACCACGGTATAGCCCGGCTGCGCGTCGAGCTTGGTGCCCCAGAAGTTTTCAAACCACTGGTGGGCGGCGCTGTTGTCGACGCGCTGGTAGTTGGGCAGCATCATGGGGATGAGCCCCGCGTCGCTGGCGCCTTGCACGTTGTTCTGGCCACGCAGGGGGTGCAGGCCGCTGCCGGGCTTGCCGATCTGGCCGGCCACGCTGCACAGCGCGATCAGGCAGCGGGCGTTGTCGGTGCCGTGCACGTGCTGGCTGACGCCCATGCCCCAGAGGATCATGGCCGACTTGGCGATGGCGAACGCCCGCGCCACCTCGCGGATGCGCTCGGCTGGCACGCCGCACACGGCCTGCATGGTCTCGGGGCTGAAGGCGCGCACGGTGTCACGCAGCAGATCGAAGCCGCTGGTGCGCGCCTCGACGAAGGCACGGTCGGCCAGCCCTTCTTCGATGATGGTGTGAATCATCGCGTTGAGCAGGGCCACGTCGGTGTCGGCCTTGAACTGCAGGGTGCGCCAGGCATGGCGGCCGATGTCGGTGATGCGCGGATCGGCCAGCACGATCTTCGTGCCGCGCTGCGCGGCATTTTTCATCCAGGTGGCCGCCACCGGGTGGTTGCTGGTGGGGTTGGCGCCGATCACGATCACCAGCTCGGCGTGCGCCACGTCGGCCACCGGGTTGCTCACGGCCGCCGAGCCCACGCCTTCGAGCAACGCTGCCACGCTGGAAGCATGGCAAAGGCGTGTGCAATGGTCGACGTTGTTGCTGCCGAAGCCGGTTCGCACCAGCTTCTGGAACAGATAGGCCTCTTCGTTGGTGCCCTTGGCCGAGCCGAAGCCGGCCAGCGACTTGGGGCCGTGGCTGTCACGCAGCTGCCTGAGCTTGCCAGCGGCGAAGTCAAGTGCTTCGTCCCAGGTGGCTTCGCGGAACACCTCGTGCCACAGCGACGGATCGCGCAGCACGTTGGCGTCTTTGGGCGCACCTGGTTTGCGGATCAGCGGTGTGGTCAGGCGGTGGGGATGGTGCGCGTAGTCGAAACCGAAGCGACCCTTGACGCACAGGCGACCGTGGTTGGCTGGGCCGTCGCGGCCGTCGACCGCCACGATCTGGTTGCCCCGCACCTTGTAGGTCAGCTGGCAGCCCACGCCGCAGAAGGGGCACACCGACGCCACTTCGCGGTCGACCGCCTGCGAGCCGATGAGGGTCTTGGGCATCAGCGCGCCCGTGGGGCAGGCCTGCACGCACTCACCGCAGGCCACGCAGGTGCTCTCGCCCATCGGGTCCGACAGGTCGAACACGATGTGGCTTGCGGCGCCGCGGCCGGCGTAGCCGATGACGCCGTTGACCTGCTCTTCGCGGCAAGCGCGCACGCAGCGGGTGCACTGGATGCAGGCGTCGAGGTTGACGGCCATGGCGGGGTGCGAGAGATCCGGCGTGGGCTGCGTGCGCGACAGAGCCCGCAGTTCGGGGCGGACGGTCACGCCCAGTCGGTCGACCCAAAGACTGAGCTCGCCGTGTTGGGATGACCGCTTGGGCCGTGCTTGCGCCCCTTCCATACCGGTTTCTCCATCAATTTCAGTTCCGCCATCAATTTCCGTTCGGGCTGAGCCGGTCGAAGCCCCTGCGCGGTCTGGCGGATGCCCTTCGACAAGCTCAGGGCGAACGGAGTGGGTTGGCTCAGGGCGAACGGGGTAGGTGGCCTCAGGGCGATCAATCTCCGTTCGGGCTGAGCCTGTCGAAGCCGCGGGGTGGTCTGGCCAATGCCCTTCGACAAGCTCAGGGCGAACGGAGCGGGTTGGCTCAGGGCGAACGGAGTGGGTTGGCTCAGGGCGAACGGGGTAGGTGGCCTCAGGGCGAACGGCGTGAGTGGGCGCGCTATTCCACTTGTACCCCCGCTCCGGCATGTCCGACAGCAGCAGCTCCAGCACCATCTTCTGGCTCTTGACGGCACGCTCGCTGCGCGCCCGCACCTCCATGCCCGGCGTTACCGCGCGGCAGCAACTGGGCGCGAGCACGCGCTCGCCTTCGATTTCGACCACGCAGGCGCGGCAGTTGCCGTCGGGGCGCAGGCTCTCGCTGTAGCAAAGAGTCGGAATCTCCACGCCCACGCGGCGCGCCGCCTGCAGGATGCTTTCGCCCTGCACGGCCTGCACGTCCTGGCCGTCCAGGCGAAAGGACACGAGGGGCAGGTCAGGCGATTTCATGGGCAAAGTATTGCTGCACGCAAACAATGGGGTTGGGCGCGGCCTGGCCCAGACCGCAGATGCTGGCGTCGGCCATCACCTGGGCCAGGTCGTCCAGCGTGGGCTGGTCCCAGCGGGGAGCCTGCATCAACTGGGCCGCCTTGTCGGTGCCCACCCGGCAGGGCGTGCACTGGCCGCAGCTTTCGTGCGCAAAAAAACGCATCACGTTCAAGGCCGCGTCGCGCGCCTTGTCATGCTGGCCGAGCACGATGACAGCGGCCGAGCCGATGAAGCAGCCGTGCGGCTGCAAGGTGTCGAAATCCAGCGGCACATCGGCCAGTCTCGCCGGCAAGATGCCGCCGGACGCGCCGCCCGGCAGGTAGGCATACAACGCATGCCCGTCGGCCATGCCGCCGCAATACTCGTCCACCAGCTCGCGCAGGGTGATGCCGGCCGGCGCCAGCTTGACGCCCGGCTCGCGTACGCGGCCGCTCACGCTGAAGCTGCGCAGGCCTTGACGGCCATGCCGGCCCTGCGACGCGAACCACTCGGGGCCTTTTTCCACCAGCTCGCGCACCCAGTACAAGGTCTCGAAGTTGTGCTCCAGCGTGGGCCGCCCGAACAGCCCCACCTGCGCGATGTAGGGTGGCCGAAGGCGCGGCTGGCCGCGCTTGCCTTCGATGCTCTCGATCATGGCCGACTCTTCGCCGCAGATGTAGGCGCCTGCGCCACGCCGCAGGTGGATCGCTGGCAGATCGAAGGGCGGATCGGCCTGCAGCGCGGCGATCTCGGCTTCAAGCAAGGCGCGGCAATCATGGTATTCATCGCGCAGGTAGATGTAGACGGCCTGGCAGCCGACCACCCTTGCCGCGATCAGCATGCCTTCCAGAAAGCGGTGCGGATCGCGCTCCAGGTAATACCGGTCCTTGAAGGTGCCGGGCTCGCCCTCGTCGATGTTCACTGCCATCAGGCGCGGCGCCGGCTGCTCGCGCACGATGCGCCACTTGCGCCCCGCCGGAAAGCCCGCGCCGCCCAGGCCGCGCAGGCCGGCGTGTTCGAGCGTCGTGATGATGGCTTGCGCATCGCGCTCGCCACGGGCCAGTGCGGCGGCCAGCGCGTAGCCGCCGCTGGCGCGGTAGTCGGCGTAGCGCAGGGGCGCGCCCTCGGCTTGCGCCAAGTCAGGCGGCGATGTCGCGGCCTGTGGCGTCACCTGACGGGTTGCGGCCCGGGCGATGTCCTGTGCGGTGGCATGCCCGCACGCGATCTGCCCCACCAGCGCCGCGGGCGCCTGCTCGCAGCGCCCGATGCAGGGCGCGGCCACCAACTTCACACCCGGCCCGAGCAGCGCGGGCAGGCGCTCCAGCAAACCCCGCGCGCCCGCCATCTCGCAGGGCAGGCCTTCGCAGACCCGCACCGTGAGGGCCGCCCCGGCTTCGTCCCCGCGCAGGATGTCGAAGTGGTGATAAAAGCTCGCCACCTCGAACACCTCGGCCATCGGCAGGTTCATAGCCTGGGCCAGGGCCGCCAGGTGCTGCACGTGCAGGCCGTGGTAGCGGTCGTTGATGCGGTGCAGGTGCTCGATGAGCAAGTCTCGCGCATAGCCCTCCACCGGGCGCGGGCCGATCAGGTCGCGCACCGCCGCCAGGGCAGCATCGTCCACCGGCCGGCCCTTGAGCCGCCCCGCCCGCTCGCCGCCACGGAACCAGCGCACCGGTGTCTGCGTCATCCACTGCCTTTCATTGAATGGCGGCCAGTTTAGCGACACGGCTACCCGCAGCGCCGTAGTTCCCTGCCCGGTGAGTGCCGTCAGCCCAAGCGCAGCGACGAGAAGGCCCGGCTGGGTACAAAGCGGCGAGCACGAAGCCGTGCGCCCTCGTCCGGACCCACCATGAACACCACTCCCGTCAGCCCTAAATTCGGCCAAACCGGCACCCCCCCCCTGCCTGATGGCAAGGACAACAAGCACCCGCCGACCCCGCCGCTCAGCCCGCGTCAGCAGCCGGCGCCCCTGCCGGGCGATGTGCAGGCCGAGCCGTCGCCCGCGCGCGTCGCCGGGTCCAGATTGCGGGACAGGGTCCGCAGCCGCGGCGAGCAAGAAGCGGGCGAGACCCCGATCCTGTCCCACAAGCGGGCCAAAGCCCGCGTCAACTACGCCGAGATGAACGCCGGATCGTCCGCCGAAGAGGACAGCTCGCCCAGCGCCAGCGAGGACATCAAATCGAGTTCGAGCGCGCGGCCCGCCCGCGCGCCCAAGCGCAAGGACCGCAAATCCGAAGACCCCAATTTCGAGGTTGAACGCGAAAAAACCGAGCCGGCGAAGGCCGCCAAACCCATCAAACGCCGCAAGGCCGCCCGGCCCACGGCCACGCCCGTGCCCATGCACGCCGGCCAGCCTGTGGCCGAAGTGCGGCGTTTGCTGGGGCTGCCGCCCGGCTGGGACGGTGCCCCGCACGGCGGCTCGTCCAGCAGCTGCGCCCCGGCGCAGCATTCTGCCGCGCACGCGGCTGCGCAAGCGGCAGCCCACGCAGCTGCGCGCGATTTCGAGCCCGCCATCGACGCGCAAACCCTGGCACAGACACTGCGCCAGGCCTTTACCAAGAAGCGTGGTGGCCTGGACAAGCTGTACGACGCACTGGGCGAGATCGTCCCGAGCCTGCGCCATATGCCGCCTGCGGCCTTCGAGGTCGCCACCCGCGCCATCGGCCAGTTGACGGCGTACCGCCCGGCGGCGTCCGAACACGTGGCGACCCACCTTTGCAAATGGTGCGCATCATTGGGTGAGCAGGGGGCGACATTCGCGCGCCTCCTGATCGATGAAATGGGCGATCGGATCTACCAGGGCGCGAAGGGAAAAACACAGCGTCAGACCGTGGTCGACGACCTCCTGGGCCGGGCACCGAGCCCCGCGACGGCACAGATCTGGAAGGCCATCCTGACCGACAGCTTTGCGCACGAAGATACCGACGGGCTCGACCGGCTCATATTGCGGGTGGTTGAACATGGCGATGACATCGCCATGAGCCAGCAGTTCTTTGAATGCCTGGGCACGCACTGCCGGGACCACGCGGTGTCTGCGGATCGGCTGTGCGAGCTGGTGGGGCCGCTCATCGGCACACGGGCCCGCGCCTCGCAGGACGAAGACAAGGCCACGCGCACGGCGTTCTTGCGCGCTGCGTTCACATCCTTGTGCCAAGGTTTGTGGACACCCGGCCTGGACCGCGCGCAGCACAACGCCCTGGTCGAGCTGTGGCTGAGCCCGCGAGGGACCGAAGAATTGCTGGTACGCCAGGAGGTGATGGGGCCTGAGCTGGTCAAGCGCCGGCCGCCGCCGAACTTCAGCACATTCGTCGAATCGACACGGACCAAGGTTCCCGAGTTTCGCAAGTACACGTCACTGGTGATGGGCACGTTCGCCCACCTGCTCGACGCCGCGAAAGCGGACCCGGCCGAGCGGGAGGGCATTGCGCAAGTGCTGCCCAGCTGCCTGGATCTGCTGCTGGAGACCTTCACCACGGACGAATGCGCGCAGTTGCTGCGGCAGGCCAGCGCCGAGCTGGTCACCGTGGGTGACCGGGAAACGCTTGCCGCCTTCTTCGGAGAGTTGCTTTCGCAAATTCACCAACGCGGCATGCTGGCGCCCGGTGGCGGCGGGCAGGCGCTGCTTGCGGCTGCCCTGGAGCGGCCCGCCAGCGGCCCGAGTTCGGCTCCGCGCACCGACGGATACTTCACCGCCCTGGTGGATTTTTCCATCGGCATGCCCGCGTCCACGCTCAAGCGACTTGCGCAGTTTGGAGCAGAAAACAGTAACCGTTCCATGGCCCCTGCGAAGGTGGAAAAGGAAGGCCACGTACTGCTCAAGTGGATCTTCGAAAAATACGCCAGCACGCCCGGCCTGTCCATCGCCCCGCTGGTCGAAGGCTTCGTGGGCGGATTGGTCGGCCGCCTCGACCTCGAACACCGCCTGGCCAAGTTCTTCAACGGCCTGGCACATGGCCTGACCGCTGAAGACGGCGCGGTCGCGCGCACCATCGGCCACGCCATGGCCGTGGGCCTGGACGGCACTGCGATCAGCTTCGAATCGATGGACGCCTGCATGGCGGCGCTTGCGCCCCGCCTGCGGCTGCTTCCCCCCGAGTGCGTCACCGACTTCATCGACGGCGTGGCGTATGGGCTGGGCGGCGCATCGCTGCCGCTGGAGCGCGTTCGGCAAATCACACGCGCCCTCCACGAAACCCGGGCGCAGGCCGATGGCGAGGTGCACGCCAACCTGAACCAGGCCCGCGTCACCTTGCGCGCGGCGCTGGGCCCCCTGCGCTTTAACGAGGCGCTGGCTGTGACGCAACGCACCTGGGACCTGCCCGGCGCGGCCGGCACACCGCCTCCCTCTGTGCTCACCGAAGCCAGCACACGAATCGCGGCCTTGCGCGCGGCCATCGACGGCCTGGGCGCGGTACCTGAGAGCCGGCCGCCTCTGTCAGAGGTGTGCGCCCATGACCGCGAGGCGGCGCGCCTGTGGCTGGCGCTCGAAGGTGAACGCCGGGCCTTGAATACGTCGGCCGCCCCATCGGAACATGCCGCGATGGATGCCGAACTCCAAGAGGCGCTCGCGCAATTGCAGCCGCACCTGCCGCCGCCGCAAGCCGTGCTGACACCCGAGGCGGTGTCACAGCACGTCAAGCAGTTTCAAAGGCGCGACATGACGGGCCTGGACAGCACCGCCCAGGCGCAGGACGCCCTGGTGCTGGGCTGGCGCCTGGGCCTGGGGCGCGAGGGCGATGGCGCGCAGCCGCTGGCCCGTGCCGCGCTGGCCGAGCGTACGCAGCGCCTGTTCCAGTTGGCGGCGCCGCCGGCCACCGGCGCGGGCATCGACCCGATCGTCACAGGCTTGCTGCAAGCGGCCATCCGCCCGCGCAACGCCATGGCGGCCAACGCCACGCTGTTGCGGCCCTTGCTTGAGCACGCGCTCGACACGGCTGCCGCACGCGAGGCACCGGCCGATCGGCCGGCACAGCTGGCGCTGGTCACGCGCATCGCCACGACGGTGGAATGGACGCTTCGCAGCGCCACAGCGCTGGGCAAACCCGAAGACGTGGCCGCCTGGTCAGCCAAGCGCCTGTGGATTCCCACGGGCGAAGGCCAAGCCCGCAAATGGGCCAGCGACTCCGAATTTCTGCAGCCGCTGGTCAGCTGCGTGGCACGGGGCGTTGACGCCCGTCAACACGAGGGCGCACTCGAACAACTCATCGCCCTGTCCGCGCCGGCCCTTTTCGCCAATACCGTGGGCCGGGGCCTGTCAGACGTGATCGGCCGCGGCGAGCCGCTGCAAAAGGCCTTGCGGATCGTGGCCGCGTTCCCTGAAGCGGGTGGGCAGTTCAACTTCTTCGCGACCGGCCTGTGCCACCACGAGGCTCCCGCCGACGTGCTGTTCAAGGCCGCGCGCGATTTTTCGCCTGCACAAAAGGTCGCGTTGCTGCGTCAAACCCATGGGCGGACAGGGCTGCGTCTGTCGTTCGCGCAACACCTCGCGGCGCCGCCGCCCCAAGGCCACCCTCGCGATTCGGGCGGACCGGCCCTGACGATCCGCGAAACCCGCGACTGGGCCCTGGCCTGGGCGGTGGTAGCCAAGGCGGGCCACCAGTCCGACCTGAGTGCGCTGAACGCCGAGTTCAACAGCCCCCCCCCGGTGGTTGCCAGCCTGGAGGCCTCCAGCGGGCCGGCGGTGGTGGCGCCGTTGGAAGACGCCGCACGCAAGAAGGTCTGCCTGGAAGCGCTCGAATTCGTGAAAGATCCAGACTTTCTGATCCGCAAGATGAGCGCATCGGACATGTCCGCCACTGCGCGCCTGGGCTGGCTCGACATCCTCTACGGCGACAAGGAACGCATGACGCCTGAATTCGCGCGCAGGCAACTGGCCGGGCTCATCGGCCTGCCGCAGGGCTCGCTCACCCACTTGGAGCGCGCCTTGCGCATCGAATGGGTTTTGGTGCTGGTGCGCCATGCTGCGCAGCACCTGACTGGGATCGATCTGCGCAGCGCGCGCAACTTCATGCTGGAGCAGTTGCGCGCCATGCAGGAGGACATCGACGCGCTCGAAGACGGCCAGCCGAGCATCGAGCACACCGAGCGGTACCTGCGTACCAGCCAGGCGGTCACGGCCTTGTACTCACCGGCGATCTTTGGTCAGGTGCAGCAGCTTGCGTGGGCCTTCCAGCCACCGGCCCCCGGCGCACCTGCGTCGCAGGTGGACGCCTTCCTGGCGAAAGTCAGGGCGCAGCTCGGCGCCATCGATGGCGTGCTCGACGTGTTGGCCTCGGACATCGACGACATGCAGACCCGGATGGACCGCGAAACGCGCCGCACCGACAACGAAAAGGCGCTGCTGACCATGCGCCAGAGCCTGGCCCGCCTCACGCCGCCGCCGGCACAGGCACAAGCCTGGCTGGCCACGCTGGACATGAGCGTGCTCAACCTCAAGCGTGCCAGCTTGCTGCCAGAAACCTTCGGGCAACTGCGCGCCGCCATGGTCAGCCTGCGCTCGACGCTGCAGGGGCTGGTGACGAGGGCGGCCGAAGGCGGTGCGCCGCCGGCGCACCAGATCCTGCACTCGCCGGTGCGGCAGGAGCCGGAGGTCGAGGGGCTGGGTTAAGGCTGGGTTAAGGCTTGATATGGCTTTTAGAACCTAGACACCCTGTTCCGTTCGGGCTGAGCTTGGCCTGTCCCGAGCTTGGCGAAGGGTCGAAGGCTAGACGTATCGCTCGCATGCCCTTCGACAGGCTCAGGGCGAACGGTATGGGATGGCGTGCGTGAACCCAACCGGTTCGGGCCAAGCTCAGGGCGAACGGATTGGGTAGGGGCGCCCGCCCTTACGTGTCCTTGGACACCGTAATGGTCGGAAACTTCGCGGAAAAATCCTTGGCCTTGGCCGCAACCTTGATCGCCATCTGGCGCGCGATGTCGCCGTAGATGCCGGCGACCTTGCCGCCAGGATCGGCCACCACCGTCGGCTTGCCGCCGTCGGCCTGCAGGCGAATGGCAATGTCCAGTGGCAGGGCGCCCAGGTAGTCGATGCCGCGCTCGGCGGCGTAGCGCTGGCCGCCGCCCTCACCGAAGATGTGCTCCACATGGCCGCAGTTGGTGCACACGTGGGCCGCCATGTTCTCCACCAGGCCGAGGATGGGCACGCCCACCTTCTCGAACATGACCACCGCCTTGCGCGCGTCCAGCAAGGCGATGTCTTGCGGGGTAGTGACGATCACCGCGCCGGTCATGGGCACGCGCTGCGACAGGGTCAGCTGGATGTCGCCGGTGCCGGGGGGCATGTCGACGATCAGGTAATCCAGCGCGCGCCACTCGGTCTGACGCAGCAGCTGCTCCAGCGCCTGGGTGGCCATGGGGCCGCGCCAGATCATGGCCTGGTCGGGGTCGATCAGAAAGCCGATCGACATCACCTGCACGCCGTGGTTTTCCATCGGGTCCATGGTCTTGCCGTCGCCGCTGGTGGGGCGGCCTTCGATGCCCATCATCATGGGCTGGCTGGGGCCGTAGATGTCGGCATCGAGAATGCCCACTGACGCCCCCTCGGCGGCCAGCGCCAGCGCCAGGTTGGCGGCGGTGGTGCTCTTGCCCACCCCGCCCTTGCCGGAGGCCACGGCGATGATGTTCTTGACGCCCGGCAGCAGCTGCACGCCGCGCTGCACGGCATGGGCGGTGACCTTGGTCGAAAGGTTGACCTTGACGTCGGTCACGCCAGCCACAGCGCGCGCGGCGGCGGTGAACGCCTGCCGCAGCGCCGGCCACTGGCTTTTGGCCGGGTAATCGAGCTCGACGTCGAAGGCGACGCCGCCGCCGTTGACCTGCAGGTTTTTCAGGGCCCGGGTCGAGACGAAATCGCGGCCGGTGTGGGGGTCGGTGACGGCGGCAAGGGCCGCGAGCAGCTGGTCGGAGGTGGGCATGGCGGAGGGTGGATCTGGGGAGGTCAGTGTAGCGAGCGGGTAAAGCCCCGGCGCGGCATCCTAAAATCACGGGTTCCCCGTCGGAAGCCCCCATGTCCAAGCGCAAGCTCTTCGTTACCACCGCCCTGCCCTACGCCAACGGCAAATTCCACATCGGCCACATCATGGAGTACATCCAGGCCGACATCTGGGTGCGGTTCCAGCGAATGCAGGGCCATATGGTGCACTTTGTCGGCGCCGACGACGCGCACGGCGCGCCCATCATGATCGCCGCCGAAAAGGCCGGCGTCACGCCGCAGGCCTTCGTGGGCGCGATTGCCGCCGGCCGCCAGGAGTACCTCGACGGCTTCCTCGTGCAGTTTGACAACTGGCACTCGACCGACAGCCCAGAGAACACCGAGCTGGCCCAGGGCATCTACAAAGCGCTCAAGGCCGAGGGCAAGATCGCCACCCGCACCATCGAGCAGTTCTACGACCCGGTCAAGGGCATGTTTTTGCCTGACCGCTATATCAAGGGCGAGTGCCCCACCTGCCACGCCAAGGACCAGTACGGCGACAGCTGCGAGGTGTGCAGCAGCGTCTACTCGCCCACCGACCTGATCAACCCCTACTCCACGCTCACCGGCGCCACGCCGCAGCTGCGCAGCTCTGAACACTTTTTCTTCAAGCTGTCCGACCCCGAGGTGGTCGACTTCCTCAAGGCCTGGACGCAAGACGGCAAATTGCAGCCCGAGATGGCCAAGAAGGCCAGCGAGTGGTTCGAGGCCGGCATGGCCGACTGGGACATCAGCCGCGAGGCGCCCTACTTCGGCATCGAGATCCCCGACGCGCCGGGCAAGTACTTTTATGTCTGGCTGGACGCGCCCGTGGGCTACCTGGCCAGCCTGAAGAACCACTTCGACAAGGGCCAGGCGAAAAACCACTGGCATGCGCCCTCGCGCACCGACGCCAGCTTCGACGCCTTCGTGGCCGACCCGCAGGTCGAGCAGGTGCACTTCATCGGCAAGGACATCGTGTACTTCCACACCTTGTTCTGGCCGGCCATGCTCAAGTTCTCGGGCCGCAAGACGCCCAGCCAGGTCAATGTGCACGGCTTCATTACCGTGAGCGGCGAGAAGATGTCCAAGAGCCGCGGCACTGGCATCGACCCGCTCAAGTACCTGTCGCTGGGCATGAACCCCGAGTGGATGCGCTACTACATCGCCGCCAAGCTCAATGGCCGGGTGGAAGACGTCGACTTCAACCCCGACGACTTCGTGGCCCGCGTCAACGCCGATTTGATCGGCAAGTACGTCAACATCGCCAGCCGGGCGGTGAAGTTCATTGCGGGCGGCACACTGGTGGCCAACGACGCGGCCAGTTTGAACCCCGGCAAGCTGGCGGCCTCGGTCGCCCAGCTGTACGAGACGCGCGAGTTCGGCAAGGCCCTGCGCGAGATCATGGCCTACGCCGACGAGGTAAACCTGCGTTTTGACGGCGCCGCGCCCTGGAAACTGGTCAAGCAAGGCCAGGCCGACCAGGCGGCGGCCATCTGCTCGGAATGCATCGAGCACTTCAAGCTGCTCACCGCCTGCTTGAAGCCCGTGCTGCCGCAGCTGGCGGCGCAGGCCGAGGCCTTCCTGCGCTGCGCCCCACTCGATTTTTCCAACGCCGCCACCGCACTGCCCGTCGGTCACACGGTCGGCGAATACAAGCACCTGATGCAGCGGGTGGACGTCAAGCAGCTCGACGCCCTGTTCGAGCCGCCGCCCGAAGCCGCACCCGTGGCCGTGGTGCCGGGCGGCGAGGAGATCGCCCCCGCCATCTCCATCGACGACTTCGCCAAGATCGATCTGCGCATCGCCCGCATCGAAGCCTGCGAGGCGGTGGAAGGCTCAACCAAGCTGCTGCGCCTGACACTGGATGTGGGCGAGGGAAAGACCCGCAACGTGTTCTCGGGCATTGCCAGCGCCTACAAGCCCGAAGACCTGGTGGGCAAGCTCACCGTGATGGTGGCCAACCTGGCGCCGCGCAAGATGAAGTTCGGCATCAGCGAAGGCATGGTGCTGGCGGCCAGCCATGCCGACGAGAAGGCCCAGCCGGGCATCCACGTGCTGAATCCCTGGCCGGGGGCTCAGCCCGGCATGCGGGTGCGCTAGCAGCTAGAAACGGCGCAACCGGCGCAACCGGCCGGCGGGGTATGAATCGCTCGAAGCCGGCGTCATTGCCCGAGCTGGTCGAGCTTGCCTTTGACGTCCTTCCACGCATCGGCATCGGGCGGCGGCGGCTTGCTCTTGGTGATGCCGGGCCATTTGCGCGACAGCTCGTCGTTCAGGCGGATGAAATGCAGCTGATCGCCGGGCACTTCATCCTCGGGGACGATTGCGTTGACCGGGCATTCCGGAACGCAGACCGCGCAGTCGATGCACTCCGACGGATCGATCACCAGGCTGTTGGGCCCTTCGCGGAAGCAGTCGACTGGGCAAACGTCCACGCAATCGGTGTATTTGCAGCGAATGCACGATTCAAGTACGACGTAGGTCATGACTTCATGAGGCGCGTCGTTCGATCAGGCCGGCGCCAACTCGGCAGGCAGGGTCTGCGCGGCAGCCCAGGCCAGTCCGGCTTCGAATGCCGCCAGGTTGCCGGCCTCGGTGCCGGCGGGCACGGACCGCCCGATCACCTCACGTGAAGTGTCGGCCTGCAGGCCGAACAGGCCGCTTTGCACCAGCACCCCCAGCATGGCCAGGTTCTCCAGGCGGGCATTGCCTGCGCTGGCGGCCAGCTCGGTGGCGGGCACCATCAACAAGCGGGCCTCCAGTTCGGCGTACAGCTCGGGCAGGCGTTCAATGGACACCGGCTTTCGTTTGGTGCGATAGTGACCGGCCACCCGTACGAGCTTGGCATTCTGGAAAACCAGACCGCCGGGCTTGAGAAACTTCGAAGCCACGCGCAGGCCTTCGTAGCCCTCCAGCGCAACCACCACGTCCGCGCTGCCGTAGGACACCGCCGCCCCATGCTCAGGGGGGCCGATCGTGGCCTGCACATAGACGGGGCCGCCGCGCATCATGCCGCCCAGGGTTTCGAGCGTGTTCAGATTCACGCCATCCTCGAAGCCTATGCGGGCCAAGATCTTGGTCAGGAGAATGACGCCCTGGCCTCCGATGCCGGTGACGAGAAATCGATCGACGGTCATACCGGTCAGCCTTGCTTTGGTTCGTTGGTCTTGATCGTGATCCGGAAGATCGCGTCGTCAGGACACATCTGCCGACACACATCGCAGCCGATGCACTCGGCATCGTTGATGATGGGGGCATTGCCCGTGCCCTGGTCCTCGATCGCCAGACAGCCCAGGACCCGGCTGCACAGCTCGCAGGAGGTGCACTTGTCGGCGTCGATGCGATAGGTGGCCAGCTGACCGGACCAGCTGCCGCGGCTGCCTACCCGGCGCGTCTCGATGATGCTGCAGGGCGCATCGGAAATCATCACCGAGATGCCGTCGTACTCCAGGGCCTCATTGAAGACGGTGATACCGCCCTCGACGTCGAAGGGATCGATCTTCTTGACCCACTCCACGCCGACGGCCCGGCACAGGCCCTCGATGTTCACGCGCGGCGCCGGTTCGCCCCGGGCGTTGAAGCCGAACCCACTGGCCACGGGCTGCTGACCGGTGGCCGCGGTGGCGCGGTTGTCGTGGATGACGATGGTCATCTTCGCCTTGTTGTGCACCGCGTTGATCAGGCCCTGCAGGCCGTTGTGCAGGAAACTGCCGTCGCCGATCTGCACCAGGAGCTTCTGCTCGACACCGGTGTACAGGCCATGCGCCAGGCTGATGGAGCTGCCCATGCAGGTCATCACGTCGCCCATGTTGAAGGGCTCGGTCTCGCTGGCGGTGTAGCAGCCCTCGTCGATCACCGAGATCACGTCGCGGCGTTTGAAACGCTCGGACCGACGCATGGTCTCCTTCATGATCCACAGGGCGCCCATCTCGGGGCAACCTGCACAGAGAGTGAACGGGCGGTCTGGCACCTCCGTCACGCGCAGCTGCTGCGCGATGCTGCGCTTGCGCTGGGTCATCGGCGAGGTGTAGTCGATCCCGGCGACCTTGGCCAGCACGCCGCTGACGAGGTCGGTGTTGTAGGCGTCGTGGAAGGGCAGTCCTATGCCATCGGACTTACCCAGAATGCGCGCGTGCTTGTCCAGCGTCGATGTCATGGCCCGCACCTGGTTCTCGATGAAGGGCTCAAGCTCCTCGATCATCAACACGGTCTCGACCGACTCCAGCAATTGGGTGGTGAGCCCGCGCGGCAGTGGCCAGGTGGTGCCGATCTTCAGGAAGGCGATCTGGCCGTCCAGACCCAGCGCATGGACGGACTGCCGGGCGTAGCTGTAGGCCTGCTCTGAGGCGATGATTCCGATGCGCTCGCCGCCTCTCATCTCCAGCCGGTTAAGCGGGCTGGTCTCGGCATGTTCCTGGGCCAGCGCCAGCGACGTCTCGTGATACTTGCCGTGCTTTTCCGCGATGCCGGTGGTCGACCACATGTTGCCGACCCAGGTGTAGCCCAGCTCAGGCCGCCTCTGGAACCCGAGCTTGAGGCGCCGGCGCTCGTGATCGATCTCGCCCAGGCGAACCGGCCCCCGGCCGTACATCATCTGGCGTGTAACGCTCACCATCACCGGCGCGCAAATCTTCTCTGATAGCGCGAACGCTTCCAGGATGACGTCCTTTTGCTCCTGCACCGACGCGGCCTGCAGCAGCGGCACCTCCAGGAAGGGCACCATCATGCGCGTGTCCTGCTCGCGCGAGGTGGTATCCGCGCCGGGATCGTCGCCACACAGAATGACCAGGCCAGCACGCAGAGCGCGCTTGTGCACCCAGTCGCTCACCACGTCGACAATCCAGTTGACGCCCACCTGCTTGATCGGCAGGAAAGAGCGGCGCCCCGCGAGAGCCGCGCCAAGGCACACGTCCCACGACTTGGTCTCCGAGACGGACCATTCCACATAAAACTCGTCGAGCTTTTTCCCTGCCATCAGCAGGTTTTCATGCACCCAGGTCGCTGGCGATCCCGGGAAGGAGGCCGCCACCGCGACGCCGGCCTCGATGGCCCCGCGGGCAATGGCTTCGGCCCCCGACATGAAGACCATCTCACCGGCCCCGTCGTGGGTGACGATGTCGCTGGCGTATTTGTTGTTCGTCTTCTGCGTGTAGCCTTCAGACTCACGGTGCAGTTCATTGATGCCCAGTGCTTCCATCTCAAGTTCTCCTTTGTGGCCAAGCGGCCTTCACTTTCTGACCCGGGCTACTTGACGTTTTCCCAGGTGTCGGGCGTGATGCCCTGGTTTCTCAGGTCCTTCTTCTGCACACGCAGCGTCGCCGGCGTGCGCGGCAGCCGCTCCATCGTTCGAACGTAGCGCGGCACGGCAAACCGGGGAACATTGGCCCGCAAGTACGAAAGCAGCTGCGCCACGTCCACCGGGCAACCGGCCTTTGGCACAACCGCGATCAGCACGTCCTCGTCACCCAGGGAGGACGGAATGCCGACCGCCGCAGCCTCGGCGATGCCGGGAAATTTCAGCACCGCGAGCTCCAGCTCGACCGACGAAATGTTCTCGCCACGCCGGCGGATCATGTCCTTGCGCCGATCGACATAGTGGTAGTTGCCATTGACATCGCGGCGCATGATGTCGCCGGTGTGGAACCAGCCGTTTCGCCAGGACGCGGCGGTGGCGGCCGGCTCCCCCTCGTAGCCGCTGTTGAAGATCCAGGGATCGTCGCTGCGAATGATCAGCTCGCCGGGTTCGCCGAGCGGCATTTCGTAGTCGTTCTCGTCGACCAGCCGCGCCTGCACACCCGCGATCGGGCGGCCGCCGCAGCCGGCATTGCCAGAATGCGATTCCTCGGGCGGCAAGATGAACGGATTGCCGATCTCCGTCATGCCATACACCGTGAAACACTCAAAGCCAAAGCGCCGCTTCATGACATCCACTTCGGGGATCAGCGGGCACAGCATGACGAGTTCGAGCTTGTTGTCCGCATCGCCAGGATGCTCGGGCTGGCTCAGCAGAAAGCGCGACGGCGCGGCATAGAGCAGCGTCCAGGTACAGCCGTGCGCGCGAACGTCCGACCAGAACTCGCCAGTGGAAAAAACTTCACGGATCACGGCCCGTCCCCGCCCCAGCGCGGCCCGGTACAGCGCGCCGCGGCCCGACAGGTGATTACTCGCGTAAGGCAGGTAATAGACCGGCTCGCTGGCGCGTTCCCACTCGCGCCCCGCACTCACAAAGGTGTGCATCATTCCCCAAGGAATCTGGACCGCCTTCGAAGGGCCGGTGGTGCCCGAGGTATAGAGGATGCACGCGGTCTGGTGCGCCCGGGCTTCGGGTGCCGCGAGCCTGGCCGGCGCCGCGTCGCCCGGCGGCGACGTCACGATCCGGGCCTGGCCGACGGTCTCCGGTGGGCGTTGCGGATCGTCATAGACGAGCACGGTATGAATCGCCGAGTCAGACAGCACGGGAATCAGCTGATCCAGGAAGCGCCGGCTCACGACCACAACCTCGGCCCGCGAGGCCGCCAATGCATTGCGAAGCCACTCGCCGCGGAACTCGGTGTTGACCGCGCACTCGACGGCTCCCACCGCGCTGCAGGCCATCCACACGCATGAGGATTCCAGCGATTGAGGCATGAGCGTCACCACGCGGTGATCAATTTTCACACCATGCGCCGTCAGCCAGCCCGCCCACTGCTCGACCCGGGTCCAAAGCTGTGCCCAGGTCAGGGAACCCTGACCGATAGACGTCAACGCCACCCGGTCGCCACGCTCGCGAGCATGCCGGTACACCAGGT
Organism: Comamonadaceae bacterium; assembly: GCA_947476465.1. Classification (GTDB taxonomy): domain Bacteria; phylum Pseudomonadota; class Gammaproteobacteria; order Burkholderiales; family Burkholderiaceae_C; genus Ramlibacter. Next base: position 50,259 of record CANJQN010000004.1, on the reverse strand, counting down.
TGGGCAATATCTCAGCGGAATCGATCATGGATGCCTCGTCAGCAGCGCGCAAGTGCGACGTCCGTTCGAGCTCAAAATTCCAGCGTTCACTCAAGCTCCCGTTGCAGTGGCGCTCGTGCACCGATACGCCAAGTGTGATCGGGTCATCGGCGCATGGCGATCGTCGGATCGGACGTTTTGGCGGGGCGCGGGGATCAGGGTAACTACCGGCTCAGAATGGCTTGAGCGCCATTCCGCCGTCCACATGAATGGTCTGGCCCACCGAATAGCGAAGCGCGCCGTTGGCCAGGCTTGCGATCGTGGCGGCCACTTCCCCCAGTTGTCCCCAGCGGTTCGCCGGTACATGGCCGTTGGCGATCAGCCCGTCGTACTTCTCGCGCGACGACTCGGTCATGCTCGTTTGCATCATGCCCGGCCGCACGTCGTAGCAGTCGATGCCCTCGGTCACCAGTCGAACCGCGAAGTGCTTGGTCATGACGACCAGGGCCGACTTTGCGAGGCAATACTCGGTGACCTGACGCCCGACCATGTGCTCGACGCCGACCGACGAGATGGTGATGATCGAGCGGCGCCTGGACCTTGGGGCCGAAGCCTTGTTGGCCAGCATCCAACGAGCAACCTGCTGCGTGAGGAAGAACGTGCCGCGCAAGTTGACGTTGAAGCTGCGGTCGAAACTCTCAGCCGAGACGTCGAGAATATCTCCGCGCGAGAGAACCGACACCGCCGCGTTGTTCACCAGGCAATCGATGCTGCCGAACGCGACCGCCGCCTTTGCGGTGAAGGCGGCGGCGTCTTCGGTACGGGAAATATCGAAGGCAAGCGGCGCGGCCCGCGCGCCTGCCGCCCGCGCCGCCTCGCACACCCGCTCCAACCGGTCATCGACAACCAGGTCGTTGGCCACGACATCGAAACCCTCGCGTGCGAGGTGCTCGACGATGACGCTGCCCAGCCCCTGCGCCGTACCCGTCACGAGAGCGACCGGGCGCCTCGCGTCGCCGCCTGCATCAGTCCGCTCGATCTGAACGGCTGACGCGGGCGGCGTGACAAACCCGGATTGCGTCACGACTACTTGATCGCCACCCATTTCGCGTCTTTGATCTGCATCAGCACCGTCGCCGGGTCCTTGCCGTGCCCGCGATGATCTTCGGCAGTGAATTTGCGGCAGCCGTAAGCCCCGCACATCGATACCTTGTCAATCGCACCGCGCACGGATTCGCGCGTGATCGGACCGTTGATCTGCTTGACCGCGGCCTCGAGGATCGTTACCGCGTCCATCGCGCCGCCGGCGGTCTGTTCCGGCGCCGTGTTGTAGCGTGCCTTGAACGACTTGACGAAGTCGCTGACGATGGCCTTGCGCCGGTCGCCATCGGCCAGGACCTCTGGCGCCAGGATCGGCAAGCTGGTGACGTACGCGCCGTCGGCCGCCGCGCCGGCCGATTCCGCAAAGTTGTTGAAGGCCGCCGCATTGCCCAGATACACCTGCGACTTGATGCCGAGCTCTTTGATGGACTTCATGATGATCGCGGGCGCCGGGTTCGCCGCCGACCACAGCATGATGCCGTCGGGTGATTTGTCCCGGATCTTCAGCAACTGCGGCGTCATGTTGGTGTCTTGCGGAGCAAAGGTTTCAACCGCCACGAGATCGATGCCGAAATCCTTGGCCTTCGCTTCGAGCATCTTGCCGCCCGACTGGCCGAATGCGTCCAGCGAGTAGATGAGGCCCGCCTTCTTGACACCGCGGCTCTTGAGCACATCAAGAAGTTCCGTCGTTACGGTGGCATCGACCGGGGCCAACCCGAAAACGTATGGGTTGACAGGCTTGGTAATGGCTTCCGCGGAACAGACGCACAGCATCGACACCTTGCGCTGCGCCGCCACGGGCGCGGCGGCGAGGCTTTCGCCGCTGTTGACCGGACCGATCACGACATGGACGTCGTCGTTGTCAACAAGACGGTTGAACAGCTGCGCGGCCTTGGGGCTGGCGCCCTCGGTGTCGTAGAAGGTGATCTTCACAGGGTGGCCATTCATGCCGCTGCGCACGAAGGGCTCGAGCGCCAGCCGGGCACCTTGCTCGAACGAAAGCCCGGAGTACGCGGACGCGCCTGTCGAAGGCGACAGGATGCCGATGCGCAGCGGGCTGTTGTCGGCGCTTGCCGTGCCGAGCCCGAACAGGCCCACGGCCGCAATGGCAAGGCCGGCGGCGTGCGATTTGAAACGTTTCATTGTTGTCTCCAAGTTAATGTGTGATCGAGAAAGTCATACGTCAAAGCTTGGCCGTCTACGGCGGCCTCAAGTCATGCAGGCAGATGCAGGCAGTCAAGCCGCCACCTTCTTGCCGAGATAGTGTTCCTGGATTTCGCGGTCTTCGGCGAGTTCACGGGCGCGGCCGGATCGTGTGATGCAGCCGTTTGCCAGGACGTAACCGCGGTCCGAGATCTTGAGTGCCGCCCTGGCGTTCTGTTCAACCAGCAAGATAGTGCAGCCGCGCTCGGCGCGCAGCCGCTCAAGCGTTCGAAAGATGTCGGCAATGACCAGCGGCGCCAAGCCCATGGAAGGCTCGTCAAGCAACAGCAGGCGGGGGCTTGCCATCAGGGCCCGCCCGATCGCCAGCATCTGCTGCTGCCCCCCTGAGAGGAGCCCGGCAAGTTGGGCGTGGCGCTCGCGCAGGATCGGAAAAATCTCCAACACCTCCGACAGGTTGTTTGCGAGACGGTCCCGGCCCTGCGTATAGGCCCCCATCTCGAGGTTTTCGCGCACCGTCATGTCGGGAAAGACAAGACGGCCTTCGGGCACCTGCACCACGCCCCGACGGACGATCTCGCTGGCCTTGTGCCTGGTGAGCGGCTGGCCCTCGAACGTCACGGAGCCGGCCGCCGCCGGCACGAGCCCCGAGACCACATTGAGGATCGTCGACTTGCCTGCGCCATTGGCCCCGATGAGGCACACGATCTCGCCGGCCTCGACGCGCATCGACACATTGCGCAGCGCCTCGATGTTGCCGAAGCGGGCAGCGACGTCACGCAGCTCGAGCATGATCTTCCTCGGTTGCCTCGTCCACGCCGAGATAGGCTTCGATCACCCGCGGGTTGCTCTGGATCTCGGCCGGTGTGCCCTCGGCAATCTTTTCACCAAAGTTCATCACGATGATGTGGTTGGACACGCGCATCACCATTTCCATATCGTGCTCCACCAGAACGACGGTGTAGCCTTGCAAGGCGAGCGCCTGGATCAGATCAGCGAGGCCGCGCGTCTCGGTGGCATTGAGCCCCGCAGCCGGCTCGTCGAGAAGCAGGACGGTCGCGCCGGTCGCCAGGGCGCGCGCGATGTCGACGCGGCGCTGCAGGCCGTAAGGCAGCTCGTTGGCGTCACGTTCAAAGACATCGCTTTGAAGGCCGACGCGATCGAGCGCCACGCGGGCCGCGGTCTCGATCCGGCGCTCTTCGCGCCGGGTCGATCGGATGTTGAACAAGGCCGACAGCACGCCGCCGGTCGCCGTCATGTGCGCGCCGACCATCACCGTGTCAAGCACCGTCATGTCCGTGAACAGCTGCGGGCTCTGGTAGGTTCGCGTCAGGCCCAGCGCCGCCAGTTCATGCGGCCTCGCGCCGGCCACGTCCTTGCCCAATAGCGTCATGCGGCCGCTGTCGGGGATGACGACGCCGCTGATCAGGTTCAACAGCGTGGTCTTGCCGGCGCCATTGGGGCCGATCACGGCCGTCACCGACCCCGGCTTGGCAATGAGGTCCATCGCCTGCACTGCGGCGACGCCGCCGTAACGCTTGCTGAAGTTTTCCACTTGCAGGCTCATGTGCGCCCCAGCCTCTTTGACAAGGAGCGCAGGCCGTCATAGCCCGCGCGCGCGAGGCCATCGGGCATCAGGACCGTGACGACAAGGAGGATCACACCGTAGAGGATCAGCTTGTAGGCCTGGAAGTCATCCAGCAAAGTCGGCACAAACGTGATGAACGCGGCCCCGAACAACGCACCCCAGGGGCTGGAAAGCGAGCCGACCACAACCATGACAAGCAATTCGATCGACAGACCCACGGTGAAATTGCCGGCGCTGAATGAGCCCTGGACAAATGCGAACAAGGCGCCGGCCAGACCCGCGAGCCCGGCGCTGACGGTGAATGCGATGACCTTGTAGCCGACGACATCGACGCCCAGCCCCGCGGTGGCCACCTCGGAACCCTTCAAGGCCACGAAGGCCCGGCCCGCACGGCTGTGGATCAGATTGATGACCAGCAGCAGGGACAGGAAGGTGAAGGCGCCGACCGCCCAGAACTTCGCCACCGGGGTGGCAAGCGTGATCCCGAACAGACTGAGCGGCGGCACGCCGAAGATGCCGGGGTCCAGCCCCCCGGTGATCGCGATCGCCTGGCTGAAGATCACATAGACGATGACGCCGAAGGCCAGGGTCGCCATGGCCAGGTAGTTGGTCGTCAGGCTCAGGATCGGCCTTGAGATGAGCCAACCGATGATGCTGCTCAGCGCGACCCCGGCGGCGATCCCGACCGCCACCGGCATGCCCAGGCGCATCACGAGAATGGCGCTGGTGTAGGCCCCGATGCCGAAAAAGGCCGCCTGGCCCACGGAGATTTGTCCGCATAGCCCGAAGAGCAGGAACATGCCCAGGGCAGCGATGCCGTAGACACAAATGTCGGTCGCCAGGTTCAGGTGGTAGGGCTTTTGCAATACCAGGCCCAGGACGATCACGGCGAACGCGAATGCGGCCAGCCCGATGAGGTCGCGCCGGTAGCGGGTGTCGCAAGTCAATTGGGGTGGGGTCATACCCTGCGCGCCTCAGCCTGTCCGAGCAACCCGCTGGGCCGCATCAGCAGCACCCCGAGCAGCACCACGAGCGATACCGCGTCCTTGTAAGCCGAAGAGAAATAACCGGCGCACAGACTCTCGCCGATTCCGATGAGAACGCCGCCGAGCACCGCGCCGACGGGGCTGCCGAAGCCGCCGAGCACCGCGGCTGCGAAACCCTTGAGCGCGAAATTGAGACCGTTCTCGTAAAAACTGGCGCCGATGGGGGCGATCAACGCGCCAGCAAGCGCCCCCGTGGCGCCGGCCAGTGCGAACGCCAGCATCGACATCCGGACCGGATCGATCCCGCACAGCGCGGCCGACCGCACATTCTGGCTCGCCGCGCGCATTGCCTTGCCGATGCGTGTGCGCAGGAAAAGAAACGAAAGGACTGCGCCGACCGTCAGTGCGACCCCGAGGATCCACTGGTACTGCGAGGACAGGCGGACACCGGCCACTTCCAGGTCGGTCAGCCCTCCAAACGACGGAAGGAACTGAACACTTCTTCCGGCGGTGACCTGCATCAGCCCGCGCAGGAAAACGCTGGCGCCGATAGTGATCATGGCGTAGGTAAGAACCGTCTTTCGCCGGGCGTTCCTGATTGCGACCCGGTCCAGCAATACGGCGGCAATGACCACGCAGACCACTGCGGCGACGACGGCTTCGACCAGTGGCCACTTGGCGGACTTGACGAGCGACGCACTGATCAACCCGCCCATCATGACGAACTCGCCATGCGCGAAGTTCGTCACCTTGGTCGCGTTGTAGACGATGGTGAACCCGAGCGCGATGAGCGCGTAAAGCGCACCCGTCGAAAAGCCTGCGACGAGGATCTGGAAGAAGTCGGTCATCGTGCGTGTAGTTGGCGAAGATGCATGCGCACGGAGCGCAGATCAGGCTTCGTTCTGAAATACAACGACCGGGTCGGCATCGGCAATCCAAGTAAAGCGCTCGACGCGAGTGGAAAAGGAATGACTGGCAAAGCCAATGTCGTCGTCCTTGGCGATTCGCCATTCCTCGCTCTTGCGCATCTCCTGCAGCACCTCCTCGGACTCGAGCTTCATGATGACATAGGCATCCGGCCGCGGGCGTTCCTGCGCCTGCCAGTCGCCGGTGGGTTGTTCATTGATGAAGGTCTCGTACCAGACGATTCCGGGAATCTTCTTGCCCAGTTGGGCGTGGACTTTCGCGTAGTGCTCGCGAAATTGCTCGGGCGTGGTCCCGGCCCACCGGTAGACCTCGAACATGAGCGTCGGACGTTTTTGCATGGTCACCGTTTCATCCTTTGGCGGGCTGTTTGACAAGCTGCTGCGGCGACGCTTTTGCGGCGCCAGCATCGCGCAAGACCGAAAGCGCGGCGAGGTAGCCGGACACCAGGGACCAGCCGAGAAGGCCGCCGTAGGTCCTGCCGAAAACCCCGCCCGCGTCGACGCCGGCCGCGTACAGCCCCGGCAACGCAACTTGATCCTCTCCCAACACGTGACCGCTGGCGTCGACCCGAATCCCGCCACAGGTGGCGGTGACGCCACCGCGCGCGCGGACCGCGAAAAACGGCGGCTCTGTCAGCGCGCTCGGGTTGCGGCTGCGTGATGGATCCAGCGCGCCCGTACTGCCATCCAGGCACGCCTCGTTATAGGAAAGCAGCGTCTTGAACGCTTGCTGCGCGTCCACATGTTCGTGCCGGTGGAGTTCATCCACGAGCGATTCGAGGCTGTCAGCCTGCAGCACCGACGCGCCAATTTCGCGCCAGCGCCGCATCCTGTCGATCTTGGGCAAGGCCGAAGAGATTCCGGTGTCGACGCCATGCTCGCGATAGATCTTGCTGTCAAAGATGAGGAAATAGCATCCGCCTGGCTGGCGCCAGCCCGACTCCAGGGTCGTTTCTTCCAGATGACCTTCGGTCTCGTCCACGAATCGGATGCCGTCGCGATTCAAGATCACGCTGTGGGCAGCCAGATACGCCGTCAGCGGTTGCAGCTCGTCGATGGACACGGCCGCGTCCGGCATGGTGTGGCCATAAAGGTTGTGCATGTTCCGGCTTGTCGCCGCGCCCAACGAAAGTGCGGCGGTGAGCCCGGCGCCGGTGCACTCGGGCAGCGACCGCAGAAACAGGCCATCGCCCGCACCGGCGCCAACGAAGCGATCGAGGAGCGCCCGATTGCCTTGAAACCCGCCCGTTGCGAACAGCAGCGCGCGGCATTGAACGGTGGCCGGATGCGCGCCGCCGGCCGACACGACATAGCCATCGGCTCCGGCGCACGCCCCTGCCAAAGGCGAGCCGTAACGGATCGTCGCGCCGTGCGCCTGGGCCCTGCTTGCCATCAGCGACATGAACTGGCCTTGGTCTCCGGACCTGCCGCCCTGCATCACCACGCCGTTTCCGAGCGATCCCAGCGCCTGCATGTCACTGATCGGCAGACCGCAGGACCGCAGCCACGCGGCTGCTCCCTGAAAGTGCTCGCAGTAGGCAAGCTGGAGGGCCGGGTCCCCATCCGGGACATACGCGGCGAGTTCTTCACTGGAAAGAGGTGCCCAGATGATGCCCGCCGAGATGGCGGCGCATCCACCCGGGCCGACGCCAGCCTCCAGGACCAGCGCCTTCATTCCTGCATCGGCCACGATGTTGGCAGCGACCAGGCCCGAAAACCCCGCCCCGGCGATGACGATGTCCCATTGCGGCCTGGCCGGCGCTACGCCAGGGTCCGCGCCGGAATTGATCAATGCCACGCCGCGCCTCAAACGAAGCCCGCGCCCACCAAGCGAAACGATCTAGCGTTCACCCTGCCTCCTGCTGAAATGGCGCTTTTGCACCTGTCGCCGCAGTTTGATCGGCCGTGCGTTGGGCGGCTATCGTCGGTTGCGACGTTTTGAAAGGGGATGAGGATTAGGGTAACTACCGAATCCAGCCCATCCGCCGTGCAACTGCCACCGCCTGGGTACGGTTGGCCGCGCCCAGCTTGCCGTTAAGTTTGCGCAGGTGCGTGCGCACCGTGCTGTCCGAGACACAGAGCTTCTCGGCCAAGGCCTGGTTTGAGTAACCTTCGGCGAGAAGCTCCAGGATGCGCAGTTCCCTGGGCGTCGGCGCCTCTACTGAAGCAGGCGCCTTGTCACGGTCCGCGGGGCCGGCGGTTGCGGCGGCGCCACGTGCTGCATGAGCCGGCAGCGCCTCCTCGGCCGCGATCGGCCCCATGGCCTCGATCAGCGTGTGGATGAAGTCGTCAAGGATGGGGTCGCTGGCTTGCGGTCCGGCGTGCACACGCGCCTGCCTGACCATAAGCAGCAGCATGGCCGCGGGCCGGCCCTCGTCGATCAGCGTGCGCACAGCCCCTTCGGAACAGGCTTCGCGCAGGGCCCGGATCGCTTGCTCGACGGCGGCGCCGTGCTGGCCGTCGAGCGCAAGCGCTATGGCATGCAACCAGCGCAGCTTGAGCGCACGCCGCATGAAGCGGGACGCCTCGGCCTGTGCCAGCGCCTGCGCCAGGTCCGCGACCGCCTGGCCGATGTCGGGCAGCGGACCACTTTGCGTGTCCCGCCAATGCAACGGAGCGCGCCGCATATGCATGGCCGACAGGCTCCAGCGCAGCATTCCGACGCTGAGATCATCCTGGTCGTTGGCCAAGTGGCGGCGCCTGGCAACCTGGCGCCACACATGAGGGTCCTGGGCACGCTCCAGCTCGGTCGCCGCCGCCTCCAGGTGGCGTTGCTGCAACAGCAGCCGCGCGCGTTCGATCCGGGCCGAGGCGGACAAGCGCGGCAACTGACGCTCATCGCCCAGATGCTCCAGCTCCGACAGGTGCTGGAAGGCCAGGTCGACATCGCCCCGAAGGAAAGCAATTCGCGACATCAGCGTGTGCCCAAGGATGATGTGGTCCGGCAACCAGACCTCGCGCGCCAGCGGCAGGCACAGTTGCACAAGCCGTTCCGCCGGCTGCAATTCATTGTTCTCGTAGTGGGTCAGCGCCAGCATCAGACCACCCCAGACATTGAGCTGCGCCGGCCCCAAGCTGGAGATCTGCGTGCCCTGCACCGCGAGGCGAAACCGCGCCCGCGCCTGGCGCAGGCGACCTTCGGCCCAGTCGATCAGGCCTTCGCTGACCTCGCACACGCGGCGATAGAAGCTGCCTTCGTCACTCGACTGCGAGCGATGCGCGGTGTCCAGAAGCCGCCGTGCCTCGGCGTAATCGCCGAGCACGATAGCGGCACTGGCCAGCGAATTGACCAGGGAGGCATCGGCATAGGCCGATCCGCTGGGCAGGAGAGCAAGCGCAGGACGCCCTGCCTCGTAGGCTTCGTCCCAGCGATCGAGCAGCGAGCCCACCGCCACCCGCAACGCGGCCGCGTGCACGCGCACGCGCCGGTCTTGCACGCCATCGAGATCGATCTCGCGCATGCGGGCCTGCGCCGCCTTCGGGCCCTGGCGGTACACCAACGCCCACAACTGGACAACCAGCAACTCGGGCCGATCGCGAAGCAGCGCATCGGGAATGCGATCGAACCAGCGCTTGAGCATGCCCAGGCGTCCCTGGGCCAGGAGCGCAGTCGCAACCCGCGACAGGGCCTCCACGGCAGCGGGCAGGTCGCCACTTTCAATCAGGTGTTCGACCGCCTGCGCATCGCTCCCCTGCGACGAAAACCACCGCGCCGCCGTCTCGTGCAGGGTGGAGACCGCGTCAGGCAGTTGACGCCGCAGTTGGCCCTGCAGGAAGCTGGCGAACAGGCTGTGGTAACGCCACCCGTCTCCCCGGCCTTCCAGCGGAATCAAGAACGTCTCCGCCTCTTTGAGCAGACGCGCCAGTTCGTCATTGGACAGGTGCGGCAGCAGGCTCTTGGCCAGTGGCACGGTCAGTTCGCGCGCCACACTCGTGCGCAGCAGAAAATCGCGCAAGGTCTCATCTTGCTGTGCAAGCACCTCTTCGGCCAGGTAGGTGGCGATACCGGTCTCACTGCCAGAGATGCGTGCGATGAAGCCGCTGTGCTCATTGCGCCGTTGCAGGGCCAGCCCCACCAGCCAAAGTGCAGCCACCCAACCCTCGGTCTTGCGGTGCAAGACCGCAAGGTCCTCCGTCCCCAGGGACAACTTCAGACGAGCGGCAAAAAAGCTGCGGGTCTCGCGCAAGGTAAAACGCAACTGCTGCGCGTCCACCTCGACGAGTGCACCACGCGCCCGCAGGCGTGGCAAGCCCAGATCGGGTGCGCTGCGGGTGCCAATCAAGATTCGGCCACCCGCTGGCAGACGGTCCAGCAGATCACGAACGACCGCCAGCACGGATGGGCCGGCGATGACCTCAAACTCGTCCAGGATCAGTACAAACGGCTGGTCCGCCGCGGCGAGGCGGTCACCTAGCAAAAGCGCCTGCCCCCCCAAGCCGACCGCTGGCACATCGGACGTCGTTGAGCTCGCACCGACGGAGCCAGCCTCTGGCAGCGCGTCGTCGACCATCACACGCATGTGAGCCAAAAATCGCCACGGATCGTTATGCGACGCGTCCAGGGTCAGCCAACCAGTTGCCACGCCGGTAACGTCCAGATGGTGACGGCACTGAGTCAACAGGGTGGTCTTGCCGTAGCCCGCAGGGGCTCGCACCAGCACCAGCCGCGCCCGGGCTTCGCATACGGTGTCGCGCAATGCAGTGCGCATGACCTGCGCCGCGTCACCCTCGATCGCAGGCAGTTCGCGGACCTGAGCAAAGCGATCCGATTGCGTCACAGGTGTTGAAGCGGCCATGGATCGGGGCAGTCTACGCTGCGCTGAAGGCGGTGGTGTTCGCCGTCTTGCCGGAAAACCCGAACAGGTACTGGCTGACGCGGCGAATCTGAACCTCCTCCGTGCCTTCGGTGATCCGATAGCGGCGGTGGTGGCGGTAGATGTGCTCGAAGGGCATGTGGCGGCTGTAGCCCACGCCACCGTGGATCTGCATGGCGCGGTCGGCGGCCTCGCACACCAGGCGGTTCGCGCGGAAGTTGCAGATCGACACCATGTCGCTGATCTCCAGCGGGTCGCGACGGTCCATTTCCCAGGCGGTGCGAAAGATGTAGTTGCGCACCATCTCGCTGTCGGCGTACAGCTCGGCCAGCGGGAACTGGATGGCCTGCTTCTTGGACAGTGGCTCGCCGAAGGCGATGCGCGACTTGGCGTACTTGGCCGCCTCGGTGATGCAGTAGCGCGCCGCACCGGCGCTGGCGGCGGCCTGGCGGATGCGGTTCTCGTGCACGAAGCGCTGGGCCACGACCAGGCCCTCTCCTTCCTGGTGCAAGATGGCGCTGTGGGGCACACGCACGTTCTTGAACTCGACCTGCGAGTGGTCGGCCGGCATGTTGAAGGTCCAGTGGTTGAACAGGATGTTGTGGCCGGGCGTACTGGTGGGCACGATGAAGGCGGTGATGCCCTTGGCGTCGCCGGCCTTGCCCGAGGTGCGCGCGAACACCAGGTTGCCATGAGCGCGCCGCACGCGCCCGTTCCAGCACTTCATGCCGTTGATCACCCAGTGATCACCATCGCGCACGGCCGAGGTGTCCATCCAGGTGGCGTCGCTGCCATGGGCCGGCTCCGTGAGCGCGAAGGCGAGGTTTTTCTCGCCGGTGATGATGCCGTCGATGTAGGTCTTTTGTTCCGGCGTGCCGTAGTCGGCCAGCATGGGGGCGATCGGGTAGTTGCCGACCACCGAGTTCTCGTCCTGCAGGTCGTTGTGCAGGCCCAGGCCCTTGGCCGCAAGGTGCTCGCGAACGACGGCGATCATGAGGTTGGATGCGCCTTGTCCGCCGCAACTCTTGGGCAGTCCCAGGCGCAGGTGGCCGGCCTTGTCGGCGCGCCGCTCCATCTCGGCGACGACCGCGCGCCATTTGAGGTTCATGCGCCCGTCGTTCTCCCAGTCGGTGCGGGCCCACTCGCGGCGGTGGTCGAAATACTGGATGTTCTCGCGCTCGAGCGGTTTGATCTCAGCCTCGATGAATGCGTCGAGCTCGGCAAGCTTGGCCGTGATATCGGCGGGCATCTGAAAGTTCAAGAGAAAGTCTTCTGTGTGGTTGCAAGGCCTCGCTGCGGCCGGATTCAGGTGTCGGCAAAAGCCTTGGCGCGTTCGCGCAAGACGAACTTCTGGACCTTGCCGCTGGGCGTGCAGGGGAAGGTGTCAACCACCTCGACCCGCTCGGGCCAGTACTGCTTGGCGACCTTGCACTCGGCCATGTAGGCCTGCAGCGCGGCCAGGTCGAAGTGCATGCCAGGGCGCACTGTCACGAAAGCGCATCCGCGCTCGCCCAGGCGCCGGTCGGGGTAGCCCACGATCGCGGCGCCGGAGAGTGCCGGGTGCTTCCACAGCAGGTTCTCGATCTCGACGACCGGTACGTTCTCGCCGCCGCGAACCAGCACGTCCTTCGTGCGCCCCGTGATGCGGATGTAGCCCTGGGCGTCCATGCGGGCGAGGTCGCCGCTGTCGAACCAGCCCTGCGCGTCGAAGGGCTGCAGGTCCGGGCGCTTGTAATACCCCATGAAGGTCTGCGCGCTGCGCACCTGCAGGTGGCCGACCTCACCGGTTTTCACCGGCTGGCCCTTGTCGTCGACGATGCGGATGTCAACCCCTTCCAGCGGCCGGCCGTCCGTGGACGCCGATTTTTCATGGGCGCGCGAGGGCTCGGTGAGCGTTCCGCCCAAGGACTCGGTCATGCCCCACAAGCTGGAGATGCGCAGGCCCAGCGTTGCGATGGCCCTCTCGACCGTGACCGGCGGAATGGACGCGCCGCCGCACAGAAACGTCTTGAGCACCGGCCGAAGGGCGCCAGCGGCGACGGCGTCGCAGATGTCGTTGAGGAAGGGAGTGGCCGCCGCGGTGTGCGTGACTCGCTCGGCGGCAAGGATTTCGACGCCGGTGCGCGGCTCCCAGATGTCCTGGAACACGACAGTGCAGCCCAGCATGAGGCCTTGCAGCATGGTCGCCGCGTAGCCGTTCATGTGCCCGACGGGCGAGCAGGCCATGACGACATCCCGGTCGGTCAAGCCAAAGCGGGCCCCCATGGACCGGGTGCAGGCGACCAGGCTGTTGTGGCTGTGCATGACCCCCTTGGGCTCGCCGGTCGTGCCCGAGGTGAACATCAGCACCGCAAGCTCGTCCGCCCGTGCGGGCGCCTGCGCCGCACTGGTGGGCGGCGCGACGGTGTCCTGGGCTTCGAGCAGGCAGTGCTCGAAATCGTTGGCGCCGTGGCCATCCACGACGAGCACGTGCTTGAGGTCGGGCAACTGGTCTTGGAGGCCGAGCGCCATGGCCTCGTGGTCAAAGCCACGAAAGCGCTTGGGCACGACCAGCACCTTGGCCTGGCAAAAGCGCAGCATGTACGCCAGCTCGCGCTCGCGAAAGATCGGCATCAGCGGATTGACGACCGCGCCGAGGCGACCGCAGGCCAGCACCGCGACGACGAACTGCCACCAGTTGGGCAGCTGAAGCGACACCACGTCGCGCGGCCCCACACCCAGCCGCCGCAGCGCCGCCGCCGCGCGTGCGGCCATCGTGGCAAGCTCGGCGTAGGTGATGCGCACAGGGGGGGCGTTCTTCCTGTCGGCGCGATAGGCGACGATCGCATCGCGGCCAGGAAAGCGCGCCGCGGCTTCGGTGAACAGCGCGTCTGTCGTGCGATCGATCCACCAGCCTTGCGCACGAAGGTGGTCCTCGTAGGCCTTGCGGTCGAAAGCCGGCTCTGCCGCCATCCGTGTCTCCTGCTTGAAGTGACCGCCCCGCCTTCGCGGGCAGGGTCGATCGTCCACTACTGTACCTTCAGCTATGGTATGACTGCGCCGGTGTCCGGGTCAATCCATGCGGCATAGGCGTTAACCCGTGATGCCAGGCGGGGCAAAATGGGCAACAGCATGTCCACCCCGCCGCTGGCCCTCGCACCATTTCGGCCCCGCATTCTGTCCGCCCTTCGCGGTTATGACCGGCATCGCTTCCTGAGCGACCTGGGGGCAGGCCTCACCGTTGCCATCGTCGCCCTGCCCCTGGCCATGGCCTTTGCCATCGCTTCGGGCCTCAAGCCCGAAGCCGGCCTGTGGACAGCCATCATTGCCGGGCTGATCGTCGCGGTGGCCGGCGGCTCGCCTGTGCAAATCGCCGGGCCGGCCGGCGCCTTCATCGTCATCGTCTACGGCATCGTCGAGCGCTACGGGCTGGCCAACCTGCTGATTGCCACCGCCTGCGCCGGCGTGCTGCTGTTCCTGATGGGGCTGCTGCGCCTGGGCAACCTGGTGCGCTATGTACCGGTGAGCATCGTGGTGGGCTTCACCAACGGCATCGCCGTGCTGATTGCGCTGTCACAGCTCAAGGATTGGCTGGGCCTGCCGGTGGCGCGCATGCCAGCCGACTTCTTCGGCCAGGTGCGCGTGCTGGCCGCGAACCTGGGCGCGACCAACCTCTACGCGCTCGGCCTGGGCCTGGCCTGCGTGGTGGGGCTGTACGTGTGGCCGAAGATCTGGGGCGTGCGCTCACCCCACCTGCCGACGCTCGAGCTGCCACTGGTGCGCAGCGCCGCGGTGGTGGGGGCGCGCATCCCGGGGCCGGTGGTGGCCCTGCTCACCCTCAGCCTGCTGGCCTGGGCGCTGCAATGGCCGGTGGAGACCATCGGCACGCGCTTTGGCGGCATCCCGCAGGGGCTGCCGGTGTTCGCGCTGCCGGATTTTTCCTGGGAGACCGTCAAGCTGCTGGTCACGCCCACGCTGACCATCACCGCGCTGGGCGCCATCGAATCCCTGCTGTGCGCGCGCGTGGCCGACCAGCTCAGCGGCCTGCCCAAGCACGACCCCAACCAGGAGCTGATGGCCCAGGGCATTGCCAACGCGGTGGTGCCGTTTTTCGGCGGCATGCCGGCCACCGGCACCATCGCCCGCACCGTGACCAATATGCGCGCCGGCGCCACCTCGCCGGTGGCCGGCATCGTGCACTCGGTAGCGCTGGCGGCCATTGTTCTGCTGGCGGCGCCGCTGGCCATGAACGTGCCCCTGGCGGTGCTGGCCGGCATCTTGTTGTTCACTGCCTGGAACATGGGCGAGTGGCGCGAGTTCGCCAAGCTGTCGCACTACAGCACGCATTACCAGGTGCTGCTGCTGGGCACCTTCGCGCTCACGGTGGTGTTCGACCTCACCGTGGCGCTGGAGGTCGGGCTGATCACCGCGTGCGTGCTGTTCATCCGGCGCATGAATACGCTGTTCACCGTGGAAGACGTGCCGCAGACCGACGGCACGGTGCGCTTTCGGCTGTATGGCTCGATGTTCTTCGGCGCCGCCGCCAAGCTCGACGTGGCCGTGCAGGCAGTGGAGACCGGCCCCGATGCGCCGCATGTGGTGATCGACGTGCTGCACTTGGTGCACATGGACACCACCGGCCTGGACGCCCTGCGCCAGCTGCACAAGGCGGTGCTGCAGCGCGGCGGTACGCTGGTGCTGGAGTCGCTCCAGGCGGTGCCGCGCGAGGTGATGGAACGGGCGGGCTTTCTGGACGAGTTGGCTAAGCACCGGGTGTCGGAGGAGGTGATGGCGTAGGCGTTGAACATTTAGCCGTCTGCGTGTTACTTTGCTGCGATATAGCGTGGCGCCCCCACCAGGACGGCCGAACAGTCAAGATCAGACCCCGCAGGAACCGAGGCCATGACCACCGAACAAGTATTGATCGACAAGATCAAGCGCCTCCCGCCCCAGCGAATGGCCGAGGTGGAAGACTTCGTGGATTTCTTGCGGGGGCGCGAAGACGAGCAGCGCCTGACGCACGCCGCCGCAAAGGCCAGTGAACCCAGCTTTGCCGAGATCTGGGACAACAACGAGGATGCGGCGTACGACCGCATGTGAAGCAAGGCTGACTCTATGGCGGGGGGCGGCCGGCCGTCGTTGGGGCTTGGCAGGCGCCCAGGTCATTCACGATCTCGATCGTGTTGTTAGCCCTCAACGTGCGGCAGTGCACCCGTGAGGATGAACAGCCACTTGAGGAACCAGAACTTGAGCGGTCCAGTTGTCTTGCCGCTGGCGTTCAGAACGCGAAGATTCACACTGCCGCCGCGCGAGAACTGAAACCTGTAGACGCGAAAGTGCGAGAACAGATATCCCACTGGTGGAGTGCCGTGGAGCACAAAGATCCTCGGAGTGACCGGAGGAAGTAGGCGATCGCCACCTGATATATCGAATGTTGCCCGCATCGCTTCCCGGCGGGGATAGCGACAGGTCATTGAGACGGTGGGCCGGACAGAGGTAGGCTCGCGCCCAACATTCTCGATCTCGACTCGCACCTCGGTCGGGCATTCGTGCCCGCCCTTGGGTTCGTACGTCTGCCCGAGCAGGCGCACACGCGGGAGCGCCCTAGAGCGCCAGGCCCTCACCAACAGGACGATAAAGCCGACGACGCCGCCGCTGCCTAGGAGTACTTTGAAGGGCTCGGCCAGGAAAGCAGCGGAAACTACATCCATCTCAAGACCTCACGTCGAAGGTGGCCGGCCCGCAATGACATTGCGCCGGACGGTTAAGTCTCACCTCACGCTGCTCAGACGATCGGCCATGCGGGTCAGCCATCCAGGGCCTGTTGCTTTCCAACGCTCGATAACGTCGGCAGGCAACCGCAGCGTCAATTGCTTTCGAGGGTTTTCGGAAGGGGGACGCCCTCCCTTGTTGATCTTGGCGCGCGCCAGCATGTCCTCAGTGAGTTCCGGGAGTTCCTCGTACTCGCTTTTCTTGATTCGATGCGCATCGACGCGCGTCAGATCAGATTTCAAGGAGTGGCGCGATGCGAGCTTGTTCGCGGGCATTGGCTTTCCTCATGCTAAAGATGTGACGATCCGCGCCACGCGGTGTGTAGCCGATCACGACCATACGGCCTGCGAGCAAGCCATAGCAGATGATTCGCACTTCACCATAGTCCTTGCGTGTGTCCTCGACTTCAAGCGTCACCCCGGCAAAGACAAGCCCCGCATCTTCGAAATCCAGCCCTCGTTCTTCCAACGCTCGTTCGCGCTTTTCAGGATCGTAAGTCACGCGCATGGGTTATTGTAGCTACACAAACCATGTACTTCAAGGTCCGCTGCACTCCCCTCACTTGGCCACGCCAGGCTGAGCCTGCGGATCCTCCTGCATGCCCGTTCGCGCGACGCGCCAATCACCGTCGAACCAGACGATGAACAGCATCGCCCGGTTGGGCGGATCCATCCAGCGCCACTCCCAGCTGGCCTCGCCGCTGGCGCCAAAGCGCTGCTGCAGAGCCGGCTTGCCCAACATGCGTCGAAGCTCTTCCATGCTCATGCCCGGCTTGACCTTGGCGAAGTTGGCCGGGTTGAGCACTTGGCGCAAGGCACTCATGCGGCCGTCGGGGCCGATGGTGATCATGTAGTTCTGGTAGCCGGCCGGATTGCGGTTGTATTCGAGCGTGCGGGCGCCGCCCGGCGCGTCCCAGATGGCCTCGGGCACACCGAAGCGGGCACGCACGTCCGCCTCTGTGGCAACGCCCTCGTCCAGCTCGCTGATGCGCTGCGCATCGCAGCCGGCCAGCGCCAGCCATAAGAGTGCGCAGGCGGCCAGCCGCCACCCGGTTCGCGTTCGTCTGATGTGCATCGGTACAATCCCAAGGCTTAACCGGCCACCAGTCTATGTCCACGCTGCTTCGCATCTTCCGTCGTCCCGACTACAACTCGGAAGTTACACAGTTCATCGATCTGCTGAAGTCGCAAAAGCCCGAGCTCGAATCCGAGCAACGCGCCGGCCGTGCCCTGTTGTGGGACAAGCGGATCGACCGCGACCAGCAGGATGAGTACCGGCAGGGGCAGGTGCGGCAGAAGGCCTACGTCTACGGCAGCGAATCGGAGTAACGTCTCTCACAGCTCGACATCGGCGCGCAGCAGGCCGGCCGGCGTATCGAAGGGCACGAAGCGCGTCTCAAGCGCTTCGCTGCTGGCGAAATATTCAAACGCCTTGCGGCTGCTGGTCACTTCTACCTGCGCCTTCGTCGTCCAGCCCAGGCCTTCGGGCAGATAAGCCTCGGGCTTGGCCGTCATCGCATAGGCGCGCACCACCAGCTCCTGCGCCTCCTTGCGCGCGGCATCGCGCCGGCGGGTCCGGGTGGCGTCATCGCCAGAGAACAGGCTGGCGTCCAGCAGCGTTTTTTCCGCTTGCACGAGCAGCTTGTTGGCCGATTCGCGCACCTTCGGGTCCAGCCGGCAGCGCACAAACACCTGGGTGCCGTCCTCGATGCCGTCCAGCTGGGCCTTGAAGGCATCCGCCTGGCCGGCCAGGGCCGGTGGCAAGACGTACTTCAGGCAATGGTCGACATTGCCGTTGATCACCTTGGCGGATACGATGGCCCGGCTGTCCTTGGTGAACATGCCCAACTGCGTCTGGAGCGTGCGGCTCACCGTGCGGTCGATGCCGCGGGCGACGTCCTTGGCGCCCATCTCACCGGCCAGGGTAGCCGAAGCGGTAGCGGTGGCCTCGAAATGGCGGCCATAGGTTTCCGAGCGGCCGAACATCGACTGCTGCACCGCCACTTCCCGGCTGCCTTGTATCTGGGCCTGCGCTTCGAAGGCGATCACGCCCAGGTCGAGCGAGGCATTGACGCTGCCGCCCATGCCCTTGCTGGCCGACTGCTCGGATTGAATGCGCGAGCCGGTCCAAAGGCGCGGGTCCGCGGCGTCGCCATTGGCCAGGGCCAGGGCGAGGTCCATGCAGGCCTGGCGATCATCGAAGCTGAAGCTGTAGCCCTGGTCGCTGGCGCGATGCACAAAGCCCTTCACCGCCAGCAGGTCCGCCATGGCCGAGACTGAGACGCCCTGGCGCACGCTGGCGCCGCCGACCAGCTTCAAGGTGAAGCGCGCCTTGCCTGCCACTTCCTCGTGGCTGATGGTGATGGCGTTGTCGCGTTGCACTCGGGTTTCGCCCGACACGCTGACCCCGACGAACACGGGCAGCGACACCACCACATCGCCGAATGCGCCATAACGGATGGCAAACGACTTGTTGGCGCCGAGTTCGCCGAGCTGGCTGCGAATGACCTCGGCGTTCTTGTCGCGTTTGGCCTGCACGTCGCTGCGCATCACGGATTTGGGGTCGATGCCGCGAACGTCGGCTTCAGCGCCGTAGAAGGTGCACAGGGCGTCGAGGGTCTTGGCGTTTTGCGTCACGCTCACGGCGGCCGCGGTCACCATGTCCTTCATGTGCTGGTTGTTGGAGCCGGCCACGAAGCCGAAGGCGGCCATGCGCTTCATGATGGCGCCGGCTTTCTCCTTGGGCGTGAAGTCGACCGAATCCGAGGCGACGGCCTCTTGCAGGATGGCGACTTGCATGGCCCGGCGCACGAAGAGGTCTGACTGGTCGGTGCCGATCTGCTTTGCGCGGGTGACCCCGATGTTCGACTCGACTTTGTTCAGCTCCAGCAGGAGCGCGAGTTCGTCCTTGACGAGTCGCAGGTTTTGAATGGTGGCCGTGGCGCCGCGCTCGCGCGAGCTGAAGATGCCGCCGGTGTTCTCGCGCAACTTCAGGACGTTGAAGAATTTCAGCTTGGCCAGGTGCTCGTCCCGACCCTTCTCGGCGGCTTCGCGGGCGGCGTCAGACGCATTCGGGTTGCCCGCGGTGGCGTCGTCGGCAAGGGCGTCGAGCGCATGCTGGTACAGCACACACGACTGCACAAGCCGGGCGGGGTCTTTCAGCACGTCGAGCTTCGCGGCCCCGAGCGCCTTGAGCTTGCCGGCGCCGTTTTCGATCTGCGTGACGAGCGCGTTCCTGCGCATCATCAGGCCGGCCAGGTCGGCGTCGATGTTGCGGGTGGCATGGGGTGCCGCGGCCTTCAGGCTGGCCTGCATCCTGCTGGCGACATCGGCCTGGCTCATGCCCGCCGGGTCGATGCCGATGGCCGCCTGAAGCAGCTTTTGCGACAGCGTCTCGGCGCGAAAGCGCGTCGAGCGGGCGGCTTCCATCTCGGTGAGCAGCTTGGCGTCGTCGAGCGCGCGGGCAAACGTGCAGACCTGTTCGCGGCAGCGCACCACGGCGGCACTGTTGGCAAACCCTTGCTGGATCGACTGCTCGATGTGGGCTGGGTCGAACCCCTCCATGCGCAGCGCCTCGAACAAGGGTTTCGTCCTGGCTGCGTCGACGGTGCCGGTGGCCGGGTCGTAGCACGAGAGGCGAATCCAGTTGGCGATGACGAGATCACGGTCTTTCACGATGCCGGGCGCATGGCGCATGAACCAGCCGATCAGCTTGGGGTCGGCCTGGGTGGCGCTGAACACGCCGCGCGGCAGCGCCTTGGAGAAGGGTTTTCTTCCAAAGTTCGCGCGACCGGGTTGGTCGAGCGACGCGTGTTGCATGGCCCGGTCGAGCTCACCGGCGACGATGCGCAGGTTGTGCTGCACGTCGAGGTTCTTCAGGGCCTTCTCGTCGCCGAGGGTGATGGCCGCCGCCTTCAACTGGTAGGCGTCCTCGTGCCAATCGGGGCCGTTGAACACCATGTCGATCATGTGCGGGTCGCCAGCGGCGAGCAGTCCCAGCGCATAGGTCTGGTCTCGCACACCCGGGTTGCTTTCTGGCTTGGCGGCGATGTGTTCACACAGGCGCTCCAGAACCGCCGCGCGGCTGTGGCCGACCATCGTTGCAACAACATGGTCGAGGCCCTGGCGGGCCGCCGCGTAGGTGCTGGCTTTGTCCAGCTGGCCGAGGGCCTTGGCCAGCTCCAGCGGGCGGGTGTGCGTGCGCTGGGCTTTGTCGGCACCGATGGCAACCAGCTCCTTGCCCAGGCTGGCCAGGTCGGCCTCGCGGTTCTGGACGGCCTGGATGTAGCCCTGTGCGTGCGTGAGCGCGGCACGCACTTCGGCCTTGTGCGCTTGTGGCATTCCCTTGGCGAGCGAAAACGCAGTTTCGATTGCAGTGAGCTGCGCGAGCTTGGCTTCGAAGTCCTTGGGCGTGGTGGCGAACGTGATGTTGGCGATGACGGCGTCGATGATCGGCTTGGGCGAGTCGCTGTTTGCCCAGCTCGAGCGCACGTCGGCCAGCTTCCGGCCCAGGGCGATGCGATCGGCTTCCGATCCGCCGAACGCCGGCGAGCCCACCGCCTCTGCGATGCGCGTGACTTCCTTGTACCTGGCCTGCGGCTCGGTCAAGAACAACACGGCGTCAAGCGCCTTGGACAAGGTCTCGATGGTTTTCCTAGCCTCTCGGTCCTGGTAACGCGCCGCCTGCGCAACGAAAGCGGTGTAGATGACCCTGGCCCGCTCGGTGGCCTTGGCTTCGCCGACGCCGCGATCCTGGCCTGAAATGGCCTTGGCAAGCGCCGCAATCACCTCGGCGCCGGTGGATGTGGCCAGCACCTTGGTGAGCGCTGCCGCGTGCGTCGTCGCCGTGTCGGTGGCGTTGCGAAACAGCGCTTGAGCGTCGCCCGTCATCAGCTCGAGGGCCGAGCCGCTGAAGTGCTGAACACAAAAATTCTCCAGCAAGCTCCCACCGTCTTTGCGCTTGCTGTCACTGCGGATCCGTGCCTGAATCAGTTCGGCGAAGCCCACCGTTTCGCGGGTGACGGCGGGTCGGCCGAACAGGCGGGCCATGAAGCCTCGCTTGGCAAGGCAAAGCGATTCGTATTGATGCCCGTGTGCCAGGACGGGCGCTGTAATGCCCGCTGAGCCGGCCCGGATGGCGCCTGAATGCATGGTCAACCCCTGAGGAATGCTTCGCTGCGCGCAAGCGGCGTATCCGCCGGCGCCATCGCGCGCTGGCAGAACGCCAGCAGTTCTTGCCGCCAGTGGTTGGCGGTCTCGAAGAAGTCGACCAGCAACTTGCCGAACTGCGCCTCGTCGAGCGTTTCAAGGCGGCGCGTGATCCACACCACGATCTGCCCTTCGTCGCGATCAATTGCGAATGAAGCGCCATCGGTGTTGATACCCAGGAAGTTTTCGGCCAGGCAGCGCTCGGCCAGTGCCGCAGGCGCGCCGGCCCAGGGCATGAGCGGAATATGGAAGTACACCCGGCCGCGGCCGTCGGGCACCTCGATGGCGCAATCCAGGCCGCTGGTGTGGCCGATGGCGCACACACCCTGCTCGTTCAGGCGAAGCTGCAGGCCGGTCTTGGCGCTCAGGCCCCGCAACCAGAGGTTGACGAGGATCTGGTCCTCGCTGCTGTCGATCTGACTCATCGCAATGCCTTCCACTGGGGTGAAATGCGGGCCCGCGCTACTAAAGACCCACCTCTGCCGCTGAGTAACGCCCCCGCCCCGCCGGTTCCCCGGGGGGGGGTTGACCGCGTCGCTAAAATGCCCCCACCCGATGACTGACCAGACCCCCGACACCCTGCTGGCGCCGCCTCCCGACGCGGCTTCCGACGGCATGCCGCAGGTGGTCGACCAGGTGGCGCTGGCCCGCCTGTATGGCGAGCCGCTGTTCGCCCTGCCGACGGACCTGTACATCCCGCCCGACGCGCTTGAGGTGTTTCTTGAGGCTTTCGAAGGTCCGCTGGACCTGCTTCTCTACCTGATCCGTAAGCAGAACTTCAACATCCTGGACATCCCCATGGCCGGGGTGACGCGCCAGTACCTGCGCTACGTGGACGAGATCCGCAGCCGCAACCTGGAGCTGGCGGCCGAATACTTGCTGATGGCCGCGATGCTGATCGAGATCAAGTCGCGCATGCTGCTGCCGCCCCGGAAGACGGCCGAGGGCCAGGAACCCGAGGACCCGCGGGCCGAGCTGGTGCGCCGGCTGCTCGAATACGAGCAGATGAAGCTGGCCGCCGCCCGCCTGAACGAGGTGCCCCAGGTCGGGCGCGATGTGCTGCGGGCCCAGGTGTTCATCGAGCAATCGCTGCAACCGCGCTTTCCCGATGTCAGCGCGGTTGACCTGCAGGAAGCCTGGCGCGACATCTTGAAGCGTGCCCGGCTCGTGCAGCACCATAAGATCACCCGCGAAGAACTCTCGGTGCGCGAGCACATGAGCATCGTGCTGCGCAAGCTGCAGGGCCGCCGCTTCGTCGAGTTCGAGAATTTGTTCGACGTCCAACGCGGCGCCCCAGTGCTGATCGTCACCTTCATCGCCATGCTGGAGCTGGCCAAGGAGTCACTGATCGAGGTGACGCAGGCCGAAGTCTTCGCCCCCATTTACGTGCGCCTGGCCTACCAGCCGGCCTGAACCTTTATTGTTCTCATGCCGTCCAGCGCCCCCCTCGACTTTGACGTGCTGATCGTGGGCAGCGGCCTGGCCGGCCTGTCCGCGGCGCTGCACCTGGCGCCCACGCACCGCGTGGCCGTGATCACCAAGCGTGGCCTGGGGGACGGCTCCAGCGGCTGGGCCCAGGGCGGGATCGCCGCGGTGCTGGCCGACGGCGACACCTTCGAGGCCCACATGCGGGACACCTTCGTGGCCGGCGCCGGGCTGTGTGACCCGGCGGCCACGCGTTTCGTGGTGGAGCACGCGCCAGAGAGCATCGCCTGGCTGCAGACGCTGGGCGTGCCCTTCACCCGGGAGGACGGCCACCTGCACCTGACCCGCGAAGGCGGCCACAGCGCGCGGCGCATCGTGCACGTGACCGACGCCACCGGCGCCGCCGTACAGGAGGCCCTGGTCAAGCATGTGCGGCGCACACCGAACATCACCGTGTTCGAGCGGCACATGATGGTCGACCTGATCACCGCCGAGAAGCTGGAGCAATCGCCACAACGCTGCCTGGGCCTGTACGCGCTGGACGAAGATCGCGACGAAGTGCTCACCTTCCGCGCGCCGCAGACGCTGCTGGCCACTGGCGGCGCGGGCAAGGTCTACCTCTACACCACCAACCCCGACTCGGCCACCGGCGACGGCATCGCCGCGGCCTGGCGGGCCGGCTGCCGGGTGGCGAACATGGAGTTCATCCAGTTCCACCCCACCTGCCTGTACCACCCGCACGTCAAGAACTTTCTTATTTCCGAAGCCGTGCGCGGCGAGGGGGGGCGGTTGCTGCTGCCCGACGGCACGCGCTTCATGCTGGCGCACGATGAGCGCGCCGAGCTGGCGCCGCGCGACGTGGTGGCCAGGGCCATCGACTTCGAGATGAAAAAGCACGGCCTCGATTGCGTGCTGCTCGACATCTCGCACCAGCCGCCGGCCTTCGTGCGCGAGCACTTTCCCAACATCCACGCGCGTTGTCTGGAGCTGGGCATCGACATCACCCGCGAGCCGATTCCCGTGGTGCCGGCGGCGCACTACACCTGCGGCGGCGTGATGACCGACCTGGCCGGCCGCACCGACCTGCCGGGCCTGCACGCCGTCGGCGAGGCCACCTGCACCGGCCTGCATGGCGCCAACCGGCTGGCCAGCAACTCACTGCTCGAATGCATGGTGTTCGCCCGCTCGGCCACGCAGGACATCGCCGTGCACCCGCTGGCGCCGCCACCCGCGCTGCCCGACTGGGACGACAGCCGCGTCACCGACGCCGACGAGCAGGTGGTGATCTCGCACAACTGGGACGAGTTGCGCCGTTTCATGTGGGACTACGTGGGCATCGTGCGCACCAACAAGCGCCTGGATCGCGCCGCGCACCGCATCGACCTGCTCAAAAGCGAGATCGACGAGTTCTATGGCGCCTTCCACGTCAACCGCGACCTGCTGGAGCTGCGCAACCTGGTGACGGTGGCGGGCCTGATCGTCGAGTCGGCCCGCCGCCGGCACGAAAGCCGGGGCCTGCACTTCAGCCGCGACTACCCGCAGACCTTGCCCGAGGCACTGCCAACGGTGCTCGATCCC
This sequence comes from Comamonadaceae bacterium, assembly GCA_947476465.1. GTDB lineage: Bacteria > Pseudomonadota > Gammaproteobacteria > Burkholderiales > Burkholderiaceae_C > Ramlibacter. The sequence goes on along the minus strand of CANJQN010000004.1, from coordinate 25,743 downwards.
GGGCGCCAAGTCTAAGCAAGGAAACTGGCCGATTCAAGAACTGTCCCGCCCTTGAGCCCGTGCAGCAGATCCCGGTCCAAGTCGCGGATGGCGGGGCAACCGATCATCCCCATGGTGTTGGTCATTTCTCTTTGCAGGATGTTCAAGACATGCAGAGCCCCTGCGCGTCCGGCTACGGCAGTGCCGTACAGCGTGGGCCTGCCACTGAGCACCGCGGATGCGCCCAGGGCGACGGCCTTGACCACATCACTGCCGCGTCGCACACCGCTGTCCACCAGCACCTTCACGCGCGCACCGACGGCATCGAGTATTTCCGGCAGCACGTCGATGGGTGCGCGCGAGCTGTCGAGATTGCGGCCACCATGGTTCGATACGACGACGGCGTCCACGCCGCAGGCGGCTGCCTTGCGCGCATCGTCGGCGCGCAGGATCCCCTTGACCATGAGCACGCCGGGCCAACGTCGCCGCAACTCGCGGATGTCGTCCCAGTTCACCGACGCGCTGGTCGCCATCGACGCGTCTGTGGCTTCGGTAATTTTCGGCCTGCCGGGCAATGTCTCGAAACGAGGCATGCCCCCGTTGAGCATGTACCGCCCCATCACTCTGGCAAGCCACAGTGGGTGCAGGCAGATGTCGGTGTAAGCCGCGCGCGATGCCTTGAAGGGCAGACCATAACCGTTTCGCAAGTTGTACTCGCGGTTGGGTGGCACCGGCGTATCGGCGGTCACCAGGAGGGCCTTGAAGCCCGCCGCATTCGCCCGGTCGATCAACTGGTAGGACAGGCTGCGGTCACGCCACACATACAGCTGCAACCACAGGTTGCCGCCAGCCTCGTCGGCGATGGTTTCAATGGAGCTCAAAGAACGCGTGGCAAGCGTGAATGGGACGTTGAACGCCGCCGCCGCTTTGGCCAACTCCACTTCACCGCGGAACCAGACGAGGCCCGCCGATCCAGTCGGCGCGATCGCCAGGGGCATCGAAATTCGCTGTCCGAACAGCTCAGTGGCCAGCGAGATGTCTGACACGTCGACAAACACGCGGGGGTTCAGGCACAGCCGCTGGAATCCCGCAAGATTGTTGGCCAGTGCGGCCTCGTCCTCGGTGCCGCGCTCAATCGACTCATAAATGCCCTTGGGCAATTTCGCGCGCGCGAGTCTGCGGACGTCCTCAATGTTGTAGGCATTCGCCAGAAGATTCCCCATTGGGCGCCCTCGTTGTGTGCGGTTCAGCGCGAAACCGTTGTCGCCGCATGCGAGTACATCGACTTGCCTGCAAAGGGCAGACGTGCACGCAACACCGACCCACTTTCCGTTTCCGTGATGTACAGAGTGCGGCCATCAGGGCCGCCGAAGGCCACGTTGGTGGTCTCATTGCCGACATCGGTCTCGATCTTGTAGACCGGGATTCCCTTGCGGTCGAAGATCCACACGGCTCCCATACCGACATGCGCCACCACCAGGTGCCCCTCTTGTGACATGGCCATGCCGTCCGGCCCGCTGCCCCCCGACATCTGTACGAAGATGCCGACCCTGGCGACGGCCTCTGCTTCGAACAGGTGAAGTGGAACCCGCCACACCGCATTGCCGCGTGTGGCCGCCACAAACAGGGTGTCTTCGGCCACGTTCAGCACCAGGCCGTTCGGGCTCGGTACGTTGTCCAGCAGCCGCTCAAGGCGGCCGTCCACGCCCAGCTTGAACACACGGCCGTCCGGGCGTTGCAAACCGGACTGCCCCTGGTCTGTGAAGTACAGGTTGCCCTGCAGGTCAAAGACCAGGTCGTTGAGTCCGCGGAACGGTTCGCCGAACGCTGATGCCAGGTAGGGCTCGATCGTCGCCTTGCGCGGGTCGAATCGCATCAGCCCATGTTTGGCGTCGGCGATGAAACCCATGCCTGTGCTGTCGAACTTCAGACCATTGGGATGGCCGTCGTAGCGCAGGACGGCCTGCGCACGCCCCTGGGGATCAAACCGGTAGATATTTCCGTAGACGATGTCCACGCAATACAGGTTGCCCTCGAGATCGAACGAGGGCCCCTCGATGCATGAGTTGCGCACCCTGCCGTGCATGCGAACGGGCTTGTCGAGCTGACGCAGTTCGTCGGGAATCCGTGAAAAGACTTCCGCCTGGATGACGGTTGGCAGGGGAAAAAACACGCTGGCTTCCTTCGTTCGTCAGGAGTTGAACTTCACCTCAGTCCATCTTCAGGCCGAGTTCCTTGACCAACGGTGCCATCGCCGCGCTCTCGGCCTGTATCAGCTTGACGACCTGGTCGGACGAACCCCACATGGCCTCGATGCCGAGGCTTGAAAGCTTCTGCACCACGTCCGGCATGGCCAACACGACACGAAGGTCGGCCTCGATTTTCTGGCGGATGTCCGGTGCAACACCGATCGGAGCGAGCACGGCATGCCACAAGCCGATTTCGGAGTTGCGATAGCCAGACTCCGCCAGCGTCGGCACGTCCGGCAGCGAAGGCACGCGCTGAGGGGAGTTTGTGGCCAGGATACGCAGCTTGCCTTCCTTGACGAGCGGCGGGTATTGCACCGACGCGTCCATGCCCACTTGAATTTCGCCCGACAGCAGGCCCCTGGTCACTTCGATGCCACTCTTGTAGGGCACGTACGCGAACTTGATCCCCGCGTCGCGGCCGAAGCGCTCCACCGCCAATTGAATGCCCACCGAACCGCCACCCATTGAAATGGCGCCGGGTCTTGCTTTGGCCAGTGCCACCAGTTCTGGAATCGTCTTGGCCGACAACGCCGCGTTGCTGACCAGCACAATCGGAACCACGCCCAACAGCGCGATGTGGCTGAAATCGCGGATCGGGTCGTAGGCCAGCTTCGAAAAGGTGTGGGGGTTGAGGGTCAGGGTGGAGTTAATCGCCTGGAAAAGGGTATAGCCGTCTGGCGCCGCCCTCATGCCCTCGGTGGCTCCGATCACCGTATTGGCACCGGGTTTGTTGTCGACGAGCACGGTCTGACCCCACTTTTCGCCGAGCTTTTGCGCCATCAGCCTGGCGAGTGCGTCGGCCGCGCCGCCCGGTGCGAACGGCACCACCCACCGCACCCCGCGTGACGGCCACGCCGCGGCCGACTGGGCATGTGCTGATCGCCCGATGCCCGCAAGGACACCCGCGAGCGGCAGAGAAACAGCGGCCCGAAGAACCGCGCGACGTTGCTTGGTATCCATATTGTCTCCTTCTTTGTTTTTCGTGTGAGGCGTTGCAAATGCATGCGAAAGGCGCCTGATGCTCGCACATATTATCTTTACGCTGCACGTGGCGCGACTGCGTCATGACAGTTCGCTATCGCTAACCGCAGTGACAGCCTTGCAAGCTCCCATCACGAGAATGCTCAAACGACGTCCATGGGGCGCAATGGGCCGCAATGAGGATCGGCGCCAGGTGCGATCGTCAGCCGCTCAGGCCGCGCCGATGTGTGGCACCAGCGCGCCGGCGGGCTGGCCGCTCTTGATTGCGGCGGTGAACGCCAGCATGCGGTCAATCGGCAGCTTGGCGCGGGTGGCCAGGGCCGGGTCGACCAGGATCTCGTTGGCGCTGGTTTCCAGCACGTGCGCCACGCCGGCCAGGCCGTTCATCGCCATCCAGGGGCAGTGCGCGCAGCTCTTGCAGGTGGCGCTGTTGCCGGCGGTGGGCGCCTCGATGAACAGCTTGCCCGGATTGAGCGTGCGCAGCTTGTGCATCATGCCGTTGTCGGTGGCCACGATGAACTCGCGGGCGTCCAGCTCGCGCGCGGCCTTCAAAATGGCCGAGGTGGAGCCGACCGCGTCGGCCAGGGCAATCACGTCGGCCGGCGATTCGGGGTGCACCAGCACCTTGGCGTTCGGGTGCTCCTTCTTGAGCGCCTCCAGTTCGAAGGCCTTGAACTCGTCGTGCACGATGCACGCGCCGCTCCAGAACACCATGTCGGCGCCGGTCTCGCGCTGGATGTAGCCGCCGAGGTGGCGATCGGGCGCCCAGAGGATCTTGTGGCCCTTGTCCTTGAGCGCGCGCACGATGTCCAGCGCGCAGCTGGAGGTGACCAGCCAGTCCGAGCGGGCCTTCACCGCCGCGCTGGTGTTGGCGTAGACCACCACCGTGCGGTCGGGGTGCTGGTCGCAAAAGGCGCTGAACTCGTCGATGGGGCAGCCCAGATCCAGCGAGCAGGTGGCGTCCAGGTCGGGCATCAGCACCCGCTTTTCCGGCGACAAAATCTTGGCCGTCTCGCCCATGAAGCGCACGCCCGACACCACCAGCGTGCGGGCCGGATGGTCGCGGCCGAAGCGGGCCATCTCGAGCGAGTCGCTGACGATGCCGCCGGTTTCCTCGGCCAGATCCTGCAGGTCGGGATGCACGTAGTAGTGCGACACCATCACCGCGTTGCGCTCCTTGAGCAGCCGGCGGATGCGGTCCTTGAGCTGCTGGCGCTCGGCGGGGCCGGGCTCGTGCGGCACGCGGGCCCAGGCATGGCGGGTGTCGCAGGCCGAGCCGGCCGGTTGTTCGTAGTCGACTTCGAAAATCGGAATCACTGCACTCATGACGGTATTGTCTCCCGGCAGCGCCGCCACCTTGGCGGACGCGCCAGAATGGCCGCATCATGACCCAACCCTACCTCCAAGCCCAACCCTCCCGCGAGGAGGTCAATGGCCTGGCCGGCGCCACCGTCCTCGAATTCGGCACCAACTGGTGCGGCTGGTGCCAGGGCGCGCAAGCGCACATCGCCGACGCTCTGGGGGCACAACCGGCGCTGCGCCACATCAAGATTGAAGACGGCCCGGGCCGACCGCTGGGCCGCTCGTTCGGCATCAAGCTGTGGCCCACGCTGGTGTACTTGCGCGACGGCGTGGAAGTGGCCCGCGTGGTGCGCCCGGGTGGCAGCGCGCCGATCCGCGAGGCGCTGGGGCAGCTGTAGCGCCGCAGGCTCAGTGTTCGGAGCGGGCGTCGCGGCCCATGAGTGCGGCCACGGCCTCGGCGGGCGTGGCCTTTCCGTCAAGCAAGGCCACCACGGCGGACGCGATCGGCATGTCCACGCCCAGCGTGGCGGCGCGCTGCACCACAGTGCGGGCGCAGTAGACGCCTTCAGCCACATGGCCCAGTGATTCGACGGCCTGGGCCAGGCTTTGCCCCTGGGCCAGCAACGAGCCCACCTTGCGGTTGCGGCTGAGGTCGCCAGTGGCCGTGAGCACCAGATCCCCAAGGCCCGACAAGCCCATGAAGGTCTCGACCCGCGCCCCCAGCGCCACGCCCAGACGGGTCATTTCGGCCAGGCCGCGGGTGATGAGCGCGGCACGGGCGTTGAGCCCCAGCCCGAGCCCATCGCACAGGCCGGTGGCGATCGCCAGCACGTTCTTGACCGCGCCGCCCACCTCCACCCCGGGCAGGTCGTCGTTGGCATAGACGCGCAGGCTGGCGCTGTGAAAAGCGGCCACCAGCGCCTCGCGCACCGCCGCATGGGGGCTGGCCGCCACCAGGGCGGTGGGGCGGGCGAGCGCGACCTCCTGGGCGAAGCTCGGCCCGCTCAGGGCGCCGCCCAGCAGGCCCGGGGCCACCTCGGCCTGGATCTCGTGGCCCATCAGCCCCTGCGGGTACTGCGGTGCGGACTCGAACCCCTTGCACAGCCAGGCCACCGGCACCGAGGCCGAGCGCAGCTGGGTCAGCATGGAACGCAGGCCGGACATCGGAGTGGCGACGATGGCCAGGTCGCAGCCGCCCACCAGGGCCGGCAGCAGGCCCGGCGCGTCGTCGCGAATGTCAATGGCCGCCGGCAGCCCGATGCCGGGCAGGTAGCGCTTGTTCTCGCGGTCGGCCCGCAAGGCCTGGGCCTGAGCGGGGTCGCGCAGCCACAGCTTCACGCCATGCCGCGCCGACGCATTGACCGCCAGGGCCGTTCCCCAGGCGCCAGCGCCAAGCACGGCGATCTTCATCGTGCGGTCAGGCCGTGGTGATGATGCCCGAGCCGTTGCCGGCCTGAGCCTGTTGCTGCTGCTGCTCGTACATGGCCTGGAAGTTGATCTCGGCCAGGTGCACCGGCGGGAAGCCGCCGCGGGTGATCAGGTCGGCGACGTTGCCGCGCAGGTAGGGATAGATGATCTGGGGGCAGGCAATGCCCATGACCGCCTTCATCTGCTCGCCTTCAAGGTTGCGGATCTCGAAGATGCCGGCCTGCTTGACCTCGACCAGGAACACGGTGCGGTCCTCGATCTTGGTGGTCACGGTGGCGGTGACACACACCTCGTACACGCCATCGGCCGCCTGGGCCGCTTCCACGCCCAACTGGATGTCGACTGAGGGCTGCGCCTGCTCGACCAGGATGGCGGGGGAGTTCGGCTGCTCGAGCGACGCTTCCTTGAGGTAGACGCGCTGGATCTGGAACACGGGGGCTTCGTTGTCGGCCATGAATGAATACTTTCTGTCGTGAACAAGCCCGCCGTACATGCGCGCGGCGGGCTGCGAAATGGGTCAGCGTGGAATTATCTCAGGCGCCCTGGAGCAGCGGGACGAGGCCGCCTCTGCCATCGAGCGCGATCAGGTCGTCGCAGCCGCCGACGTGGGTGTCGCCGATGAAGATCTGCGGCACCGTGCGGCGGCCGGTGAGCTGCATCATCTTGATCCGCTCGTCGGGCTGCATGTCGATACGGATCTCATCGATGCGCTCGACGCCCCTGGACTGCAGGATCTGCTTGGCGCGTATGCAATAGGGGCATACGGCGGTGGTGTACATGGTGACGTTGGGCATTCAGGTTACGGATCTGAAACGGGTAAAAACTAGGCCTTCTCTATGGGAAGGTTAGCCTCTTTCCAACTGCGCAGCCCGCCACGCAGGACTTGGGCCTGCTCGTAGCCCAGTTTCTGGGCTGTCGCCAGTGCGCGGTTGGCGCGGGCGCCGCTGGCGCACACCAGAATCAGCGGAACGGCTTTGTTCTTGACCGCCTGGGGCAGGCGCTCCTCCAGCTGGCCCAGGGGCACGTTGCGCGACCCGCCCACGTGGCCCGCAGCGTATTCCTCGGGTTCGCACACATCGACCACCACGCCCTTGTGGCGATTGATCAAAACCACAGCGCCACTGGGTTCGACACCACTGCCCGTTCCGCGGCGAAGAGCGGGCCACATCAGCATGCCGCCGCTGACCAGGGCCACCAATATCAGCGTCCAGTTATCAATCAGAAATTTCATTTTTTCCTTCAAATGGCCTGGCAGGCCAACCCGCGATTCTAGAATTGATGGCTTTTCCTTCACTGTCCGCCCAGTTTTTCACCGCCTCTGCCCCTTCTTCGCCATGTACAAACTCGTGCTCGTTCGCCACGGCGAATCCACCTGGAACCTCGCCAACCGCTTCACCGGATGGGTCGACGTCGACCTCACGCCCACCGGCATCGAGCAGGCCAAGAGCGCCGGGCGCCTGCTGCGCGCCGAGGGCTATGACTTCGACCTGTGCCTGACCAGCGTCCTCAAGCGCGCCACCCGCACCCTGTGGCACACCCTGGACGAACTCGACCGCACGTGGCTGCCGGTGGTGCACTCGTGGCGCCTGAACGAGCGCCATTACGGCGGCCTGCAGGGCCTGAACAAGGCCGAGACCGCCCGGCAATACGGCGACGAGCAGGTGCTGGTGTGGCGCCGCAGCTACGACGTGCCGCCGCCCCCGCTGGAGCGCACCGACCCGCGCTGGGAGGGCGCCGACCGCCGCTACGCCGGCATCGAGGTGCCGCTGACCGAGTGCCTCAAGGACGCCGTGGCCCGTGTGCTGCCGTTCTGGAACGAGGTCATGGCGCCAGCCATCCGGTCGGGCCAGCGGGTGCTGGTGTCGGCCCACGGCAACTCGATGCGCGCCCTGGTCAAGTACCTCGACGGCGTCTCGGACGCCGACATCGTGAGCCTGAACATCCCCAACGGTATCCCCCTGGTGTACGAGCTTGACGCCGACCTCAAGCCGATCCGCAACTATTACCTTGGCGACGCGCAGGCCGCCGCCAAGGCGGCCGCCGCCGTGGCCAACCAGGGCAAGGGCTGACACCGCCCCTTCGCGGCACCGAAGGCCGGTCTTTTTCGCGGCTGGGGCACACCGGGCGGAACCTACGCGTCATGGATGTGTCTTACCAGCGGCACCGGTGTATATTGAAAAATCGCGAGACTAAAAGCATTGCCATGAGCCAGAAACTGAAGATTGCCGGCTGGATCGCCGTCGGCGCGCTCGCCGGAGCGCTGACCACCGTCTCATTGCAGACGGTTGCACGCGCCTCCCTGGCTCCCCTGCCCCTGGAGGAGTTGCAGCAGCTGGCCGCCGTGTTCGGCATGGTCAAGAGCGACTATGTCGAGCCGGTGGATGAGAAAAAGCTGATCAGCGACGCCATCGCGGGCATGGTGGCCAGCCTCGATCCCCACTCGCAGTACTTCGACAAGAAGTCCTACAAGGAATTCCGCGAGGGCACCTCAGGCCGGTTTGTCGGCGTGGGCATCGAGATCACCCAGGAAGACGGGCTGGTCAAGGTGGTCTCCCCGATCGAAGGCTCACCGGCCTTTCGCGCCGGCCTCAAGCCGGGCGACCTCATCACCAAGATCGACGAGACCGCCGTGCGCGGCCTGGCCCTGAGCGACGCGGTCGCGCGTATCCGCGGCGCCCCGCAGACCAAGGTCATGTTCACGATCTTCCGCAAGGACGAGAACCGCAGCTTCCCGGTCACCATCACCCGCGAGGAAATCAAGACCGTGTCGGTGTCCGGCCGGGTGATCGAGCCGGGTTTCGGTTGGGTCCGCCTGTCGCAGTTCCAGGAGAGCACAGTCGACGACTTCGTGCGCAAGGTGGAAGACCTGTACAAGGCCGACCCCAACCTCAAGGGCCTGGTGCTCGACCTGCGCAACGACCCGGGCGGCCTGCTCGATGCTGCGGTGGCGATCTCCGCGGCCTTCCTGCCCGAGGGCGTTCCGGTGGTCTCGACCAACGGCCAGCTGGCCGAAAGCAAGTTTGTCTACAAGGCCTCGCCCGAGTTCTACCAGCGCCGCTCCAACCCCGACCCGCTGCGCCGCCTGCCGACCGCACTCAAGTCGGTGCCGCTGGTGGTGCTGGTCAACGAAGGCTCCGCGTCCGCCAGCGAGATCGTGGCCGGCGCCCTGCAAGACCACAAGCGTGCCACGGTCATGGGCAGCCAGACCTTCGGCAAGGGCTCGGTGCAGACCGTGCGCGCGCTCGGCCCCGACACCGGCCTGAAGCTGACCACCGCCCGCTACTACACGCCCAGCGGCAAGTCGATCCAGGCGCGCGGCATCGTGCCCGACGTGCTGATCGACGAGAGCGAGGAAGGCAACCTGTTCTCGCTGCTGCGCACCCGCGAAGCCGACCTGAACAAGCACCTCAACAGCGGCCAGGGCGCCGAAGTGGTCGATCCCGTGCGCCAGCGCGCCCGTGAGGAAGCCGTCCGCCGCGCCGAGGAAGAGTCCAGGAAGCCGGTCGCGGAACGCGCCAATCGCACCCCCGAGTTCGGCAACCTGCAAAAGGACTTCCAGCTCAACCAGGCACTGAACCAGCTGCGCGGGCGGCCGGTGCTCGTCTCCAAGACCCAGGTCATCGAGAACAAGCAGGAGAAGAAGGAAAACTGATCCTTCCTATTCCGCTACGGGCCATCGCTGCGCTTGGCCCGGGCCTGGATTCCCTGTCACCCCCGCGAAGGCGGGGGCTTCGCGGGAATGACAGATACTTCGTCATCCCCGCGAAGGCGGGGATCCAGGAGCGGGGTCTGGCCGACGTGAGACTCAAGCGGCACACCGGGCCTCATCGCATCCAATCGCCCCCATGACCGACGACGACCTGCTGCGCTATTCCCGTCACATCCTGCTCGAGGAAATCGGCGTCGAGGGACAGGAGCGGCTGGCGCGCTCAAAGGCGCTGATCATCGGCGCCGGCGGCCTGGGCTCGCCGGTGGCGCTGTACCTGGGCAGCGCCGGTCTGGGCGAGATCACGCTGGTGGACGCCGACACGGTCGATGTCACCAACCTGCAGCGCCAGATCGCCCATTCGATGGACCGGGTCGGCCAGCCCAAGGTGGTGTCGGCCCGAACCGCCATCCACGCGATCAACCCCAGTGTCACCGTCCGCACGGTGGCAAAGCGCGCCGATGCCGCCTTGCTCGACGAGCTGGTACCCGGCATGGATGCGGTGCTGGACTGCTGCGACAACTTCGCCACCCGCCAGGCGGTCAATGCCGCCAGCGTGCGCCATCGGGTGCCGCTGGTGTCGGGCTCGGCCATCCGATTCGATGGGCAGGTGGCCGTGTTCGACCCCCGCGACCCAACCTCGCCCTGCTACGCCTGCCTGTTCCCCCCCGACCAGCCGCCCGAGGAGACGCGCTGCGCCACCATGGGTGTGCTCGCGCCGCTGGTGGGCATCATCGGCAGCATTCAGGCGGCCGAGGCGATCAAACTGCTGTCGGGCGCCGGGCGGCCGCTCACGGGGCGGCTCATGATGATCGGCGCGCTTTCGATGGAGTGGACCACGATCGGCACGCGACGGGCGCCGCGGTGTCCGGTGTGCGCAAACTCCGCGGGTCCACACCGGTCCTGAGCGGCTGGCCGATGCCAAGGCCGCGTGTGGGCAGGAGCCTACACGCGAGTCGCCCGGCCTTTGCCTGATTGAGCTGAACCTCAGCCGCTGGCATACTGGCTCGACCGTTACCGGTCTGGCAACGGCCCTGGAGCCTTTCGCATGTCCGACCCCGTGCCTGATTCCGTTGCAGTGCAGCCCGACGCGCCGGCGGCGGCCCCCGCGGCGCTCAATCTCAGCCTTGAGCCGGTTCATGCGCCCGCCCCACCGTCCGACCAGCCTTCCCCCCAGCAGCGCACCGCGGTGCTGGCCCTGATGGCGCATATCCAAGGCGCGCAGCCCGGCGGCGCCAGCATGGCGCCTGAGGCCCAACAAATCGAGCGGCGTCTGAAGGCTCGGCCCGCACAGCGCCTGTTCACCGCCGAAGCCTTCGGCGACGCCCTGGCCGCCGAGCTGGAGACCCTGGCCCCCGGCGAGCTTCGCGGCTATGTGCTGGCCACCGACAACCACACCATCGCCCTGTCGATCCAGCACACGCGGCGCAGGGCCGGGGGGCGGTATCCCACCGCCTGGCGCATCCACCTGCACGATCCCGACCGCAAGCCGGCCAACCGGCAGCGCATGGTGTGCGAGCCGCAGCGCCTGCGCGGTGCGCGCTGGCGCTCGCTGCATGCCTGGTTCAAGACCGGCTGCGCGCCCTATTTCGACACCTCCCCCGAGATCGCCACCCTGCGCAGCTGGGACGCGCCGGCCACACCCGTCACGCCGCACCTGCACGGCTTCGACAAGGCCGCGGCGCTGCGGCCGGCCTTCTTGCGGGCGGTGATGCTCGCCGGAGACGCCTCCCAGGTTCGCGCCGCGATCGCGCAGGGCCTGGCGCAACTTCCCAGCGAATCGGCAGCGCTGCTCGATTTTCTGCAGGGGCGCAATGGCGACGGATCCGCCCTGGGCCTGGCCATGGCCCAGGGCCGCACCGACACGGTGACCGCCTTCGTTACCGCCGTGGGCGGGGCGCGCGACGAGCAGCTGCGACAGACGTCGCGCCACCTCCTGCTGCGCGGCGCCTTCGGCCGGCTTGAAGGGCGCACTCCGGCCCTGGACGCCGGCACCGCTCGCCGCAGCCCCGAGGGTGCCATCGCCTACGTGCGTGCGGTGCTGGCCCTGCCCCGCACCGCGATCAGTGACGACCACCGGGCCGACCTGGCGGCCGCGCGGCCCGCCGAGGGCGTCGCCCTGCTGCACACGCTGTGCTCGCGGGCCGCGTCGACCAGCGAAGGCATTGCGCCCGAGCATGAGTTCTTGTACAGCGTGGCGCGGGCGATCGCCGAATCGGTCGCACTGACACCGCGTCACAAGCAGGCCTTGCTGGCAGCCAAGGTGTCCAAGGGCTGGATGTCAAGCCAGACCGCCACCCGCGCGGCACTGGACAGCGGCCATGTGCACGCCGCTGCGGCCATGGTGTGCGCGGTGATCGAATCCAATGGCGACTTCGTGACCAAGAAGGCCCTGGTCGCCGGCATGGGCACGCCGCCGGGCGAGGTGCTGCGGGCCTTGAACCATTTGTCTCCGGTGCAGAAGGTGCGCGGCCAGTGGAAGGCGCGGATCGAGAGCGCGATCAGCGGCTCTGGCGCGCCTGCGTCGACGGTGGCGCAGGGCACCGGGGCACGCCGGTAAGGCGTTCGCGACCGGACAGGCGGGAAGTCTCACGATCGCCGGCACAGCCGCCGGCCAGGAGTGCGTCGCATGCTCGTTCCGGCAGCCGGCCACGGCCCCATCGGCGCCTCTCGCGACCAGATGGCGGTCAGTTCATCGGCCAACCACACACCCATGGGGTCGCCCATGCAGCCGCCCCTGGAGCCACGCCAGGCCCTGCTGCAGGCGCTCGGCCAGGACGACTGGCTGGTCGGCGACGACGCCGCCACCCTGGCCGACACCCTGCTGGCCTGCGTGAAAGACGGGCACCTGACCCTCACCCCGACCGCCCAGGATGTTCAAGACCAGTTGCCCTTGGCACAGTTGGCCGACCGTCTGGCCGACCTGCCCGTAGCGGCCTGGCGCGCCCTGGCGGACCACGCGGCGAGCACCGGCCGGCCGCTCACCGGCGCGTCGCTGCAAGCGCCCGCCGCGGCACAGGACCTGGGCGCGGTGGTGATGGGCCTGAACGCGCTGACCGATCTGAGCGAGCTGAGAATCTCGCCCAGCGGCACCTCCGACGCGCTCGACCTGCACCTGCTGGCCCATGCGCCGGCACAACTGACCGTCCACCTGGTCTGCACGCGCGCCGGCGCATGGGATCTGACGCTTCCACCCGCCATGGCCTGTGTTCTTGACGACGATCGGCAGCACTATTTTCGCAACCCGGGGCCAGCGACCCTGCGTTACCACGACCTCGACGGCCACGAGGCCCAACCCCCTCGCAAGCTCGATGAATTTCTCTACGATCGCAACGCGAAGGAGTTCGGTGATCGTGACATGAAGGCCCAGCAAAGGCAGAAGCTGGCGTCGGCCATCCAACTCAATGGCAAAGGCCACTTCGATGCGAAGTCGGCCGCGCAGGTTGGGCTGTCCGACAACGCCATCGTGTGCCGACACCTGGTCGCCCATCACCTCGACCAGGAGAGCGGACGTACGGTCGGCCCTGCGAGCCTTCTCGATTTCCGCAGTGTTGACGCCATCGAGCAGGCCGTCAGTGCGCGAACAGAGCTGCGAATTCGCGAAGTGATGTCGCGCCCCGCATCCCATGTCTTTTCCAGCGCCTCATTCGGTCAGGCGCTCAATGCCGAACTGCGTTCCATGCGTGCTGGCGAGGAGCGTCGCTTCCTCATGACGACACCCCTGCACGCCATGGCGGTCACGCTGCGGAAAAAGGACAGGCCAGGGTCGGCGGCCACAACGGCCTTTGCCGTTCGTTTGTACGACCCCAACCGGACGGCCACGCGCGCGCGAGTGACCTTCGCCAGTCCCGAGCGCGTGCTCGCGCCCCGATGGCAGCGCATGGATGGCTGGCTGGGGTCCCTCAGCGACACCTATTTCGCCTCCCCGCAACAGACCGCATGCCTGTATCGATGGGACAAGAGCGGCAGTGCTGCGCCGCAGCTGCACGGATTCAGCGCGGCGCAGCGCTCGGATCCTGAGTTCATGCGTACCCTGATGACGTCAGGTGGCCACGGCCATCTCCCGGATGCCGTGAAACTGGCGGCCAGCGCGGCAGGTCAGGACAAGACGGCGCTGATGAAGTTTCTGAGCGCGCGCGGTGAAAGCGGAAGCACCAGCTTGTCGGTGGCACTGCGCCAAGGCTATGCGGACAGCGTCACCGCCTTCGTGCACGTTGTCGCACACACAGCGGCCCCCCTGACGGAACAAGACCGGTTTGCGTTGCTCAGGGGCGCCTTCCGGGAGCTGGACGGGCCGCTACCGGCCTTCGCCGCCCTGATTGTCTCGCTCCAGCCGAAAACAGCCGCCGCCTACGCCAAAGCCGTCTTGGACGTCCCGCCAGGGCTAATTACGGATGAGCACAGAATGGCCCTGCTGGAAGCGCGCACCGACGCCGCGCATGCGCCCTTGATTCACGTGCTGTGCTCGCGAGCGCCTTCGGCCTCGGACAGCGACCTCGCCCCTGAGTACAACGGCCTGCGCCTGATCGTTCAATCCATTGCGAGCGCGCAGACGCTCAACATCAAGCAAAAGTGCTCGCTCATTGCGGCCCCGGTGCGAACCGGCTTGCTGAGCACTCAGACAGCGGCACAGGTGGCGATGAAGCTTCACGGCCCGTCCGCCCCGGCGGTCCTCATATCGGCGGTCTTGAACAGCCAAGCGACGGCCGCGCACAAGGATCTGATGATCAAGGCCATGAAGGTCACGCCCGAGGAGCTGATGAAGGCGTTTGAAAAGTCGCCGGCGCATGTTAGAGCCCAGACGGCGCTGGCCGAAACGATGCTGAAGCTGGCCGTGGAGCGCGACCGACGGGACCGCAAGGTCGGCTGACCGTGCCTTCGCGCCAACTCAAAACTCAATCGATCAGCTTGTTCTTCAGAGCGTAATAGGTGAGGTCGCTGTTCGTGGACAGCGACATTTTTTCCATCAGCCGCGTGCGGTAGGTGCTCACGGTCTTGACCGACAGCGACAGCGCCTTGGCGATGTCGCCCGCAGTCTCGCCCTTGGCCAGCTTGAGGAACACCTGGAACTCGCGCTCGGACAGCTGCTCGTGCGGTGCGCCACCCTCTTTACGATTGAGCTGCTGCGCCAGCAACTCCGCAACGGACGGCGAGATGTAGCGCCGGCCCAGCGAGATGGTGCGGATCGCGTTGACGATCTCGATCGGCTCGCATTCCTTGTTGAGGTAGCCGCTAGCGCCCTGACGGATCAGGTTCATCGCGTAGTGCTCCTCCGGGTAGCCCGACAGGATCAGGATGCCGACATCCGGCGCCTTGGCGCGGATCATGCCCAGGGCATCGATGCCGCTCTGGCCGGGCATGGACAGGTCCATCACCAGCACATCGAGGTCGGTGGTGCGCACGAGATCGATGGCCTCCCGGCCGCTCGCAGCTTCGCCGACCACTCGCAGGTCAACCTGTTCTGAAAAGAACTGCTTCAGGCCGGACCTGACGATGGCGTGGTCATCCACAATGCCGACTTTGATCATGTCTTGTCTCTTTCCTAGTCTGCTGCCTGCGCCATCACAACGCTATCAGGGACAGACAACTTCTTGAACATGACGAATCTTTATTCTATGCACATCATGTGACGCGTGGAGCCGTTCTGATGACCCGCTTTCGATTCAGTGCCGTGCTGAGCCTTGTTCTCGCTCCGGTCGCGGCGATCTCGCTCATCGGTATCAACGAACTCGGGTTCCAGCGGTCGAGCACGGCCCTGTCCGGCATCACACCTGAGCGAGTGACGTGACAGTCATCAGAACGATCCGGTGTGGCGGGCCGCGCTTGAGACAGACCGCGAGCATGCTCGTGACGCGACAAACTCCAACGGGGCGGTCGGCGGCCTCCTACAGGGGCGCGACCACGTTGACGACAAGGACACACGCCGGGCACTGATCGGCGACCGCTGACCTTGCGCCGTACCCTGCTTGGGCGTTCCCGACACCCACACCCGGCGCCCAAGAGCCGCATCACCACCCGACGAGAGGACTTCGCCATGTTCCACCGCAGCACCCGCCATGATGCCGGCGTCACCTCCGCCCGCCCCCTTGCGGGCGAGGCCATCGCCACCGGCGCCCAGGCCCTGGACAGCACCCGCGAGTTCGCGGCCCAGGCGCTGGAGCGCGCCGCCGAAAAAATGCGAGATCTGCGCTATGGCGTCGCGGACACCGCCAGCGCGGCGCAGCGCCAGATCGGCCGCGCCGCGAGCGCCACCCGTGACTACGTGGCCGAGCAGCCCGTTCGTTCGGCCCTGATCGCCGCTGGCGTCGGCGCGTTGGTGATGGCCGCCATCGTGCTGACCCGCCGCCAGCGCGGCAACCGGTTCTAAGCGCTCAGGCCCGCCGCCCATGCTCCACCCGCTCTTCTCCGTCCTGGTACGCAGGCCCGAACTGGTGATGGCCCACCTTGCGGGCTATGCCGGCCTGATCCGCGAAGAAGCATCCACGGCGGGCGCGCAGGTGGTCGGCTGCGCCGTCGCCGTTGCCGTGGCGGTCGTCGCTGCCTTGGTGTTTCTGGTCCTCGCGGGCGTGGCTTTGATGCTCGGCGCGATGCAGCAGCAGTTTCACTGGGCGTTGATCGCCGTGCCAGCGGTGCCGCTTGTGGTGGCCGTCGCCGCCGCCCTGATGGCGCTGCGAAGGGTGCCGCAGCGGGCCTTCACCGAGTTGCGCTCTCAGCTGGACATTGACGCAAAGACACTGCGCACCTTGGGCGCGCAGTCCTGAGGTCGCACGCCATGACGCACCGCGAATCCCGCAACGGCAGCAAGCAACGGCTTGAGCAGACGCGCCAGGCCATCATTGAGCACATCCAGGAAAAGAAGGCACGCCGCACGACGGTGCGCGACCGGCTGCGCCAGGCCTTCAGCCCGGACCGATCGGGCCGCGAGGGCACCGCCGACCCGAGCCGGCAATGGCGTGGGCGGCTCGCCCGGCTGGCCGATGCCACACGCAACTATTGGCGGGACCATCCGGCGCACCTCGCGCTGGAGTTGGCCGCACCCGAGTTGTCCCGGTGTGCGCAGCGCCGCCCGGTGAGCTTCCTGGCGGTGTCGGCTGCGGCCGGCGCCCTGGTCTTCCTGGCGCGGCCGTGGCGCGTGATCTCGGTCACGGGCCTGGCCGTGGCCGCCCTGCGCTCGCCGCGAATCTCGCGTGCGCTGATGTCCGCCCTCTACGGTGAGCCACAACCCCACCCACCCCACTGATGCGTACGCCGTCGGCGGTGAGCGATGCGGCCGCCGACGCGACTTTTTCGCGTCTTCCACGCATCCATCCAACGAAAAGGCATCTACCATGAACAACATCCGCACACTCCTTCTGGCCACCATGACCGGCCTGGCGCTGGTCACCACCGGCTGCGCCGTCACGCGCGGCCAGAGCACCGTCGGCTCTTATGTCGGCGACAGCGCCATCACGACCAAAGTCAAGGCCAAGCTGCTGGAAGACAAGACCACCGGCGGTATGTCCATTGGTGTCGAGACCCTCAATGGCACAGTACAGCTTTCCGGTTTTGCCAAGTCCTCGCAGGAACGCGCGCATGCGGAGGCATTGGCGCGCGATACGACCGGTGTGACACAGGTGCGCAACAGCATCGTCGTGCGCCCGTAAGATGACCCTATGGGTCGAAAGGACCGATGAGAATCTTCCGATGTGACCACTGTGGCAACGCGCTCTACTTCGAGAACGTCACTTGCCTGCGGTGCGGCAGCCTTGTCGCGTTCCTTGCGGACCGAATGGATCTTTGCGCCATCGAACCCGATGGCGAGGCGGGCCTGGGCCTGTACCGGCGCAAGTCGGGGCCCTCCCCGCGCGGCCGCCAGGTGCCGCTGTGGCGCCTGTGCGGCAATCACGCCCCTGTCCAGTCGTGCAATTTCGCTGTGCCGGCGCACGACCCCAACCCGCTGTGCGTATCCTGCCGCCTGACGCGGATGCTGCCGGACCTGTCCGTGCCCGGCAATGTCCAGCGCTGGTGGCCCATCGAAGCGGCCAAGCGCCGCCTGTTCTTCACCCTGGCGCGGCTCGGCCTGGTCCACACGGACCCGCCGGCCGGCGCCTGCCAGGGCCCTATTTTCGAGTTCAAGGCCGACCAGCCCGGCGATCAGGTGGTCACCGGCCATTCCAACGGCGTCATCACCCTGAACGTGGCCGAGGCCGACGACGAAGAGCGCCTGCGCCACCGCGTCGCATTGCACGAGACCTACCGCACCCTGCTGGGCCACCTGCGCCATGAGTCGGGCCACTACTACTGGGACCGGCTGATCCACCGCACCGGCCGCCATGAGGACTTTCGCCGCTTCTTCGGCGACGAGCGTGCCGACTATGGCTTGGCCTTGCAGCAGTACTACAACAGCGGCGCGCCCGCCGGCTGGCAGGACCATTGGGTCAGCGCCTATGCCACCTCGCATCCCTGGGAAGACTGGGCCGAGACCTGGGCACACTACCTGCACATGGTCGACCTGCTGGAGACAGCGGCCTCGTTTCGCACCCGGATGGTGGTGCCCGGGCCCGGCGTTGGCGCGGCCGAAGCGGTCGACGACCCCTTTGCCGGCGGCATGGACGATTTCGGCGGCCTGGTCAGCCAGTGGCGGCCGCTGACCCTGCTGGTCAACAGCCTCAACCGCAGCCTGGGCCACGAAGACGCCTACCCCTTCGCCCTGAGCGCCGGCGCACTGGACAAGCTGCGCTTTGTCCACGACGCGATCCACCGGCACCCCGGCGCCGCGCTGGACGAGACCGCCCCGGCCCCCAGCCGCCCAGAAGGGACATTCGTCGGCTGGGCTTGATGTGCGTCAGTTGGCAAGCGGATCGGCGGGCCTAAGCTGCGTCGCAAGATGCGCACACCCTGGACCCTCACCGCCAAGATGGTCGCCACCGGCGCGACCTTCCTCGCACTCGCGCTGCTGTCGATCGGCCTGACGCTGTGGGTCAGCTGGCAGCTCGAAGGCGGCGCCGCCGCCGTCAATGAGGCGGGCCGCCTGCGCATGTTGACCTACCGCATGGCGCTGGCCATCGACCAGCCGCCAGTGCCGTCATCCGTGCGCGAGATCGCCGACAGTTTCGATGTCAGTCTGGCGCTGCTGGGCCAGGGCGATTCCTCTCGGCCACTGTTCGTGCCTTGGTCCAAGGCCACCCGGGAGCGATTCGCCGAGGTCCGTCATGAATGGGGCGTACTCAAAACGCGCTGGCTGACGGGACCGCCGCCCACGGTCTCCCAGGTGCCGACGGCCGACGCCTTCGTGGCCCAGGTGGATACTTTCGTCGGCGCCATTGAGACCGAGCTGGCCCGCTGGACCTCCATGCTGCACGCCGTGCAGCTGACGCTGATGGCGCTGGCCCTGTTTTGCGCGGCGGCCGTGTTCTATGCCGGCTACCTGCTGGTGCTCAACCCGGTTTCGCGCCTGCAGCGCGGCGTGACCGCGCTGCGCGCCAACGACCTGTCGGCACGCGTCGAGGTGGACCGTCTGGACGAATTCGGCGAGTTGTCGCAGGGCTTCAACGAAATGGCCGAGAGCCTGCAGTCGCTCTACGCCGGCCTGGAGGAGAGGGTACGCCACAAGACCGCGCAGCTGGAGATTGAGCGCCAGCGCCTGGCCCACCTGTACCAGGTGAGCACCCTGACCGCCCGCGCCACCCAGCTCGACGAGCTCGCCCAGGGGTTCGCGCGCGAGGTGCGCCTGATCACCGGCGCAGACGCTGTGGCCGTGCGCTGGTCCGACGAGGCCAATCACCGCTACGTCATGCTGGCCGGCGATAACCTGCCGCCGCAGATCGCCCAGGGTGAAGACTGCATCGATTCGGGCGCCTGCCACTGCGGCCAGCCCCGGCAGAACGCCAGCACGCGCGTCATTCCCATCCGATCGGACACGCCCTCCGCCCTGGGCCACTGCGAACGCAACGGCTTTCGAACGCTGGTCACCGTGCCGGTGCGCCAGCGTGAGCGCCTGCTGGGCGAGGTCAACCTGTTCTTCCGTCGCGACGTCACCGTGGCGCCCCAGGAGCGCGAGCTGCTGGACATCCTGGTGAGCCACCTGGCCGGCGCCATGGAGGGGCTGCGGCTGGCCGCCCTGGAGCGCGAGCAGGCGGTGGGCCAGGAGCGTGGCCTGATCGCGCGCGAGCTGCACGACTCCATTGCCCAGTCGCTGATCTTCCTGAAGATCCAGGTGCAGCTGCTGCGCGAGGCCATGGGCCGCGGCGACCTGAAGGCCGCCGCGCCGATCGTGGCCGAACTGGACACCGGCGTGCGCGAGAGCTACGCCGACGTGCGCGAGTTGCTGCTGCACTTTCGCACCCGCACCAGCGACGAAAGCATCGAGCCGGCCCTGCGCACCACCTTGTCGAAGTTCGAGCACCAGACCGGTCTGCCCACGCAGCTGCGTTTCGACGCGCGAGGCATCGCCCTGCCGGCGGACGTGCAGGTGCAGGTGCTGCACATCGTCCAGGAGGCCCTGTCCAATGTGCGCAAACATGCCCGCGCCAAAGAGGTGTCGCTCGATGTGCGTTCCAGCCCTCACTGGCGCTTCGAGGTGCGCGACACCGGCCAGGGCTTCGATCCGGCCGCCGCCGCGCAGCCGGGCGAGACGCATGTGGGGCTGCGGATCATGCGCGAGCGGGCCGAGCGCATCGGCGCCCGGGTGAACGTCAGCGCCACACCCGGTGGCGGCTGCAGCGTGGTGCTGGAGTTGCCCAATCCCGCCAGCGCCGCCCCGGCGGAGCCGGTGACGCACGCCCTGGAACAGGCACAGGCGTCCGCATGACCGAAGAGCGCCCGATGGATCCGATCCGCGTCATGGTGGTCGACGACCACCGATTGTTCCGGCGCGCTCTGGTGGCCCTGCTCGCCTTGGACCGCGGTGTGAACGTTGTGGGCCAGGCAGGCGACGCCGGCGAAGCCGTGCGCCAGGCCCAGGCCCTGCAGCCCGAGCTGATCCTGCTGGACGTGGACCTGCCCGGCGCCAGCGGCATCCAGGCCCTGGGCAGCCTGCGCGAAGTCTGCCCACAGGTGCGCATCCTGATGCTCACCGTCAGCGAGGACGAGGGCGACCTGCAGGCGGCCCTGCGCGGCGGCGCCAACGGCTACCTGCTCAAGACCATGGAGAGTGATGACCTCAGCCGCGCCATCCAGCGCGCCGCCCGTGGCGAGGCGGTGGTCAGCCCCGAGATGACGACCAAGCTGGTCGCCGCGCTCCAGCAGCCCGCCGCCGCGCCGGCCGGCGATATGTCCGCGCCGTTGTCGCCACGCGAGCAGGAGGTGCTGCAGCAGATCGCCCGAGGGGCCAGCAACAAGGAAATCGCCCGCACGCTCAGCATCGCGGAAACCACGGTCAAGATCCATGTGCAGCACATCCTGCGCAAGCTGGGTCTGACGTCCCGCGTCCAGGCGGCGGTGTTTGCCACAGCACGGCCATGAAGCCCACCCCCGATGCGCCTTCGGCGCCCAGTGCTCGCCGCCATAGGCCCGGCAAAGCCGGTTCCGCGGTGGCCGCTGATCCAGACACTGCTTTCGAGCAGGACGGGCAAGCGCAGAGGCAGGGGCACGCCGGCCAAAGCAGACTATCCTTTCTGCTGCGCAAGGACTCTCCCCCCCACTGAAGATGCCCACCGCCACGCCCACCACACACCCCAACCCCGCCGGCGGCGCCGCCCGGCGCTGGCTGCGCCGCGCCGCCTATGCGGTGATCGCCCTACTGCTGCTGTGGGCCCTGCTGTGGCTGGCCGGCCCGCCCGCCCTCAAGGCGCTGCTCGAGCGCCAAGGCAGTGCGCAACTGGGCCGCAAGGTCACGGTCGAGTCGATCGATCTGCGCCCCTGGTCACTGCGCCTGACGGTCAAGGGCCTGCGCGTGCATGCGGCCGACGGCCAGGCCGTGCAGTTCGAGCTCGCTCGCCTGGAGGCCGACGCCGAGCTGCAGTCGGTGCTGCGGCTGGCGCCGGTGCTGGACTCGCTCACGCTCGAGGCGCCGCGCCTGCGCCTGGCCCACCTGGGCGAGGGCCGCTACGACATCGACGACCTGCTCTTGCGCCTGCAATCGGCCCCGGCGTCCCCCAAGGATCCGAAAAGCGATCTACCCCGCTTTGCCGTCTACAACATCGCGGTCCACGGCGGCGAGTTCGACCTGCGCGATGCGCCCAAGGGCATCACCCACACCCTGCGCGGCCTGGAGCTGGGCATCCCCTTCCTGAGCAACCTGGGTGCGCGCCGCGAGGTGTTCACCCAGCCCAAACTGGCCTTTGCGCTCAATGGCGAACCTTTTGCGCTGCAGGCCAACACCCGCCCCTTTGCCGCCGATCACAAGTCCGAGCTGGTGCTGGACGTGCCCCGGTTCGCGATCACGCCCTACCTGCCCTACTGGCCGACCGCGCTGCCGCTGCGGCCCGAGGCCGGTGAGCTGACGGCGCGCCTGACGCTCGCCTTCGAGCAGCAGCAGACCACCAGCCTGTCGGTGGCGGGCGACTTGGCCCTGCGCGGCCTGCGCCTGACCTCGCGCGGCCAGCCGCTGTTCGGCCTGGAGACGCTCGAGCTGAAGATCGAACCCAGTGCCCTGCTGGACAAGCGCATCAACCTGGCGCGGCTGGCCTTGGCCGGCCCGCAGCTGCAGGTGCGCCGCGATGCCGCCGGGCGAATCGACCTGTTGGAGATGGTGCAGGCCTTCGCACCGGCCTCACCGACCGCCACAGCCGCCGCCAAGCCGACCGCGGCACCGGGCGCCGCGTCGCCCGCTGCGTCCGCTACGGCTAGCGCCGCTTCGGGCCCCGCGCTTGCCGCCGCGCCTGCCGCTGACGGGTGGCAACTGGCCCTGCGCGAGCTGCGTGTCGACGGCGGCCGCGTCGACTGGAGCGACGCCAGCACCCAGCCGGCCGCCAAGCTGTCCCTCGAAGACCTCAAGCTCGCCGCCGACGGCGTGGCGTGGCCCACGCGCGAAGCCATCCCCTTCGAGGGCGGCGCGCGCCTGGCGGGCGCCGCCTGGCGCTGGAAGGGCCAGGCCACAGCGCAGTCCGTGAACCTGTCCACCCAATTGGACGATCTGCCGCTGGCCGCTGCGGCGCCCTACCTGGCCGGCGTGCTCAAGCCGCGTGTCACCGGCGCGCTGTCGGTGCAGGCCGAGGTCGCCTGGAAGGATGGCAGCGCGCCGGTCCTGCGCCTGCCCCTGGCCCGCGTGCGCGATCTGGTGCTGGCCGACGGAGCTGTCCAGCCCCTGGCCTGGCGCAGCCTCACGGTGGACAAGCTCGAGCTAGACCTGGGCGCACAGCGCGCCAGCGCCGCCAGCGTCGTGCTGGACCGCCCGCGCATGCAAGCCGAGCGCAGCGCGCAAGGCCGCTGGATGCTCGAAGACTGGCTGGTGCAAGCCACACCCGCCACCGAGGACACCACCTCGGCCCCCGCCTGGCAACTGACACTGGGCGAGGCCCGTATCGATGGCGGCCAGCTCGGGTTCGTCGACCTCGCCGCACCCGAACCCGTGCGACTGGAGCTGAGCGCCATCGAGCTGCAGTTGCGCACGCTGGCCCCACTGGCTGCGAGCCAGGCGGCGATGCCGCTGCGCCTGGCCCTGCAGATGCGCCAGGCCGGCTCGCGCGGTGACGGTGCGCAGGGCGGCAGCCTCAGCTACACCGGCAGCATCACCCTGCCTGGCACTGGCACTGCCACCCCCATGCGCACGCAGGGCCGCGTTCAGGCCGACCACCTGCCGGTGCATGCGCTGGAGCCCTATCTGCGCGGCGCCCTCAACCTCGACCTGCTGCGTGCCGATACCAGCTTCGACGGCACGGTACAGGTTGCCCTGCCCCCCGCCGGCCCGGACCTCAGCCTGGAAGGGCAACTGAGCGTCGAAGACCTGCGCGCCCGCACCCTCAGCCCCGGCGAGGACTTGCTGGACTGGAAGGCGCTGAACCTGCGCGGCCTGAACGTGCAGCTGCAAGGCGGCCAGTTGCGCCGGCTGGTGGTCAACGAGACGGTGCTCAGCGACTTCTTCGTGCGGGTCATCGTCGGCGCCAACGGGCGCATCAACCTGCAAGATCTGCTGCGGCCGGATGGCGCTGCACCGGGCGCGGCCACGGCGCAGGCGCCGGCTTCGGCCGCTGCGGGGCAGGCGCCAGCGGCAACCGCGACACCCACAGCAACCGCCACCGCAGCGGCGCCTGCACCATCCGCCAGCGCCACCGTCACGACCGCCGCCGCAGCCACCGGCCCCGCACCGGAAATCCGCTTCGGGCCCATCAGTCTGGTCAACGGGCGCGTCTTCTACTCTGACCGCTTCATCCAGCCCAACTACTCGGCCAACCTCAGCGCCCTCGCCGGCGGCCTGGGCGCCTTCACCAACCGCGCCGACGCGGCCGGCGCACCCGTGATGGCCGACCTGAGCCTGCGTGGACGGGTCGAGGGCACCGCCTCGCTGGAGGTGGAGGGCAAGCTCAATCCCCTGGCCCAGCCATTGGCGCTCGACCTGAAAGGCAAGGTGCGCGAACTGGAGCTGGCGCCGCTGTCACCCTACAGCGGCAAGTACGCCGGTTACGGCATCGAGCGCGGCAAGCTCAGTCTGGACGTGGCCTACCGCATCACGCCCGAGGGCCAGCTCACCGCCAGCAACCAGGTCGTGCTCAACCAGCTGATGTTCGGCGAGCGCGTCGAGGGCAGCCTCGCCAATCTGCCGGTCAAGCTGGCCGTGGCGCTGCTGGCCGACCGCAACGGCGTGATCGACATCAACCTGCCCATCAGCGGCTCGATCAACGACCCGCAGTTCCGCCTGGGGCCGATCATCATCCAGGTCATCTTCAACCTGATCGGCAAGGCGATCACCGCGCCCTTCGCGCTGCTGGCCAGCGCCTTTGGGGGCGGCCCGGAGCTGAGCGAGGTTGATTTCGCCGCAGGGCGCGCCGAGCTGGACGCCACGGCCCGCGAACGCCTGGACAAGGTCGCCAAGGCCCTGGTCGACCGCACCGGCCTGCGCCTGACGGTGGTGGGCCGCAGCAACCCCGAGGCCGAACAAGCCGCCTGGCGCCGCGCGCGGCTGGACGACACGGTGCAAAGCGAAAAGCGGCGTCAGGCCGGCCGCAGCGGTGGCACGCCTTCAGCGGCCGAGGTGACTGTGTCGCCGGCCGAATACCCGGCCTTGCTGCAAGAGGTGTACCGCCGCGCCGACATCGCCAAGCCCCGCACTCCGGCGGGCGCGGTGCGGGATCTGCCACAGGCAGACCTGGAGGCGCTGCTGATGGCGGCGGTGCCGGTGGGCCAGGACGCGCTGCGTGATCTGGCGGTGGCGCGCAGTGTGGCGGTGCGCGACTACCTGGCCGCGCAGAAGGTGCCGGCGGAGCGGCTGTTCCTGGGGGCGCCGGTGGCGCAGGGGGATGGGAAGGGGTCGGGGGCGCGGGCGGAGTTGACGTTGGCGCCGCGGTGATGAATTCTTCTCTGTCCTTGTTTTTGTAGCATTTCGGGGCAAGCCGGGTCTCGGCCCGGCGGCCGACCCGCTTTCTTTGTCTCGCCAAAGAAAGCGGGGCAAAGAAACGCGACCCCACTGTCCGCGTCCCCTGCGTGCCTGTCGGCGCTCCGGGGCAACCTCCGGTGCTCGCGTCGGGCGGGGAAGCGCTCGAACTCGCCCCTGCGGGGCTCAAACAGTCGCGCTTCCTGATCCGCCCGCCGCTGCGCTCCTCGGCGCGGCCACAGGGGCTTTGGGGTCAACACGGCCTGCGGCCGTGTCCTTGTTATTTTTGGGGGCGCGCCATTGGTGCGTCGATGGCCTGCGGCTTGGCTCGCATGCATTTCCTGGGTCCCCGCCTTCGCGGGGATGACAAACGTCACCTCAAACGCGAGTAGCGAGCCAGTTCACCTCGCACGCGAGTAGCGAGCCGGCTCACCCCACACGCGTCATCCCCGCGTAGGCGCACTGGTGTCCGGAATAAATTGATCGGGTGATACAAAGACACAGGGGCGGCCTCGGTGGAATTTCCGTTCGCCCTGAGCCTGTCGAAGGGCATGCGAGTGCAAGTGCGAGGCTTCGACAGGCTCAGCCCGAACGGTGAGTGAGCTCAGCCCCAACGGTTGGTAGACGCTGTGGCAATGGCACGCGGCGTG